>NZ_JADEVV010000012.1 GCF_015207985.1 Synechocystis salina LEGE 00031 | reverse complement strand
GCGATAAATTGTTGCTCTGCCTACCTTAAATATTTTCGAAGCCTTTGTGATTCCACCACCACTCTCGATGAAATCTATAACCTTAATACGTAAATCAAGATCGTAAGTCATGACTGATTTATTTATGGATTCTTGTGTTATTCTTCCAACATGTTACCATACAACTTCAGCAAAACGTCTCAAAACTAAATAAATCAGCTATAAATGTTTATTTCCAACATAGAGTTGTGATTTCATAACAATTTTATCAGCCCAGCTTGTTCAAAATGATGATCACTTGTGAGTGCTTCGTTAATTTTATTTTGTTTCATGATGATGAAGCTAGAACAATTCACTAAACTCCAATTCTTATCTTCACGTTGAGTTAATAATTCCCAGGCGTAAGAGTCAATTATTTGATCGACATGAATAATTTGAATAAAGGGTGATTTTTTAAGACTCTGAATAAAGGCGATTACTTTAGCTTTGGGAATACGGAGAGGACTAGAGAGTAGTGCAACTAATTCACAAATAATATAGTTTGTGGTGATAATTTTATATTTCTGGGAACGATGCTCATGATATATTTCAACGGCAAGATTATGATAGGGCTGACTAATATCAATCAGATTTGCCCAACCTGAAGTATCTACAAATAGTTTAGTCATGATGATTTTCTTGTAATTCCTGGCTTAAATAATAATCGTGATTTTCTCCCCAATCAGGAATATTACTTTGAAAAGCTCCAATGAATTCATCCACAGGATCATCAATAATTTCTAAGTCTTTTGCTAATAATTCTGTGGCAATTTCCTCAGGCGATCGCCCTGTTTGAACTGCTAAATTTTGTAACGTTTGATAAAGTACAGAAGAAAGTTTTAGGGTAATAGTGTTCATTATGTTAATAGTCTCT
Source organism: Synechocystis salina LEGE 00031 (assembly GCF_015207985.1). Lineage (GTDB taxonomy): Bacteria > Cyanobacteriota > Cyanobacteriia > Cyanobacteriales > Microcystaceae > Synechocystis > Synechocystis salina. The sequence goes on along the minus strand of NZ_JADEVV010000012.1, from coordinate 77,364 downwards.
TTGATACACAGGAATAATGAAATTCTTGCCTGCACTTTCAAGAAATTGGTAAATAGGAATTTGTTGAACTTGCATAAAAAATTCGGTCAATTTTCGACTTACTAGAAGACAATACTTAGGACTACCAAGTCTGACTACCAGAATAAAACAAGTTTCAGGCAAAAGTATCTTTCGTACATGGGATTGTGTGAGGCTGAGGGATTATTAAATTTTGGTAGGGATATCTTCCTCGGTTAAACGGGATTCCAAATCTGTTTTGACTTTTTCTAAATCGACTCCTTCCCATTGGTGTAGCAACACGTATAAACAAGGAATTAAAAATAGGGTCAACAAAGTTGCTAAGGAAAGACCAGAAAAAACCACAATGCCCAAGGGTTGCAGTAATTCCGAGCCTTGACCAATGCCCAGAGCCAGGGGAAACATTCCCAACACGGTGGTGATGGTGGTCATTAAAATGGGGCGTAATCGTTGGGGAGCTGCCCGCAAGATAGCGGCTTCCCGGCTGATGCCCTCCTGGACCCAGATTTGATTGGCTAATTCCACCATAATGATGGCGTTGTTGACCACAATACCCACTAGGAGAACTGTGCCCACAATTACCGTGGCCCCGATCGCCGTTTGGGTAATGTATAAGCCCAAAATACCTCCAGCTAAGGCTAAGGGGAGAGTGAACATAATCACCAGGGGATCGAGGAGAGAATTGTATTGCACCGCCATGACCACAAAAACGAGAAAAGCGGCCAAGCCCCCCAAAACCACCAGGGAAGACTGTAATTGTTCATTACTAGCGGCCGCCGTACTGGGGAGTCGGGAAACCCCAGGGGGTAACTCCATGGCAGATAAAACTTGATCCACCTGTTCCAATGCTTCACTGAGGCGGGCCCCTTCCACTAAAGTTCCAGCAATTAAAAACACCGGCCGTTGGTTAATACGCTGAATTTCCCCCGGTGCTCGGCCTTGATCAATACGGGCCACATCTCCCAAACGAATTGGGCGATCGCCATCGATAAAAAGGGGAATTTGGGCCAGGTCTCCAGGGCCAGAGAGGAGGTCATTGTCCAATTTCACCCGCACGTCCACCAGGCGATTTTCCCGCTGTAACTGGGTGGGCACCGCCCCATCTAAGGCAGTTTGGATAGTTTGTCCGATGGCTTGGGTCGTTAAACCTAGCTCCGTTGCCCTGGCCCAATCCGGCAGAATTTGTACTTCCGGTTGTCGGGGATCCGCATCGGGACGAAAACGGGCCAATGTCACTTTTTCCCCCAATTCCGTCAACACTGCCCGCCCCGCCTGGTCTAACCCGTCGGCATCATTGCCCTGCAGAATTACATCCACATCTACATTACGCAGGGGCGAATTACTCAAAATTAAGCCTCGCAACTGCCCCGGCGCTACCCGCAGGCGAATATCCACCAAGTTCAATGCTTCTAGTTCCGCCGTAACCCGCTCCGTAAAAGCTTCCACATCAGTATTGGGTTTAAGAGTAATGGTGCTAGAACTACGGAGGGCATTGGCATTGACATTGCTACCAAAGAGAAAGCCCCCCACGGTGGTAAAGGCATATTCCGTTTCCGGTTGGTTAATCAGAATGTCATCCACGATCGCCATCAGACGTTTGTTGTCTTCCAAAGGAGTGCCGGGGGGAAACTGGGCAAACATGTTGGCTTGGCCAGTGTTGATGCGGGGCAAAATTTCCTGGGGAATTTGTTGGATCATCCAAATACTGCTGCCCCCAAAAACGATGAAAATGCAGGCTACAGCCACCAGTCGATGGCGGATCAAAATGGAGAGGAAACGGGCGTAGGCCGCTGTGGCCCCTGCAAAACGTCGATTAAATTCCCGAAAGAAAAACCAATTACCTAAACCACTCCGTTGTCGAATAGCCAGTAAACGGGAAGCGGCCATGGGCACCAAGGTCACCGCCACCAGGATGGAAGCCGCTACCGCAAAACTAATGGTCAGAATTAATTCGTTAAAAATCAGGGCAATGAAGCCACCAATCATTAAAAAGGGCAACACCGCCACCAGGTTAGTGCTAGTGGAAGCCACCAAGGCCGACTCCACCGTTTGACTACGGTTGATCGCCTGATGGCGCATTTCTCCTTTAGTCAGTGGCACGGCATTAACTTTGCCCGGGGTCATGCCCGCCCCTTCGGCAATGGTTTCCAGCATCACAATGGAGTTATCCACCACAATGCCCACCCCTAGGGCCAAGCCACCTAAACTAAAAACGTTCAGGGATAGGCCAAAGGCCTTCATGACAATAATGGCCGCCATGGTGGCCAAGGGAATGGCCAAGACAATAATTAGCGTTTGTCGCAAAGAGCCCAGGAACAGCAAAACGGCGATCGCCGCCAGAGTAGTGCCAATGAGCCCGGACACGACAACATTGTTAACCGAGTTACGGATAAAGACGGAATCATCCAGGGTGGTGGTCAGTTCTGCCTGCTGGGGAATAATGCCTTCCGTGCGCAACTCATCTAAGCGTTTTTTGACTCCATCCACCACTTCAATGGTGTTAGCCTCCGGTTGTTTCTGCACACTCACTTTCACTGCGGGGCTACCGTTGAGGGTGACAAAAATTCGTTCTTCTTCTGTACCATCGATGACACTGGCCACATCCCGTAAATAAATCTTCTGGGCGGGTTGACCCTCTCCACTAGGGACTGTCCCCACCACCAAATCCTCAATTTCCTGGGCTGAAGCAAACCTTCCCACTGTGCGGGTGAGGGGTTCCGACTCCGCACCAACAATTCTGCCCCCGGAAATATCCACATTACGACTCTGTAAAGCCTCCAACACCTGGGTCAAGCTCACCCCTGACCGCTGTAGCCGTTGTAAATCGATATTTACCCGCACTTCCTCTTGGGCCGCCCCCGACACATTCACCGATGCCACCCCTGGCACTACTCCTAGTTCCCGAGCTAACTCTTCCTCTGCAAATACCCGCAACGATGGCCCCGACAATTCCGGGGAAGTCACCGCGAACTCGTACACCGGTAATTGGGAAGGGTCGAACTTAAATAACCGGGGCGTTTCTAAATTATCCGGTAGTTGATTGCGGGCTCGGTTAAAAGTTGCCGTGGCATCATTCAATGCCTGGTCAATATTTCCCCCTGGCTCAAAAAATAAATCGAGACTGATCTGCCCTTCCCTGGTCTGGGAATAAACCTGAACGACTCCTTCCGTGGCCGATAGGGCCGCTTCCAATGGTCTGGTAATTTCATCCACCGCCACTTCCGGAGAAACCCCTGGGGCATCTAGTCGCACCCCAATGCGGGGATAGGTGATGGAAGGTAACAGATCCACCGGTAGGGAAAAAACGGCAAACACCCCTAACACAATGATGGCTAGGGTGAGCATCAGGGTAGCAATGTGCCGACGGATGGCCAGGCCACTCAGGCTAAAAGCAGAATTGGGGGAGGACATGGGCTTGGGAAAGATGGGGAGTGGGGGTAGAAACAGTCGCTGGCGCTAGGGAAAGATTAGGCGGTTAAGCTAGGAAAGGAATATAAATGGGGCGAAATAAAACAACCATTGACCAACCCCTAGCAACTGGCTATTTCTCTGATAGCACGCTGAGACGAATGGGACTGTCTGGTTGTAAAGGTCTGCTACTACGGACAACAAACCGTTCCTGGGGAGCTAGTCCTGCCACAACTTCCACTTTGCCGTTGGCAATTTCTCCGAGGGTGACCGATCGCCGTTCCAGTACGTCTTTTTCTCCCTCCTTGGTCACCACAAAGATGGCATCTTCATCGACAATGGCGGATTCCGGCACCACCACATTGGTGGCATTACTAGCACCAAAGTTGACCCGAGCTAACAGTCCGGCCCCAATTTTTTCACCGGGATTATCCATGGTTACTTCCACTGGCACTAAGCGGGAGCTAACATCGGCCTGTGGGGAAATACGGGTTACCACCCCAGTAAAACTCTCGCCAGGAAAGGCATCTAGTTTGACATTGACCTGTTGCTGCAACGCAATTTGGGCTAATTGTAATTCCGATACCTGCACGTTAATTTCTAGCTGACGAAAATCCCCCAGTTGTAAAATTTCCGTCCCGGGTTGCACTAAATTGCCCGATTCACTCGATCGCCGCAATACCCTACCGGGAAATGGTGCCCTGACGGTGGCGTACTGTTGTCTGGTTTGGGCCTGGTCAATGGAAGCTCGCTGGGCATTCATCTGGGCCGTGGCCGCCCCCACCCTTTGTTGCTCAATTTCCACCTGGGCGATCGCCGAGTTGAGGATTTGGGAAGCGGTTTTAGCCGCAGTTTTGGCCTGACTCAGTTGTTGACTGGCACTGGCCTGTTCGTTGCGTAAAATTTCCTTGGCTTGGCGGGCTCTGGTTTCTGCCTGTTCAGCCTGTTGGGCACCGCCGGCCCCCTCTTCAGCCAACAAACGGAAGCGAGCGGCATCGGCCTGGGTTTGATCCACTTCCAGCCGGGCTTGTTCAATGCGGGCATTGAGGGAAGTTTCTAGTCTGGTAATGTCCGCCTGGGCCTGTTGTAGCTGTAACCGGGCCTGTTCCACCCGAATTTTGGCATCCCCCACCTGACTTTGGGCGGTCAACACTTCTGAGCGTTGGGCCATTTTCTCTGCTTTGGCTTGGTCCACCGCTCCCAGCAGTAAATCATCTTCAATTTCCGCTAACACTTCCTCCCCTTTTACTCGATCGCCCACATCCACCAATAACTTTTGCAAGCGTCCTTCAATTTGGGACTTGATGGAAACCTCCCGCACCGGGGCAGTGGTGCCCGTATATTCCAACTCTCCCCCCAGGGCACCCGGTTTAGCCAAGGTCACATCCACGGCGATCGCCTGGTTTGATTCAGTGTTCTCCGTTTGGGCTTTGACATTTTGCTCCCAGAGGTTACTGCAACCCATAAGGGAAAAACTCAACAGACCCAGCAGGGAAAGTTGCCGCCTTAGACACTGATGGGGGGAGTACTTATTCATAGAAACGGTGGGAGGAAAATTAGTACTGAATCGCTGATCTAGACTAGGGAAGACCGGGGGAGCCAGCGAAAAAATCGGTTTAACAAGGCCCATGGCCCCAGGACAAACCAGTCCAGTGACGGAGACAATTAACCATGGCTACGTTTGTCGCTCAAGTTAAAGATCGTAAGGGTAAAACCACCAAAGCCAAGGTGGAAGCCATGAGCCCGGAACAGGCTCGTACCATCCTCCGCCAACAATACGCGGCGATCGGTACCATCAAACCAGTTGGGGGGGAAATCAACCTTGAGTTTCTCGAGAATTTACTCAACAACGTTAGCGTTAAGGACAAAGCGGTTTTCTCCCGTCAGTTTTCCGTCATGATCAATGCCGGCGTGGCGATCGTTCGTTGTTTGGGGGTGCTGTCGGAACAATGCCCCAACCCCAAATTAAAACGGGCTTTAACTGGTATTAGTGGCGATGTGCAACAGGGGACAAACCTTTCCGAAGCCATGGCCAAGTATCCCGACTGTTTTGACGATCTCTACGTCAGCATGGTGGAAGCCGGGGAAACTGGGGGGGTTTTGGATGAAGTGCTTAACCGGCTTTCCAAACTCCTGGAAGACATGGCCCGTCTGCAAAACCAGATTAAGTCCGCCATGGCTTACCCGGTGGCGGTGGGCTTCCTGGCGGTGGTGGCCTTTTTGGGTATGACAATCTTTCTCATCCCTGTCTTTGCGGGAATTTTTGATGACCTAGGGGGGGAGCTACCTGCTTTGACCAAATTTATGTTGGCTCTGAGTGCTTTCCTGAGAAGCCCCATGGCCATCATTCCCGTGATTGGTTTTATGCTTGCCGGTTTTCTCTTCAAAAAGTATTACGGAACCCATGCTGGGCGGCGGCAGGTTGATGCGGTGATGTTGAAACTACCCTTGTTTGGCCCCTTAAATGAAAAAACCGCCGTAGCTAGGTTTTGCCGCGTGTTTGGCACCCTTACCCGTTCGGGGGTTCCCATTATTCAATCTTTGGAAATTGTTTGTAACACTGTACCGAATAAAATAATTTCCGATGCGATCGCCGGGGCCATTAGCGAAATTCAACAGGGGGGGATGATGAGTTTGGCTCTGCAACAAAGTAAGGTCTTTCCCTCTTTGGCTATTCAAATGATTAGTATCGGGGAAGAAACGGGAGAACTGGATGCCATGATGATGAAAGTGGCAGACTTCTATGAGGATGAAGTGGAACAAACGGTTAAAGCGCTGACCAGTATCATCGAGCCAGCCATGATGGTGTTGATCGCCGGTATGGTCGGTACCATTTTGCTTTCCATGTATCTACCCATGTTCTCTATCTTTGATCAGTTGGGTTAATTAAATTTCCACCGCTGTGGTTGCAAAGAGAGCAGGGCGTAACTCAAAGAATGATAGCGCTCTGTTTTCTGCTGATTGCTGGTCACAACTCACGTTCGGTCAAGCCATAAAATGCCTGGCGATCGCCAGCATTACCCTGGACATCGACGGTTTTTCCTGGCCGTTACTGCCAACGTTGATGACGGCTTAGCCACTAGGAGTTTGCGGAAATTTCTTACCTGGGAAGGCGTAGGACCTAGCCACCAAAAACAGGAGAGGGGCGAAGTAATCACGCTCTGAGGGGCAGCTTTGCCCTAGGTAAACTTGCAGAGAAGGTTAAACTTAAAGGAAAATGATCATAACCAATATCCACGGGCAAATAAGGCATTCCTCTGGTTTCGCCTTTTTATCCATCGACACCAACCTGACAGCATGGAAATAACTGCGGTTCAATCCTCCTACTATGGCGACATGGCTTTCAAAACGCCGCCGCCGGATCTTGAATCCCTTTTGCTTAAAGAGCGCATCGTTTACTTGGGGATGCCGCTTTTCTCCTCCGACGAGGTGAAGCAACAGGTCGGCATTGATGTGACCCAGTTGATTATTGCCCAACTGCTGTATCTCCAATTCGACGATCCCGATAAACCAATCTATTTTTATATCAACTCCACCGGTACTTCCTGGTACACCGGCGATGCGGTGGGTTTTGAAACCGAAGCCTTCGCCATTTGTGACACCCTCAACTACATCAAGCCTCCGGTGCATACCATTTGTATTGGCCAAGCCATGGGCACTGCCGCCATGATCCTTTCTGCTGGTACTAAGGGTTATCGGGCCAGTTTGCCCCACGCCACCATTGTTCTTAACCAAAACCGCACCGGGGCCCAGGGCCAGGCTACGGATATCCAAATTCGCGCCAAGGAAGTAATTTCCAACAAACAGACAATGCTGGAGATTCTTTCCTTTAACACTGGCCAGACCCAGGAAAGGTTAGCTAAAGACATGGACCGGACTTTTTATCTCACTCCGGCCAAGGCTAAGGAGTATGGACTGATTGACCGGGTGCTAGAAAGCCCAGCGGAATTGCCCAAACCAATGGCAGTGATTTAGGCCATTTAAATCTTGCCTAAATACTCTAACCCCTACTGAGCAAATCGGGGCCATAGTCCCCCATCAGCTAAGTCCCGACTTTTGTTGACTATTCAAATCTATTCCCAAATTTAAGCGAAAAAACCCATGCCTATCGGTGTTCCCAGTGTCCCGTTTCGTCTTCCCGGCAGTCAGTATGAACGGTGGATTGATATTTATACTAGGCTGAGCCAAGAGCGGATTATTTTCCTTGGCCAAGAGGTAAATGACTCGATCGCCAATCGGATTGTGGCCTTTTTGCTATATCTAGATTCTGATGATCCGAGTAAGCCGATTTATCTGTATATCAACTCTCCCGGTGGTTCTGTCACTGCGGGCATGGCCATTTACGACACCATGCAATATATCAAATCGGAAGTGATTACCATCTGTGTGGGTCTGGCCGCATCCATGGGAGCCTTTTTGTTAGCCTCTGGGGCACCGGGAAAACGATTAGCCCTGCCCCATGCCCGGATTATGATCCACCAGCCCATGGGCGGTACCGGTCGCCGCCAAGCAACGGATATTGACATTGAAGCGCGGGAAATTCTCCGTATCCGTCAACAATTGAACGAAATTATGGCTCAACGTACCGGCCAAACCGTGGAAAAGATTGCCAAGGATACTGACCGAGATTATTTTCTCTCAGCGGCGGAAGCCCGGGACTATGGCTTGATCGATAAAGTGATTGAAAACTCCAGCATGGGCAATAACTAATAGCCCAATCATTGTTCCATGGCCAAACCGTTAGCAAGGTGCCAAGCTAAACTCCTCCGTCTCCCCACTGCAGTTAAGGCAAACCTGGGGAGATTTTTCTTGTTGCTCTGAGCATCGATAACAGAAGGGCAGTTTAGTCAGACCCCTGGGTCAGTGGGCGAAATTCCCTCTATGCTTGGGTTTTGACTGGAGTTAGGGAGTCTAACCAATAATCAATGTTCCAAGTCGGCGATCGCCTTGGGCACTGCGCTAGTCAACACATCTGGGCCCTGGGCGGTGACCAATACATCATCCTCAATGCGAATGCCAATGCCACGCCATCGCTCCGGCACTTCCGGCTGTCCTTCCACGGGTTTTATGTCCGGGGCAATGTAAATACCTGGTTCCACGGTAAGCACCTGCCCTGGCTCCAACACTGTCCAGGTTTCCTTATCCTGCTTGTAATTGCCCGCATCGTGCACATCAAGACCCAACCAATGGCCTGTGCGATGCATGTAGAAGGGTTTATATTTTTCTTCTTTGATAATTTCTTCCTTGTCCCCCACCAGTAGACCCAAATCCATTAGGCCATCCACAATCACTGACACCGCTGCATCATGGTATTGGTGGTAGGGATTGCCTGCTTGCACTGCGGCGATCGCCGCTTCCTGGGCGTTTAAAACAATTTCATACAGAGTGCGTTGCTCCGGGCTGAATTTGCCGTTGACCGGAAAAGTACGGGTGATGTCACCGTTATAGTAGCCGTAGGAACAGCCGGCATCGATGAGCAGTAAATCCCCATCCGTCAAGGGGCAATCATTGTTGATGTAGTGCAAAATGCAGGCATTTTTACCCGCCGCCACAATGGAGGGATAGGCTGGACCCAAACCCCCTTCCCGCCGAAAAATAATTTCTAATTCCGCCTGGACTTGATATTCGTAGTGGCCAGGTCTGGCAAATTCCATAGCCCGCTGATGGGCGATCGCCGACAGGTCACAGGCCCGCCGCAACAGAGCTAATTCGGTGTCGCTTTTCACTTGCCGCAGGGGATGCACTAACCCATGGGAGTTAACCAAGGCCTGGGGACCATAGCCCCGCCGGGGATAGGCAGCCAATTGACGTTGCCAATGGTGGAGAATAGTTTTGTTTAACGCTTCATCTCGACCAAGATGGTAATGAATTTTGTCCGCATTTTCCAGATATTTTGGTAAATGCTCATCCAGTTCCCCAATGGGATAGGCAATACCCGCCCCAAAAGTTGATTGGGCCCCCTCCACACCGTAGCGAATGCCAGTCCAGGTTTCCTTAGCCGGATCCTTGGGCTGCACAAACAAAATAAATTGATGTTCTTCGTGGTGGGGCGCGAAAACGGCGATCGCCTCCGGTTCGTTGAAACCCGTTAGGTAGTAAAAATCACTATCCTGACGGAACACATATTCCACATCGTTGTGCATCACCGCCTGGGGGGCACTGGCAAAAATGGCCGTTCCCTGGCCTAGCTTGGCCATCAGGCGATCGCGACGTTGACGATATTCAGCGGAACTAACAACCGGATGCATGGGCAAAAGTCGAACGGGCTAAAGGGTAATGTCCCTATTGTACTGGTTGGGGAAAAAGGTCGGCATGGGAGGGTCTGCGCCTAAGATGCATAATCCTCGGGCTGTGGGGAAAATTTGCCCAATTTTGGAACTTCCGCCATGCTTTTACCGGGAAGGGGAATAATATTTGTCCAAAAGCAAAGATAACTTTTCGTAGGTGGCGGCGGGAAACTTATCCGGGGGGGTCAGCACCGCATACCGTAGGGCGCTGTGGGCAATGGAATCAAAGGGATTGGCCGCTAATTGTTGAACTGTCTCCAGAATTACCCGTTGGGCATTAACCGCATTTTTTTGTAGGTTACCAATAACCATCTCCACCGTCACATGGTCATGGTCTGGATGCCAACAGTCATAGTCGGTTACCAGGGCCAAAGTGGCGTAGGCAATTTCCGCTTCTCTGGCCAACTTGGCCTCTGGCAGATTAGTCATGCCGATGACAGTCCCCCCCCAACTGCGATATAAATTCGATTCCGCAATGGTGGAAAAGGCTGGGCCCTCCATACACACGTAGGTTCCCCGGTTATGGAGCGTTACCCCCTCCAGTTCCAAACTGGCGATCGCCGTGGAGAGACACTGGGCTAACTGGGGGCAAATGGGATTACCAAAACCAATGTGGGCGACAATTCCCTCGCCGAAAAAAGTGGAGATCCGCTGGCGAGTGCGGTCAATGAACTGATCCGGAACAACCATATCCAAAGGTTTTGCTTCTGCCTGCAAAGAACCCACCGCCGACGCAGAAATTAAATATTTAACCCCCAACTGTTTCATGCCATGGATATTGGCTCGAAAAGGAATTTCGCTAGGTAAAAGGTGGTGCCCCCGGCCGTGGCGGGCCAAAAAAGCCACTGGTGTCCCGGCCAATTCCCCCACAATAAAACTGCCTGAAGGCGCCCCAAACGGCGTATCAAGGGTTACCTCCTCAACATTTTTGAGGGCGTCCATTTGATACAACCCACTGCCGCCGATGATGCCAATTTGTGCATTTACCATGGTGGAATTCTTTCCTCATGAGATTGGTTCGACAATTAAACTGTCCAAAGCGAGGGAAAGGTTACATCCTCCTCTTCACAAAAATCTGCCCCAATCCCTGGGATGAGATAAGGACTCCCCAATAACATCCTTCCCACTCACTCCTAGGTGGCCCCTGGGAATCCCCCCCTAAATATCCAAAAAGAAGATTCTCCCATGGCGATCGGAGTTTGTGAAAACTAGCTGGACAGCTAAGTTAACTTAGCTTTTCAGGCTTAATCTTCATCCATATCATCACTGCTATCATCACTATAGAGATTGTCATCCCCATCCATCAATTCAGCAATGTCCACATCTTCATCACTCATATTGCTGGTGGTACCCTCTTCAATTTCCCGATAAATCAAACGATTATTACTTTCTAGCCAGTCAATCAGGGACTGCTCACGGGTAACAGGTAAAACCGCCGCTGGCTCATAACGGGCTTCTCGACGGAGGGAAGGATTGTACATAGTGCTTAATGCTAACTGTTAAATTATCTATTTTGAGCGACCCACCATTCTAACAAAAATAGGATCCTAGTCAGGAACCGCTGGTAAATTTTGGATGAGCTGACGCAACACCTCGGTTTTTGTCCGCCCCTCCGCCGTACAGTAGCGCTCTAAATGAATCAAATCTTTTTCTGGTAAGCGAATCGTCAGCACTTTATCGGATTTCGGTTTTGTTCTAATCATTGCCCGCACAGAGTCCTTCTCTTTTCCCAGCATAGCAACTTTCAGTGGACTGACATGGCAATTTATAGGGCTTTGACGATTTCATTTGTAATAACAAAATAATTATAAAGTTACGACAATATATTTAAAGTTAAATTACTTTGAGTTGACAAAAGCACGACGGGGAGTTATAATGGACTTATAGCAAGGCAAGTACTTGCTGTCGTTAGATGGAGGGTTATCAATGGATAGCCAAAATACAGCACTGGAAAAAGAAACCACTGCTAAAAATAACCGCGGTCAACATATCAGCGATGGAAGCGAGCTAATTCCCTCTGAAGTTGCCGCTAAGGGATTGACAGAGAGGGAAAAGCCTCTGACTCCAGAGTCAGAAATGAAAGAAAACAAGGGCAAAGCGAATGCGCCCTCTTCCCCCAACGTTGAGCCTGCTTACCGGGTCACCGATTCGGGTTTGATTAACGCTTACCCGGTTTCTCCCCCCGTATCAGAAATTGATCCAGGCTCTAGAAAACAGTTTAGACGCAAGTTAATTGGTTTCGGATTGGCCGCCAACCTGGCTTTAGCCCTAATTGTGGTCGCCCTATCCATCACTGGTAGATTCTAGTCCTGACCCAGGACTAGGCTGATTCAGTCAAATAAGCATTCTAAAAAACAACACTAACTGGCCCCACTGGTGTGATGCCGGGAGATGTTCTACATTTTCTTTCCGATCGCCAGCCGGTACAGCTTTCGTAGAAAACCTACAGTAAACAAAATCAGAGAGGATAACATTTATGTCCAACCCCACCACCATGACTGCCCAAGAAAAAGAAGCCTATAAAGAGAAGGTAAGAGCAAAAATTGACAAGCTCAATGCCCAGATTGATCAAATGTCTGCTGAAGCTAGAGAAAAAGCCGCAGATGCCAATGTTAACTATCAAAAAGCCCTCAAAGATCTTCAGGCCCAACGGGACGCTTTAATGGGGAAATGGCACGATCTTCAACAATCTGGTGAAGCAGCTTGGGAAGAATTACAAGCAGGCTTAGAAAAAAGTTGGAACGAATTGTCCAACACATTTGAGCAGGTTAAGAAACAGTTCTAGTCTTGACATTGCCATCGCCTATTACTGGGGAAGCGGGAATTACCTCTTGCTTCCCCAGTTTTTTATTTCTATTTCTGATATTTGCAAATGCAGCAGGCGATCGCCCTTCAGCCAAAATATGAGTAAACAACACCAGAGTTAAATTTGATTTTTTAACTACTTCAATCTCATTCCTAATAATGATTATAGTGATTAACTCAATCCCTAGAACGATGCAGTAATGGTGCAAGCCAGTGAACCACCGGTACCAGTATAAGTATTGCCTGTCTTCACCCATACACCAGGACTAAAAACGAATGCGCTGCTAGAGTTCGCTACCAAGCTCATGCCACTAGAGAAGTTAATTGCTGGTCTGCCATCAACTGCCACTGTAACGCCCGTGCATGTTCCACTTCCGTTTAAAGTTGCAACTCCAGAAGCCGCCCGAGTAAAGGCAGTAGCAACAACTCGATAATTACCTGAGCTTGCTGAATTTCTGCCGGCACCAAGACCATCACTTGCTAACTTATCAGAACGACTAGTTAGCCTTAGCTCAACAAGGTTTGGGTTGCTATTATTGACACAGAGAAAAAACCCTGCACTTGGACTGGCGGGAAACTTAGTAGTTCCAGAAGCACACGTTTCGTTTCTCGCGGTTGCATTGGTGGTGATGGAATCTACAAGAATTGATTTTGTCCTGTTTGCAGGAGTGAGGTCTAGCTGTCCACTGGCATTCAATGGGGGACCACAACGGTAAATCGAACTAGGCCCCAACCATGGACTACCGGGAGGAGTTTTGGTATAGTAGACCACATTTACTTGGGAAGAAGCAATCGCTAAACCTATCACAAATTGCTCTCCGCTTGCCATTGCACAACTAACTGTACTAGTTGGTATATCGGCAGAATTTGTTGAAATAAAAGTCGCTTGCCTAATTTCGTCGGTAATAAAATCCGCGGCCCTAGTGGTATTGAAAACCAAGTCTCCAGAAACCTGGGAAGTGATATTGTCCTTGGTCATAATGACAATGGCAAACCCGACACCACTAACTACAAAAAAAGTCATAACTGAAGCAATCAAGAGCTCCAGTAAGGTGAAACCTTTTGATTTTTGTTCAATGCGGATTAACAAATACAACCAAATTTTCATAGCGAGTTCTCCTAAACATCTCTCTGGCAATGGGAAGACCCAATGGTGGGAGGTGCCTCCGAGTAATTACCAGTACGCATCATGCCAATCATATTTGACATTACTAAGCAATAGCGAATCCCCGTCACATTTTTTGACTCTATTACCATCGTACCTAAATTAGTCGAATTGCCCTTATAGGAAAAGCGAATATTAGGACCGGGGAAGTTATGATGGAATGCTACATTTTCCAGTGGCACTTCTCGATAGGGCAAACAGCCGCTGTACCTTGGATCATTATCAAGAAGGATCTTAGGGGGACTACTGCTGGGCGATAATTGCACTCGACATTCCTTGCCCATTTTAATGGCATTACGCTGGGCTTGCTGTAAAGTTTGCTTGAGGGTGTCAATCCCATTTCTAGTGTCCATTCTGGCCTTCATTCTCATAAATGACGGTATTGCCAAACTCGCTAAAATTCCCACTATCACTGCTACTGTTCCCACTTCAATCAAAGTCCAACCAAGTGATTTTTTTCGATGTCGATCAAACAGCTTGAAAAATAGGTAAAAAATAGTGCGACTGACCATAGGCTAACATCTCCGACGAGATCATTAGCTTTTAGTATATTTATTATCTCAAATAAAAACAGCGGTCCGGGAGATATCTCAGCAATTCTTCACGAAGCCAGAATTCTAATCTTCATGGGGCAGGGGTACAAGTCATTCCTTGATAATAACCGGAGCGCATAATGCCTATCCCGGAAGCTATCACAAGACAACGAGGTTCCAAGCTCGTTATTTCATGGGATAGAACTATAGTTTGGTCGGTTGACGCACTGGGATTGCCTTTGTAGGAGAATGTAACACTTGTGGTGCCAGAGGGAGATGACATTGTGATGCTCTGATTGGTTGGTATGCTAACCGGATTGGGAATGCAACCATTATTTGAACTTGCGCTGTTTTGCCTGATTGTTCTATTGGTAGTGTTAACATCCACCACACAACTGGAGCCTTTTTTAATTGCATTTCTTTGGGCTTCCTGAAATGCCCCCTGTACCTGGGCCATAGCCCCCCGGAGCTGATTTCTGGCCTGCATCTTGCCAAAGCTTGGCAAAGCCAAGGATGCTAAAATACTGACGATGACAGCAACCACTGCCACTTCTATCAGTGTCCATCCTTGGTGAGATGCCCTGGCGGGAGAGCTACAAAGGATTTTTGAAGGAAGCCTAGCACCATAACTTCTTGTCATCATGAACCATCCTCAACATAGATTATTTTTAAATCCGTTACCATCAATTTGCCTCGCCTACGGACCACAGGTAAGAGCGGCGGCCGGAAGAACTTCGGTGTAAAGACTGGCAAGAACATTTTTGTCGGCATCTGTAATTTCAGTGTTTCTGACTCTATAGTTAAGAGAAACGACATTTCCACTGAAAGCAACATCACGAGTCATCGTTGCATTCCTCCCCAAAATTGTCCTTGTACTTGTTACCATCGGGGGAATACCATCATTAGCCGCCATTGTTCCTGTATTAGAATAATTCTCACCAACATTGGGGCAATTGCTTACATCAGAAAAGGCAGCCGCATCAGATCGAACCCGTTCCAAATCCTCTTTGATCCAATAGCCTGCCTCAGCCTGTCTTTCTGCTTTAACCCGCATTACTGTTGCCATCACCATGGTATTCAGAGTTCCTGTCAGGAATAGAAAGGAAATCATTAAAGCAATCAGCACTTCAAACATGGTGAAACCCAGATCGCCATCACTGTCACTTTTGTGATGGGCAGATGGAGACTGACGAATCAAATTCCACAGCAAGGCACTGCGGGGTCGAAATGGTGGTGAAATAGCGTTGAACATAGCTGAACCTGACGAGAAATAAAACCCTGGGGGGGGCATATCGTGGCCGATAGGATTACTCTAACACCATTCCTTATGGAGTGACCCAGCACACATTCAGCATAAACACGTATTATTTTAAGCCTTAGCTAAAGATCCTTGGGAAAAATTCGGAGGTCGCTGCAATTGTTGAGAC
This sequence comes from Synechocystis salina LEGE 00031, assembly GCF_015207985.1. GTDB lineage: Bacteria > Cyanobacteriota > Cyanobacteriia > Cyanobacteriales > Microcystaceae > Synechocystis > Synechocystis salina. Next base: position 61,721 of record NZ_JADEVV010000012.1, on the reverse strand, counting down.
AAATCTTTACCATGCTCAACCATCAAGCCAGCACAAAGGGCAGAGCGGGGGGCGGATAATGATAATTCATCCGGGGAAGCAAAATAAAGCCAACGGCTATGGCTGGCTAAAGCTGTCATACTTTCTGCCCTACTAGTAAGCAATAACAGGGGAATCTTTTGGGGTAGTTCATGCTGGACTGCTTCGTTCATTTGCACCGCTGCCAGGGCTTCTAATACCGATCGCCCACCTGAGATTAAGCCAGCCCCCGCTGTCCAGAGTCGTACATTCAACTGGGCTCGCACAGCGTAGAAGTAGAGGGAAGCCGCTGCAATGACGGCCTGCTCAAAAATTTCTGCTTGCCATAAAGCACCACTATCAAGACAGATGACCAACTCCTGCCCCCCCGTCACTACTTCTAATTCCCGCACCATAAATTGGTCAAATCGGGCACTACTGCGCCAATGGATCAGTCTGGTGGGATCACCAAAACGGTAGGCCCGCAAAGTTTTAGTCATTCCCTCCGTCGCAGCTTGATAATGGCGATCGCTATATATCCGATCCTGATCCTCCGCCCCAATGGCATCCACCAAAGGACATTGCTGAAGCTTGAGTACCTGGGGATACACAATAGCCTTGGCAGGAACAGACCGACTACGGCGACACCAAAATAAACCTAAAGGAGTGCCGGTGCGTAACTGCAAATCTTGCCAGTGGTACACCCCTCGTTTTTGAGTAGGCTGGAAATAGCTCCATTGGTAAAAATCCTTGGGGGGCACAAGTTCGATCGCCTTACCTTGAGGCCGTCCTAGTTCCGAGGGCAATAGATCCCACACCTGGAGTAAACTTTTGGGTTGCTTGTGGTTATTGTGGAGCCGGAGGGTAATGGTCAAATCTTCCCCCGCACTTACTGGCTGGATCGGAAAACGCTCTAATTCCAACTGCCGGATCGATCGCCTGGGGAGAATGGCCGCAATGATCAACAGAGCAAAACTAATGCCACTGATGACATAAAGCCAACCAGCCATGGAGTTAGTGGCGGCACCAAATAGGCAGATGGCCAGCACCAAAAGTAACCAGCCAGCATAGGAAGGGGTCACCCAACGCCTTTCCAACCAATCAGCAAAATTCAATGATTTCATATATTTTTATTTGTCAAGATCCAGATTTTCCATCTCCGACAAAAACTGTTCCATAGTTAAATCTTCAAACAAGTCCCTCCGCTCCTCCGTATAGTTTCCGTATCCCATCGAAAACTGATTCAAAAAACGGATCGTATTGGAGATACCAACCTCTTTAAAGAGAATTTCTATGGCTTGTTGGGTGATTTCGCTGAGATTTTTCGTTTCAGTAATCATTAAGAGAACTCCGCAATTAATTCTAAAGGAGAAACAACTTTGGTTGGTCTGGTATCCAAACTTTTGGCTCGTTTCAAAAATCTATCGTCACAGGTGCAAAAGTATTTTGACTCTGCTTTAATTGAGAAGGCTAAATGTAGTGCATCCAAAGTTTTGATCCCCATACCCTCAAGCTCCTGTGCGTACTGTGCAATGTCGGCGCTCCCTGGCACAAACACATCTGTCTTCAACAAAATTTCTGCAATGTAAGCCTTTCTAATTGGTGATCTGATTTTATTTGCTTCAAACACCAAAGCTGGCGAAGAAACCAATTTAACTTGCCCTGATTCCCAAAGTACGAGGACATTCAAAATTGCTTCAGCTTCAACTGCTACCCTGATATGTGTTCTGGCATCTAGAGGACGCTGTAAAGTACACATATCGAGGTAAATTAGCATTAAAATTCACCGATCAAATTCTAATCAAAATAGAACAGAGTGACCAGTTTCCTTTGCTCCTCTGCTTCTGCACAGGTCTGCAACAGGGTGTGACTCTCGTGAAAAGCAAAGCAAATCAACTGCTGACAACGGCTGACAATTTCTCGGTTACAAATGGTACTCGCTTCCCCCAGGGAAAGACTATCATTTTCGGTATTTTCCACCAGATGAATCACTTGCCCCAACTGATTACGGGACTCCCTCGGCTGGCGGTCTAAACTTTGGGGCAAAATTACCGTGAGCAAATTAGGATCGGCCCGCATGGCTCCCTTAATAACAGCGGAGTTGGTGCCCGTAGCACCGGATGTGACCAGGTGATTGCCGCCCAAAACCAAGGCATAGCTCATCATTTCGATCAACTGTTGGTGGGTTATCGGCACATGGCGAGATCCCAATAGGGCAATGCGTTTAGAACCAGTTTGCTGAATAGCGGCCAGTTCCTGCGCTAAGGTATCTAGGGTAGGGATATTAACAACTTGGCTCAAAGACGCTCTCTTCAAAGGCTGTGGTGACCGCTGTTATTGTAACAAACTGATTGCCGGATGGCGACGCGATCCCCAAATTTGCCCTAAAACTGTTTTAGCAATTCTCTCCCCATGGCTTGGTTTCCCCTTTGGCAACGGTGGCTTCAATGGTTACGGTCCCGACACTATGGCCGCACTGCCATCGATAGCCGTTATGCGATCGCCGAAGCCTGTGTGATTGGATTTGTCTCTGCTCTAGCGGCCTTGGTGATCAAAAGTGGAGTTAATTGGCTGGGGTCTACCCGTTTAAGCTTAGCCGATACCTACGGGGCCATTTGGGTGTTGCCCTGCTTTGGTTTGGTATTTGGTAGTTTAGCGGGAATATTGATCGAACAATTTTCCCGGCCGGCGGGGGGCGGCGGTATTCCCCAGGTCAAGGCGGCCCTGGCCCGCTATCCCATTCCCCTGAACTGGCAAGTGGCCGTGGTGAAACTGGTGGGTACGGTGCTGGTGTTGGGGGGAGGCATGACCTTAGGAAGGAGAGCCCCCACGGTGCATATTGGTGCGGCCTTGGCGGCCCAATTGAGTCGTTGGTTTCCCACTTCCCCGGAACATCGTCGGCAAATGATTGCGGCCGGGGCGGCGGCAGGACTAGCCGCGGGTTTCACCACTCCCATTGCGGGGGTTTTATTTGTGGTGGAAGAGTTGATGCGGGATGTGTCCAGCTTGACCTTAGAAACGGCGATCGTGGCTTCCTTTGTGGGGGCTGTCACTTCTTTGGTGTTTCAATCCAGTGACCTTAATCTGGCCCACAGCTTGGGTAATAGTCCAAAGGTGGATTTCACCATGGCGGAAATTCCCTTCTATCTATTGTTGGGGATTTTGGCGGGAATTTTGGGGGTGTTGCTCAACCGCAGTATTCTCTCCTTACAAAGCTGGCAAAGAAAACAAAACCTATCCCTAGCTATTCGCATTGGGGTAGTGGGGTTAATTTCTGGAGTGGCGATCGCCCTCTTGCCGAGCTTTTTTCGGGACAATGCGGGACTGAGGGAATTTGTCACCTCCGGGGAGCTGAGTTGGCATCAAGTAATTTTGACTCTAGTGGCCCATTTTATTTTGACCATTTTGGCCTACAGCACCGATGCGCCGGGGGGACTGTTTGCGCCGGCCCTGGTAATGGGTTCGGCCTTGGGCTATCTAGTGGGGGAATTTGGCAATCATTGGCAAGACCAGATCACCCAAACCACCTTTGCGTTGGCGGGGATGGGGGCGTTTTTTACCAGTGTGGTGCGGGTGCCGGTGACGGCGATCATCATTGTGTTTGAACTAACCGGCAACTTTAATGTAGTGTTGCCCCTCATGGTGGCCTGTGCCACCTCCTATCTAGTGGCGGAAAGTCTATTTCCCCGTTCTCTTTATGACCATTTACTGGAAACCAAGGGGATCTTTTTAGCGGAGGAAAAGCCAGACCACGACTTTTTGGCCGATATTCGGGCCCATCAGGTAATGAAAACCGATGTGGAAAGCTTGGAGCAGAGTTTAACCTTAGCCCAGGTGCTGCCAATTATGTCCAATTCCCATCACCGGGGTTTTCCTGTGGTGCAGGGGGGAAAATTGGTGGGGGTATTTACCCAAACGGATTTGGCCAATGCGGCCCAGGAGTCGGTGCACATTGCCCTCAAGCAAATCATGACCCCCAATCCGATCACCGTGGACCCGGAAGCGCCCCTCAGTGATGTGCTTTATTTACTCAACCGCTATCAACTTTCCCGCTTGCCGGTGGTGGAAGGGGATAACAAATTGGTGGGTATTATCACCCGCACAGACATTATTCGTGAAGAGGTGAGTCAACTAGGGGGGCAAATTATCCATCCTCCCCATCCTGCCTACAGCGTGTACCAAACCCGATCGCCATTGGTGGGGGAAGGGCGTATTTTGTTACCGATCCGAGACCCCAACAGCGCCTTGGTGCTATTCCAAATTGCGGCGGCGATCGCCAAAAAGCAAAACTACGAAATTGACTGTTTGCAGGTGGTGAAGGTATCCAAGGCCCAATCTCCTTCTGTACAAAGGGTGCAATGGCAGAGGCAACGGCAACTGATGCAAAAATTAGAGCGCATTGCTCGGCACCAAGGGGTGTTGCTCCACACGGAAATCAAACTAGCCTTCAGCGTTACCGACACCATCCTTGACACCATCAGAACCCGCCACAGCGACTTACTAATTCTGGAGTGGCAAGGGGAAATGCCCATTGGGGGACAAATTTTCGGTGCCATCACCGATCGCCTCATTGACCAGGCCCCCTGTTCTTTGTTAATGGTCAAACAGGGCACCAATGTCCATGCCTATCCCCGTTATCTCTCTCCCATGGCCCACTGGTTGATGCCGGTGGCGGGGGGTCCCAACATTGAGCAGATGCTGAGCCTATTGCCGGCGCTGTTTTCCCTCTACCCAGAAGAAAATAATCCCCAACTGTTAATCTCCAAGGTCTATCTGCCTCAACAGTCCCAGCGCTACGATCCCTTTTATGACCTGAAAACTTTGGCGGAAAGGTGGGCGGAACAGTTACAACGCCCGATTATTCCCATTCCAGTTTGCTCCACTTCCATCGCCGATGCCCTCAGTGACCTGGCGGAAATGCGCCAATGTGCGGCGATCGTGCTGGGAGCTAGTCGGGAAGGGCTGCTGAAAAATGTCATCCACGGCAATCTACCGACTCAAATTGCCACCCAAACTAACACCACCGTGTTTATCTTCCGGGGGCCAGTGGATACTCCTCCGGCGATCGCCCCTCCCCTGGCAGACCAGTTGGCTGAGTAATTAACAATAAAAATTACTGCGGTCTAAAACGACTTCCCCATGGTCTGGAACCCAGGCAACCCAAGTGGTAGCAGAATTCTGACAAAGCAACTTCGCTTCATCAAAGGCATAATCCCCAGGAGTCTCCAGCAGTTTTACCCAGGTGTCTCGGTTATACGTAATATGACAAAAAGCATGCCAACCCACAGCCATATCATTGACTGGCATCGAAGCCGTTGCATTAAACAGGTTCGTTTGTGGCGACATAAGTCCTCTCCGTTTTACTAACCAGCAAAATCCGTCTAGAAAACCTTCCCGGCCCAATCCTTCCTAGGGATTTTCCGGTGGGCTGCTATCTAACTCCTCCATCCAGTTCCCAAAAAGACGGGAAACTTTAGGGACAGACTTTAGACCCCACCAACCGCATTCCAAGGTAAATTAGGAGCAAAAGGAATATTTTCTGTATCTATATTTACAAAATCATAGGGATAATAATTTGATTAGCCAAGCAAAATTAACAAATCTTGACACAGATGATAAGCTTTGTTGATGAATCGCCCCCGGTGCAGGGCAAACCCAATGGCCATATACTTGGGTTGGCGCCAAAGAACATTTTTTGCCAATGATCACTGAATTAACAGACCTCAAAAGAAACCTAGAGTTAATCTCCTCCCGCCTGGGGCAAACCCAGGACTATCTTTGACCTGCCGGGTTTAAAAGCAAAAGTTCACGATTTGGAGCAGTGCGCCGCCCAGCCAGATTTTTGGGACGATACTGACCAAGCCCAACAGGTTCTCCAGACCTTGAACGACACCAAATCCCAATTGCAGCAATGGCATACATGGCAACAGCAATGGCAGGATAGCCAGGCCATTGTGGAGCTTTTGGAACTAGAGGACGATGGGGCTCTGTTAACGGAAGCAGAAACCACCCTGGAGCAACTGCAAAAAGAATTAGACCGCTGGGAACTGCAACAATTATTGTCTGGGCCCTACGATGCGAAAGGAGCCACGTTAACCATCAATGCCGGGGCCGGCGGCACCGATGCCCAGGACTGGGCTGAAATGTTACTGCGGATGTACACCCGCTGGAGTGAAAAACAGGGTTACAAAGTCCATTTAGCAGAAATTTCCGAAGGGGATGAGGCGGGCTTAAAATCCGTCACGTTGGAAATCGAAGGACGCTACGCCTACGGTTACCTAAAATCCGAAAAGGGTACCCATCGACTGGTACGAATTTCTCCTTTTAACGCTAACGGTAAACGTCAAACTAGTTTTGCTGGGGTGGAAGTGATGCCATTGCTAGGGGAAGAGGCGATTAATTTGGATATTCCCGATAAAGACCTAGATATTTCCACCTCTAGGGCTGGGGGTAAGGGAGGGCAAAATGTGAACAAAGTAGAAACTGCTGTGCGGATTGTTCACCTACCCACGGGCTTAGCTGTGCGCTGTACCCAGGAACGTTCCCAGTTGCAAAACAAAGAAAAAGCCCTGGCCATCCTCAAAGCTAAGCTATTGATTGTGCTGGAAGAGCAACGCGCCCAGGCGATCGCCGAAATTCGGGGAGATATGGTGGAAGCGGCCTGGGGTACCCAAATCCGCAACTATGTTTTTCACCCTTACCAATTGGTCAAGGATTTACGCACCAACCTAGAAACCACCGATGTGAGTGGCGTGATGGACGGGGAATTGTCCGATTTTATTGAGGCTTACCTAAGGCATAGCACCCGCTTGGATAGCTAAAATTATCATCAATCCCAATAGCAACTGCCAGAGGAAAACCGTGCGAGAATACCATAAACCTTGGCTGATTTTGCCTATGGTTAAAGGCTGAACTGCATCTCCTAATAAAGGTTTGCTTTTCAACACCCCTTGGTAATAGTTATCGCCCCCCAGTTGCACTCCTAAAATGGCCGCATAAATAGCTTCGCTCCAACCAGAATTGGGACTGGGATCAAGGGGGCCGTCTCGACGGGCCATGGCCAAGATGTGCCTCGGTTTTTTCGACAGTAATGCCAGCATTAATACGGTGAGGCGACAGGGTAACCAAGTTAAGTAATCTTCTAGCCGAGCACTAAACCAACCTAAATCCGTATAGGGTTCCCGTTTATAGCCCACCATGGAATCCAAAGTACTGGCTGCTTTATAGGCGATCGCCAAAGGCCAGGGGCCAATAAAAGGCATGGCTAGTCCTAGTAGGGCATAAAAAAGGGGCGCTGTGACCCCATCCACCGTATTTTCCGCCACACTTTCCACGGTGGCCCGTAAAATCTCCGTCTCCGATAAATTATCTGTATCCCTGCCCACGAAGAGGGCTAATTTCTGTTGAGCAGTGGACAAATCCCTCATTTTTAAAGGTTCGATCACTGATCGAGCAGCCTGGGCTAAACTATGACCGGCAAAACAACTAGCAACGCCCACTATTTGTATAAATATTGCTAAAACAGGGGAGAATTTTTCAGCTAAGTGAACTATTAACCAAGCTAGAAAGCCACTGCCAATAATTATTTTTAATCCTAAAAAAATCCCCCATAAACGCTTAGCAGTTTTGCCTGTAACTTTTTTGATAATTAGCTGACTAGCAAAATTAATTGCCCAGCCAATCAATTGCACTGGATGTAACCAAGACTTGGGATCTCCCAAGAGAAAATCTAACCAGGCAGATCCTCCTAGAATAACCAAAGCATTGAGGGGAAAAAGATTTAGCTCTTCCACCATCATTATTGACTTTTGCAAACTAAATTTGGCTGGTCATCTAAGAGAGCTTGATAAACACCGACCAAAAGGGGTTTAACATTATTATTGTGATCATCGACGGCGCTATTAAATAAAGCAGAAACGATTACTTCATTACAAGGAAAATAGAGATAAAAAGAGCGATGGCCAAGGGTTTCCCCCTGGTAAAACCAATACTGACCCCAATCTTCGTGGTAACCCTGGACAACTCCTAAACCAAATCCCGTGGGTTCTGCCGCTGTTGTGCCCATAATCGGTTCACCGCTGGCAAGGGAAACTAATTGGGTTAACTTTTCTTTTTGCTGTGGGTTAAGTAATTGATCTTCGATAAATAAAGCCCTCACCCAATCGATAATATCCTGTGTATTGGCCACCAGACCCCCGGCGGCTCCAGCCCAGGAAAGATTCCTACTATCGAATGGTCTGCCTGTTAACTCAGGGTTAGTGTAGGGGTTAAAATTATTACCTTCCACCATGCGGGCTAAAATTCCTGGGGGATAGCTGGGAATGGGATAAAAAGTATTATCTAGCTCCAACGATTGCAAAAGTTTTTCATCAATTAGATCGGCATAACTTTGACCATAAACCTTTTCTAAAATGAGGCCACCCAAAGTATAAGCGGTGTTAGTGTAGGCGTAACCAGTATTTAAGGGAGGAGAGGGTAAATTAGCCCGAGGATATACCAAATCTACTAATTCCTCATCTTGCCAAATGCGCTCTGGACTCTGCACAAAACCATAGTTAAGAGTCGGGCTATCACTGTAGTTGGGTAACCCAGAAGTCATATTCAATAACTGGGTAATTGTTACGCCACTCCAGCGGTCATATTCTGGTAGATAGGTAGCAAAATTGTTGGACAAGGAAACTTTTCCTTCCGCTTCTGCTTGGAGGAGGAGAACAGCGGTAAAAGATTTGGTTATACTGCCAATTTGGAAAAGACTGTTGGCATCAATGGCGGGGCTGTTGGGACTATGGCTTTTATTGCCCACCACGTAGGTTTTAGTTTCTCCATCCCCTACCTTAGTAGACAACTGAATAGCACTGAAAAATTCATCCTGTTTATAGGTTTGATAATGTTCATCCAGGATATTTTGTACCTTTTCATCTAAGGCTTCTGCCCAGGCATTACCGGCGGGTAAACCCAAAAAAAATGCTAACGCACCGACCACAAATACGGATTTTTTCATAGTCTTTCTTGAATTTTATTGGGGTTTATTGCTGGGGAAGTTCATACTGCTCAACAATTTTTTGGGCGAAGGGGGGCACATGGTCGGCCAACTTTTCCGGATGATTCCGTTTAACGTAAAGATAGTTGCGGGTGAAGTGGGAATCAATGGAAAAGCGAGCATACTCTAACCCGGTGGGGCCAATTTTATCAATTACCAAACCCATTATTTTGGCCACCCACATGGGCAATGTTACCGCCTTATCATAGGCCGTAATGCCCTGTTGGACTGCCTGATGGCGATCGCCGCTGGAGTCCACCTGGCCGACGTTTAACTGGTCCTGCACTAGGTCTAGCATTTCCTGCCCCGTTTGATTGCGAACCACCAACCATTGCCAACCAAAGGGAGCGCCCATATAGCCGACCACAAGATCCGCTAAGCCGTTGACGTAATCAAAACAACTCATGCAGGAAGGGGCAAAAACTTCCTTTAATTGATTAGTTTTTAGACCAAAGAAGGGCACCAATTCCGTTGAACCATCTTCATGCTTGAAATGCACCCGAAAATCCTGCATAAACTCGTAATAAACCACCGTATCGGGGGATTTGCTGGTGGTTTCCAAGAATTTCTGTAGCCCCGCCCGGGAAACATTATCCACACAGGGGGTGCCCAACACATAGAGCTTTTCTAAGCCCAGTTGTTTTTCCACTGCCCGTAGAGCTTGGATTTGGCAACCCACCCCGATAACTAATAAACGCTTTAAACCAGACTTTTCCACTTCCTCCAACACCGATAAATTGGGGGAAAGGGTAGGTTTATTCACCTTCGCCGCTAGCACTTCCGCTGGGGTTTTGGCAATCACCACCTGGGGCTGAAAGCGATCTTCTGGAGTATTTTGCACACAGACCACCCCTTCCACCAGGCCTTTGTTCAACATTTCACAGCCAATGGTGCTGACAATGCCAGTCCACTGGGCTCCGGGGATGGGTTCTTGTTTACGGGCCGTGAGCATTTTTTCGTGCACCCCGAAGTAAACCTCATCTTCTTTGCCTAAATCCCGATGGCGGCCGTGGGTCTGCTCCTCCAGGTGGTCAAATTGTTGATTAATGAAAGCACAGGCTTCTTTGACGTAGTGGATATAGTAGGTGTCGCAAAGACCGCAATCACTACAGAGTTCCTTGGCGGGACGGGGACTACCGGGTTTGAGACCTTTGGCTTTCTGGTGGGGGGCAGGAACGGTCATGGAAAAGTTGGAAATTTGCAAAAAGTTTTAGCATTGTCACTGTTTTCCACGGTAGCGCAAAACCTGGGGCCCACCCATTGGCAATGGGAATAGTTGGCCATGGTTGCCGACGGATGTATTTTTGACTAACCCAAAACAAACCCAAGGGAGTAACGGCAAAGTTTTCCCAGTTTCTCAATGCTGGGGACAAATTTCTGCAGGTTTCTCCTTTCCTGATCCGTCGCCACCGAAGCTTGGGTACGTGATTTAAAAACGCTTAAAATCTAAAACATCGGTTCTCAAAACTCTTCGCCTGACTCAAACCACTAGGCCTGTCAGAGGAGAACTGGCATTGGCTTGATTTTTAATCGGCATTCGGCCCGACAAATAGGCTAGTCTTCCTGCTTGGGTGGCCATGCCCATGGCCTGGGCCATTGCTACCGGATTAGCCGCCATGGCGATCGCACTGTTGATCAACACCGCATCGGCTCCCATTTCCATGGCCTGGGCCGCTTCACTGGGGGTGCCAATGCCCGCATCTACCACGACGGGAACTTTGGCGTTTTCAATGATGATGGCAATGTTGGCGGCGTTACGGATACCCTGTCCGGAACCAATGGGGGAACCGAGGGGCATCACAGTGGCACAGCCCACTTCCTCCAGACGTTTAGCTAACAGGGGATCCGCGTTAATGTAAGGCAATACGGCAAAACCTTCTTTAACCAACTGTTCCGCCGCTTCTAGGGTACCAATGGGGTCTGGTAAGAGGTATTGAGTGTCGGGAATAACTTCCAGTTTGATGAAATTATTGTCTTCCTGCCCCAACAGTTTGGCCATTTCCCGCCCCAACCGGGCAACCCGAATGGCTTCCTCCGCAGTCTGACAACCGGCGGTGTTGGGCAACATCCAGATAGTGGACCAATCAATGGCTTCCGCTAGTCCTTCATGGCCTGGGGCATTGGTTTGCACACGGCGCACCGCCACTGTCACAATTTGGCAACCACTGCTGGCGACACTGTCCTGCATAGTGGTCAAAGAAGGATATTTGCCAGTGCCGGTCATGAGACGGGAGTGGAATTTACGGCCGGCAATTTCTAACAGGTCTTCACTGTCCGCCACATTTTCGGCAGCATGGGGCAGGGAAGGGTTAGCAACGGAGGGAAACACGGCAGTCATAGGGCGGCAGGGCAGTACGGGGGGATTGGGGGTGAAAAAACGTTGAGGGCTAAAAGCTTTGATGAGGGGGGGAACATTCCGGTCTAGGATTAAATCGCTGATCAGGACGGCGGTGATGGGAGCTAGCAAAATACCATTGCGGTAATGCCCGATCGCCAAAACGAGATTATCACAGGGGCCATAGCCCAAGAAAGGTAGTTCATCGGGGGTGCCGGGGCGAAATCCCCACCAAAAATCCTCAATGGCCCAATCGGCCAGGGCCGGGAAAAGTCTGATAGCCCGACTTAATAGGGTCTGAATACCCTGGGGTGTATTATGGGGCTCCCAGTCCACCCGTTCAGAGGTGGCCCCCACAATTAAACGTCCGTCCCGCCGGGGCACTAGGTAGGTTTGGGGACCAAAAAGCACCCGTTGCAAGGGATAGGGCTGGTGAGTTCCCGCTGGCATCCGCAGAGCCATCATTTGACCTTTAACAGGGAAGACCGGCAGGGGCAGTAATTCTTTGGCCCAGGAACCATTGGCCAACACATAGGTATCTGCTTGAAAAGACCCCTGATCTGTCAATAGTTCTGTTACTTGGCCATGGCGCTGGGCGATCGCCTGGACGGTGACCCCTTCCTGGATGCGGACTCCCAAGGATTGGGCGGCCTGCCGCAGGGCGCTGATTAGTTTGCGATTATCTACCTGACCGTCATCGGGATGCCACCAACCACCGATCACATCTTCCCCCAACCCCGGTTGGTAGTGGCGGATGGTTTCTCTGTCTAACCAAGGATTACTGCTGATATTGGGAGCATTGCCGTGGGGCGCTTCAAATACGGGGGAGAGAATGCCACAGGGGTTATAGCCCGTTTCCATCCCCGTTAATTGCGCCAACTTTTCCACCCATTCTCCATAACGCCAACGGGAAGCTAAACACAATTCCAGCATGGGGCCTGGGGCAATTTGTTCTGCGTGGGGGGCCAACATCCCCGCCGCCGCATGGCTAGCCGCCTGGGCAAAGTCTCGACTCAGCACCGTGACCTGTAACTGTCTCTGTTTTAATTTCAGTTCAACGGCGATCGCCAAACCGATGATGCCACCGCCAATAATGAGAACGTCACTGGTTGTTTGCATAACCTTAAAAAATCAACCCCTGAATGCTTGAACGCCATGGGCAAATCGGTGGGGGAGGTACCTAATTTCAGGTTAGCGGATTATCGAAAGCTGGGGGCTTTTTTCCCCTTGGCCTTGGCAACCCGACGGCGATCGCCAATGTAGGATGGGGGAGTACTGACCAGAGCTGAGCATTCCCCTGCGCCATGGCCATCAAACGTTCCGGCAACCAAAATTCTTCCCCCAATGTTAAATCCGATCTGCTTTCTCCGGAAGTCACTGCCCAGGAACGAAATGCTAACCCCAACTTTGAGCCCCCAGAGGCATCTCTACGGCCCCAAACCCTGGACGATTACGTCGGCCAACGGGATCTTAAGGAAGTGTTACGCATTGCTATTCAAGCGGCCCAGGGTCGGCAAGAAGCGATCGACCATCTACTGCTATACGGCCCACCGGGGTTAGGCAAAACCACCCTAGCTCTGATTTTGGCGGAGGAAATGCAGGTACGGTGCAAAATCACTGCGGCTCCAGCCCTGGAACGGCCCCGGGACATCACAGGGATATTATTGGCATTGCAACCAGGAGATATTTTATTTATCGACGAAATTCACCGTTTAAATCGCTTAACGGAGGAATTACTCTACCCCGCCATGGAAGATTTTCGTTTAGACATCACCATGGGCAAAGGGCAAAGTGCCAAAGTCCGTAGTTTAAATTTGGCCCGGTTTACCCTGGTGGGGGCCACCACCAAAGTTGGTTCCCTTACTTCGCCGTTGCGGGATCGGTTTGGCTTAATTCAAAGATTAAGATTTTACGAGTTGGATGAGTTGCAACAAATTATTCTCCGCACCGCCGGTTTGTTAGCTGTACCCATTTCTCCGGCAGGGGCCCAGGCGATCGCCCTGCGGGCCAGGGGAACTCCCCGCATCGCCAATCGTTTACTGAAAAGGGTGCGGGATTATGCCCAGGTAAAGCAACAACCGGAAATTACTCCCACCTTAGCTTCGGAGGCGCTAGATTTGTACCAAGTGGATAAACGGGGTTTGGATTGGACCGACCGCTTAGTTTTGCAAACTTTAATTGAACAATTTCAGGGTGGTCCCACCGGCCTAGAGGCGATCGCCGCTGCCACGGGGGAAGATGCCAAAACCATTGAGGAAGTCTACGAACCCTATCTGCTCCAAATTGGTTACCTGGCCCGCACTAGCCGAGGCCGCATTGCCACCGCCGCTGCCTACGAACACCTAGGGTTAACGCCCCCTAATCCCCTGCTGCCGTGGTAAAAAAGTTTAGTCGCAATCAAAAAAATCGATTATTTTATGTTTGATCCAACGGCAATTATTGAGCAACAAACCAACGGTATCAACTACGACATCACCACAGAAGACTTGATCGCTAAGCTGCAACAATGGGATGGGCAATATGGCATTGAAATTACTGAAGTTGCTTTTGACAGTTTGATTGTCCACTTTAAGAAATTACCGGCGGGTTTGGCGGCCCTGGCCAGGGAAATCTATGAATTTTGCCCCGATGTTATTGACCAGGGATTTGGCTGTATTGACGATGCTTTCCCGATGATGATGTCTGCAGGCCAGGAGCTTCCCCCTGAAACTCAAGTACTGTTGGCGGGGGTGGACTGGAATGATCCAGATTTTGCCTTGACCATATTGCAAAATTCTCTGCGCCAAGACCAGGCAGTTTTCCTCTGGTGGGATTAGAGTTAATGCCCTATTTCCCCCTTTCTGATAACACCGATACAGAATGTTACAATGGGTTCTCGAACCACCGTCTCCGTTATTGATCAGCATTGACAAAACGGCGATCGCCGAACTCATATAAGCAACTTTCACAATCTAAATCACGACGATCCCCAATACCTGATTTACTCAGAGATGATTTCATAAGTCCGCTGAGATCCGGCAATGACGAGGCTTTCAGTGTTTATCATAGCAAGAGTCTCAAATGGGATAAACACTTGCTGGGTAAGAATTTGAACACTCTTAAGATTTTCTTTGGAAATTAGCTCTCAGGCAGAAATACTTTTAGAAAAATTAATTTAGAAAATGATTAATCGCGAACAATTCAAAGCAGAATTAGACTCCGTTGACGATCTGACGATTGATATTTTACACAGCGTTATGGTTGCTCTTAAACAAAAGACTACAGCTTCTACAAATCATCTTGATTGGTCTATTAATAATCCCCTTAAGAATAGTATTGTCCATGAAAATGATGTTTTAAGTCCCAGTAGTGAAGCTTGGGATGCGGAACAATGATTGTTTTGGACACCCATGCTTGGTTTTGGTGGTTAGCGGAATCACCTGAAATTTCTCGTACAGCACTTGATTTTATTCAAAGTAGTGATGTTGTTGGTATTCCCGCCATCAGTTGCTGGGAGTTAGCCATGCTAGTATCTAAGGAACGAATTCAACTATCCATGGACGTTCAAGTTTGGATGGACTTAGCTTTTCAACATCCTAAGGTTACATTATTGCCATTAACCTCTGAAATCGCTGTTTTATCAACTCGTTTACCAGGTGAATTTCATGGAGATCCAGCCGATAGATTGATTGTAGCTACTTGTTTAGTTAATAAATCTTACCTAGTTACTAAAGACAAAAAAATAACAAGTTGGAATTATTTGCCAGTAATTTGGTAATTGAGTTTGCCTATCTTCAACTACCACTTTATTTTCCTCCCCACATGTACAAATCTTGATTGAGGAGATCAATACTTTGGCTTAAACATTCTGCAAAAATATCTACGTCGATACAGGTACGTTTCCTAGTGCAGGAATTAAAATCACTCGGCTCTGGCTTTCCTTCCTGATCGATACGGAATGTTAAGATAAATCGTTGAAGGATCGTTCCCTTGCTGGGAAAAACCATAAAAGGACGATCGCCCCACCCCACCTATCTGACTTCCCCTAGACTTCCTAAACTCCCATGTTAAAAGCCCTCTTCGGTGATCCTAATACTCGTAAACTGAAAAAATTTCAGCCCTACGTGGCGGAGGTCAACCTCTATGAAGAGGACATTGAAAACCTGTCCGACGACGAGTTGAAGCATAAGACTGTCGAGTTCCGGGAGGCGTTGGACAAAGCCCGCAGCGATGCGGAAACAGAAGAAATTTTAGATGAAATTTTGCCGGAGGCCTTTGCTGTTGTTAGGGAAGCGGGGAAACGGGTACTGGGCATGCGTCACTTTGACGTGCAACTGTTGGGGGGGATCATTCTCCACAAAGGGCAAATTGCGGAAATGAAAACCGGGGAAGGGAAAACCCTGGTGGCTACCTTGCCTTCCTATTTGAATGGTTTAACGGGGAAAGGGGTCCATGTGGTGACGGTGAACGACTACCTAGCCCGGCGGGACGCGGAATGGATGGGACAAATCCATCGCTTTTTGGGCTTAACGGTGGGTTTGGTGCAATCCGGTATGAACCCGGAGGAAAGGAAAAAGAATTACGGTTGTGACATTACCTACACCACCAACAGTGAATTGGGGTTTGATTACCTGCGGGACAATATGTCCACGTCCATGATTGAAGTGGTACAGCGCCCCTTTAACTTTTGCATCATTGACGAAGTCGACTCGATTTTAATTGATGAAGCCCGTACTCCCTTGATTATTTCTGGCCAAGTGGAACGGCCGACGGAGAAATATTTGCAAGCTTCAGAAATTGCCGCTCAGTTACTTCCGGAAGAACATTACGAAGTGGACGAAAAACAACGTAATGTCTTGATGAATGACGAAGGTTTTGAAAAAGCAGAACAACTATTAAAAACCAACGATCTATTTGATAAAAACGATCCCTGGGCCCACTATATTTTCAACGCTATCAAAGCGAAGGAATTATTCCTTAAGGATGTGAACTACATTGTCCGTAACGGAGAAGTTGTGATTGTGGATGAGTTCACCGGCCGGATTATGGTGGGTCGCCGTTGGAGTGATGGCCTACACCAGGCGATCGAAGCGAAGGAACGGGTGGAAATCCAAAAGGAAAGCCAGACATTGGCTACCATTACTTACCAAAACTTCTTTCTGCTTTATCCTAAACTTTCCGGCATGACGGGGACAGCCAAAACAGAAGAAACGGAATTGGAAAAGGTTTATAACCTCCAGGTGACCATTACCCCCACCAATCGCCCTTCTAGTCGTCAGGATTGGTCTGATGTGGTCTATAAAAACGAGGAGGCAAAATGGAAAGCGGTGGCCCTGGAGTGCGAAGAATTACATGAACAGGGTCGCCCCATCCTGGTGGGGACTACCAGTGTGGAAAAGTCGGAGGTTATTTCCCGGCTGTTACAGGCCAGCGGCATTCACCACAACCTGCTCAATGCTCGCCCAGAGAATGTGGAACGGGAATCAGAAATTGTCGCCCAAGCAGGAAGAAAGGGGGCGGTGACCATTGCCACCAACATGGCTGGTCGAGGTACAGATATTATTCTGGGGGGTAATGCGGATTACATGGCCCGCCTGAAAGTGCGGGAATATTTGATGCCTAAAATTGTCCGCCCCGAAGATGATGAGTTGGGGGCTGGAGTAACAGGTTGGGTGAGCGGTCGAGAAAAACCCCAGGGCTTTGGTAACCAAAATGGCAAGAAAAAAGTCAAAACCTGGCAGGTTTCTCCAGATATTTATCCCACTACTATTAGCCAAGAAACAGAAGATCTGCTCAAAAAAGCGGTGAAGTTTGCGGTGGACCAGTACGGTCTGCAAAGTCTAACAGAACTGGAAGCAGAAGACAAATTGGCGATCGCCTCGGAGAAGGGGCCCACCGATGATCTGGTCATTCTCAAACTGCGGGAAGTTTACAACCAAATTCGCCGGGAGTATGAGGTACTGACTTCGGCGGAACATAAAGAGGTGGTTGAGCTGGGGGGATTACACGTTATTGGTACAGAGCGCCATGAATCCCGTCGAGTAGATAACCAACTGCGGGGCCGGGCTGGTCGCCAAGGGGACCCCGGATCCACTCGCTTTTTCCTCAGCTTGGAAGATAACCTCTTGCGCATTTTTGGCGGCGATCGAGTGGCGGGGCTGATGAACATGTTCCGGGTGGAAGAGGATATGCCTATTGAATCGAAAATGCTCACCGGTTCTCTGGAGGGGGCCCAGAAGAAGGTGGAAACCTATTACTACGACATCCGTAAGCAGGTGTTTGAGTATGACGAAGTGATGAATAACCAGAGGAAGGCCATTTATGCAGAGCGGCGACGGGTATTGGAGGGACTAGACCTGAAGGAACAGGTATTGGTCTATGCCGAAAAAACCATGGATGAAATCGTCGATGCCTACGTTAATCCGGAATTACCCCCGGAGGAATGGGACGTGGAAAATATGCTCGATAAGGCTAAGCAATTTGTCTATCTGCTCGAAGACTTAACGGTGGAAGACTTGGGAGATATGACCGTGTGGGAAATGAAAACCTTTTTCCATGAAGAAGTCCGCAAAGCCTATGATCTCAAGGAGAACCAGGTGGACAAAGTGCGTCCCGGTTTAATGCGGGAAGCGGAGCGATATTTCATCCTGCAACAGATTGACAATCTCTGGCGGGAACACCTCCAGTCCATGGAAGCGTTAAGGGAGTCCATTGGTTTGCGGGGTTATGGACAAAAGGATCCCCTAATTGAATATAAACAGGAGGGTTATGAAATGTTCCTGGAAATGATGATTGATATCCGCCGTAACGTGGTTTATTCTCTCTTCCAGTTCCAACCCCAGCAACAACCCCAAGCCGTTTAACCCCAATGCTTGCAAAATTTTTTGGGGGAGAGGGGACCTAGACAAACGCTATTTCCCCGGTCTGATTGGGTGCGTAGATAGTTATCGGCTCCTTCAGACCTTTGCCTGAAATTCGCTGAGCATTGATTCCAGTGCGTTGCTTGGATTCAAGCACCAGTCTTCCCCCCGCAAATAGCCCACATTCCCCCCCGGGCAAACCGCTCTCAGGGGTAGATTGTTTTCATCCAGATGGCGATAAATTTTTTCCACACTGGCTTGCTGGCGGGGCCAATGGAACGTTTTTGTCTGCCGTAGTGCTCTTAAGTGCCCCTCTCCATTCGGCAGTAAATGACGGCCAGTGAAAAGAATGCCGCCGTTTTCTCCCCAGTAATAGCAACTCGTACCGGGGGAATAGCCGGGAGTCCAGATGGCTGTGAGAGATGGGGCGATCGCCAATTTTTCCCGAAATCGACAAACTTTTACCCCTGGCAATAGGTAAGCTTCCTGTTCCTGCACCACCACCTGACAGCCCAACTTCTCCTGAATTGTTTTGACTTTGGGACCATGGCCATCCCGATGGGTAAGGCATAGCCAGCGTACCGGGCCCTGTTGTTCCAACCACTCTTCAATGTCTTGATGCCAAGCCGGACAATCGATCAACACATTACCTTCCCCGGTGGTTAATAAATAGGCAGTGCCCCCTAGGGTGTCCCGGTTGGGAGCAAAACGGTACAGATTGGGCAGAATTTGACGGGGTAATTTGGCGATCGCCATGGAAAAATAGGTTACGTGTAGGGAATAATGACGGAAGAATTTAGGGGCTAGAGCAAAATCTTGCCAAGAGATTAGGGGTACTGTTTAAGTTCAAGCCCAACTACTTTAATTGCTCAAGTTGTTTTTCCCTCATTTCACTGGGCTTTTTGATTTTTGGTTTAGGGGCCGCCCCTAACAATTTTTGATTAATTTGTTCCCTGGTGTTTTTGCTGTAGCTAGCCCAAGGATCGGGCAAGAACATATCACCGATGCTAATAAACGCCAGACCAGCAATCACCGCTGGAATGGCAAGAGAGCGCAAAATTTTGAATAGACTCGCCATAACGCTATGCCTCCACCATCAAACATTGATTGGACTACCTGTGTCTCCATTGTAGGGTAGGGCACCAGGGCGAAAGCGACAAAACCAACTCCAAGGCTGTCTAGTGTCTGCGGGCTTGGTTTAAACTGGATCAACATAGGGCCAACTCCTTAGTCCCCCTTATGCGGACTTCTGTACAGACCCCCATTCGTTAACCCCCAGCGATTTTGAGAGGATAAGTAAGACATGGGATTATTTGACCGTCTAGGCCGCGTCGTCCGGGCTAACCTCAACGACCTCGTCAGTAAAGCTGAAGATCCAGAAAAAGTGCTGGAACAGGCCGTAATCGATATGCAAGAAGACCTGGTGCAACTCCGCCAGGCCGTTGCTCGCACGATCGCCGAGGAAAAACGAACCGAGCAACGTCTTCACCAGGACACCCAGGAAGCAAAAAAATGGGAAGACCGGGCAAAATTAGCCCTGACTAATGGGGAAGAAAATTTGGCCAGGGAAGCTCTGGCCCGTAAGAAAAGTCTGACGGATACGGCGGCGGCATACCAAACCCAGCTGGCTCAACAAAAGACCATGTCGGAAAATTTGCGGCGCAATTTGGCGGCCCTAGAAGCAAAAATTTCCGAAGCAAAAACCAAGAAAAATATGCTACAAGCCAGGGCTAAGGCGGCCAAGGCTAATGCTGAACTACAGCAAACCCTGGGAGGCATAGGTACCAGCAGTGCCACCGGTGCCTTTGAACGAATGGAAAACAAGGTATTGGATATGGAAGCCACCTCCCAAGCCGCGGGAGAGTTGGCCGGCTTCGGCATCGAAAATCAATTTGCCCAGTTAGAGGCTAGCAGTGGGGTAGAAGATGAGTTGGCGGCCCTGAAAGCTTCCATGTCAGGTGGTGCATTACCTGGAACTTCTGCCGCTACGCCCCAACTTGAAGCATCCCCGGTTGATTCTTCTGTGCCGGCCAATAATGCAGGCCAAGATGATGCGGTGATTGACCAGGAATTGGATGATCTACGGCGTCGATTAAACGATCTGTAGGTCAGGCATTGGGCCCATTCCCACCCCCGTGTCATTACAGTTTGAGCAAAGGAAAACTTAACTGGGCGAAAACCTCATTGGTAAATCGTCCAGTTTCTTCCATTTCAATCCCCAGCAAAATAGTGGTTGATTGACGCCCAAAGGCGATCGCCGTTGAGATGCTTCCCTACAATTCCTGGGGAGATTAACTGAAATTGATTAGGCTTTACTGGTCAATACAAGTTGGCGACAAAAGCAAAAAATCCCCACAAAGTTGACACTGGGGGAAATTGCAAGATTGATAATCAAAATTTAAAGCAGCAACTCTAGTTACTGCGGTTAGACAGGCCAGGGCTAATCCCCATAAGTTATAAAAATGCGGATTAGCTCAAACAATTCTGCTGGCCATATTCAGAAAACTACCAGCTAGATTTGGTCACACCGGGTAGAAGGCCTTGGTGGGCCCATTCCCGCAGCACATTGCGGCAGAGGCCAAAATCCCGGTAGTAAGAACGGGGACGACCTGTGACTTTACAACGGTTGCGACGACGATTGGGGGCACTATTGCGGGGTAAATCCTGCAATTTTTGGTGAACAGCTAATTTGTCTTCTAGGGTTTCAGCTTGACGGAATTCTTCTTTGAGCGCTTCCCTTTTAGCAGCATACTTTGCTACCAAGCGGCTACGACGCTTATCCCGCTCGATCATGGATTTTTTTGCCATCGGGGTTTAACTTTATTTCTTTAGTCTAAAATTGAGCAATCCCCATTGTATCACACAGCTTGGGGAAGAGAAGAGGGAAAAAGGTTGATGAAATTAAACGAACACGGAGGGATTCGAACCCCCGACCCTCAGGACCGGAACCTGATGCTCTATCCACTGAGCTACGTGTCCACAATAAACAACTTGCTGATCTCCTACCCTTAGGGAAATAAACCAGACCAGCTATCAGCGTAACATTTCCTGCACCGATTCGGAAGCTAACTGGGCCCCATTTTCCAACAACCAGGCTTGTTGACTGGCGGTGAGCCCTGGATTGTCGCCAAAATGCAAGTTTTCTACCCTTGCCCCGCTGAAATTGACGTTTTGGAGAGTAGCTCCCCGTAAATCCGCTCTCCTTAGGTCTGTGCCGATTAAATTTGCCACGGCTAAACTACTCTTGCGGAAGTCCCCCTGATGAAGGTTTGCTCCTTCAAGGTAGGCTCCACTCAGGTCTGCCCCTCGAAAGTTAGTGCGGCGGAGATCGGCATTGCTCAGGTCGCTATCTGTAAGAATGGCTCCCCGGAAATTGCTGTCCATTAGTAGGCTGTTACTAAGGTCAATGCCGTTGAGGTTAGCGCCCACGAATTTGCCGCCGGCCAAGTCCCGTTGCGGGTCCAAACCGACCAATTTTGCCAGAGCAAGGCAATCTAAATGGGGAGAATCAATGACCAAACCCAGGCGATCGCCAAGGTTACTGGTGTTTGCTTCGGTTAGGGTTTGATTATTTTCGATATCGTACAGAGGTTGCCAGGTAATTTGAGGATCAGCATCAGCTGACTTGGCCAAGAGCCATTGACCCCAACAAAGGGCCGGAGCTAGGTAAGTTTCCGCCAAAAATTTCGCCAATAGGCGATCAGCAATGGCCAACTGATTCGGACTCAAATCCGGTGGCCAAAGACCTTGGGTTTCGGCGATCGCCACTTGCTGAGCATTCGCTTTGACTACCGCTTGCAGTCGGCCCCATGGTTCAGTTAGGGCAATTTCAATATTGACGGTTTGGGGAGCAACACTCTCCGAGGTAAAAATTATCTCCTCAGAATTGAAGAAGTTTTGCCCATGGTCGGTGGTTGCACCTTCGGTCTGGACCGTTAAACCGACGCCCCGCAGCCAAAAACGTAGTTTCCCTCCCAACAGTGATAACCATTGGCCATTGGGTTGGGGAGTTAAAGTCAAAGCCAGATGTCCCTTCTCCCCCTGGGGATGCCAATGGAAATCCGCCCCTAAGGCCATCGCCGTAGCATGGGGGTTGGAAATTTCGCGGGGGGAAAAGGTCGCCATAGTCACAGAAATCAGCTTTTTTCTCAAGTCTAGGTTAATCGGGGCAAAAAGTCCCCTGGACGGACGCTAGGGCAAACACTGAACGGCTTAATCTTTAACCAAACCTTTACTAAGGCTTAACCTGCAACCACACTAGGCAACCTTAATATAAAAAAATGTTGATGGATGCCCTAAAGCCACCGTCAACGGCTAATCAAAATCGACCACCCTGGGGGCGGAGAAGTAAGAATGCTTGATTTACGTCGATTGAGCCGGGGCATTGTCCCTGTGGCTTTGCTCTTGCTGGGAATTTCTGCCTGTACACCATCCCAGACGAGCCAACCGATCGCCATTGATGGTTCTAGTACGGTTTATCCCATTACTGAGGCGATCGCCAAAGAGTACTCTGCAGGGCAGAATGCAGTGGCAATAACAGTGGAATTTTCCGGTACGGGGGGCGGTTTTAGGTCTTTTTGCGAAGGGAAAACAGACATCACTAACGCTTCTCGTCCCATTAATAGGGAAGAGATGAAATTATGTAATGACAACCAAGTGAGGTATGTGGAATTGCCCATTGCTTTTGATGCTATCACCGTAGTTGGTAATCCGAAAAATGATTGGCTCAATAGTTTAACCGTAGAAGAACTGAAGCGCATTTGGGAACCCGCCGCCGAGAAGACTCTGACCCGCTGGAACCAGGTCCGGCCTGAATTTCCTGACCAGCCCATTAATCTTTATTCCCCTGGTGAGGATTCTGGTACCTTTGACTACTTCACCGAGGCGATCGTCGGTCAAGCTGGAACTAGTCGTCTTGATAGCTTAAAAAGTGAAGACGATGAAATTTTGGTGCAGGGCGTTGTCCAAGACCTTTATTCCCTAGGCTACTTTGGTTTTGCCTACTACGAAGCCCACACCAATGAGTTGAAGGCGATCGCGGTGGATGCGGGCAAAGGCCCGATTCTGCCCTCCCGGGAAACGGTGGAAAAATCTGAGTATCAGCCCCTATCCCGTCCCTTATTTATCTACGTCAACGCGACCAAAGCCCAGGAAAATCCTGCCCTGCGAGAATTTGTGGATTTTTATCTGGCCAATGCCCCTGCCACCGCTACCAAGGTTGGTTACATTCCCTTGCCGGAGGAAGCCTATAACCTAGGCAAAATTAGCTTCAACAAAGGAGAAGTAGGCACAGTCTTTGATGGCAAAAGTGTAATGGATCTCACAATTGGGGAGTTGTTGAAGAAACAAGCCTCCTTTGAGTGATAAGCAAGTGACGGGACTATCAGGGGGCAAGTATGAGGAATTGCAAACAAAAAATCCGAATTCTATAGACCTTAACCTTGCCTTTACCATGGTCTGGCTTAATGACTGTATCATGAGCAACTGTTTAGCCAGATTATACAAATCCGCGTCGAGAACACATCAATGACTACTTTCAAGCAAATTAAAAAGTTGTCCAAGCATTTAGTGCCCACAGCTTCTGTCCTGGCACTGACTGTTGGTCTGGCGGCCTGTGGTGGCGGTGGTGGTGGTGACACAGCCCAAACCAGTGGTGGCGAGTCTACTGCCGCCGATGCTTTTGCCAATAAAGTTTCCTTGACCGGTGCCGGTGCTAGTTTTCCCGCTCCCCTCTACCAAGGTTGGTTTGTGGCCCTGAACCAGGCCGTTCCCAATCTGGAGGTCAACTATCAATCCGTGGGTAGTGGCGCCGGGGTAGAGCAATTTATGACTAAAACCGTGGATTTTGGTGCCAGTGACGTGGCCATGGATGATGAAGAAATCGCCAAGATCAATGGTGAAGTGATTATGTTACCCATGACCGCCGGTAGTATTGTGATGGCTTACAATCTGCCTGGAGTTGAAGGGCTGAAGTTATCCCAAGAAAACCTCGCGGCCATTATGTTAGGCAATATCACCACCTGGAATGACCCCAAACTGGTGGCCGATAACCCCGATGTAACCTTGCCCGATCGCCCGATTACGGTGGTGCATCGTTCCGATGGTAGCGGTACAACAGCAGTTTTCACCATGAACTTGGCCGCCATGAGTCCCGAATTTAAAGAGACCATCGGCGAAGGTAAAACCGTAGAGTGGCCCACCAGTAAAGGTAAGTTCATTGGTGGTAAAGGCAATGAAGGGGTGACCGCTGCCATTCAGCAAAATGAAGGAGCCATTGGCTACATTGAGTATGGCTATGCCAGCAACAATAACCTGACCATGGCTAGCTTGCAGAACAAGGATGGACAGTTTGTGGTGCCCACCGATGCGAATGCTTCGGCGACCTTAGCGGCGGTGGAATTACCAGAAAACCTGCGGGAATTTATCACTAACCCCGCTGGGGCTGAGTCCTATCCCATTGTGACCTACAGTTGGATGTTGCTTTATCCCCAGTACGCTGATGCGGAAAAGGCCAAGGGCATAGAGGCAATGGTGGAGTTTGGCTTGAATGAAGGTCAAACCATGGCCCCTGCTTTGGGCTATGTACCCCTGCCCCAAAATGTACGGGAAAAAGTGGCCGCCGCCGCCGATAAAATTTCCCCGGATTACACCATTACCCTCAAGTAATTTGATCTCAAATGCTGGGTGGGGAGGCGATCGCCATTGTTAATGCTGATCTTCCTTCCCATTTGCCTTTCCCATTTCCCCATTTTTCCATGACCACCGCGCCCGCGCCCTATTCCCGGACCAAGCCCCTGGCTTCCCGCTCCAATCTTGAGAAGAATTTGGAGAAGGCATTTAAGTATCTCACTTTAGCCTTTGCCGTTAGTATTGGTCTCATTTTGGTGGCGATCGCCTTACTGATTTTTTCCCAGTCGTTGCCAGCGGTTAAAACTTTCGGTCTCGGCTTTGTCACCAATAACACTTGGAACCCGGTCACCAGCCAGTATGGAATCCTTGCCATTATGGTGGGTACTTTGGTCAACTCCAGCTTGGCTTTACTGCTGGCCATTCCCCTCGGCATAGGGACAGCACTGTTTTTAAGTGAGGATTTTATTCCCGCTAAGATCCGCACTGTTCTGACATTTATGGTGGAGTTGCTAGCGGCTATTCCCAGTGTGGTCTATGGGTTGTGGGGCATTTTCGTCATTATCCCCCTGATTAAGCCGGTGGGAATGTGGTTGAACGAATATTTTGGTTGGATTCCTTTATTTAGCACCAAGCCCGCTGGTCCCGGTATGTTACCCGCCAGTATTGTGCTGGCCATTATGATTTTGCCTATTATTACGGCGATCGCCAGGGATTCTTTGGCTTCATTGCCACCGGAATTGCGACAGGCTTCCCTGGGACTGGGGGCCACCCGTTGGGAAACTATTTTTCGGGTGCTAATCCCGGCGGCGTTCTCCGGCATTGTGGGGGGTATCATGTTGGCCCTAGGGCGGGCCATGGGGGAGACCATGGCGGTGACCATGATCATTGGTAACTCCAATCGCCTCAGTTGGTCGTTGTTGAACCCGGCGAATACCATTGCTTCCTTGTTGGCCAACCAGTTTGCCGAGGCTTCAGGCATGCAGGTTTCTGCGTTGATGTATGCGGGTTTTGTACTTATTGTTCTGACTTTCATTGTCAATGTTTTGGCCGAACTGATTGTTAACAAGGTTAAGGCCAAGTATTAGTTTTACCTGAAATTATTTTTGCTTAGTATTCCGTTTTGATTATTCCCTTCGGCCCTGGCCGCCCAAATCCATGACCGCCGTTAATCTCAAAAAGAAAAAGTCTGACCTGAGAACCCTCTTTGGTAACTCCATGACCGCCATATCGGGGGCTTGTCTATTGGCCACCGTTATTCCCCTGTTCGCGGTGTTGATTTTTGTCGCTATCCAGGGTTTCCGTAGCATCAACTTAAACCTCTTTGTGAAACTGCCTCCGGCCCCTGGTTTAAGCGGTGGCGGGGTGGGCAATGCCATCATCGGGACTTTCATAGTGGTGGCGATCGCCACGGTAATTTCCGTGCCCATTGGGGTGTTGAGTGCTGTCTACCTTTCAGAATTCAGTGGTGACAACCAAATTGCCAGGGCGGTGCGTTTTGCCACTAACCTGTTGAGCGGTATTCCCTCCATTATTGCGGGGGTATTTGCCTACGGTGCTCTGGTAGCTTCTCGTTTATTTGGTTTTTCTGCTATTGCCGGGGGAGTGGCCCTAGCGGTGTTGATGTTACCCACCATTATCCGTACCACGGACGAGGCGTTGCAAATTGTGCCCCAGGAAATTCGTTGGGCGGCCCTAGGGGTGGGAGCCTACCGCTATCAAACGGTTTTGTTTGTGGTTTTGCCTGCGGCCCTCTCCTCCATCATTACCGGGGTAACGTTGGCGATCGCCAGGGCGGCCGGAGAAACAGCGCCATTGATTTTCACTGCTCTGTATTCCAACTTCTGGCCCCGGGGATTAAAGGAACCCATCGCCACCCTCGCTGTATTGGTTTATAACTTTGCCTCGGTGCCCTACAAATCCCAGCAGGAACTGGCCTGGGCGGCCTCGTTATTGCTGGTGTTTTTGGTGCTGATTACCAACATCACAGCACGGTTCTTTACTCGGAAGAAGGCTTATTAGATACTGATTAAATTAGGAATCCACCATGAATGAATCCCCCGACAAGTTATTAACACACAGTCTGCCTGTGTTTACTGTTCAAAACCTTGATGTTTATTACGGTAGTCACCGGGCAGTGCGGAATGTTTCTATGGCCATTCCCAAAAATAAAATTACTGCTTTCATTGGCCCCTCTGGATGCGGTAAAAGTACCATTCTGCGTTGCTTTAATCGTCTCAATGACCTGATTGAAAGTTTCCGTTTAGAGGGCAAGGTTTGCTACCACAACCAAGACCTCTATGCCCCTGACATTGACGTCACGGCGGTGCGCAAGAACATTGGCATGGTGTTCCAAAAGCCCAACCCTTTTCCCAAAACTATTTTTGACAACGTGGTTTATGGCGCTAGGGTGAATGGCTACAAAGGCAATTTAGAAGAATTGGCTGAAGATTCTCTGCGGCGGGCGGCCCTCTGGGATGAGGTGAAGGATAAATTAAAAGCCAGTGGCTTTTCCCTTTCCGGTGGTCAGCAACAACGCCTCTGCATTGCCCGGGCGATCGCCATGCAACCAGAAGTGCTGCTAATGGATGAACCCTGTTCTGCCCTGGACCCCATTTCCACCCTCAAGGTGGAAGAGTTGATGAATGAGCTGAAGCAGAACTACACCATCATCATCGTTACCCACAACATGCAACAGGCCACCAGGGTGGCAGACTATACTGCCTTTTACAATGCTGAAGCCACGGAAAAAGGTAACAAAGTGGGCTACCTAGTGGAATTTGACCAAACGGGGAAAGTATTTGGCGATCCCCAAGAGCAGGAGACCAAGGATTATGTTAGTGGTCGCTTTGGTTAAATTGTCTGCTCCCCTTTATTGGTAGATTTTACCTCCATCGCAAGTTGGGCGCTTCACTCAGTCAAACTTTAAAAGCTTGGGGCTTTAGAACTGCCCAAACCTCTCTGTTATTAGCAACCAATTATTTTTAAATCTTAAAGAGGACATTAGTTATGGTAGTTTCCAATGGCGTGGCCACCAAGGGGGTGTTAGAAGCCCAGGGTGTTAACGTTTACTATGGCTCCCACCTGGCAGTCAAAAACTGTAATATTGCCATTCCCGAAAGGCGAGTAGTGGCCTTCATTGGCCCCTCCGGTTGCGGCAAGAGCACCATGCTCCGTTGTTTCAACCGCATGAATGACCTGGTGGCGATCGCCAGGGTGGAGGGACGCATTACCTACCATGGTGCGGATATTTATGCTCCCACAGTGGACCCGGTGGGTTTACGTTGTTCCATTGGCATGGTGTTCCAAAAGGCCAATCCTTTTCCCAAATCCATTTACGAAAACATTGCTTGGGGCGCAAGGCTCAACAACTTTCAAGGGGACATGGACGAACTGGTGGAAACTTCCCTGCGACGGGCGGCCCTCTGGGACGAGGTGAAGGATAAATTAAAGGCCAGTGGCTTTTCCCTTTCCGGTGGGCAACAACAAAGGCTTTGCATTGCCCGGGCGATCGCCGTTCAGCCGGAAGTAATTTTAATGGATGAACCCTGTTCTGCCCTCGACCCCATTTCCACACTGAAAATAGAAGGCTTAATGCACGAGCTAAAAGAGCAATTCACCATTGTGATTGTGACCCACAATATGCAACAGGCTTCCCGAGTTTCGGACTATACTGCCTTTTTCAATGTGGAATCAGTGGACAGGGGTGCTAAGGTCGGCAGCCTAGTGGAGTATGGCCCCACGGAAGAAATTTTTCAAAATCCGATGCAGGAGTCCACACGGGATTATGTCAGTGGTCGTTTCGGTTAATTAAATCTAGTTGGTGAAATTCTGAAATTAAATTAAATCCAAAAGCCGGGTCAGACGTGTATAGAAAGTGAACCTTACATTGAGGAACTTTCTGTGCAAACTGCCCCATCCTTTTTAACTTCTACTTTGGCGATCGCCTTCCTTGGTGGTGCCCTTGGTATGGCTTCGGTGAGCCTTTCCTCTCCCCAGGTCAGCGTTGCCCAAATGATGCAGACCCAGGCCCCCAAACCCCTAGCTCCTTCCCTCCAAGGCAAACCAGTGGTGGTGGATATCTATGCCACTTGGTGCCCCGGTTGTCAGACCATTGCCCCTACCCTTAGCCAATTGAAGAAGCAGTACCAGGGAAAAGTGAATTTTGTGGTACTGGATGTCTCGGACAAAAACACGACAAAAATGGCCGAAACCAAAGCCAAGCAGTTGGGGCTCACGACTTTCTTTGATGCCAATAAGACCCAAACCGCCACCGTCGCCATCATCGATCCCGCCACCGGCATGGTTATTCAACAATTTCGTAAAAATGCCAATGCCTCGGACTACACCAAGGTAATTGATGGGGCAATCTCCAGAATGGCAAAAAAATAGTCGATGCCGAGGGCGTTAATCTTTAAATGCCCTCCTTTCTTTTGGCGTAACTTTACCCGTTTTCCGACCTAGGATCACTTAAGCTCTAGCAACTTTAGGAGCTTCGCAAAAATATTTCCTCTCCACCGGGGGCGAAGTTGGTTTGGCCGGCCTCTGCTTTGCTCCTTGATAACCAAATTCTGGAATCGCCATGTTAAACCGTGCCCGTCGTTACTTTTCCCCCACGGCCCCCTGGACGTTTTGTCTGATTTTATTTCTTGGGGCCCTGTCCTTAGTTGTGCTCATCCATCAATGGGGGCCCCTGACAGCAGGGTTGGATCATTTCATTGCCGCCGTTGAAAATCATTACCAGCAATGGTTTGACCAGCAAAATACTAGTAATCCCCTGATATTGTTACCCCTGGCTTTTTTCGGGGGACTGCTAGCTAGTTTTTCCCCCTGTATTTTGGCTTTGTTGCCAGTGAATCTGAGCTATATTGGCACTCTCCAAGTCACTTCCCGCCGCCAAGCCCTGGTCAAAGCTAGTTTATTTGTCTTGGGTACGGTGATTGTGCTCAGCTTATTTGGCTTAGTTTCCGCCTTTGCCAGCGCCGTTATTGTGGATTTCAAGGGTTACGTCCATTTGGCGATCGGGACCATTATTCTGGCCATGGGATTAAGTTTTGCTGGGCTAATCCACTTACCCTTACCCCGGACCCAAATTAGTTTGCCCGTGGCCGGGCCCCTAGGGGTGGGCATGACCTTTGCTTTGGTGAGTTCTCCCTGTGCCAGTCCGGTATTATTTGCCGTGTTGGCCGCTGCTTCTGCCACCGGTTCCCAGAGCCTAAGTGTGGTGACCATGGTTTTCTATGCTCTGGGTTACACCGCCGTTATTTTCCTAGCTAGCTTGTTCACTGGTCTGATCAAACAGAGCCGGACTTTATTAAAACACTCCTACTGGGTTACGGGACTTGGTAGTGCATTCCTGATGTTGGCGGGGGGATATTATCTGCTCACGGGACTGGGTTGGTTTTTCTAATATGCAAGTTGTGGTGCAGGATGACGGAGAAATTATGGCGGCGGCGCAACGGGGAGATTCCTTGGCCCTCGGAATTCTCTATAACCGCTACGGTGCAGTGGTTTATCGTTTAGCTCTGCGGATACTGCAACGCTCCCAGGATGCGGAGGATTTAACCCAGGAAATTTTCCTTGGCTTAGAAACCACTACTCCCTATAACCCCCAACGAGGAAATCTACTCAATTTTTTGCTGACCCTCACCCGTTCCCGGGCCCTGAACCGAATTCGCCAAGGTCAGAGTCGGGGGCGGCTTTTAAAAGCTTGTCAACACAACCATTTAACGAATGTTCCCAATTTACCCATGGAAAACGCTGCTTTGTCTGAGATGTCCCAACGGGTAGCGTCCGCTTTGGAGACCTTGCCCCCTAACCAACGGCAGGTGTTGGAGCTGGCTTACTATGAAGGGCTGAGTCAGTCAGAAATTACCCAAAAATTGGCCATTCCCCTCGGTACGGTTAAAAGTCGTTCTCGTCAGGGGTTATTAAAGCTGAAAAATTTATTACAGGATCTTGTGGAGTGAACCGATGGAATCCCTAAACCCGATCGCCGTGCAGGAATTATTGGCGGGCTATGTGCTAGAAGATTTAACCCCAGCGGAGCAGGCCCAGGTGGAAGAAATGTTAAGTCAAAATCCGGCTTTAGTACAAGAAGTTGAGCAACTGCGGGCCACCCTCAACCTTTTGCCCTTGGGACTATCTTCCGCCGACGTCCCCCCTCCCCTATTACTTTCCCCATCTCCGGTTAATCAGTTTTCTCCATCAGTAATTAAATCCACCCCCAAGTTTCCCTGGGGAAAAATTGCTTTGGGCGGTTTACTAGCCACGGCGATCGCCGGTTTAAGCTGGCAAAATTATCGACTACATCAACAGCTAGCCACCATTGAGCAAACTAATCAGACATTGCAACAGGTGCTTGATTCCCAGGGGGACCAACAACAAACCCAACAATTATCGACCTATCGCCAGGTTGTCAACCTTCTCCAGGAACCGAACCAAAACTTTTTGACCCTGCGGGCCACCCAGGCCACATCCCAGGCCACAGGCAGTTTAATTGTGGGGGCGGAAAGTGCTTCTGCCCTACTAGTGCTGAAGGATGTCCCCCCGACTACGGATGGCAAATTTTATCAACTTTGGGCTGTGATCGATGGCAAAAAAGTACCATGTCGTTCCTTTCTACCCAATGCCCAAGGGGAAGTTTTGCTAGAGATTCCTTTTGAAAAATGGTTTTCCGCCTCGGAAGTGATGGTCACCGAGGAAAAAGAAGGCTCTCTTCGTCAACCCCGGGGGGAAATGGTGATCCAGGGCCAGCAAATGCCTTTCCAATCTTGAAGTGAGGGCATTTGGCAAAACTAAAATCGCTTGCCTCGCAGCCTTTTATCAGCCTCTTTATTTCTAGACTTAAACAAATTTAAGGATAGGATTATCGTGCTAAGTCAGTCTACTAAAATCCGTACTCAAACAAGGGGGGTATTTAACTGCGACACCTCAATTTTTCAGATGAATTTCAAAAGCAAGAATTATAGTTAATGGTAACTTCTATTGACCTTTGCCCCTGGTCTGGAGTGAAAATATCTATCTTAATGAATGGTTTGGATTATATTTTCAGAGTCCTACGCCACTAAAAATTGGGGAGCTTTTGCCTTATCCTGCTTAGAGATGACATCCAATGTAAATGTTTATGAACCCATTGCTCCCTCCCCTGTGGCCAATGATTGCCACCGCCGTAGAAACAGAAACGGAAATAGCTCCATTGGTATTGGCCGGGGTGCTCCTCAGCCTGGTGGTAGTCTATTTTGCTAGCAAGTTGGGCGGGGAAGTTTGTCTCCGACTCAATCTGCCGCCAGTGCTAGGAGAATTGGTGGGGGGCGTGTTAGTGGGGGTTTCTGCCCTGAAACTATTGTTATTTCCCGAAGGAGGCCTGGCCCCCGAAGATTCCCTGGTTATTCAACTGTTGATGGGGTCGGCAGATTTATCCCCAGAAGCGGCCGCATCGGTCTTCAGTGCCCAGAGTGAGGTAATCTCGGTCATTTCTGAGTTGGGGGTCATTATTCTCCTATTCGAAATTGGTTTGGAGTCTAACCTCAAGGAACTGATTCGGATGGGGCCCCAGGCGGCGATCGTGGCAGTGGTGGGGGTAGTAACTCCCTTCAGTTTAGGCACCATTGGCCTGATGACCATTTTTGGGGTGGCGGCCATTCCAGCAATTTTTGCCGGGGCAGCCCTAACGGCCACTAGTATTGGTATCACTGCAAAGGTATTAGCGGAGATTAACCGCCTAAGTTCCAATGAAGGCCAGATCATTATTGGGGCAGCAGTGTTGGACGATATCCTCGGCATTATTGTGCTGGCGGTGGTGGGTAGCTTGGTAAAAACTGGGGAAATCCAAATCAGCAATATCATCTACTTAATCCTTAGTGCCACCGGTTTTGTGGTGGGTTCGATTTTAATTGGTCGCCTGCTCAGTCCCTTCTATGTCAGCCTAGTCAACCGCATGAAAACCAGGGGTCAGTTGCTTCTGGTATCCATTTGTGTGGCATTTGTGCTTTCCTACATTGCCCAAATTGTCCAGTTAGAGGCGATTTTGGGTTCCTTCGCGGCGGGGTTAATCCTGGCTGAAACGGAAAAGCGGGAAGATTTGGAAGAACAAATTTTGCCCCTGGCGGACTTTTTCGTGCCAGTATTTTTTGTCTGTGTGGGGGCTAAGACGGATGTCAGTGTGCTCAACCCCGCTGTGCCTGCTAACCGAGAGGGTTTGATTATTGCCGCCTTTTTAATTGTGGTGGCGATCGTGGGTAAGGTGGTTACTGGTTTCACCCTGTTTGGTAAGTCGGAATTGAACAAATTGGCGATCGGGGTGGGTATGATTCCCCGGGGAGAAGTTGGTCTAGTTTTTGCTGGGGTAGGGGCCGCCAGTGGAGCTTTGGATCCGGCCACCGATGCCGCCATTATTGTGATGGTCATTGTTACTACGTTTGTGGCTCCCCCTTGGCTACGGGCTGTATTTGAAGGGGCTAAAAAGGAGGAAGCTCAGGAAAAGCCGGTTCCCACTCCAGAGTAATTAATAATTAATCGCAACCCAGATTTATCCTAGATTTATTTTTATCCCCGAGGCTTCTCTGGTAAGCTTTTCGGGGGTTCTCAGTTTGGGGAGGAATCCTTGCTAGAATCATGGTTGACCAGCATGATTAAACTAATTTTCAATATTGCTGAGATCAAGTTTTAATTAGACCCATCAGAGCAAAACTGAATAGTCTTGAGTAATGCCAAGGCATTACTAGTGGATTACAGGGAAATGTTTTGAGTATCCTATAAGAGTAAGTTTATGGAGACCCTAATTACAGAAGAAGTTATCAAATAATTAAGGGCTATGCCTCAGCATTTGCAATGGCAGGTAGTGGAATTTGTTCAAAGACTAAAAGAAACACAAATTCAAGGAACACCAGGACAACAATTGTTACATTTTGCTGGCTCTATTAACGCCGAAGATCTTCAGTTAATGTGTCAAGCTATTAAACAAGATTGTGGACAGATTGATGTCGATCAATGGTAAGTTTTTGCTTGATACAAATATCATTATTGCTCTTTTTGCGGATGAAATAATGGTGAAGAAAAAGCTTGTTACAGCCAATGAAATTTTTATTCCAAGTATTGTCATTGGTGAATTGTGTTACGGTGCCAGAACATCCGGAAGAGTCCAAGCCAATTTGGAAAGAGTGAGTAAATTAGTTGCCAATGGCACAGTATTATCCTGTGACGCTGAAACAGTCTGGTAATATGACAAAGTTAAGCATAAGTTAAAACTCAAAGGTCGTCCATTGTCGGAGAATGATATTTGGACTGCCGCCCTTGGACTACAACACAATATGATTTTAATAACAAGGGATGCTCACTTTCAGGCGATAGAAAATTTAGAAGTAGTGGCGTGGTAAAAACATGCCGAAATACAATTTAAACTCGACTCATCAAAATAAAACTGAGTGGCCTTGAAGTTAAACTTAACGGTTGGTGTACTTATTAAATTCGTCAGTCTTGACAATCTTAAAAAAATAAACTGGCTTCTGGGCGATGCTAAGAGCCAGTCGACCTGAAAAAACTAAAGGCTAGTTAGAGCAATCACTGTGACCACATTCTTCCAATCAGTATTTCCAAGAACTTTAGAAAAATGACCTGGTCCTAAAGCTCGAAGCCAGGGCAGTTTGGTATTATTGAACACAGTGCAGTACGACTACCAGACTACCAGTTAGGCATTAAAATCATGGGCGCATCTTTTCGGGCAGAACCATTTCTCTGGATTCATTTGGCGGGGATTGTGGTGGTGCCGTTGGCCCTCCTGACCATGATGCTGGGTTTAGCGCTGGGGACGCCCTTTTCTGTTTATGGTGTGGAACTGATTTTCTTGATTGCAGTGGGCTGGTTGCCGGTAATGGTGATGCAATGGTTTAAGCCCTTTGAGATTTTCAGTTTGCTGATCATTGCCCTGCGCCCCGATAGTTTGAGGGAAGACCAACTGCGGATTTTAAGTTTGTTTAAACGGGGCCAACAACGGTGGATTACTTTGCTGGGGGGACTGATTGGCCTTGGTTTATTGTGGTTGGTTTATTACTATGCCCCGATCGCCTATCCTTGGGTAACGGATTTGCCCCAAATTCGTTTGGCGGGCCTTGGGCTGGGGGCGATCGCATATTTGATGGCCAATTTATTTTTGCAGGTGCCCCTGAGTGTGCTAGGGGTATTATCCACAAGCCAGACTAATTTTGCTGAGGCCACTCCTCTGGAAGCGAATGAGATCAAACAACAGTTCACCATTCCCGGCATTAAGTTACGGCAAATTCCTTTGGTGCCCAGAATTGAGTCCTGAGGGGCGAGAATTTCCGTTCTCCGTTGGGTTAGAATCGGTAGCGGGCAATTTTCCTGGGATTAGGCCACGTTGGTCTTGACCATGGCCAAGGGAAAAACCATAGTCCCCTGTTGATTAACCTGACCAGCGGTAATCAGTATTTGATCCATCTCTATTAACAAGGCCTTTGCTAGGGCAAAATTACGAGACCCATATTTTTCCATGACTATTTCTTTGGAAGCCGATTTAAAATCCCTACAACAAGCTGCCCAGGCGGCGATTAACGGTTGTGACGACCTGGATGGGTTGGACAAATTGCGGGTGCAATACTTGGGGAAAAAAGGGGAATTGTCCCTCATCCTGAAAGGTATGGGCAAACTTTCTGCGGAGGAAAGGCCAATCCTTGGGGCGATCGCCAATGAAGTGAAGGAAGCTTTGCAACAGGATTTGGAATGCCGCAAAACTAACCTCCAAAATGCAGAGATCGAGGCTCAGCTAGCAGCGGAAACTTTGGATGTGACCATGGCGGGCAGTTACCGTCCCCAGGGCCGTCGCCATCCCCTCAATAGCACCGTTGACCGCGTGTTGGATATTTTTGTTGGTTTGGGCTACACCGTCGCCACGGGGCCCCAGGTGGAAACGGATTATTACAATTTTGAAGCGTTAAATATTCCTGCTGACCACCCGGCCCGGGATATGCAAGATACCTTCTTTCTGAAAGATGGTCGTCTGCTGCGTACCCACACTTCCCCGGTGCAAATTCGTTACATGGAAAAGCATGATCCCCCCATTCGCATTGTCGCCCCCGGCCGGGTTTATCGACGGGATACGGTGGACGCTACCCACTCCGCTGTGTTCCATCAGGTGGAATTACTGGCGATCGATAAAGGTTTAGCTTTTACCCATTTGAAAGGCACCATTCAAGCGTTCATCAAGCAAATGTTTGGGGAAGCGTTGCCGATCCGTTTTCGGGCTAGCTACTTTCCTTTCACCGAACCCTCGGCGGAAGTGGATGTGCAATGGCAGGGTAAATGGCTAGAGGTGATGGGCTGTGGCATGGTGGACCCCAACGTTATGAAGGCAGTGGGCTATGACCCAGAGGTTTACACTGGCTTTGCGGCAGGCTTTGGGGTGGAGAGGTTTGCCATGGTGCTACACCAAATTGACGATATTCGCCGGCTTTATAACAGCGACCTCCGCTTCCTGCGCCAGTTTTAAGGTTAGTTAACTCTTAACGCTGGGGAACATTGAGAGAGGGCGGTGTTGATCTAGGCGCAGATTCCACACAGGAATGGGTATCTTTAAGCACCATTCTCAGTAGTAAAGCCTGAATTACCAACAGGCCGCAGGCGGCCCCTATGAGTAAATACCAGTACTGCCAAGCCAGTTTTCGCAAGGTTTGGGCCACTGCATCAGCAATGATTCTTTCCAAATGATCGCTGGTCAATTCTTTATGGACAATTTTTTCTAGCTGCCCATAGAATTTATCGGTGGTCTGACGCACTGTTTCGTTGACTTGATTACTAATGGCCGTTTCTACTTTGTGGAGGGGATTTTCCATGGTTTCAGAGTACTAGAGAATTATTTTGTAATGTGGTCTGATTTCAAAAAAAGAATATAATCAAAAAACTTACAAATTGGGATAAGTCATGCTGAACAAGCTCTCTCACCGTATTTTGTGCAACAGTTTATTATTGAGCACAATAAACTTTGGCCTAGCAGATCCAGCCTTATCAAATGAATATATTGAATCGGATAAATATCCTGAAGGTGAATGGACAACAATTATTAGCAATGACTATGAAGTCATAAAAATAAAAAATGGCAGTATTACCGGAAATAGTAACTCAAAATCCGGTAGTTTCGCTACTTTTTCTACCGAAAATAACCAAACGAAAGTACTTGAGTCAACGGGGCGCTTAAATCTTGAATGTGATGGGAAACCATACAATTCTTGGAATACAAAAAGCATTAATTTCACCTATTATCAAGATTACCAAGCCTCCCCCACTAGTCAAAATAGCTATAATATCTACTATATTCTAATGCATAAGCTATACCCTATCAAGCATTATATTTGTGATGATATTAATCCTAATTATTTAAAAGTTGGTATGGCAATGAAGGATGTGAGAAAGCTATTAAACAGCGATGGATTTGAAATCTTTAACAGAGATGCTGAAGATGATGAGAACTTTACTACAGGGCCTATCTGTGATGACGATAAAAAATGTGAGTTACACGGAAATAACGCAGTGACACGTATCTATTTTCAAAATAGACAAACTGGTGCAACCATTGTTACTGGCAGTGTTAATTACGAACTCTATACTGCGAGTTTTTCTGAATTTTAAAAATATAATGACTACAAACTAAATAGATTTATTCGCTTACTAAAGCTCCAGCAATGATGGGGAAATTTGAAGTAGTTTTTTGCCAAATCTGGGAGGCTTTTCAAACACATTCTTGAATCCTAGGCTAAAATGACTAGACTATGAGAAACCTAATTCAGAATTAAAATTATGACTCATCTGGCTTTCAAAAAATATTTATCGTACTCTGCCTTGATTGCCTCAGTGAGCGTTGCTTGCGTAAGCACTACTTTAAGCCAGCCAGCTCTCGCTCAAGTTTCGATTGCGGGAGACTGGAGTAGTTCTTGGGGAACTGTAAGATTGTCTCAAAATGGCACAAGTGTTTCTGGCTATTATGCTAAACCGGACCAACTGTTAGAAGGCTCTATCTCAGGCAATGTCTTGTCTGGATACTGGACGAAAAATATGTCAGCTCGTCGTTGCACAACCTCCCGTAACGGAAGCTTTTATTGGGGACGTGTTCGTTTAGTTTTTAATGATTCCACATTTGCGGGGGACTGGGGGCATTGTGGTGATGAACCTACAAAAAAATGGACGGGAAGTCGTTCGAGTCAAAGCACTGCAAGTACGCCATCTGTGCCGCCGGTGGCTTCTGTGACTTCTATTGGCGGGAACTGGACTAGTTCTTGGGGAAATATAAGCCTGAATCAAAATGGGGCAAACGTCACCGGGTACTATGCCAAACCCGACCAACAGTTGGAAGGCACTATGTCGGGCAATATCTTGTCTGGATACTGGACGAAAAGTAGTTCGGGCCGTCGTTGCACAACCTCCCGTAACGGAAGCTTTTATTGGGGGCGTGTTAATTTGGTTTTCAATGGTCCCACATTTTCCGGGCTCTGGGGATATTGTGGTGATGAACCAACAAGAAATTGGTCAGGCAATCAAGTCTAAGCAGTTGAGGGAATGAGTCAAATTGTCGAATTCCCAATGAAACCTGCCGGATTTCGCCAGGCGATCGCCATCCAATAATTATCGTTGCTCCCTTGATCCGCTAACAAAGCTTGACTAGATAATCGCCAATGGTTTGTCTCTCCGCTATCCGGTAAGTACTGATATTTAGCTAAATTTTTGCCTGGTATAACTTGATTCAAGCCACCGCTAATACCCTGCCCTGTAGCTTTTAAAAATGCCTCCTTCGCTGTCCAAAGTTGGTAAAACAGTTTAGTTCTTTTTTCCCCCTCTAAACTTTCCAATTGCTGAACTTCCTGGGGAGCAAAAAAACGCCTTGCTAATTTTAAGCAATGGGGTTTAGGGAGCATAATTTGCAAATCAACTCCAACTTCTCCCTCTGCACTGACACCAATCAGGCCATAATTCCCGCTGTGGGCGACGTTAAACCATGGCGATCGCCGTTCCCTGTCCACTAACTCCGGCTTACCTTGGGAGCCATAGGTGAACTGTAATTGCTGGGGCAGACAATTAAGGTGACGGCCTAGGAGTATGCGTAACGCCAGGCGCATGGTCAAAAATCGCTGCTTATCCCGGGGCTGTTGATAGCGTTCACTGCGGGCTATTTCTTCAGGACTTAATAGGGTTTGATAACCGGAAGGAAGGAGGCGATCGGTGGGACAAAGCCAAATCTGGGGCTGGTGGGACACAGGTCGGTGTAAAAGGTATTAAAAAAACAGTAAAGAGGTTTTGTTATTCTTCTCCATCCCCAAGTCCAGATAGAATGGGGAGCCGATCGCCAGTAACCTAAAGAAAGGAAAGGCAACGGGAGGAAAATTGTGACAGTTAAAATTGGTTTACTTGGTTTAGGCACCGTCGGCACCGGCACAGTGGAAATTTTGCAGGAGCCCCAGGGTCGTAGTCCTCTGCTCAAAGCGATTGAGATTAAAGCAGTGGGGGTGCGTTCCCTCGATAAGCCCCGTCAGGTAAATTTGCCGCCGGAGGTGTTGACCACCGACCTAGAGACCATTGTCACCGATCCCGACATTGCCATTGTGGTGGAATTAATGGGGGGACTGGAACCCGCTAGATCCCTCATTCTCCAGGCGATCGCCCATAAAAAACACATTGTCACCGCCAACAAAGCGGTCATTGCCCGTTACGGCCCGGAAATTTATGAAGCGGCCAATCAACACGGCGTTTACGTTCTGCTAGAAGCGGCGGTGGGGGGCGGCATTCCCATCATTAAACCCCTCAAACAATCCCTGGGGGGCAATCGCATCGAAAGTATTGTCGGCATCCTCAATGGCACCACCAACTATATCCTTTCCCGCATGACCAGTGAGGGAGCAGATTTCGACGAGGTGTTAACAGCGGCCCAACAATTAGGCTATGCCGAAGCGGATCCCAGTGCCGACGTAGATGGGTTGGATGCGGCGGACAAAATTGCCATCCTTGCGTCCCTCGGTTTTGGTGGCCGGGTCAAACGGGAAGATGTGGCCTGTGAAGGCATTAGATCCGTCAGTGCGGTGGACATTGCCTACGCCGATCGGCTGGGCTTTGTAATTAAACTTTTGGCGATTGCCGACGGTAATGCAGGGGAAAACTCGGAAGCCTTGCAACTGCGGGTTCATCCGACTTTAATCGCCAAGGCCCATCCCCTGGCCAGTGTTAATGGAGTTTATAACGGTGTATTGGTAACAGGAGATCCCCTGGGACAAGTGATGTTCTACGGTCGGGGAGCGGGAGCCGGGCCCACCGCCAGCGCCGTCGTATCCGATGTGATCAATATTGTCGGTATTATCACCAGCAGTGACGAAAATCCGGCCCTCGATCCCCTGCTTAGTTGCACCCACCAACATTACTGTCAGGTGTCTTCCATTGAAGACCTAGTCACCCGTTTTTATTGCCGCTTCCTTTGTGCCGACGTACCGGGGGTGATTGGCCACCTTGGTATGGGCTTTGGTAACCACGGGGTGAGTTTGGAATCCCTGGTGCAAATTGGCTTTACCGACGGCTGTGCAGAAATTGTGGTCGTCACCCACGATGTGCGGGAAGGGGACTATCGGGCTGCTCTGGAGGAAATCAGCCAACTGGAAGCTGTGAAGGAAATTCCCAGTGTGATCCGGGTGCTTTCCTAGGAGTTTTTTTCAAACGTATCCCTACCCAAAATTTGGGGGAAATTTAGTCAAAATTCTCCAGTATGGCCGGAGTTTTAATGGGTCGATTTAGCGGGCAAAGTCAAATTTTGTCAACATCAACAGGCTCTTAAGCTGAGCAAAATTAATTTATTTCCGGGGAGTGTATGGTTATGGCTGGTTTAAAACGAATTTTTATCACTGGGATCAGTGGTTGCATTGGGCACTATTTAGCGGATGAATTAATCCAGGGTACAGACCATGAACTATTCCTACTGGTGAGAAATCCAGATAAGTTACAGTTTGACCCCAAGCTGAGGAGCAATATCCATTTAATCCCCGGTGACATGGGCAATATTGAAGCCCACAAAGATCTCCTACAAACCATGGACTGCGCCATTCTCATTGCCACCAGTTGGGGCGATCGCCAGGAGACCTACAACATCAACGTGGTCAAAACCCTGACCTTGATCAATTTGCTCAACCCAGAACGATGCGAGCAGGTAATTTATTTTTCCACCGCCAGCATTTTGGGCAGCCAAGGGCAACCATTACCAGAAGCCGGAAGTTTGGGTACTGATTATATCCGCACCAAATATCTCTGCCATCAAGCTTTAGAACCACACCCTATTCCTCCGGTGGAAGTCGCTCCCATCAGCGAAGCCATGGCCAATAAAATCACAGTGGTTTATCCCACCTTGGTCTTTGGCGGTGAATCCGGTAAACCCTATTCCCACCTTTCTGGAGGATTGGGGGAAATTTTACGCTGGTTACCTCTAATTCGCTGGTTCCGGGCCGATGGTAGTTTCCACTTTATCCACGGTAGAGACATCGCTCGGGTGGTGGCCTATTACGTTGGCCATCCCCCTGGAGCCAGAATTGATGTGGTGTTAGGTAATGAACCGCTCACTGCCACGGAGGGCATTCGCCAAGTTTGCCAATATCACCACCAAAAAATTTACTTCCAAATTCCCCTTTCCCTCACCCTGGCCAATATTTTTATCAAGCTGTTCCGCATTCAAATGGCGGACTGGGACCGTTTTTGCCTAGATTATCGCCACTTCACCTATCCCGATCCCGTTGCCCCGGCCCAACTGGGTTTACCGGCCCATTGCCAAACCATCGCTGAATTGATGGCCGTTAGTCCCAAACCCACTGCTCGCCATTAGCCCCGGGCATAGTCATCTTGAAAACGGATAATATCGTCTTCCCCTAGGTATTCCCCGTTTTGCACCTCAATTAGGACTAACTTAATTACCCCAGGGTTTTCCAGGCGATGGGCAGTGCATTGGGGCACATAGGTGGACTGATTTGGTTCCAATAGTTCTTCCTTGTCTCCACAGACGATGCGAGCGGTGCCGGATACCACAATCCAATGTTCACTGCGGTGGTGGTGCATTTGCAGGCTGAGACGATGCCCCGGATTCACCTCAATGCGTTTGATTTTGTAGCCGTTGCCCTCCTCCAGGGTGGTAAAGGAGCCCCAGGGCCTAGTTTCCGTGGGCAAGTGACCGGGGGGAGTAGCAGTTGGGGACAGGGATGGGGTGGATAGGGAAGTGACAACCATTAATCTTTTTCCTCAACAACAATTAACCGCATCGACAATTTTTTCTAACCCAGGCTAACACAACGGCTTGACTAGGGTTTAGGTTCCCATACGGACAGCAGAAATCAACGTCAAAAATTTGTTGACCCCGACTTACTTGAATCCTCGACAACGTCAGTAAATAACTCATACCCACGGATTATTGCCGTTACCCCTTATCTTTGACCCCTAGTTGCTCCGTGGCCCAGGTTTGCCAAAATTGGTAGTTTAATTTGCCCAAAGACGATCGCCGTAGAGTCGGCACAGGAAACCAATGCTTAGGACATTTCGGCCCACTTAACTGGGCTTTCACCCGCTGGCTCAGGTTGACCAAATCATCCCCCTGACTC
Source organism: Synechocystis salina LEGE 00031 (assembly GCF_015207985.1). Taxonomy (GTDB): domain Bacteria; phylum Cyanobacteriota; class Cyanobacteriia; order Cyanobacteriales; family Microcystaceae; genus Synechocystis; species Synechocystis salina. Next base: position 19,262 of record NZ_JADEVV010000012.1, on the reverse strand, counting down.
GGTTTGGGAACATAGACTGCCACCAACATTTCTCCCCAATGGCGATCGCCAACTCCGACGATGACTACATCTTGGACTAAATTCTGGTCGAGCAAAAAGGCTTCGATTTCCTCTGGGTCAATGTTTTCTCCACCGCTGATCAGACGCCGACCCCGACGGCCAGTGACATGTAGGTAGCCATGGTGGCAATAACCCAAATCCCCGGTGGTGAAAATTGCTTCTTTCTGGCCTGTCCCTTGGGATACATAACCCTGGAATAAAGCATCGGATTGGATATTGATTATGCCCACGGTGCCGGGGGAAACTGCTTCCCCGTCGGAGTTGGTGATGGTGAGCCGCACATGGGGTAACAACTTCCCTACCCCCGTTTGGCCAGCCAGAAACTCTGCTGGGGTGAGGGTGGCAATTTGGGCGGCAGTTTCCGTCATGCCATAGGTGGGGGCGAGGTTAAGTCCAGCCGCTTTTGCTTTGGCCAACAGTGCAGGCCAGGCCGGGGCTCCCCCTAAAAAAATTAGCCGGAAGTTTTTTAACCAAGCACCATGGCGATCCAGTAAATATGCCAACTGGGTGGGCACTAGGGAAGTGACGTAGTCGGGGGGTAAAGGAGGGGGAAATTGTTTTACCAAGCCATAGTCTAAGGGGCTAAAGTTCCCCGCTGTCAGGGCCGATCGCCACCATTGCATAAAGCCGCCCACATGGTAGAGGGGAAGCAAACAAAAACTGTTAATTTGCCCATGGCGGGGTAATAGGGGGGCAAGACACTGCCTTAAACCGCCCACTGCCACGGTCAAGTTCTGGGGGCTATGGAGAGCAAAACGGATTGTGCCCGAAGAGCCGCCAGTGGGAAAACCAATTAATAGTTCTGACTTTTTCGAAGCTGGTTGATTTTCTGGAGTGATGGTCTGGCGGTGAACGGAATTTACTGCCGAATTACTATTGGTGAGCTTTAACCATTGTTGTTGCCATATCAATGGTCCCCAGAGGCGATCGGGGTGCAAAAATTGGGTTACTTGTTGCCATTCCCTTTGTTGCCATTGGTGATTGGCAATGAATAATGTCCCCCGGCCAACTCGCAAAAAAGCTACCACGGCAGCCCAAACTTTGGCTGATTCTGTTTCTGCTAATAAAACCTGGGGATTGGATAATTCCCCTAGGCTCTGTTGATATTCCTGCATCCATTCATGCCAACGGGGAGGCAGTTCTTGCTCTAATGTCGCCAAACCCCTCTGGAGGGAACCCTCTAGGGCCGAGGCAATGGTCTGGGGACAGCTTGGCAAAGAGTGGGTCTTAATCTCCATGGGAGCTTAGGCGATAGATTTCTGCTGGCTAGACCAACGGCCATTGGGAAGATAAATTCCTCCATACTGCTCAATTTTTTCAGGATCCATGCGGTAGAGCCACGCTTCCGTCATCACCTGATCTTGGGGGTCAAATACCTTAGCCCAGCAACGATCATACACGTTCTCTTGGGGCGATCGCCCTGGTTGATAATCTTCCAAACTATCCAGATGCTCCAGGGAAAAGCCGGCCGCAAAGGTGAGGCAATAGCCCCAAACCCTATCTTCCCCGATCGCCAGGGCTGGATAGCCAAAATTTGGCAAATGGTAGATCCGTCCCCGCACATAGCCCAGGACAGGGGGCTCAATTTGGTGGTGGCAATAGGCTTGGTGATTACACTCTTCTGGCATCAAGGTTCCATAGACAAAAACCTTAATTTTCGTATTCCCGGAGGATGAATTAGTATTCGCCATACTCTTGCAGAAAGCTGAGAAAATCCGTCAGGGCTGATCTGGTATCTGGGTTAGGGGTAAGTTGATACCGTATTTGCGAAATGAAGAATCGATTTTGGATTCTAGCTCGGCCAGCCGCTCGTTGTCTTTCTTGATCTGCTCGGTTTCTTTCTTGATTTGCTCGGTCTCTTTCTCGATCTGCTTTTTATCGTTCCTCGTTCGCAAGATCATCTCGTCTAGTTTCGCGTTCTGTTGCTCGATCCGCTTGATATCGGCTTCGATTTCCAGCGTTCCACTCAAGGCCGAGATTAACCACCAAAGACGCTGTGCCCAAAGTGAACGCCCAGAAACTCCATTCGAGGATGGTGAGGGGGATGGGTTGGAAGGGGGTGGTGTCGATGTTGCCATAAAACCTCAATAATGCCGCTACAGCATACAAAAATGTGGTTAGGGAGCGGGGTAATAGGGCCAAGAAGGTTGCCATGGCATCATTCTAGCTAATTCAAGCAGATAGTACTGACAGAGAGGTTGATAGTAACAATATTGATATGTGCTGGAACAGCTAAAAAACCCAACTCTTTCATTGTCCTTGGGAAAATTTCTTTGCTGCCTAAACCCGTTTGAATTTTTTCCACAGGCGATCGCCTAGTAAATTGACCTCTGGGACTTTGGCAAAGGCCACCCCCACAGTGAACACCACCAGGATAATGCTGGACATGGTCAGCACTTCCAGGATATTCTCCACCAAGCTATCCACCCCCCAAAGTTTCTGCCACAGCACACTCCCCTGCCAACCCGCCACACTGGCGATCGCCGTAACACCAACCAGTTTGCCCAGGTCAATGAGCCAGCCCCACAGATTCAGACCAGCTAGACGACGGTTCAGCATCCAAATAAAGATAACCATAGAAAAAAGATTTACCCCCACCGTTGCCATGACAATGCCCACTGTGCCAAAGGGTTTATAGAAGAGGAAATCCAATAAACCATTCAGGAAAATGTTAAATAGACTGACCTTGAAAGGACTGTTCCCGTCCCCCAGGGCATAAAATACCCGCACCAACACATCCCGACCAAGGTAGAAAAACATGCCTAAACCGTAGGCTGCCAACACCGGAGCCACCTCCGCCGCCGCCTCTGCGTCAAAGGCCCCCCGCTCATAAATAACCTGAACAATGGGAATGGCTAGCCCCACTAAAATGGCTGTGAGGGGAAACATGGTCAGGGCGCTTAACATGATTCCCTGGCGGATTCGGAGCCTTAATTCTGACCAATCCTGGGGATCAGCTAAGCGGGAAAATACTGGCAGAAAGGGCACCAAAATCATATTGGAAATAATGCCCAGGGGAGTGAGGGCAACAAAATTGCCATAGCGCATGGCCGCCGCCGCATTGGGAATAAAGGAAGCAAAAAACAGGTTGGTGGCAAAGTTGATATACAACATCCCCGAAGACAGGGTGGCGGGAATCATGACCTGCAAAACTTCCCTTACCCCCGGCAGGGCAAAATTAAACCTCAGCCGCAATTTCCCCATGCCTGCTTTGGCCTGGGGCACAATCTGGGCTAACCATTGCAACACAGCTCCAGCGGTGGTCCCCCCTGCTAGCAAGAGGGAACCCAATAACCAATAGGGTTCGGTGTTTAATTGCTCCCCCAATTGCCACACAGCGGCCCCTAAGCCCACAATGACGGTAATACTGGAAAGCAAAGGACTAATGCTGGGCAATAAGTACTGATCCGCCGCATTCAGGGTACCGAAGCCAATGCCAATTAACCCCGAAAGTAGGGCCATGGGGGCCATAATCTGCAACTGTTGCACCGCCATGCGTCTGGTTTCTGGCTCTAATCCCGGTGCCAGTAGGTCAATAAATATTCCCGCCCCCAGCACCAAAATAATTGTTACCCCAAGCAATACTCCACTAACCAGGGTGGTAACGGTTTCCACTAAGGGAGCCGCCTCTTCCCGGTCCCGTTTCGCTAGCACACTCACCAAAGCACTGTGGAACGGCCCATTAATGCCCCCGAGAAGGATAAAGAGAAAGCCGGGGATCACGTAGGCATAGGCGTAGGCCGTCACCACCGTCCCCACCCCAAAGGCGGCGGCGATGATCTGCTCACGCAATAAACCAAAAACTTTACTGATCAAGGTGGCGATCGCCACAATGCCAGCGATATTAGCCAAGGAACGGGACGATTTACCAGACGGAGACACAGGCTAGATTCCAATAGATCAAGGGGCCATTATGGGGGAAGAGCGGTGGCACGGCCTAATGTTTCCCCAATCAAAGGGGGAGAGCCATGGCTCCATGAGCTCCTAGGCTTCCGACTGTATTGGGTTTAACTGGGCTTCTAACTGGGCCTCCAACATCGCTAATTTGCGCTTTAGGGTGGCATTTTCTTGCACCAGCCCCTGGTTGCGCCGCAGTAAATCCTGTTGCAAAGCAATCTGCTGTTCATTTCTCCGTTGGCGATCGCGCAGATCCCGTAACACGGCCATGGCGTACTGCAATGTACCCTGATGATCAAAAATGGGTGTCCCTGTGACTTCCAAGGGAATGATTTGTCCCCCCTGATGAATTTCCATGTCGTCCACCTGGTAGGTTTCCCCTTGGAGGGCTTTGAGTAACGGTTGTTCGGTGAGGGGATAAAGTTGATTGGTGCCGGTTTGATAGGCTTGGTAAATATCGTTTAATTGGTCGATCGCCGCTTCGGGCCAAAGGCCTTTTCCTAGGAGATTAATGGCGGCGAGGTTGGCATAAACTGGTCTACCCTTGGCATTGACGACGAAAATACCGAGGGGAAAAGCATCGAAAAAAGTTTTAAACTCCATGTTGGGACTGAGACCGGCACTATCGTTGGCAGATAGCGAATAGGCAGTGCGGTTATTTTTTAAATTGAATTAATTGAGTTAGGTAATTTAAGAAAAAATCTTATTTTCTTTTACCCCGGGAAGATGCCCTAGGGGCCACGGCTTTTCGCTTTTTGGCCACAATTTCCTCCACGGTGGGGCCAGGGTTCTCTGGCAAGACAATGGGGACGGTGAAATGGAACTGAGTGCCGTGGTTTTTACCATCGGAAGCGGCCCAAATTGCCCCCCCCCAACCGCTGACAATTTGTCGACAGATGGCTAGGCCAATGCCGGTGCCCCCCCGACTGCGGCGTAAAGCTCCTTCTTCTTGATAAAAACGATCAAATACGGTTTCCAGGCGGTTGGGCTCAATGCCCCGCCCTGTATCGGTGATGGTAACTTCCAATTGGGATGGATTCGGGCGATCAACGGCGATGGAAATCTTACCATTGCTGGGGGTGAATTTGATGGCGTTATCCAAAAGTTTGGTCAACAATTCCACTAACCATTCCCCGTCTGCCTCCACCATGGGGGTTTCTCCGTTCACCTGATTAATAATGGCGGGCACCTCTTGGCCACGATTGTGGGCCCGGATATGGCTCAAGGAAAGTTCCACGCATTCCTCCAGGGAAATCGGCTCTGCGTTCCATTCCACCCGGCCACTTTCTAGCTGGGACAATGTGAGGAAATCCTGCACCAGTTTACGCATCCTCTCCGCATCCTCCAGGGCGGTGTTTAACATCACCTGCCGTAACTCCTGGGGCATATCCGGTTCCGTGGCCAGGCTTTCTAAACACACTTGGATGGTGGAAAGGGGAGTCCGCAGTTCGTGCCCTGTAATGGCCACCAGGTTAGAACGGGTGCGGTCTAGGGCTGCCAATTGCTCATTCAATTCCTGGAGGTTGGCATAGGATTCCGCTTGGATCAGCGCTACTCCGATCTGGGTGGCCACCCCTTCCACTAGGGTGAGGGCATCGTTCTCCCATTCTGTGGGGGCTGGGCCGCAGTGGTGGAATTCCATCATGCCCAGCAGTCTTTCCCGATAAAAAATCGGCACTAACATCCAAGAAAGGATGGCACAGCTTTTCACCAGGGTTTTCACTTCTCCTGTGGAGGGTCCCGGTTCCCCTAACCTTGGATCTCGGTCAATGTTGTCAATGGCGATCGCCTCCTTGAGGGCCACCACCTGCTGAAACAGGGGATTATCCTTGAGGGGCCAGGGATAACCCTTGATGGAGCCAACACCGCTACTGAGGAATTCATGGCTAATGGTCGCCACCGCATCATCAGCGCTACAGCGGTAAATTACACAGCGACAAATGCCCAGGCCTTGCCCCAGTTTTTCCACTGCCACTTGCATAATTTCCTCTGGATCGAGGGAACGTCGCACCGCCGTTGTGATCGAGTTAAGCAGTCTTTCCCGCTCTTCTTTGTCCTGTAAATTGCGATTGGCTTTAATTAGTTTGTACTGTCCGGCCTGGAGATAGGTAATTAGCCGTTGCACAAAGGGATCGGGGTTATCATCAATGCCCCGGGGGGGGACGGTGCAGGAAGGTTGGAGCCAGGTTTGGGTAGCTTCCTCGATTTTGGCTTGTAACTCTGGACGGTAGACCAAAATCCGTTTTAACAACAGTTCGGCCGCCACCCGGCTCACCTGGCGATCAAAGGTCCAAATCCCCTCAAAACGGCGGTTACTGTCCCATTTATCCTGGGTGGGCCGTTCTCGACAAATTAAGCAACTGGCATAACGATCGCCAATGACCACTAAATGCCATTCCTGGGCGAGGCTATCTTCCGGCGTAAAGGCAATGGTTTCATAAATGCCGGAGCTGTGCTTAAACTCTGTCTCCGGGGCGGAGAGCACATAAACCTGGTTGCTCTTATCGGCAATACGGCGATAGCGATGGGCTTCTTGACGATAAAACCTTTCCCGCTGAAAAGCCGCAATAATCAGGGGATTGCCCGCTGTACTTTCCGCTAACACCTGATCTTCCATGGCGTGGGACAGGGCCGTAAGGGAAGACTTGAAATAGGTTTGGGCCCGCAGACTCGGTAAGGACTGCAATAGCTCTGTGAGGACAGACGGGGAGTTGCTCATCGCTCCTGAAAAAAGGGGAGGAAGAATGGCGGGAAACTAACTCCTAGAATACCAGCCACCGAGGCAATGAGGCGTAAACTGTCCCACCCCGGTGGGTCAGGATGGGTTGGTTTTGACCCAGGGCAGAAAAAATCCCCCGAACATTAAACCCGGAGGACAGGGGCAGGAAAAAGAAGCTGGGGTGGTCTGGAGACACTAACCGCCAAAAATTTGCTCCTTTAATGCACCAAACTCGGAAGCCAACTCTTGGCGTTTTTCGGCTTTCCAAAGGTAACGCCAGATAAACCAAGCGGTGTAGCCCATGCCGATCAACTGTAAAGTTGGTGCCAATAAAGGAATATCATTAATGGCATCGAGCACAGCAATCAAGATTTTGACGCTGATAATGCCCAACAGGATTATGCCCAGGGAAATGAGGGGTTGTTTGTTGTCCTCGAAAAACTCCCCGGTCATTTCAGGAATTTTACCCAGCACTTCCCAGACCGGTTGTAGCCATTCCTGCCAAGCCTGGTCGGTGATTGGGGAATTTTTGGGATTGGGAGTAGTGATTGGTCCTACGTCGGTTTTAACCCCAGCAGTTGCTGTCTTTTGTTCTTCCATCTTCAACCAGTCCTTTATTATTCGGATTGAATGTTTACGGCCCACAGTCCCCCATATTGAGACACTGTTTAGCTTCTGCCCATATTATCGGAAAATTGCTTTTTACACCCCGTCTTGGGCCAGGGCTTTTCCACTTTGACCAAGGGGAAAGGCAAAGCAGTGGTGGAAACCCCTAGGCTCAGTAAAGAGGACCTGGTGCGGCATAAATCCTACTTTTTGACTAATTTCCGCCATGGTAGCCACCAATTCAGGAAAATCGCACTCCTTTATATGGCCGGCGATCGCCTGGATTTGATCAGGGGCAAGGGCGAGCCATTGGCTTTGGGCCCGGTCTAAATAGGCTTGGAGATATTGCTGTCGGTCTTGGTGGGGCTGACGGAAAACGTCATAGATAAGCAGATATCCCCCAGGGCGGAGTAGGGAAAAACAATGGGCAAAAAATTGTTCTTTTTCCTTTAACAGCAGATGGTGCAAGGAAAAACCGGCGTGGATGAGGTCAAAGCTAGCTGGGGCGGTTGGGTTTGCTTGGTTTAAATAGGTCAAAAAATCCGCCTCCCTGAGCTCCACGCGGGGAAAAGTAGCCAAATTTTGCTGGGCGAGGGCGAGGGCATTGGGGGATAAATCCACCCCTGTATAGGAATTAATTTCACTACCCCTCAAAGTTTTGGCGATCGCCTGGGCATCCCCACAGCCAAGGTCTAACAAATCAAACGGGCGATCAAACTGTTGCTTAATCAAGGCCCCCACCGCCTGGTGAATTTGTCGATGGGCCATGTAATTGTGCTCAATCAACTGCTGATAAGTTTGCCATTGCTGAAAAAATTGTTTGGTTTGTTCAGTGGGTCTGGGGAAGTTGGCCATGGGGAAGAAAACGAGGTAAACGGTCAGCTGATGGCGGGAAAACCGCTGTCCCTGGAGGCTAAACGAGCTTTACCGGCGGCGGCCCACTCCTGCAAAAATTGGATTTGTTCCTTGGCGGTGCGGGCTAGGGGCACCACTTGGCTAGCGGCAGAAAGAATGTCATCGGTGGTGAATTCCCGATTCTGGCTAAAGCCGATGTGCATAGCTTCCACCAAAATTTGCTCAATTTCTGCGCCAGAAAAATCTGGAGTTTCGTAGGCCAGGCGGGGAATGTCATAATCGCTCATTTTATGGGGGCGCAGGCGATGCAGATGGACGGCGAAAATGGCCTCCCTTTCCGTTTTATTGGGCAGTCCCACAAAGAAAATTTCGTCAAAGCGGCCCTTCCGCAACAGTTCCGGCGGCAGACTCTGGACATTATTAGCGGTGGCCACCACAAAGACCGGGGAAGTTTTTTCCGCTAGCCAGGTGATAAACGCCCCAAACACCCTGCTGGTGGTGCCTCCATCCCCCCTACTGTCCATGCCCCCAAAGGCTTTATCAATTTCGTCAATCCAAAACACACAGGGGGCCAAAGCTTCAGCCAGGTTGATCATCTGCCGGGTGCGGGCTTCCGATTCCCCCACCAAGCCGCCAAACAGTCGCCCCACATCCAACCTCAACAGGGGTAGATGCCAATGGTGGGCGATCGCCTTAGCAGTAAGGGATTTGCCGGTGCCTTGGATGCCGGCCAACAGTAAACCCCGGGGATAGGGCAAACCGTAACGCCGGGCCTGCTCACTGAAGGCTCCCCCCCGCCGGAGCAACCAATCCTTGAGATTATCCAGGCCCCCAATGTCGCTGATGCGTTCACTAGCAGGATAAAAATCAAGGATTTGGGTTTGGCGGATGGATTGACGTTTTTCCTCCAACATCAATTCCACATCGTCTGCTCCTAACTGGCCATGGTCCGCGAGGCAACGGGCCAACACCCGCCGGATTCTTTCCATGGATAAACCCTGGGCTGCTCTGCTCCACTCATCCCGTAAGGCTGGCTCTAGGGTCTGGCCCAAACCACTGAGTAATCGTTCGATTTCCCCTTGAATTTCAAGGCCGCTGGGCAGGGGAAAGTCCACCACCGTGATAATTTCCGCCAACTCGTTGGGGATATAGATCTGGGGCGCAACAATGACAAGATTTTTGGCTTCAGCTTTGAGACGACGGGCTAGATTCCTTAATTTGCGGGAAATGGAAACGTCGTCTAGAAAACGATTAAAGTCCCGTAGAACAAAAATACCGTTGCTACTACCGGGTAATTTTTCGATAAATTCTAAGGCTTGCAGGGGATTGCGGCGCCCCACATTGGCCCCATTGGGATTGCCCTGGTAGCCCTCCACAAAGTCCCAATAGTAAACCGAGCGATTGCCCAACTTCTCCGCACTGGTGGCGATCGCCATTTCCAGTCGTTCTTCTTCCTGGGTGGGAATATAGAGCAGGGGGTAACAGGCCCGCAGTAACAATTCAAATTCTTCACTAAAAGTCATGGGCAAATAACTAGTCTGGTGGAAAAAACTGTTCGTGGTAAGGACAACGGTTGCAATTATGGCGGTGGGGCAGGGGGGCACGGTGTCGGTGCCAAGCCGCTAATCCTTGGCGAAATTGCTGCAGTAAATCGGTTAACTCCCGTTCTGTGGCCCTGTGCTGAGCTTCGTTGTAGGCGATGGTATAGTGCTGGATTTTGTCCGGTGATTGCACAAACCAATAGGTCATGGATAATTGTTCGGGGGGATAGGCGCTCGTTGCCGCTAATACGTACAGGTAAAGCTTAGTCTGCCAATGGTGGTGCAGTTTTTCCGGTTTGGCAGGTTGGGGATAGGTTTTCCAATCAAAAATCTGCCCCTGGTCCGGGGTAAGCACCAATAGGTCATAGACTACCGTCAAGAGGACATCGTCCCTGGCTAAGGTTCGTTGATGTTCCGCTTGCCTTTGGCTGGAGGGCAGGTGGAGCGCTGGCACTGTGGCAATTAAATTTTTCAGGGAACCTAATAGATTCACTTCCTGGGGGTCGAGGTTGGGGGTCGCTAAAGTTTCCAGGGGTAAACCCAAAGTCCATTGTTGAACCAGTTGGTGGAAATTTTGTCCCCATTCCGTTTTGGCTTGGCGCTGGGGTTCCAGTAAACTGCCCAACTGTTCCCAATAGCGCCGCTGAAATTGGGGCGGGCAAATACTCAACAATTGCAGGTGACCTTGGCTGAGGGAAAAATAGGGAGCAGTCATGGGCTTGGCTGGGCGGCAAGGGCGATCGCCAGGGGAAAGAGGCGATGTTCTTGGACTTGAATACGTTGATGGAGAGTCTCCCCCGTATCATGGGGCAAAATTGGCACCACGGCCTGGGCCACAATGGGACCACTGTCCACCGTTGCTTCGGCGTAATGCACTGTGCAACCACTCACTTTTACCCCCGCTGCCAAGGCCTGTTCTACGGCCCGCACGCCCCGAAAACTGGGTAATAAACTAGGGTGAATATTCAACACCCGCCGACTAAAAGCATCCAATAATACTGGGGTGACAATCCGCATCCAACCGGCCATGATGACCCATTCCACCCCTGCTTGGCGAAAATGCTCCACAATGTCTTGATCCAATGCTTCTCGACTGGCGTAGTCCCGATGGTTGAGTAATCGGTGGGGCACTCCATGGTTCATGGCCCGTTGTTTGACGCCAGCATCAGGGTTGTTATAAATCACCAGCTTTACTGCCCCATTTAAATTCCCCTCCTTAATGGCCCTGGCGATCGCCTCAAAATTACTGCCACTGCCGGAGGCCATCACCCCCAGGGATAAACAGCGGGGTTGGGGAATATTTTCTAAAGCAATGGGGGGGGAAATGAAACTCAAGTTATCCGACAGATCTGACATAGCCGACATAGGTTAAAAATCAGGGGCTTGGGCCCCGGAGCAATCCTGCCCTCAACGGGCTAACTTTGACATCCGATGGCGATAGAATGGGGAGCGATGTCTTTATAAAATGAGGTTAACGCGATATGACCCCTTCTTTAGCAAACTTTCTCTGGAGCCTGGTGTTGGGTGCTGCCATTGTACTGATCCCCGCCACCATTGGGTTAATTTTCATCAGCCAAAAAGACAAAATCAGCCGATCCTAGGTTCTTCCCAGGAGAAATTAGATAGTGAAAACCTCCAGTCGGCCATAGTTTCCGAAGCTGGAGGCTCATTTTTAGTAGATTTATGTTGGTCCGTTGTACCCGTGGCGATCGCCTAGGTTTAAGCTCAGGGCAAGGGAACAAAGCGAAAATTCCCACCGGAAAATTAATCTAGGTAACCCATCAGGGTGTTGGGATCATCAATCTCGTTGGAAGCTACCGGGCGATTGCCAGCGGTGATTTCGCTGATGTGGAGATGGCTCAGGGCAATGGGACGGTTACCGGAAACGGTCATGGTACTGCTCACTTCCATGGTGCTGGCCCCCACAGGTCTGGTGGCTCCCATGGAACCGTAGGTACTTACCACATGGATCTTGCTGGCTTCAATGGGGCGATTAGTGGGCATGCCCTTGGGGGTAGGCAGTAGATCAAGACCACCGATATGTTTGGGTTTGACCAGGGCGGACTCATCCTTGCTGGAACCGGCTCTGGGACGACGACCCCGATTGGTGGTGCTGGCTTTGCTGGTGGTTTCTTCGCTGGGGGTGGTGTTGGGCCCCTGCTGTTCCTCAGTCATGCTGTTTATCTCCTTAATATAAATATTCGATTAATCGATCGACAATAAACCAGTGTGCGAGACAGACAGGCCACCCACCGTGTTTTGTTAGCATTACTCTGCTTGTTTTCAAAGATACACCGCTGAATGGCCAGCCAAGATAGATATCTTTAATCAGCCCCATTATCCCAGACTATAGCCCCTTTGCCGCTATGACTTCTGACCTGTTTTCCCTCCACGCACCCTTTCGTCCCACCGGAGATCAACCCACGGCGATCGCCAGTTTGCTTGATTCTTTGCAGGGGCAACACAAGTTCCAGACCCTGCTGGGGGCAACGGGCACAGGGAAGACCTTCACCATGGCTTCGGTGATTGCGGAATTGGGCAGACCGACATTAGTATTGGCTCATAATAAAACCTTGGCAGCCCAGTTATGTAATGAACTACGGCAATTTTTTCCTGAAAATGCGGTGGAATATTTTATTAGTTACTACGACTATTACCAGCCGGAAGCCTACATTCCCGTCACGGATACCTACATTGAAAAAACCGCCTCCATCAACGATGAAATTGATATGTTGCGCCACTCGGCCACCCGCTCCCTGTTTGAACGGCAGGACGTCATTGTGGTGGCCTCCATCAGTTGTATTTACGGTTTAGGTATTCCTAGTCAATATCTAAAGGCGGCCGTTCCCCTCCAGGTGGGGGCCGAATATGACCCCCGGTTAGTGATTCGGGACTTAGTCAATGTGCAATATAGCCGCAACGATATGGAGCTACAGCGGGGACGATTTCGCCTCAAAGGAGATGTGTTGGAAATTGTGCCAGCCTATGAAGACCGGGTAATTCGCATTGAATTTTTTGGTGATGAAGTGGAAGCCCTACGGTTAATTGATCCCGTCAGCGGCGAAATTTTGCAAAGTTTAGACCGCATTAGCATTTATCCCGCCCGTCACTTTGTGACCCCAGAAGAAACACTAGAAAAAGCCTGTCAGCAAATCCAAACGGAAATGGAGCAACAGGTAGCTTTTCTAGAAAAAAATAATCTTTTAGTCGAAGCGCAACGGCTCAGCCAACGCACTCGCTATGACCTGGAAATGTTGCGGGAGGTGGGCTATTGCAACGGAGTAGAAAACTATTCCCGTTATTTAGCCGATCGCCAGGCGGGGGAACCACCGGAATGTTTAGTGGACTATTTTCCCGAAGATTGGCTGTTAGTAATTGATGAATCCCATGTGACCATTCCCCAATTGCGGGGCATGTATAACGGGGATCAAGCCAGAAAAAAAGTCTTAATCGACCATGGTTTTCGTCTGCCCAGTGCGGCGGATAATCGACCCTTAAAAGCAGAGGAATTTTGGCAAAAAGTTAAACAATGTGTGTTTGTTTCTGCTACCCCAGGAGTTTGGGAAATAGAACAATCAGAAGCCAGGGTAATTGAGCAGGTAATTCGTCCCACTGGGGTTCTCGATCCGGAAATTTTTGTCCGTCCCACCACCGGACAAGTGGATGATTTATATGGCGAAATTCAAACCAGGGTATCTCTGAAGGAACGGGTATTAATCACCACCTTAACCAAACGCATGGCGGAGGATTTAACGGAATACTTTTCCGAGCGGGGTATCAAAGTTCAATATCTCCATTCCGAGATTCAATCTATCCAACGGATTGAAATTTTACAAGGTTTGCGGGACGGAGAATTTGATGTGTTAATTGGGGTAAATTTACTGCGGGAAGGGTTAGATTTGCCGGAAGTTTCCCTGGTGGTCATCATGGATGCGGACAAGGAAGGCTTTTTGCGGGCAGAAAGATCTTTGATTCAAACCATTGGCCGGGCCGCCCGTCACATTCGCGGGCAAGCAATTTTATACGCCGATAATTTCACCGATAGTATGCAAAAGGCGATCGCCGAAACGGAAAGGAGGAGAAAAATTCAGCAAGAATATAATGAAAAGCATGGCATTACCCCCCAACCCATTAATAAGCGGGCCAACAATGCAATTTTGCAATTCCTGGATATTTCCCGCCGTTTAAATAGCCAACAGTTGGAAGAAGTGTATGAACAGGCCCAGGATTTACCCCTAGAAAAAATCCCCGATTTAATTCAACAATTGGAAGAAAAAATGCAGGAAGCAGCTAAAAAACAGGAGTTTGAAGTGGCCGCCACCTACCGAGACCGCATCCAACATTTACGAGATCGCCTTTTGGGGCACAAAAGTTAAATTGTCACCGCTCAACTCTTGATGGCATCAATGCTTTGGACACAGCGATCCCAAAAATCTTTTTCCCTTTTAGCAATGATTGGTCTATAAGCATTCGGCTATAATTTACTGCCAATTCCCTTGAAATAAACGAGTTGCACGATTACCTTATGCAAATCACTATTAACCTCGACGACTCCCTCCTTAACAAGGCTTTTCAACTCACTCATCTTTCGACTAAGGAAGAACTGCTTAACCTTGCCCTAGAAGAATTTGTGCGATCACGCCGTAAGAAAAACCTGCTCGACCTTGCAGGGCAAATTCAGTTTGCTAAGGATTTCGACCACAAAGATCTGCGGGACACTCGCTATGCTGCTGATTGATACTTCTGTTTGGATCAGCGTCTTCCGGGACCCTACAGGTCAAGTCCGCCAAAAACTTGAAACATTAATTGACGATCGTGATGTTTTTCTAGCACGTTTCACTCAGCTTGAGATGCTGCAGGGGAGTTTGAATGAAAAAGAGTGGATGCTGCTTTCCACCTATCTTGAAACTCAGGACTATGTGGAACTGACAAATGGTTCCTGGCAAAAAGCAGCGCGGATTTTCTATGATTTGCGTCGTCAGGGGCTAACGGTCCGCAGTCCAATTGATTGCTGTATCGCTCAAGTTGCATTGGAGAATAATTTACTGTTGGTTCACAATGATCGTGATTTTGAGACGATTGCCCAGGTGCGTTTACTCCAACACTTCCCGTTTCAGCCTTGAACTTTTTGTCAGGCGATCGGTTTCTGCCAAAATCTCCTATTCCCATAACTATATTTGGTCTTATTTATGAAGTGCCATAACGCTTGGAGTCAAAACTTGCTCTGATTCCATTCTCCCTCCTAATTCTGGCCCCGGAGCAACGGGCCAAACCGTGGTGCAATCCACCTGCCCAACTAACTGGGTGATGGTTTTTCCTGACCGGGGATCAACCCAGTCCGGCGCAATTTCTGCTAGGGGCACTAGCACAAACGGTCTGAATTGCATTTGAGGATGGGGAATGGTCAGCTTGGCCTGATCCAGTTGGCGATCGCCGTAGAAAATTAAATCCAAATCCAGGGTGCGGGGCCCCCATTTTTCCAAACGAATGCGGCCAAATTTTTGTTCAATGGTCAGCAAAATTTGCAACAAATCCGGGGGAGATAGACTGACCTGTAAGGTCACACAGCCATTGATATAATCCGGTTGCGGCGGTCCAAAGGCTTGGCTGCGGTACCAACTAGAACAGCGCTCCACTTCAATGCCCGCCACTGAGGCCAATTCGGCGATCGCCCCTTGGAGATTATCCAGCACTGGGCCGATGTTACCCCCCAAACCCACCACTGCCCCATGACGTGGTTGCGGAAAATCTGTAGGGGAAGCGAGAGCCATATAGATAGGGACAGATAAGCTATTCCATCCTACCAAAAACTTTTAACCCCAAGCCCTCAGACCCCATTGACAATTCGATGGATTTGCCTGGTTTGTCACAGAGTTTGAACGGATTGTTACTTCCACCGTCAACTTGGGAAACAACAATGGTCTACATCAACCATTCTTAAAACGTACTCACTGCTAAGATGGCGGTGAATTATTGCAAAAACTTTACAAAACTCCGACCATGCCTATGGGTTACCGACTTGCCACTGTCAAGCGTCTGATTCTGATTTGTCTCCTGGCCTTCACCCTAACGGTGATCATTCCCCCTGCTACAGCGCAAATAGTTTTTTCTGCGGGGGGAACCGATAGCAGTCAGAGTGCCTCCACTACTCCCTGGTGGGATACCAATAAAGCAAGACGTTGTGGCCGGCTCTGGTGCAGTGATGTGTTTTTGCGGGGCAGTTCCCAAGTCACCTTCACCGTGGGGTTAATTCCTAACCCAGAGGAAAGTTCCCAAGCAGCTGCCCAGGCGATCGAAAATCGGGCTAAGCAAGTGGAATCAATTTTTAATTCCATTTATTCTCGGTTAACTGGCTTGAATACAGTGGAAATTCCTGAGAAGAACGTGCAATTTCTTCGTTCCAAGGTTTTTGATCTGAGGCAATCTCGCTTTGGTTATCACTCTAGCCCTGGTAATTGGGGGGAAACGGCCCCGCCCCCTCCTAGCCCCCCAGGCTCCACCAATGCCACACCCGAAACTAAGGAAGACAACCAAGAAAACAGTTCAGTTGAGCGGAGAACCCCTACCACTTCTTTCCGTAACGCTCCCCAGAGTGCTATCCGAATTATTTCTTCCCCAGCGCCTAATTTAGCCAGTGTGGACGCCGACGAAATCCATCCCCTCACCCCCAACGTGGAAGTGGGCATTCAGAACAATGAGACAGTAATTTTTGTACCGAGTCAGCCAGCCCTGGGCCTAGCGCAGCAAACCATTGTTACGGTCAACCAAGCTGACGAAATTATTAATGGTAAGCCCATCAATCTATTGGCCCATGAATGGCGCGACAAAATACAAAGTAGTTTTGATAAGGCTTTATGGGGCCACGAACTGGATCGTCAACATCCTTGGGACCGTTATTACATCAGTGGTGCCTTTATGGTGGTGGCCCTGGCGATCGTCGCCATTATGGGCTTGATTAGGTCTTTTTTCTACCGTCGAGACCGCTATCTACGCCAAGAGTTAAAAATTTTAGCCCAGTCCATCACTAAAGACATTGAGGCAGAAAGTGCTGAATCATTGCGCTTAGCTAGCCAAGAAGCGTCAGAGTCCCCAGAAGCCAACCCCGATCGCCAAGGGGAAGAGGAGGAGAATGGCCATAGGGTGCCATCTAAGGAGGACAGTTTTCCTGGGTATATGCCCCTCGCCAACCAATTTAAACATCGGGTTAACCATGCTTGGCAAAACATCGGCGATTTAGCCAGCTTAAATTTACGGCGGCAAACCCTACTCAAACAACGTCGTAACTTTGCCCTATTAATGTGTTGGACTTTATTATGGCTGCAGATTTCCTGCATTTTTATTGTGGGAGCATTTATCGTTTATGTTTTTCCCTCTACCCGACCCTTTACCTTGTTGTTTATTGGCCAAGCCATGTATTTTCCCCTGCTTTGGATTGGGGTGACTTTAATCGATAAAGTGTGCGGTATTTTTGTTGATGGCTTTCTCAATAATTGGGCTAAGGAACAGCAATCCTATAACGAACAATCTAACCGTTACACCCTCAGGGTCATGACCTATTCCCCAGCCATCAAGGGAGGAATTTCGGCACTGCTGACTATTTTCGGCATCCTGGGCACCATTGCGCTATTTGGCATTAACCCTTTGGTGTTAGCTAGTTTTGGCGGCGTTGCCTTTGTGCTAGCTTTTCTGGGGCGCAACGTGGTGGAAGATATGCTCAATGGCACCCTCATTCTTTGGACAGACCGCTATGCCATCGGTGACGTGGTGCAAATTGGCGATGTTTTTGGTCTGGTGGAGAATATGAATATTTACATCACCCAGTTGCGGGGCCCCGAGGGCCGTTTGAGCACCATTCCCAACGGTAAAATTTCCGTAGTCCAAAATTTGACTAAGGATTGGTCCAGGGCGGAATTTATTGTGGAAATTGACCAGTCCAGTAATGTGGATAAAGCCCTTAATTTAATTCGGGTTGTTTCTGAACAAATGCGGGAAGATCCACTCTGGCAAGAGAAAATTTTGGAACCGGCGGCCATTTTGGGGGTGGATGACATTGCTTCTAAGGGGATTCGACTCCAGGTGTGGATTAAAACCCAAGCAGGACAACATTGGCCCGTGGGCAGGGAATTTCGCCTCAGAATGAAAAAGGCTTTTGAGTTGGCTGGTATTGCTCTGGGGGCTCCCCAGCAGAGGATTGTGTATCATCATCAGGGTCAAAAAAGTAATAACAGCAACGGTAAAACCGAAGGCTCCACTAAGGCGATCGCCTTGGGGCCGCATTTTCCCCAGGAATATAATTAGCCCTTAGACTGGCCGACATAGGCCACTGTCCTTCCTCCCCAAAGCCAATGAGTGACACCGTCCAACCCATTATCGAATTGCGTGGTGTGAGCCAGAGTTTTGGCCGTAAAGTTATCCTCGACGATGTGGACCTAAAAATTTATCCAGGGGAAGCGGTGGGGGTAATTGGGCCATCGGGGACGGGCAAATCAACTATTTTGCGCATTGTGGCCGGCTTGCTCACCCCCGACAGGGGCGAGGTCGTTGTCCATGGCCACCGTCGTCAACGCTCCATTGAAGAAGGGGAAAAAGCTTTAGGGGTGGGTTTAGTGTTTCAGCAGTCGGCCCTGTTTGACTCCCTCACTGTGGCGGAAAATGTTGGTTTTACCCTCTACCGAGATTCAGACCTGCGGCCGAGGGAAATTAGGGCCATTGTGGAAGAAAATTTGGAGTTGGTAGGCCTGCCAGGTATTGGCGATCGATTTCCGGCAGAGTTGTCCGGCGGCATGCGTAAACGGGTCAGTTTGGCCCGGGCGATCGTCATTAATCCTGAACAACATCAGCAATATAAAAACATTTTGCTTTACGATGAACCCACCGCGGGGCTAGACCCAGTGGCATCCACCAGAATCGAGAGTCTAATTCGCCATCTCCTCAGCCAGGATCATGTTTGTTGTTGTTATCTAATTGTTACCCACCAATTCAGCACCATTGAGCACACCACAGACCGGATTATCTTTCTTTACGATGGCAAAATTCAGTGGGATGGTTCTACAGCGGACGCCTACCAATCTGATCATCCTTTATTGAAGCAATTTTTCTCCGGTAGCATCGACGGCCCGATTAGTTAATTGTTGTTTTAATTAAGTTGTGATTTGAGCTTAATGTAATTAAATTCAAATCAGTTTTGAGGGAGGTTTGATGAATTTTAAATTAACACCCTAAAAGTCCATTAATTTACCCTTAATTTTGTCAGTTTTATGCCATCGCCATCAGTCCAATTTAGCCTTGATGAACGCCATCCCCACCACATTGCTGAGGTAATTGAAACCAGCACCACCGGTTTTTTAGCCCAATGTTTGGAACCGGAGGAATTAACCTTTCCTATCATGCCCGCCTTTGGTAGCTGGGTGAAAGCCACAGATGAAGATTCGGGCAATACCATTTTTGCGGTGGTTAGTTACGCTACCACCATGCCCATCGACTCCATTCATCGGGCCAGGGCCCTTGGTCTTTCCCTGGGGGAACTGCGGGAGCAACAGCCCCAAATTTTTGCCATGTTAACCACAGAATTTCAAGCGGCGATC
>NZ_JADEVV010000070.1 GCF_015207985.1 Synechocystis salina LEGE 00031 | reverse complement strand
GTTAATTTGACTGATGAGCGACTCCATATTCTCCGCTTTTTTACTCAATCCTGCCGTCGCTACTATCTTCTTCCAGTACCTACTTGCTAATTATTTTCCCTCCTCTCTAAACTCCGGAATGTGGGTTACACTAAAATGGAAATAATAATGCGTTGACTTGAATTTTTGGGTATTGAAATGGTAAATCTAAAATATTAAGATTTTTCTCAAGGTAATCTTTGGATTCTTTCAGAAGGCTTAATATATTATTAGTGTCAATATCAGGTCTATCTAGTTTAGATACTTTATCCGTTTTCTCAAGACTTGCATTTAAAATTTTTAATACTTCCCAGTCTTTTAACAGTTTCTTATGATGATCACTTTTTAGTCCAAGGGTTACTCCAACTATAATCTGTCGTACATTTACTTGTGTACCTGTGACTCGATCAAGAACTTGAAAGATCGCAATAGCATCTTCAATGAAGTTAACTTGACACACACATTTATTAAGCTCTAAAGCTTGTTTTAAAGCTTGATTAATCAAACAATGCCCAACACCCAGTAAATTATTGACTTTTATTTTATTTTGAGAATTACGATCAAAATGTAACTGCTCATAACGCTTCCGAATAGCTGGTAGTGCTAACCAGGATTCTGGCGTAATAAAAGATAATTCTCCATCAATGCGATTTATTCGTCTTTTGTTAAAATGAAGCATTGCTTCAAAGAATGGTTGTAAGTCTGGTAAATCGACTTGTGGTAGTAAAGGGGAGACCTGCTGAAAATCGAACTTTTCGCAACTTCCAACAAGTTTTTTTACGACTTCTACGGCATCTTGACCACCAAATGTTGCCGTCTCAGAATCAAACCACTGGCTTAGTTTTTCTTTATTCTGTTGTGCTTCACTAAAAATTTCTCTAAACAACGTTGGTGAGGTCATACCAAGTATCAATTGAAGTAAATCCTCTGGTTCTTCCATCACCTCTTTAAGAGAATCCATAATATTTTCAATTTTGTCATTAAGTTTATCCCAGATTCGAGTTTCGACTGTATCAGGGTTTCGTAAACTAATAACCTCTACAGAATATTTTTGTCCATAGCGATTTAGTCGCCCAACTCGCTGATGAAGGCGCATAGGATTCCAAGGTAAATCTACGTGAATTAAAGAGTAGCAATTTTCTTGCAAGTCGATTCCTTCACCGCCTGCCTCTGTAGATACTAGAAATCTTACTTCACCAGAATTAAATTTTTCAGCAGCAGAAGAACGTTTTTCTTGTCTTGTAGAAACCTGGCCATCGGCTTCAATTATTCCTTCTGCTCGTTCATCGCCATTGATAAAAGTTACACATTGGCTCCCAAAACGAGCTATAAGAGAAGACATCAATAGACTCTGAGTAGCTTTATATTCTGTAAAAAATAAAACTTGACGGTTTGCAAATAACCCTTCTATGATTTCTAAGATTTTATCAATTTTTGTTTCTAATACGATAGAATTAGATATCTCTAATAATTCTTCTAACCTTGGTTGTTCATCCTCCATTAGATAAAGTTTATCCTCTAAGTCAAATATTTTTTCCTCCAAATTGCTTAACTCATCACTCTGAATATTTTCTTCATCATCGAATGCTCTCAATTTTTCTAGTAAGCTCTTTTTTTGTTTATTAACTTCAAGCTCTTTACGATTTTGGGTTATTTTAGCAAGTCTTTTTTTGATTGCAGAACGAATAGCTGCCACTGAGCTAGAGGCTAATTTTTGCATACAAACTAAAATCAGCATGACTGCTCGTTGATCGATTTGACTCAATCCTGAAGCATAGGCTTTTCCTGTCAAGATAAATTCAGTTAATTTTTCATAAAATTCTTCCTCTTCTGGAGAATAACTATAGGTCTCAGAAGATATTTTAGGAGGCAAGAAAAGTTTTTTACCCACCATATCCGTAACAAATTGTTTATTATTTCGGAGCATGACTAAACGTAAATTCTGTATTTGACTTTGCAAATTATCAAATGATTTTACAGCGTCAAGTGGATTAAAGAGGTCTTCTCGCAGTAGCTTCAGTAATGCAAAAAATTGGTAATGCTTACCACGATGAGGAGTCCCAGTAAAAAAGACAGCAGATTTTATTTTTTTATAATCATTCATTAGCTGACTCATGAGGTTATAACCTAAGGTTGGCCCCGTGTGCTCGTCAGCATTAAGATGGTGTGCTTCATCCACAAGGACTAAATCCCAAGGCTCCGCGTCAAACATACGCTGATGGCGATCGCCACTATTTTTTCGTAAGGTCGGTAGTGAAGCAATCACCTGATGATGAGTATTCCAAAAATCGCTTTTAGCTGTATCTGCCTCGCTTGTATATCTTGTCATACGAATATCGAACATGGTGCGTAGTCGTTCTTGCCACTGCTCCACCAAACTAGCAGGACAAAGGATCAAGATACGTTTAACAGCTCCTTTATTTAAAAGTGTCCAGAGAATAAGACCTGCCTCAATCGTTTTTCCAAGACCGACATCATCAGCTACTAGCCAACGGGCTGGAAGTTCCTGTACAACTTTCCGACAAACCCAAAGCTGATGAGGAAGTAAAGCAATACGGGCTAGGGAAAATACCCCCCACATATCATTGATAGAACGAATTGCTAACGCCTGAGCCCGAATAATGACCTCTAATGGCTCATGCCATTCTGGAGCGGCGATCGCCTCCTCAAGGGATTGGAGAAGAGTTAAGTTTTCTTTGGGACATTCCTCAATACCATGTTCAAAGCGAACAACAACAGTCTCCCCCTCATTTAACCGGACTTCACCACTGCCAAATTGAGAGTGAGTAACACGATCGCCGCAATTAAAGATAATAGTCATAGGTCATTAAAGATAAGATCTAGGGATTACTCGACCATCCCATAGGGTTATAAAGTCACCGTTATTGCTAGGTTTCTCTAAAAAAAAATCTTCATCATCGTATAGCTCAGTATCAAGGTCAGGTCGAACACGAACCCTTGGCAAGTCAATATCGTATAACTCAAAGGGAATGTCAAAGCAAAGATGAAAGTTGGGATTTCCATCAATTTCTAATTTTTGAAACTGTTGATTTAGAAATTCAAAAATTTCCCTAGAGGATCGATAGTCTGGCTTGTCCAAGCCTGAACACCCAATATACTTTAGTAATCTCCTGACACGTTTACGTGGAACATAGCAATGAGGAATAACATATTTAGTAGCTTGAAGAATACCTAAACGGACTAACTCTCGAATCACAAAATTAGCTCCAATCCCCATTCTTAGTGGAGGAGGATCAACACCACCGCCAGATAAATCAGAAGCCATTCGGGGATTAGTCAAAATTTGTAAATCGAAACTATTTTGTAATCGTTCGGCTCTTAAGAAAGACTCCCGGTAATCATCCAAGTATTTAGAAATTTGATAGATACTCGGATATTTTTCCATCCAATAGTACCATTCAGTATTGTCATTCAAAGAATCAAGATAATTATTGAGGACTTCAATCCATTGATGTGAAAAATCTTTAGGATTCGCTTGAGAAAAAGTATGCCACCATCCCGATTCGACACAATAACGGATGAAGTCTCTGTGTTGCTCATGTTTAGTCCTCCCCATTGTATGAGTTGCTCCAATAAAGAAGAGCATCAACCAAGCACTGCGATCATCGTCGCGTAACTGCTGCCGTAAATCTTCAATGGGAATTGGATAAAGCCGCTTATTATAATTTTCTATTTCTGATTTATGTCTTGCTTCCCACCAATCACATATTTCCTGCAAGATTATATTCGTTGGAGGAGGAGGCGGCGGCGGCGGTGGGGGGGGGGTACAGGATGGATTTCATCCCAGCCTATTTCTCCTTTTAGTGCTCTATTTTGTTTCTCCTGAATTTCTTTCGTTTTGAGTAAGCTAGTAACTCCAGGATTGTTTTCCATCCATGTACCTGAAATCTGACCTCTTAAGCACTCAGCGAACTCTGAGCTTTGCTCTCCATCTAAGAGATACGTTAAAATAGCTTTTCGTTGATTCTCTGTTTCTGAAATTTTTGCCCATCTAACTAACTCATCAACATTTATAGGCTCACGTGGTAGACGACAAACACGGAAAAATTCGAGGGCTTTCTCTGTATAACTGGAGTTCAAAATTCGATTGGAAGGAGCAAAGGCGACTAAACGCTTCTCTTCCGGATCTTTCGGTTGATATAGGAGAAGCAGAGGTGCAGACAAATAGCTCTTACTCTGATTCATAAATGAGATAGACGAGGATTGAATTACTTCATTTATTTTTTGATGATCAGTCTTCTCTGAAATCTCCCAGTTTCTCATTTGATCGATATTGATGACCTGACCGATTCGGCTTGCAGTAGTAACATCAATATTACGATCGCCTAATTCTTCCCGCAAGCAGTCTGCCAAATAGAGATTAGATAACTTGGCTAATGAATTAGCATCTAAAAGTATTTTTACTGCTTTCCATACTGTATTTTTAATCAATCTTTCAAAAGGATAATGCTTTTGAAAACTTTCCCAAGAAGAGACGATCGAGAAAATTTTTTGTTCTGCTAAAATATTACAAATTTGATATTGCAATTCCGTCACACATACCAAGTGATTAGATAACCCATTTGGTAAAGCTTTTCGAGTATAAATTATATGACCTATACCTTGAGATATGCCACATAAGCCTGATCGAATTAAATTAATAGACCTGTTATCACTAGATTCAGATATCCAATCCATAGCAAAAATATTCCAAAGAAACTCCCAAAATCCGTATCTCTCAAGATCCCCCAAGTCCAAGATCCGCTCTAGTGAAGACCAATTATCTCCTACTGAAGCTTGAAATAGTGCATCCAATTTTTCTGCAAGTTCACATCCTAACACTTTCATTAATTCTTGATTTTTAGAGGATGTTGGATCAAGGCTACTTCGTCCAGTTGTCACATCAAAATCAGCATTAATGATAAATCTTAATCCTGAACTCTCTTTCGTCGGCGTTGTAGCCCAAAAAGTTGGAAATTCTTGTAACAAATAATTATGGATTTCAAAATTCTGTGTAAGTTCAATAGAAATAGACCCAGTTGTCAATCTAAAGTTTAATAGCCTATGCTGTTCCCATTGATTTGATGAATTTAAAAAATCAATGTTACCAATTTCAATTCCTGGAATATCAAATACAGCATCAGGAAACCAGTAAAGTTCTTTGGTATAAGAATTAGTAACTAGCTTACATCTACGAATAGCTTTAGAAAATACTAGCAACAAGTTTACCTGCTTCTCAAATGCTTGAGTAATTCTTTCTTTATGAAAACGGTCTTCCAGGGGTAATGATATTATTGTCCCATCCGCTAACTTTGAAGATAATCGTTCACTCTCTATTTGTTTTCTTAGACTATCTAAGGTATTTAATTCAGTTATAGGAAGAGGTAAGATGCCACCACAAACACTAAAACCTAAATCTCCACTGAGAATCAGAGGTTTCTCTGTTATGAGATGAACTGTCTTAAAGCCAAGACCAAACTTTCCAGTTTCATCTTCTCCTTTGTCGGAAATGCTAAAAGAAAGCATTTTAACTAAGTCTTGATCAAACCCTTTATCTCTAAAGTCTTGATTGTGATGTTCAGCGGAGCAAAATTTATTAATAGGTCTTCCCCAATGTATAAAGGAAAGAAGGACAGAATTACACTTTAGGACAAAATATTGGCGTTCTGAATCAACTGTGCCAGAGAAAATTTCTAACTCTTTAACAGCATCATCAGCATTTTGAAAAATTTCAAATGGTATATTACTCTCGTGATA
This sequence comes from Synechocystis salina LEGE 00031, assembly GCF_015207985.1. Lineage (GTDB taxonomy): Bacteria > Cyanobacteriota > Cyanobacteriia > Cyanobacteriales > Microcystaceae > Synechocystis > Synechocystis salina. The sequence goes on along the minus strand of NZ_JADEVV010000070.1, from coordinate 11,900 downwards.
ACCATACTGTCCTTCACCAATTTTTTTACGAACAGCACTGAGAATTTCAAACTGATTTTTATTGGACTGAATCAAATTCCCAATCTCATCTGAAATTTTTTCTATATCTTGTGTTAGTCTTGTAAAATCTTTTTCGTTTTTAGGTTTTTTTTGCCGCCAATCACTCAGAGCAAATTCTTTGTCAGCCCACAACCTTAACTTCTCTTTAATTTTAGAGTTTTTAACTCCTAAACTCCTTAGCAAATACTTTGAGTTCGAGAGAATAAAATCTTTAGCTACTTCAACTTCAATTCGTTCTGAACTATTTAATCTACTCCAAGTGTTTTCAATAATTGACTTCTGAGAAGAATATCCATTTTTATTCAGGGCATTCATAAGTTGTATGAACGATTGAAATAATAGATGTTCTACCTTCTCCCTATTTAACTGTTTTAGATCTATTCTTCTTAAACTAATTGTAGGGTCACTATAATTTATGGTGCCTAAGAAAATAGTTTCTAAATTTTCAAGACTTGATACAGGTGCCTGGAGAGTATTACCTAAAATACTTTGAACTACTTGAGTCTCACCGTCGTTGATTTGAATACTAAAAACTTTCGATTTAAGGTCTCCAAAAAGTAGCTCATCACGGAAATCTTCAACTGGACGCCTTTGCAAAAAATTTTGTGCTAGCTGAAGAATATTGTGATTAGAGCCAGCAAGGAGAGCAATTATGCTACCAATTGCCTGAGAAGGAATATATTGAAGCCAAGGCTTGAAATAATCTTCAAGTCTCCTAGAATTGTTACTAAAATCATTATCAGACTGTATTTGATCTGAATTAAGAGAAGTTTGCTCTGATTTTTGTAAAATATACGTATTTGCAACTATTTGATTTAAATAATCAGCTAGAATATCTCTTTGATCTGAATCAAGAATATATTCTGAAGAAATATTATAGTTATTACTACCATCACATAGCAATATGGGATCTTTCCATTCCTTATTTTTATTTAATAAATTTATATTTGGCAAAATCATTGAACCGAACTCATTCAACTCACAAGCAAGTGTAAGATAAATATTAAAGATTTGAATCTCTGTTTTGTTAGGTTTACAATTCCTTTTTGTGATGTAATTCAAAATCCTAGTGATCCTGTTACAGTTATCTATTGGCTTCAGTAACCTTTCAAAAATGAATACATAAAAGGCGTCAAGGTCTTGTGCTAATTTCAGAATAAGTGTCTCTTCACAATCTTTAAGTGTGGAATATAGTGTTTCTACAAAATCTCTTTTGTCGCGCAGAGTATTTAAATCAATGTCACCCAAATAATGCCTAGATTGGCTTGAAATAGTCTCACCTAATTTTTCAAAAGCATCTTCCCCAGATGTAAACCATTCTGAAATAAGTTGAGAGCTTAAAATATTTTTGTCTCTGACCTCTTCTCGTAACATCGAAAAGCTGATATATTGTTGAGGGTTGGAGCCGCTTAGTATTTCTTTAACATAATCTTCTAATCTCGGTAGATTAATAATTTGTTCTGGTGATCGAGGTTGATTATCCTTATCCACTAACCATGGAGTTATCTTCAAGCAATCCTTAATTTCATTACTAAGACTTTGGTTATGTTGTTTAAGGTTAGTCAAGACATCGAGAATTAAAGCAACATGATTAGAAGGAATTTGGGATTCTCTTAACAAAAATCTTAATATTTGGTTGTAATACCATATTTCACAAACAGCATCCAGTGACTGAGAATTTACAACATTTTCAGCCAGCATAGAGCGACTAACATAAGGACTTTTCTCACTCTGAAATACTGATTGTAGTCGATCTTTGAAAGATGAAAGTTCATATTTATTAGGTAAAAGAATAACCCTACTCGGCGAAATTTTGTCTCCTGTTTCTAACTGAAGCCAAGCAACTTTTTTAAGAAGTGTGATTAGCTCATTATCATCTTTTAGATTCGGAGTTTTTGGAATCAGTTCCAGTAGTAAATTACAATATTGTTCAGGATCGCTAAGTTTTAGAATTGTAGCGATCGCTGCCTTAGGTTCCCATTGCTGAATCCAATCTGGGCGATTAGTTTTTTCAATCAACACAACATGACTTTCTAGTTGATGCGGTAAGTCAAATTCTGGATTTTTCAGATAGGTATTATTAGTAATCGCGACAATTGAACCAGCGCTCGATGTATGTAATGGCAAACTTCTCCAAAGTTGCGGTGTCCCATAAGCTGAAACCTGGTTTAGGATTTCTTGTCGTTCTTCTGTAGTAAAATCTCGCAAATTTAATTGTGATGGATCTAGATGCTGAAGATCCCGGATTAAATTCTCTGGAGAGATAGAGCTAATTTCTAAATCTCCCCATCGATCCTGAGGAATTATTTGAGCCAACTCTTGAGGAACAATTTGCCAATCTTTAAGAATACATCGAGCTATCTTACTCCAAGCCTGACTTTTTTGCGATGCGATATAAAGCGAATTTCTATTTTCATAATGCTCTGAATAACCATGTAGTAAAAAGCGTAGAGCCTGAAAATCATGACCATGCAACAATTGTCTTAGTATATCAACACGGTTCTTTGGACTTGCTAAAGAAGGTCGCTGACCAAGAATTTTAAAGCACGTTTCATAATTACACTCTACTAAGTCTATATAAAGTTCTCGCGCTAATTGCTGATCAATTAAGATGACATCCTTGTTGGCTAACGTATTTTGTAATGCTTTTGCAAGCTCATTGTGACTTTTATTGTCATAAAACAAATCCCTAAGAATATAGTCATTATAATTATCGATGTCATTCAGGCTATAAAATTCAACCCTATTATCACGGCAGTTATATCCGGGAATGAAAGGAAGATTTTTAATTTGTTCACGAAAAATCGATCTTTCATTCTCTTTAATTGCTTGAACTATTTGTAAAACAATAAATTTAATAGAGCTATTCTTAGGATTGTATTCTCTGTATTTGATGAGTCCTGATATTAATCTTGCTGCATTATTTCCAGGTAGATTATTACTACTATCTTCAGGAGACAAGTATTGAGGTAGTAATAGAATTTTATCCTGAACCTCATTGAGATGTTTGAATAGTGCTATATCAGAAGTATCTAGACAAAACCACCGTGATTTATTTAACCTTGGAATTATTGAAGTAAAGAAAGATATCTTGGTTGTTTCTTCAAAATCTGTCCAGTCTGATTGTGTGAGGATAATTTGTAATTTTTCTTGTAGAAGGTCTTGCACATCATTAGAAAATTTTTCATCATGATCATTCCGGGCAATTATATCTAACCATTCGGTCAAGAAAATCAGTTCATTTGAGTCTTGAAAGATTTGAAGTATATCTAAAGATGTAAGAGTCCTGGTAATTTCATCATCATTCCACTGATCAGGTTTGTTGTGAGGAAGGAGATTAGGTTTAGCTTTTAGAATTAAGTGAGTATGAGTAGCGATATGTTTTAGTTCTGCCCATACCTCCCAATTAGGAATTCCAGGTAAGCTAAGAATGCGATTATGAGATACAAGACACCATTCAATACTATCCCGCTTAACTTGATAAATCCAATATCCAGATTTATATAAATATGGGTGTAAGAGTGATTGCTGAAATAACTTAGATCTTAGTAAACCTAAGCAAACGGAAGAAATATCACTATCTTCAACATCCGGATTTTGGCTAAAGGCTTCCAATGCTTTCAAAACATTAGATAATGTGCCTTCCTTTGCTAAAATATAATTCCATCCTTGGATCATCTCATCCTTATTTTTTGGTTTCTCTATATTAGGTCGCCCGTCATAAATTTGTGTGATTCCTTCTATTGATCGTCGTCCTGAATCTAGAAAAAAGTAGCCGTGTAATATTAAAGTATATTCATAAATGCTATCAATTGGTATCTCTTCATGAGTTAGGTTATCTTCTTCAATCTCTTCTAACGGCAAGAAAACAGCCCATTGAAGAGTTAAATTACTATTTGCTTTGTCACTAGGATAGCGTAAAAATATTGCTCCACAATGTGGAACTGCCTTATCGGGAACAACTTTGGGGTTTCCTGTCTGATCATAAGTAACTCTCTTAGGCCAGTTCGCCAAGTTACTGAGAGTAGACCAAAAAGGATCACGAGCTTCATACTCATCTGCAGTGTTTACCATCAATGGATAAAACGCATCCTCTGAAAGCGTAGCTTCTATCCCTTCATAAGATATCTTAGTTGAGGTTGAAACTCGAATCGAACCACTTAAGTTCCGACATAGGCTAACTTCACAAAAATCATTTCCCGCTTTTGGATAAGAGAATTGTTGTTGAGAATCTTCAATTTCAACCTTAAAACTTTCCATTAAATTACTCCGAGCATCAGGAGTCCAATAATGAATAGATTCTAAGGAATTTAATAAAGGCAAAAGCTTTCCAATTTTGATAGGGGCATTACTAGGAAAATGCTCTTGAATAGTTTGACAATCATAAATATTAGGCAGAAGACAACGGTGTTGATTAGAAGCTCGAAGAGGTAACCACAGGATGAAATATTCTGAGTAATTATTTTCTTGTTTTAGGAAAATATTCTTTAAATAGTTTTCTACAGCTAATTTATCTAAATCACTCATGGGATCACCGTCTGCCCACGGTGTTAAGAATCGATAGCTTGCTGATTTGGGTGCATCCCATTTTTTCCAGCTCAATGATTTTAAGTATAAATACTTATACTTGGATGCGTTTCAGAATAAGGCTTTGAGAATTGCTTGACAGTTTGCCCAGTAAGACTTTTGCAAAAGTGGGATGCTCCCGCTGATTTTTCTGAAAGATGCTCAGAAAAAGCAACATAGAAAAATGCTTCACAAAAGTGAAAAACGCTTTTTTGTCCTAAGCCAAATTTACCAATTTTTGATGAATTACCTGCATTAAAATCTACACCAATCCAGCCAATAGCCTGCGAATCTTCATCTCGGAAACTACCATTATTAACGAAAAACAGAGCAGGTTGTCTTAACTGGGGATGCAATGAATTATCTTTTAATCCTGGGGTGACTCCAATATCTAAGCGAGTTGCCCCACCATCATTAGCATTTTGCAGAACTTCTTTGATGATTGGAAACCCTTCTTTATATCTCTCACCTAAAAGAGTTTTTATTTCGTTAATGATCGCTCCTGGCGGATATAAAAAACCAGTTTCTTGAGAGCTCATAGTAAAATTTAGAATAAGATGATTGTGTTGATATATCTCAATTAAGAGAGTGATTTGACTTTTATTTCAACGACCTACTTATTTATCCAACTACCAATAATTTCTGCAACTCCAAGGCCGGGTCAATAAGATTAATATCTTCATCCGTCACCACCGTCTCCTGCCCTTCCTCGCACTCATAAACCACATACGTCCAGATCCCTGGATTCCCCATATCTACCACTTCGGATTCATAAAAAGTAATGGTTTCATCCTCCTCACACTCGTAATAAGCCGACAAAATATCATCCCACTTACAATCAGACATCCCTAAGGTTTCTCGAATCGAACCCAACACTCCTGCAATGTGATGGGGCTGAGTCTCCACCTGGACTAACCGCTCTTGGTCCCACTCGAAATTATGTAATTCCAGCATCCTTACTCAATTCTTAATCGCTTTTCTTTAAAGGTATATCGGTTTTTAAGCTATGAGCTATTGTTAATAATTTGTAATACTAGTTAGGGTTGAAATGCTGATCTTGCAGGGATTTACTACGAAGTGCGTTGTTAAACCTCAATAAAAACAGTAAGACCAATGAAACGCTACAAATCGCCAAAATTCAAACAAATCATTGCTGGAATCGCTGTTATGGGCGGTATGGTCATCTTTCAAGGTCGATATCAGCTCTATTTTGACAACGGTAATGGGGGTAACAACTGGAAAATTGGCTCGCCCCAGACCCATATATTCAATGCCCATCAGACTCGTTCCCTGGCTGACCTTCAAACTCAAGCTCTCACCCTAGTCAACCGCGACCGCCAACGGAATAACCTCCCGCCCCTGGTGGCAGACCCCCTGATTACCAAAACAGCTCAGGGTCACGCGGAGGATATGGCCAAGCGAGATTTTTATGGCCACGATACCCCTGAAGGTAAATCTCCCACCGACCGCTATCAAGCCTTAGGGGGAAAAGGTGGAATTGGTGAAAATATTGTGGTCTTACCCGGCTCTCCCTATTTCTCCCTCAACTACGGTCTGGTAGAAAGGTTTCAGAAAAGTTGGATGTATTCGGAAGGACATCGCAAAAACCTATTGACCCCCAACTACACTAAGTTTGGCTATGGCATTGCCACCAATCCTAGAACAGCTAAAGTCTATGCTGTTCAAAATTTTCAATAGTCGCCATTAAACCCCTAGTGAAATATCAACACATAGGGCGGGCCCCCCACGGTTAAGGAACTATCATCAACTTATCGCTCAGTTCCTAGAATATCAGTCATTCAGGATAAATCACAATTCTCATTCTCTCGGGATATAAAACCAAAATTTTTAGTTGAAATTTCTTCTTTAGTCTGATGAAGACGAAACAGGATTTGATAAGTTAAGCTGGATAAATAGATTTTTCTATTTTATTATATGGGACTAGATCTTTCTCATTTTCCAAAAAATCCTGATTTTTCTACTGCTAAGTGTCCAAGTTGCGGCGCATTAACAAATACACCTCACTTCATGTTGAAGATTCTTTCAAAATCGAGTTCATATTCTATCGATGAAATTAACGAAAAATTAGTTTGTCCTATTTGTCAATACGAAAACGCCTTTTTATATTGCGATAATAAAATTGATGATTATACTTTAGAAAATGTTTATCAAATAGCTACAGGATTAAGCCAACTTAAAGATACTTGCAACCCCTCCATCAAAAATATAAATAAAACTCCTCTTGTTTCTCTATTAGAGCTTTTAACAATGTCCTCAAAGTTTATACATATATGCACTTATAGCTTTGATATTCCGATGCTTTTTATTTTGAAAACAGTTTCAATTAAAATTCCAGTTGTGCTGATTTTTAATGAAAAAGTTAATAATTCTTGGCTTTTAGAAGAAATTTCAAGATCAAACAAAGAAGATAAGAATTTAAGTATTTATCAAGTTCCCCGAGATCATCAAAAACTTATTGTTATTGATGGGTTGATTGCAATAAAAGGTAGTCAAAATTTTACTTCAAGAGCATGGCGTAATTTGGAAGATAATAAAGAAATCGCAGATTTTGAAAGTGATGTTACTAAGGTTAGAGAGTTAAATAACTCTTTTTTTGCATCTACCATCAAAGAATGGAGAGAGATAAATGATAAACCCTATTCTCCATACCCATTTTAAAAAAATCAAGCTTAAAACAGAAAAAAACAGACGTAACCCCTAGTAACACTCATTAATTGATCTGATGGATATGGGCAGGAAACTAACTAAACTCTAAAACAAAATTGTTGACAAGGCTTGCTCTTTCTCTTGCTCAGAAACCTCCAGATAGTGGGACAAAACATTCAAATTCTTGTGACCACTAATCTTCTGAATGACCCGCAAGTTAATTCCCTTACGACACATCATAGTTAGCGCAGTCCGACGGAAAGAATGGGTAGATACTCCCCTAACTTCAATCCTATCCGTTGCCGCTTTCAAAATCTTGTGGGCCATGGAAGGATGAAGATGCGACCCCACCCGTTTGCCTCGAAATACATAGGAAGATGGAAATCTAGGGGATTGTTGAGCTTGGCGATACTCATTGAACAAAGCTTGCAACGCCGGGGAAATGGCCACAGTGCGACTAGATTTAGTCTTGGTCTTTTCAATGCGGAAAGTCATGGCATGAGCAGTGACATCACTCCAAGCTAGGGAGCAGGCTTCCCCAATACGGCAACCAGTGTAAAGACAAATGCCAAACAACAGGCGATCGCGGGGAGTGAGCAAGCCAACGGTAAACAGATCGTGTAGCTCCTGCTCTGTAAGTACTTTTGCTTGCCCCTGACGGTTAATTTTCATTCAATCATTGATGGAAAATATTGAATAGCTTCCACAAGCCTAATTCTATCGTGAAATTTTTCCAACTCTCCATCGCTCAACATAAATTACTGCTAATTATTCTCAGTTGATAAATTCTGAAAACTGCCACTATGCCCTAAATCGTCTAATTTGGGTCTTTGCTGAGGAAAATGATGTAGTTAAGCTAAAAAGTCAAATATAAGGATTACAGGCGATTCTCAAGGGTGTAATTTGTACTATACTGCAGTTCACCCTCAAGGATTGGGAAAAAAGGTCACTTTGCCGAGTAATCTAACCCTGTATGGAAAAAGTGGACAAATCGCAAGAATCAAGGAGAATGTACCAAATGAGCAAAAAGCCATTAAGAAGAAGTTAGCCCATCGCCGCTATCAACACGCCGTCTTAGCTCTCTCCAAATGCTTTCCCCTAGCTTCCGCTAGTGATGAAACAAAAACGATTCGGGATGAGGTCGGTTTCTTCCAAGCAATTCGTACCACCTTAGTGAAATCGACCGCTTCCCTCGGCAAATCAAGGGTAGACAAAAAATTTGCTGTACAACAGATCATCGACCGAGCCGTGGTTTCCACCGAGACTGTCGATATTCTAGGGGCCGCCGAGTCATTCTCCCCCGACATTTCCATCCTCTCCGACGACTTCCTGTTAGAAGTTCAGCAAATGGAGAAGAAAAATGTCGCCCTGGAGTCCCTGAAACGGTTACTCAATGATGAGATTCATTCCCGCACCCGCACCAATGTCACTGAAGAGAAAAAGTTTTCCGAACGATTGGAAAAGGCGATCGCCTGCTATCATACCAATGCCATTAGTACTATCGAAGTTCTTCAAGAACCGATCAACCTAGCAAGGGACATCTGCACAGCCCTACAACAGGGTGAAGAAGACGGTCTTTCTCCTGATGAAATCGCCTTCTACGATGCCTTGGCAGAAAATGAAAACGCCGTCGAGGTCATTACCCATGAGCTTCTCGTCAGCCTGAAATCAAATGCAACAGTAGATTAGTCCCAACGGGAAAGTACCCGTGCTCGCCTGCAGAGCAAAGTAAAACGAATCCTGCAAAAATATGGCTATCCCCCCGAGCGTCAAGCCACTGCTGTGCAAAATTTCTTACAACAAGCAGAGGCTCTCTCCGCTAGTTGAACAGGACATTAGGGGGTCACGCTACAGAAAGATTGGCGATTCATTGGTCTTTGTCTTTGCTAGGAGGGTTTCTCTAGTCGTAGTCAGTGAGAATTGTTCTACTTTTATATTAACAATATTATTATATTTATTGTCTGCACGATACCACTCATTTAAAATACTTTGTGCCTGTTCCAATCTAAGCTTTAATAAAAAATCCAATTGCTCTTGAGTGAGTTCTCTTCCTCGGTAGTTGAGGGTACGTTTTAAACTTAATAGGAGCATCTCCTTTGCTTCTTCGCGAGTTTCCGTGATGCAATTTGATATTTCTCCCGTATAAGGAAACCGAAGAGAACGTGCAATAAAGTAATTCAAGCCCGGACTAACATATCTTAGGTTACGAGGATCATTATTTTGTTGGTTACTGTCTAGGTGATGGATTTCCACTTCCCCTTTGCGTGCATAGTAACCTCTACCATAAATTTTATAGCCACTAGCTAAAAATTTGCTAACTTGATGTTGATAAACACTATTCTTACTTGTGTTCGTTTCGTGAAACTCGAAGAATCCAGTCTTTTCAAGCAGTTCAAAAAATTCTGATTTATTTTCTCGGATTAGAAAGAAATAACCATCTTTATTAACTTGCCAAGAAGTAAAGTCGAGGTATCCAAATAACTTTACTTCAGCAACACTTTTACACAAAGCTAGCATCGAACCATGCCTGTCTCTCTTTCGTCTGTTGGCAGTTTGGGCTCTAAACACTGGTGGCAAAGTCCTTGTCATTTCAGTGACCTCAGTAAAAATAAGTAAAACAAATCCTTCACATTGCCTTCATATACGTTGTCCTAAATAACTGGTGAAGGTTCTCCCCGAGGGGGGCGCACTATATTCAACCGGGGCTGACGATAGCGGGCTCTTTGAGCAGACCTCCTCTAGCTCTAGACAGGGCAGAAGCAATCTGAATCCATTCGATGTTGCCTAGGACGGTCGTTGTGAGCCGGAAACCTTTACCTCAGGTAATTCATATCTTGGTTCCAGTGCACGACTTAGGTCTAATAGGTTTTTCGCGGTCAACCGAAAGGGGCTAACCTTACACCGAGTATAGCCATCACTTTCAAAAGTTTTTACTCAATCCTCGACTTATTCTTTTAGTCAGAGCCCAATTTTTATTAATGGTTAGAAAGTCAGACTATTTTTAATCTAGGTCTTAATCTAGCATTTCTTATCCCCAAATATACCCTTAGTTCCCTAGAATCCCTAGGGGAGTAAGGCAACTTGGATTCAATTTATTCCAGAGGAGTATACGTACAGTAACAGCCCTTTCTATTAACAACAAAGGTGAGGAGGAAGTGAATGGAAATGCTGTTTTGTCGGTCAGTGCCCGGGGATGGTCCTGCCTGCCTTTAACACTGTGTTTCCTCCGCAGGGTTAGCGCAGCCCTTGGAAGAGGAACTAGCCCCTTCAACAGAGAGAGGGGAAGCCTGGGGAGACTACCGGTGTCATGGGTTCCCTTTGCCCAGGAGCCCCCCCTCAGCTCACTTCGGTCCGCCGCTGTTCCGGAGGCAATCGTAATCCCTCGAGTACCAGGCGAGGGGTACCAAGAATGTTACGAACACAGTCCCGCCCTTAAATTTTCCACAAGCTAAAGGAGTCCATTCAGCCATGCTGGAAGAAGCAATAACACTAACCGTCGCTTACGCTGTGGTGGTTACTTTTCTGTTGATGCCCATCGACCGGGAGAAGGTAGCTAGAGGCTACCACTGGGGACTACCTCACCATCCGGGAACTGAAACAACGGGCGAGGAGGGCGAAAATTAAGGGTTACGGTTCAATGCGAAAGGCGGAGCTGGTACAACATTTACTAGCCTCCCCAACGGAAAGACCCCATTTCCTTTGCACCTCCACTACCCGGGCACCTGACTAATTCAGATAAAGATTAACCTGGGCAGGGAGCCCCAGCTGTTAGCACTGGAGGGTAGGCAATCCATTGTAAGCGCGGGTCTCTAACTTTGCCCTATCAGGGCAAGAGTTATGACAACCCCCTCCCTGCAGTAGATAACAAAAACAGAGAGTAGAGAAAGACACAATTAATTAGTACAATGCTAACTCAAAATTTCGACTACTCTGAGCTATCCCCCGATGTCACTCTTAGACTTAAGGTCATTGTTGTCATGATTAAGGAGCTTGACCTTAACGAGGACTTCAAATTAATCGGAGAGCTACTTGCCGAGGTGTTTCTGAACTATTTGCCCGCAGCTAAACAGAAACCTTGGGTTGAATCGGAACTGCAAGGTTTGATGACTTTTACGGAGGCGATGGCATATTATCTAACCGAGATTCTGGCTGAAGAGGAGCTGATCAATACAGAAAAGCTCTGATTCTCTATGTCGATCTTTGAAGCAGTAAACTGCCCCGTTGTTTGCGACAGTTAACCGAGGAGTCTATGTTCAGGGGCTTGGGGAGACCTCCCCATCCCCTAGCTGGATAGTTTAACTTCCCACCGGACTTGTGAGCCCTCTACGGTAAATCGTCGGGGTAGCGATTCTCCTGGGCGTATTCCTCTCCGGCATCTACTAACTTCCCCGGATTAGGAGTACTGCTCCGGACCTGTTTCTCAGTAGCCCTCCCTCACAGTTAACTTCCTCTGCCCAACAGCAAAAACCATAGCTGGTGAAAAAATTGGTGCAATTTTTAGAGACCCTATTGAGTAGGGCACCCCTGATAGTTCCAGCCCTAGGTGAATAAATCCGCAGAGGGGAGTAGATGATGGATCGACGTGGGTCCCTAAGTCTTCCCCCCTT
>NZ_JADEVV010000069.1 GCF_015207985.1 Synechocystis salina LEGE 00031 | reverse complement strand
GTATAAGAGACAGGGGTGGGGACGGAGATTTATGAACTTTTGGCTAAAATCTTCAATCGGAAAAAACTTAAGAAATGTAAAAACTACAACATTTTTCTTAATATTAGCATTGCTTTTCCTAGTGGTAAGCTCAGACGATCAATCCCTCGCCAGCTATGACCCCATTGCCTTGGTTGGGCACGATTAATCAGCCAGATTGCATCGATATAGTTTTTCCCACTCCATAAATCTGATGATTGTGGGGAAATTTGACTATTATCTATCGCAATCATTGGGGTTTTAACGAGGTTTTAATCAAGGGGAAGATAACCCTAGATTGGGAAAAAAGTGTGATCATAGGGGACAGTGTTTCTCCCCCTTGTCCCTATGTCGGCTCCCCCTTCCTTCACTGCTTTGACCCAGGCCGTCAACAATCCCGAAATTGGTTTTGATGCCCAAAATCCCCCTCCCCAGGCCGTGTTGGATAGCTGTGTCCACTGCGGTTTTTGTTTAAACACCTGCCCCAGTTACCGGGTCATTGGCAAGGAAACCGATTCTCCCCGGGGGCGCATTTATTTGATGAATGGTATTAACCAGGGGCAAGCCAGTTTAGACGCCACCACCATCCAGCATTTTGATAGTTGTTTAGGTTGTTTGGCCTGTGTCAGTGCCTGTCCTTCTGGAGTGCAGTATGACCAGTTGATCTCCGCCACCAGGCCCCAAGTGGAGCGTAACTATGACCGTCCCTTTGGCGATCGCCTTTTGCGGGGGATGATTTTTAATTTATTTCCCTATCCCTGGCGGTTGCGGCTGTTATTGCCTCTGCTCTGGGTTTATCAAAATTGTGGGTTGCAAAAGTTAGTGCAAGCAACGGGATTATTGACCAGATTCTTTCCCCGTTTAGCAGCTATGGAAAGTATTTTGCCCCGGGTGACCACCGCCTCATTTCGGGATAATTATCCAACGGAAATCCCTGCCCAAGGAGAAAAGCGTTATCGGGTGGGGGTAATTCTCGGCTGTGTGCAACGGTTATTTTTTTCTCCCGTCAATGAAGCCACCGTGCGAGTTTTAACTGCCAATGGCTGTGAAGTGGTGATTCCCCAATCCCAGGGTTGTTGCGCCGCTCTCCCGGCCCACCAAGGTCAAACGGTCCAAGCTCAGGCGATCGCCAGACAGATGATCGACAGCTTTGCCGACACAGAGGTGGATTACATTATTATTAATGCCGCCGGTTGCGGTCACACGCTAAAGGAATACCACCATATCCTGGCCGACGACCCAGAATACTTACCCAAAGCCCAAGCCTTTGTTAGTAAAGTACGAGACATTAATGAGTTCCTGATGGAGATAGGGTTAAACAAAACCCTCCACTCCGTCACCGAGGAATTAACCCCTGTGGTTTATCAAGATGCCTGCCATCTGATCCATGGTCAAAAAATCAGTCTCCAACCCCGACAGTTAATTGCCCAAATTCCCCATTTGCAATTGCGGGAACCCCTGGATGCAGCCCTCTGTTGTGGCAGTGCTGGGGTCTATAACATGCTCCAACCGGCGATCGCCGAAGAATTGGGACAGCAAAAAGTCAGCAATCTCTGTCAAACCGGCGCCAAATTAATCATTTCCGCCAACCCTGGTTGCTCCCTGCAAATCGAAAAACACCTACAGAAACAAGGCCAGAGCCTCGGGGTCATCCATCCTATCCAATTGCTGGACTTATCCCTGCGGGGAGAAAAGTTAACCAACCTCTAATGCTGAGGCTCAGAGCCGGTTGACCCAGGTCTAATCCTGGTTGTTCATCCTCTAGCAATGGCCGGGGCAGAGACGCTTCCAAAAAAGTAGGGGAATCGAAATTCCTGAGCGAACCCACTCTTGGGGGTGTGAATGGGTATCTTTACCACCACAGCGGCATAGGGTCAACAGTGGAAACACTGGGACGAAATCTAGTCACAGTAAGTGATCCCCAGTTTGTTGTCCCTCAAACGTTCGCTTGTGCTGTGAAATTTGCACTAGCAAAACTGTCCATCTCCAACCCCATTCAAAGCCATTAACTAACAGGGCATGGAAACCAAAAAGTCGTTTTTATCGACATTCTCCTAAAAGTTTCCCCCCAAAGCACCAATTCTGTCCCATTGCCGTTAAAGTGAAGACAATTCACCAACCACACGTTTGTAGTCCTAACTAACTTTTATATGTCTGCCTTACCTAAACCGGCTTTTCCCTCTCGCCGTACCGCCGTAGCTGCTTCCCAACCTACGCCCCTCATTACCTCTCCCCGGGAATCTTTGCCCACTTCTCTGCAGGTCTTGTTGCGGTTTCAACAGGCTACTTCTTGCCTTACCTTGGGTGTAGTGGCGACGGTTTTAGGAGTTTATGGTTGGACGGTGTACACCCCTACCCTCTGGAGTAAGGAATATCAACAACTTAAAGCGCTCCAACAAACGGAACGCCAACTGATCACCAACACTGAAGCCATCAAACATCAACTGGCCCAGGAAGCGGATCAGCCAAGCTCTGGTTTGGTCAAAGCTAACCCCAACCAGAATATTTTTCTGCCTGCCCAAGCTAGTGCTCCCCCTGCTTCTCCCGACAATGCCACCGTTGCCTCAGCCACCAATTTCAACATTGCCACCAGGCCCGTTGCCTACTAAATAATTCGAGCCATGGACTCCTCCCACCCCAAACTAAATTCCTCAACTGCCGATTCATCCCCCTTCACCAAGCATATTTCCCGACAGGAAAGGCAAAAGCAAAAGGCCCAACAACAGGGGGTGCCGGTGGTGCGTTTGCTATTGGTCTGGGGATTTTTATTACTAGCCATAGGGGGACTAGGCTATCGTCTTTATCGGCTCCAGGTGGTGGAAGCCAACCAACTACAACGCATGGCCAAGGCTCAACAGAGTACTAGTATGCAGCCCTATGTGCCCCGCCGTTCCATTGTGGACAGCCAGGGGAATGTTTTAGCCACCGATCGCCTTACTTACACCCTATTTGTCCATCCCCGTTACTTTGAAGCGACGAAGGAAATTACCGATCCCACCGACTACATTGCGCGGGAACTGTCGGCAATTTTGGGGGATATTACCCCAGCGCAACTAAAGGAGAAATTCAAGGCCAAGGAATCGGGCATCAAACTGGCCACCGGCCTCAACGAGTCCCAGGCTGTGCGCATTGGTTCCTTGAGAATGGGGGGGGTGGATCTGGAAAAGCAATATAGTCGCTACTATCCCCAGGATGAAATGGCGGCAGATATCGTTGGCTATGTGGACGGCGAGCACCAGGGACAGGCGGGACTGGAACTGAGTCAGAGGGAAATCCTAGAACGGGATGTGGAAACCTACGCCATTCGCCGCACTGGTAAGGGCGTTGTGTTGCCAGATTCCTTGCCGGATAACCTCTTGCAGTCCAACGATTGGCAAATGCAGTTGACCATTGATATGCGTTTGCAGCGGGCCGCCCGGGAATTACTGAAAGCCCAGGTCGCCCAACAAAAGGCTAAGCGGGGCACTGTTTTAGTCATGGATGCCCAGGACGGGGCCATTGTGGCCATGGTTAATGAGCCCACCTTCAACCCCAACGAATATTACAAAGCCAAGGTGGAGTATTTCAAAAACTGGTCCGTGAGCGATTTGTACGAACCAGGCTCAACCTTTAAGCCGGTGATTGTGGCCCTGGCCATGAATGAAGGGGTGCTGAAACCAGAGGACCGCATCAATGATAGTGGTTCGGTGCGGGTAGGCCCCTGGACCATTTCCAATGCTAGTAAAAGTGGCGCGGGCATGATTAATGTCACCCAAGCCATCCGCTATTCCAGTAACGTCGCCATGGTGGCGATCGCCCGTCGTCTTAAACCGCAACGCTACTATGAATTACTGCAGGGGGTAGGACTGGACAGTAAGACTGGCATTGACCTACCGGGAGAAGCGGCCAGTTACCTCAAGCCCAGAAAAAGCTTTATGGACGACCCCATTGAGCAGGCCACCACTTCCTTTGGCCAGGGTCTCTCCCTCACTCCCATCAAACTACTCCAACTCAACGCCATGTTGGCCAATGGGGGCAAATTAGTTACTCCCCACGTAGTCAAGGGCCTGGTGGATGCCCGTAACCATCTGCACTGGCAACCAGATCACCCCGTCGAGCAGGTAGTGAAGCCAGAAGTAGCCCATTCTGTGGTGCAAATGATGGAATCAGTAGTTAGTGGCGATGGAGGCACCGGTAAGGCGGCCCAGATCCCAGGCTATCGGGTAGGAGGGAAAACCGGCACGGCCCAAAAGGCAGGCCCCAGGGGAGGTTATTTAGCCAACGCCAAAATCACTAGCTTTGTGTCGATTTTGCCAGTGGATAATCCCCGCTATGTGGTGGTTGCCATTATCGATGAACCTAAGGGAGCCAATGCCTATGGGGGCACTGTGGCCGCCCCGGTGGTTAAAAATGTCATGGAAGCTCTCATTGCCATTAAGGGCATTCCCCCTTCACAACCGCAATAATTTGGTCCCCGACGGAGTTTCCCCAGGAGAACCGGGGATTAATGGGGCCATCATTAGCGGACAAAGCTGCTGATCAACCAGAGGATGACAAAGGTGATGGTGGCGGCAATTTGTTCCAAGTTGGGGCCGATCGCCACATTTGCCCCCAACAGTAACTGACCCAAGACCGTGCCCAAAATAATTCCCACCAACAGGGCTCCCAAACTGAGCAGTAGGGCTTTACCGAATTTGCGCTGCTTGCGGTTGAGGAAGAAAATATTGCCAAACACCCCCACCACCAACAGCAAGGACTGGATTGACCCCCCCGCCCCTTGGGTCAACCAACTGATCAAAATCAGGCTAGCGAAAAAGCCAGCGGGCCAGAGAATATCGTTTTGGGAAGGAGTATCCAGGGAATTGGCTAGCCAGCTGGGAGCGGTGGGAGCTGGAAGGGAGGGGAAGCCATTGCCGGTGCTTTCTGCCTGGCGTTCAGGGAAGCGAATTTTTTCCGGTACTTTAATTTTTCCTTCCTGGCGCAGACGCAGTCGTTCCATAATAATGGCGTCGTAGGCGGCCTCCACCTCTTCCAACAACTGGGTGTTCCCCTCATGTTCCCGAAACAGGCGAGTTTTGACGGCTTGGATATCTTCAAAAGTTGCTTCCTCTGATATGCCCAACGTCTGATAGGGAGTTTGTTCACCCATTGTCCTAAACCTCCTCTGGTTGAATTTCCTTGAATGCTTGATTGGGAGTGCTGACATCCAGTATGCCCAAAGATCTTACCATTGACATCCTCGCCTCCCTAGGGAGAAAAGCCGTTGCCCGTCCCCGATCAATGATGACCATGGCCGGTTTAACTCCACTCTGTGATCCATTGTCGCAAAATTGGATTAATTACCTCTGGAGCTTCATCCTGGGGGCAGTGGCCCAATCCGGGCAAACTGATGAATTGTTCCACACACTCATAGTTTTGCAACCCTCTCCCCAAGGCGATCGGTTCCCAGGGATCGGCCTCCCCCCAAATCAGCACCGTTGGGCAATGGATGCGGGGTAACAAATCCTCCGGCAAAGGCCCCTGGGAATAGCCGGTGAAAGCTAAAAATACTTCCGCCGCCCCTTCATCCTGGGCTGGCCGCAGAAGCATAGCCACCAACTCATCCGTGACAGCATTTTTATCTCCGTAGGCTTGGCAGAGAGCCTGACGAACGGTTTTAGCCCGGGCCACCTGTCGGAAGAACAGTTTGCCAATCTGAGGATAGCCCAGCACCGTTTGCAATACCCCCGCCCCTACCCGGCGATACCAGGGCAAAGCTGACCGTTTGCGGTCATGGAGTAACCGCAGAGAACAGTTGAGGGCAATCAAACCAGTGACCAGTTCTGGATAGTCCGTGGCAGTTTGCATGGCCACCACACAGCCGATGGAATTACCAATTAGCACCGCCGGGCCACCAATTACTTCCCGGCAAAAGTCCGCCACCAGAGCCGCCCAGGTTGTGAAAGTGTAACCCAATGTCTGACTAGGGATAGGTTTGGCCGAAGCACCAAAACCCAACAAATCGATGGCGTAGCAACGACAATATTCCCCCAGGACAGGGATATTTTTGCGCCAATGGCCCCAGGAGGCCCCAAAACCGTGAATTAGTAACACCGCTGGTCCCCGATCGCCCCTTCGCTGATAGGCGATCGCCTGGTCGCGCCATTGCCAAAACAGGGGAGGAGTGTGGGGAGACAGGGCTGGGGGAGAAGATTCTAGGGATACCATAGCGGGGCCGAATCAAGGTTGAAGCATTGATTTCTATGGTGACTGAATTTGCTGATAAAAGCATTGTTAACAGCCAGCAATTGTCCCTATTCAGAGGGAAGTAGCCAGAATTTGTTGGAGTTTATCCGCCACCACCGGCAACTGTTCCAGCATGGCAAAATGGCCGCAGTCTTCTATTTCCAACACATTTGTCCCTAACTGGGCAAATAAACCATGGAAGCTGGCTAGATACTTAACATATTGCAATTCCATTACCCGGTCATTTTGTCCTGCCAGGAAATACATGGGCTGGGGTAACTCCGCTACCAATTTGGGCAGTAAATGCACCGCCGCTTCCGTTGTACTTTCCAACAAAGAGCCCCGGGCAGCCTGTTGGTCCGCTCGCAAAAAATCCAGCAACCGTTGTTTGCCCCACTTTCTAGCCAGGGGTTTTTGCACCATTAACCGACTGAAAGCTAAATCCAGCAACGGTAATTTCCCCAACCAAGGGGGACGAAAATCCAATAATCTTTCCCCGGCGGTGCGAAATTTTTCAAATTCTTCCTTGAGGTAAATTCCGCCGCCAGCATTAACACAAATTACCCCCTTAACTCGCTCCGGACACAGGTGAGCCGCCCAGATGGCCACACTTCCCCCTAGGGAATGGCCCACTAACCAAGCTTGTTCAATATTCAATTTTTCCAGTAGAGCAACCAAATCTCGGCCGTAGGCTTCTAGGTCATAGTTTGAATGGGGATGATCTAGACTCTGGGATTCCCCAAACCCCCTCAGATCATAGCCCACGCAGGAATATTGCCCAGATAACATTTCCATTAAGGGCAACCAATAATGGTGACTAAGGAGCCAACCATGGACAAAAATTAAGCTGGGGGTAGACCCCCGTTGACCAGAGCCAGATTGTTGATAGTGGTGAGGAAAACCCAAAAGATCCAGGGTGGGCATAGTTCTCGCAGTTGCTACGGGGAACCTACTTTCACCATTCTGACATTGGGGGGAGCGTCTGGCTAGGCAATGCTGACATCGGGGAATTTACTTAATTTCGGCTTTCATTCTTTCCAAGGTGAGATTCATCTGGTCGAACATTTGTTGAGGAGACATACCAAACTGTCCTAGTTGGGTTTTCATCTGCTCGACGGTCATCTTGGCCATAAAGTCATCGGAAAGCTCGAAGCGTTTCATAAAGATTTTATAGCGTTCCATCAGAGCTTCCATCTGCTCGATGAAAATCATTTTGCCATCCCGATCAAATTTGCCATAGTCACCACCCAATTTGGTCAGGGATTGATAGTCTTCAAACAATTGTTTGGCTTCTTGTTGAATAATATCTGAATCAAAAAAGCTCATGGTTATGACCTCTGGGGTAAATGGTGCAGTCGAGTGAAACGTAATTAAAACAATTGAATGAAAGGAGGAGCCATGATTATCCCGATTCAGCAACCAATAAAAATTCAATCAAATTTAACTCGATTAACAATGAAAATTTAGTAAAAATTTGTGAAAGTCTAAAATAATAAGAACAAAAAATGAATTAGAAATTGAAGTTTCTTGGGAATTTAAGTGAGTTCCTGAGGGAAGTTATGCTTAACCCCCGGGGGAACCAAAGGGGAGCAAAGACTCTCTGTATTTACGGGGGATCCCATATCATGGAGTTTTTCCCATTGTAAAAGCTTATTTTTGCTTAGTAAAATACGGTTTCCCGAATTTGCCGGCGATCGCCGGAGTTATGGTTGGCAGACTAGCCTTGAAACAACGCCATGGACTAGTGTCTACCCACCCCGATCGCCCCTAGCTAAGGCTAAAATTACCACTGATTCAGAACTTGTTCAGCATTGCAATTATGTCTTTTTTAAGTCCCCTGTTATCTCTGCCAAAACGTCGCTACTGGGCGATCGCCTTGGCGGTGACATCGGCGGTGCTGCCCTGGCCCATGGCGGGTCTCCATAAACTTTACCTGGGGCAACCGGTGTGGGCGGGGGTCTATTGGTTACTGTGGAATACTCCCATACCCAGAATTGCCTGCGCCATTGATGCAGTGTGGTATTTTGTCCAAGGGGAAGAGGATTTTAACCGTCAGTTCAACAGCCTTGAGGGAAGCTGGCACCAAAATGGAGATAGCCTGCAACCATCCCAACAGGTCATTACCATGGCCGAAGCTATGCGAGAGTTAGAACAGTTACGCCTAGAGGGACTGCTAACAGAATACGAATTTGAACAAAAACGGCGGCAATTATTAGGTTAAATATCGCAGCAAAAAACCTATCTCGTTGAGCCTAGGAAGTCAAAGTTAATCGAAAATCAAATATCTATTGACTGTTGTCTCATCACTACTGTAGCCTTGGTTAAAAAATTTGCTGGAAATACCATGGCCACTCAAAACCTAGACAGAGTCGCTGCCTCCTTGACATCGAAGGCTCTACCATTCTTCCTGGTATTGGCGGGAATGTTCTCGGGAAGCCTGACGGCCGAAGCCCAAGGTAAACCCACTATTTCCGTGCCGGAGTTTAAAAATGACACTAATATGAGTTGGTGGTGGTGGAGTGGCAATACTTCGCGGGAACTGGCCGATGCCCTCAGCAATGAACTTACCTCTACCGGTAACTTTCAAGTAGTAGAAAGACAAAATCTCGGTAGTGTTCTGTCGGAACAGGAATTGGCAGAATTAGGATTAACTAGACCGGAAACCTCTGCCCAAAGAGGACAGTTGACAGGGGCTCAGTATATTGTTTTGGGTAGAGTTACCGCCTATGAGGAAGGGGTAAGCTCGGAATCTGGAGGCAATAATTTTGGGCTTAACCTAGGACTTTTCAGCATTGGCAACAGTGAGCGTCAGGCTAAACAGGAGGCCTATGTTGCCATAGATCTGCGGGTGGTTGATAGCAGCACAGGGGAAGTGGTTTATGCCAGAACAGTGGAGGGCCGTGCCGCTGATACCGCCGCTAGCTCTGCTAATAACGTCAGTATTTTAGGCATTGTTAATACGGGACAGGATAACCAAAGCACCGCCAGAGCTCCTGTGGGCAAGGCCTTAAGGGCTGGATTAGTCGAGATTACCGATTACCTCAGTTGTGTAATGGTGGAACAGGATGGTTGCATCCAAGAATATCAAGATAAGGAGAGGCAACGTCGACAAAAAACTAAAGATACTTTGATTTTGGAGTAGTGGTATAGTTACCCGAAATGAAATACAAAACTAGGATAGGGGTATTTTCCAAAAAACTTCTATTAGGAACGTGTTGGCTGGCTATGTGACTTCATTATTATTTGAATTAGCTATGCCTTAGCTATGGGGACAACCATCAAAGAAACGGTAGGAAAGTCCGAAAAAATTTCCTTACCCTCAACAAAAAGACCAGATGGCGAATTCGGGGACTAAGTTGGGGCGGATTGGGGTTTTCTGCCAAAGCTTCCATTAATTCTGTGTATTCCGTTGCCGTTAACGGTTCCCCATCCAGAGGCGATCGCCCTTCGAGGATGATTTCTGTGCGCAAAATTTCTTCGGGAATGTCATCCGGGGGAGGTAGGGCCGGAGACTGGGCCAAACTGGGGGCTAGGGGCAAAATAGTGAGACTGGCAGTCCACAACACCAGCCATGGGCCCCAATGCCTTGGTTGCCGTTGATGCCCTGGCTGTTCACACCGACCCGGAGCTACCATAATCTAGATTGACCCCCTACTTGAAGCGGACTTTACTGTGGAGGAAATTGGTGAGCAAGCCAGGACAATTGGCCACAAACCAGCGAAATAACAATATCCTGGCAATGGGCTTTGGCACCCCGACAATGGATTTGAGCAAGCGATTTAGGGGGCGGAAGGGAAATTTTTTATTGATTATGTTGATGGCGCCAATGTCGTAGAGGGAATCAAGAATTAATTTAATGGTAGCTTCCTCTCGAATAAACATATCCTGTAACAGGAGCTCCGTGTCGTGGAGTTTTTCCTGCTTGAACTTTTCCTCTGCGGCCAATCTAGGGGACAGGGGGGGAGTGGGACGAACAGTGATGGCTTTGCTTTTCGGGGAAGACACGATGGCAAAAAATAACGATGAACCGGGCGGATTACCTAGATTTTAGTCCCCAAAGTCCATTCAACCCCATCGACCCTGATAAAAATTGACCAGGGAGGTGAATTCGTTTGCCCTTGCTAGTTCTTAGGTTCTATGCAGCCATGGCGGGCTTTTCCCCATTGACCAAGGCCGCTTCTGGATTGCTATAAATGGGAAAAACTCGATTTAGTTGGGTCAACTCAAAAATGATTTTCAGTTCCGGGGAAACCCCACTTAACAGCAATGTTCTCTTTTGACTTTGGAGTTCTTTGTAAGCGTTAACCAGCACCACCAAAATAGCGCTATCGAGGAAATCTACCTGGCTAAAGTCGATCACCACCGCCGGACTGGAGGTAGTGGCTAACCAACTGGCTAAATCAGCTTGAAAAGCTTGGGTGACTGCGGCACTCAATGTGCCCTGGGGATAGAAAACATCCCTCGCCACAACCTGGGGGTTAAACGGCATAATCCTGACTCCTCACACAAAAGAAAAAACGGCAACGGCAAAACCGGCCCCAACTCTAGTAATTTAGGCGATCGCCGTCAATTATGTCGATGTGCTGACCATTTTGTGTTTTAGGGGCGACAATTTCCGTATTGTCCGTTACGGCTTGTTTAGTTTAATACCGAGAAACTATTTACCCCCTGGAGAACCCCGTCCATGGCCGTGGGCAAAGCCAGCCTAGTTCTAGTAAGATTGGCGTTAACAATTTCTGTGGTTTGAGGAGTTTTTATGGTTAATAAAGGGTTATGGTCTGCAGCGGTGATGGTAATGGGATCTGCTCTGGTGGGCAGTGTTTTTACCCCAGCCCCGGCGATCGCCGGAAAAAGTTGCAACTATCTCAACACTAATTTATTCATGGCCCAGGGCTATGAAAATCCCAATGGGATCTGGGTGAGTGAAGGTTGGTGGGTGGTAGAACCGGGGGAGTGTGTGGTCTACTCCGATAATGCTTTTACCTACTTCAAAGTTAGCGATGGGGTGGCACCGAACCGCAAAGCCATGGCTGAGATGGCAGGCAGTGAGTCCATCAAACTATGTCAAGTTAATGACCGCTTCACCGTATTCCAATCGGACAGTAGTTCTGCCTGCGGCAATGCTGGGGGTAATAGTCAAACATTTATTAACCCGGGCGCCAATTTAGAACTGATTAAGTCCACTGGTCGCTAGGTCAGTTTTTCCTGGAGAGTCTTTTCTAGTCTGTGTTTGAGTTCTTCGATGGTCAGCCCCAATTCAGCAAAACAGTTAGCGGGATCAGGGGTTGGCTGGAAAAAGAGCAGTTTGAATTGGGTGGGGCCAATGACAAAAATGGCCACCTCCTTGACCGGATCATAGCCGTGCAAAATCCCCACCATTTCCTGGATGCGCCCGTTCACCTGGTCATTTAGTTGGGCGATCGCCTGGGGGGCACAGCTAATGAAATGGGCTTGGGGATGGAGGTCTAACCCCAAATACTGTTCTTTGGCCGGCCATTGCTGGTAAAAGGCCCAGGCCAGGGCCGCTAGGGTGGTCTGTTCTTCCTTGGTGAACTGGTCTAGTCGGTAACGCCAGGGATGTTGGCCATCGTCGGGAAGCACGGGGTCAGGGGAAAACATGCGACTGCAGTCGTAGATAAACTTACTTCAAATACTGTACGATACCGGCGGCGATCGCCTCAGCCATTTGCTGTTGAAAGCGGGGATTGCTGAGGTTCCGGCTGTCTTGACTCCCCGTGACAAAACCCACCTCCACTAGGGTGGAAGGCATGGAAGTACGGCGCAAAACATAAAATCTGGCTTGCTTTACCCGGCGATCGCGGACATTAAGCCGTTGTAGAATACTGCGATGGATGCTCTGGGCTAGGGAACGCCCCGTTTGGAAATAATAGGTTTCCACTCCATTGACTTCCGGTCGCCCTAAGCCGATGGAGTTGGCATGGATGCTCACAAAGATATCTGCCCGGGCCGCCGCCGCCCTTTGCACCCGACCCTGGAGAGAAATAAACACATCACTGTTGCGGGTCATCACCACCCCAATGCCCTGTTTCTCCAGCTCCCTGGCTACGCCCCTAGTGATGGCCAGAACCACATCTTTTTCCCGCATGCCCCGCTGTCCGATCGCCCCTGGATCCCTACCGCCGTGCCCTGCGTCCAACACCACCGTAAAGCGTCGTAGGGGTCTGGGGGCTGGGGCTGGTACATTAACCGCCACTGTTTCCTGGGGCAAACTATATTCCGAAGGTTGGAGGATGGTGGGCAGGCGGGCATACCATCGATTGGGCGCTAACCCCCGCACCTGCACCTCCCAGGGCTTGACCGTGAAAGGTTCCGTCAATTCCAAAACAATGCGAGTCGAATTATTATTCCATCGACCAACCCTTGCCTCTTTAACATACTGGGTCAAAGGCTTATAAATGGTGGGGCCCCGGTGTTCAATGCCCGGTAAATCCACCACCACCCTAGTGGGATTGCGCAGCACATTTACCTGTGGCCTGACATCCTCATCGGTAATGATGTCTAGACGACTATCCCGCAGGTCAAATTTCCAATATTCCAAAGAGCCAGCCCAGACCAGTGGTGCCAGGGCCGGTAAACTCAGCAAGCTGGCACAAATTAGGCCCAGACTTTTTTGCAGGGAACAGGAAAAATAGTTCATGAATATGTTATTTTTCTGATTGGTGCTGGTCCACTAGAAAACCAGTGGTAAAGAACCTCAAGCAATACTTTTTTGGATGGCCCAACGGGCTAACTCGGTGCGATTGTGTAGTCCTGTCTTGTTTAACATATTCGACACATGACTTTCGACGGTGCGCTGACTGACTTTTAAGTGGTCGGCAATTTCTCGATTAGCCAATCCCTGGGCCACCAGTTGAATTACCTTGGTTTCCGTGGGGGTAAGTTCCACGTCCCTAGCTACCTGCACCCGGGAGTTGTCCCCCAGGGGATGGTTATTGTGTTGCAATAGGCGATCGGCTTGACGGAGACAAGATTGTACTTGGGCAGCCAGTTCTTCCGGCTCAAAGGGTTTGGCCATATAAATATCCGCCCCCACATTGAGGCCCTTCACCCGATTGTGGCTTTGGCCCTTGGCGGAAAGAAACATCACCGGAATCCAACTAATACTGGGATTTTGGCGCACCTGCTCGATGAAAGCGTAGCCATCCATCTCCGGCATCATAATGTCGCAAATAATCATATCGGGCACCATATTTACCAACGCAGCCAGGGCTTCACGACCGTTACCAGCGGTGGTGACTTGGTAACCTTGATATTCCAAATAATCCTTGACCAAAAGGAGTAGGTTGGGATCGTCGTCCACCAACAATAGATGATAATTTTCCTTGGATTGGCTCATGGCGATTAATTCTTGCAGGTTAACCAGGGTGACCTTGGCGATCGGGGGCAAAACTAGGGCTTATCTAAGAATTTTTCCGATTAGCATCATCCCTAAATAATCCTAACCGACGAACTGTACCGTCTAAATAGTTTTGCTAGATATGGGTTTTCTCCTCTCTCCCATAGGCGATCGCCGAGATTGGTCAGGTGAAAGCATAAAAGCAAAGTAAAAATTAAAAATTGAGCACAATCCCTAGAACCCGCTTTGATTGCCCAAGTTTGGAAAATCTAGATCTGGCTGAGGGAGCCTCAATCGCACCAAAGTTGATAAAAAACCCCCAGCAATGAAGTGGGGGCCAAATATCTGGAAGTTTTGGTGTGAGTGTTGGTTTTACCCCAACAAAGTTTCTAGAACTTGAAGGTGGTGCGGAGTACCCCAACCCAGATAGCACTGTTATTGCTGTTGGCTTCCGGGTTAAGGATTACGTAAGCACCAGGGGTAATCTGGATGTTTTTGTTCACAGGGAACTGGTACTGAGCCTCGATGATGTAGGGAGAGTTGCGGTCATTGCTGATCCGATCGCCGTTGAGGCTAGCCACATAGGGAGCGTAGGGCATCAAACCACCACTCAGGGAGAACACCGCCCCTTCCTTGAACACATCGATGATAGATAGGGCCGCATTCCAAGTCCACAGGTCAGCCCCTAAACCATTACGATTTTGGGGATTACCGCCAGTGTTGAAGCCCTGGGCCGTGGCATTGGCATAACCAAACCAACCGGAGAGATTAAACTTCTCGGTGATCTGCCAGGACGTTTGGATGTTGTAGGTATCCATGGTCGTGGCCGCTTGGTAGAAGGGGTTGCTGGCAATACGGCTACCAGTGCTACCGGTTAAGTTAACGTCACCTTGGGTGAAGTACTTATGCAGATAAGAAATACCAAAGCTAAAGTCCTGGGTAGGCTTGATGTCAAACTGAACCCCGGTGCTGTAGCTACCATTCAAGAAACCGTTACCACTGCGGAAGGTATTGCCACCGCTGGTGAAAACATCATCACTGGGATTGCTGGCCTGTCCTTGGTCCGCCAAATAAGCTGCACTAACGGTGAAAATGTCATTGAACTTATAGCGCATCGCCCCACCGGTACCGGCAGGCCCCCGGTTAACAAAGGGGTTGTACCGACTGAAACGGCTCAAAGCACCGCTGTCGCCACTTTCCAAGTAAGGGTTATAGGTTTTGAAGACATCATCCAAATCCAAGCCCCGGGCCCCAACCCAAGTGGTCAAGTTACCCACCGGGAAACGGTAGAACAACTTATTAATGTCAACGTTGTTATCAGGGCTAGAACCATCAAAGGCAAGACGAGCCATGTTGGTGCCGGTGGGACCAGCTAGGTTGGGCACGGTGCCTGCCTGCAAACGGGTCCGCAATAAGTCTTTGCCAGTGAAGCTGGTGTCGAAGTTCAAACGCACCCGACTGGAAAGGGTGGCATTTTCATCCACGGGAGCAGGGGCGGCGGCACCAAAGTTATTGATGTTGTCCTGTTGTCGCCAATCCACTGCTTTGTTCTCTCCCCATTGGTTAACCAGGGCAAAAACCGCTACCCCGTTTAACTTGGTGGTGGTAGAGAACTGATGGTCTTCCAGAAAAGAAGTGCGGACTTCTAGATTATCAATGCGAGCTCCCAGGGCGGCCAATTCCGCTTCAAACTCTTGCATCAAGCGTTTGAGCTTATCAATATCTTCCCGTAGAACCGCTACGTTCTCCTGGATTAAACGTTCCATTACGTTCATACAGGCGTTCAAACCAGCGGCAAATTCCCAACGGGACAGGGCCCGATCGCCCCGGAAAGTCCGGTCAGGGTAACCAACAATACACCCGTAGCGCTCAACTAAACTTTTTAGTGCTTCATAGGCCCAGGCAGTGGGTTGCACATCCCGCAACTCAGACACACTGGTCACCTGGGACATATTAGTCACATCTGGGGTAGCCGCATTGAAGGTGCCGGCATTCTGACGACGACGCATCAGTTCCAGACTGTCGCCCCGGTGGTTAATTTGGGGGAAATCTGCGGGGGTAGCTAACTGAGCTACGGGTTCCGCCATGGCGCCAGGGGCCACTGCCAAAGAACTACCCAGGGCCAATGGAAATAACTTTAGTAAATTACTGGTCAACTTATTCATAACAGGGGGATCCTCACACCGATGACATTAATCAAGCCAGGCACAACTGATAAATTGGATAGCAGTTGAAACTTGGTTTATTGACCTGATCCTTGATCAGCGAAGACCAAGAAATTCCTCGATAGGGATTCTAGCATCTATTTTGAACAATTCCAAGGGCACTGACCAAAAGCTATGCAAAAAACGTATAACCACCATAGAGTAAGCCTTTGGCTGATCAATTTATCTGGTTTGAGCCTTTGCCTTCCCCAGACTTCCACCCCAAGTTTGGCAACTCCATATATGCTGTCATCTTATTCATAAAATATTTTTATAAGTGCTCTACCCCATTAAACTTTGCTTAATGGATCCTTAACCTCTACTTAACTTTTAGTTATTAATCGAAAAATATTTGTTAGCAAACTATATTTTATTTTCAGGAAAAGTTACCTAATTGATTAACATTTATAGACCAGGAGTTTTATTGACCGACTGGCCGTCGGTGAACAGATCAATCCTATCGCCTGAGATAACAATAATCATTTTCATTGACAAGCAGATAAATAAGTGAGTTTGGACTGAAAAGGCGCTAAAACACCGTCGTATTGGTGCGGGCACTCCGTACAGTAGAAGACAAAACCCCCACTAAAGTTGCCACAGCAGAATCTGGTAAAAGCGCCACGGTGGCATCATCAAACCAATTTTCTAGCTGATTTAAAATCACCTGGGCCCTTTCCATGGCAATGGGATTATCAACAATTTGTTTGATTAACACAGTCCACTGCCGGCGAATTAAATAGGCTTTAATTTGTTCTGCGGGGGACGGGGGCGTTAACCAATCGAGGTTACCCACCGGATAACAAAGAGTCACATCCTGGTCTAAATCTCCCCCCACAAATGCCCCTGGCCCAGCAAATTCGGCATGGTAGGGCTTCACTAAAATCACCCCATTGCGGCGGCGGGGGTTGATCACTAGGGATTGTTTATTTTGGAGATGCTCCAATAGGGCTTCGGCGGAGGTCATTAGGGGCTTTGGTGGGCTGGGGTGGGACAAAGAATTTCCGTAGTCAGGATCTTTTCCCATAGTAACCGTCGGGGTTTCTGCCATAGCCAGGCTCGCCAACTCCATTCCGCTTCCTGATAAATAAATCCCAGGGTTTGGTAGAGGTTTTGGGCCCCCAGATTATTTTCCATCACATGGAGACTAAGGCGACGGCACTGCCACTGATCAGCAATAGCTTCGCATTTTTGGATTAATTGTTTGGCGATCCCCAGGCGACGATGTTGGGGGCTCACGGCCAGGTTAGAAATGTAGGCAGTGGTCTTGGGGCGGGTGAACCAGTGTTTGAGGGAAACTTCAGCGGTGCCAAGAATTTCTCCATTGTCTGAATTAACAGCAATGAGGCAATGGTAAGCGTTGTCGCCATGGCGCATACGCAGCCGTAGGTCTTCTGTGATGCCTAGGCGCAAAAAAGGATAGCTCCACATCAGCCAGTTTTGGGGAGGGTGGAAACTTTTGAGCAAAAGGTTGGCCAAGGGCGGAATATCTTCCACGGTGGCCACACGAATTGCAATGGAGAGGAGAGGAGGAGGGGCGGACTTAACCATTCAGGCGGGGCAAGGGAATAATACCGTTCCGGGAATTATACAAAAATTTTTTACTCTGGGGAGACCGTCCCCTATGGCCCAGTATGCCGGCGGTAAAATGTTGGAACAGAGGTCACAATTTCACCCCAAAACTTTGCTGGATATTTTTAATTAATCCAAATGGTTTTAGCATTGACAAATTCTAGAATGCCCATGCGTCCCAGTTCTCGCCCAAAGCCGGATCGTTTAATACCCCCAAAGGGAATGCGGGGATCGGATTTGGTCATGCCGTTGATAAATACGGCCCCGGCTTCTATGCCTCGGATTAGTTTTTGTTGACTGGCGGAATTCTTAGTCCAGGCACTGGACCCCAAACCAAAGGGAATGTCATTGGCTAAGGCGATCGCCTCTTCTAAATTATTGACGGTAAATCCCAGGGCGACAGGACCAAAAAATTCCTGACGATAGGTGGGGGCAGTGGGGGGCACATCGGTGAGCAG
>NZ_JADEVV010000011.1 GCF_015207985.1 Synechocystis salina LEGE 00031 | reverse complement strand
GTCCCGCTTGGTAGGTAGAAATCAGAATGGACAAATCTAGTTGAGTTAACAACTCCGGGAGACCGACACTGTGCTCATAGTTTACTGGCACTAATTGCCCTTTCAGTGGGTGATCTTCTTTGTCGGCATTCATGAAAAGACCAGGAAATGTATAAAGGTAACCATATCTGACAGTACACAAAAACGAACTTATACTGGATTCCGTGGGAGCAAGCACCTATCTGCAAAGTACTAGCTACTCCACTAAAGCTTCAGAAAGCCGGGAGGCTAATGTCTAATTATTTCTTCAATTTGGCAAGTGAGAATCGCTTTGAAAACTAACAAAAACTACCCACAGGCAACCAAGGCAAACGTCCTGACCAGAATTAGCACCCTTTGGGAGAAACCTTGAAATAAATAATTAGACTTCCTGTGCTCCTAATTGAAAAGATAAACGGCAATGTAGCTTATATTTACGGTAGAATCGAACAAATATTTGCTATTTGAGCACAATCTTGCTACAAAATGCGAAATTGCTTAGGGGATAGCCCTGTTTCCCGGCGTAAGTGCCTAGCGAGGTGACTTGGATTGGCAAAGCCGCATTCATCAGCGATCTCATTAACTGCCAGTTTTGTATTCTTCAACAGATGCTTTGCCCGTTCTAGCCGCAGTTTGATCAAATACTGATGGGGCGTTATGCCCGTTTTTTGCTTGAAGAGGCGGGAGAAATGAAACTGGCTTAACCCCAACTCCTGGGCAATCTCCTCCACAGAAAGATCTTGATCAAGGTGGGATTGCATAAAATTGGTAACCTTCTCTAGGTGATATGGAAGGAGTCCATAATTCTTAAGTGCCAAATTAACGCCATACTCATCATTGAACGGTACAGACTGCTCAAGTTGATGTTGATTGGGATGGACAGTGGCTTCTCGGTTATCAGGAGGAAGTTCCATAGGGGACTACAGGATAAAACTATGCCTTTGACCAAAATGAATCGGTGAGTAATAGAGTATATTCTAGTTTTTTCGAGCTTAATTAGTGCTTATTAAGTAACAAAAATATAATATATTGCCACCTAGACTGGAAAAATATCCGACAATAGCCCCCAAAACACTATTTGCTTAGGAAAACGCCAACTTTGCCCTGTGGAAGGCAAGGGCTTGAACGACTAGTTTTGTAAAACGCCAAAACTCTAAACAGTTAAAAAGCGCTGAATAAAGCGCATCTGAGGGTTTGTAGGCGCTCGGAAAATCTCGGTAAAAAATATTAAAATTTTTAAAAGCCTTAGTAAATTTACCCTAATTCTTGAAGGGTATTTAGAATCTGTTTAAAAAGTTCCGTTTTGCTTCTCGATTTTTTTACTAAAGTATTTGCAGCGCTAAAAAGCTTTTGCCCGACTTGCTCCGAAACTTGAGAGGTCAAGGGATCACATCAAACACGGTCTTACAGCTTTTGAATCTCTGTCAATAATACTATTATATCCAATCCCATTCGCCATACCTTGATTAATCCACTCAACATTTACCAATGGATAAGGGGAGAAAAATTGATGTGAGACCGCAAGTGAATTTAAATATACTTAGCTGGTTTAATGTGATTCTCCCCAGATTTAAAATTAAAACATTGATAATTGAAGAAGAAACCAACCTAGGCCAGTAGAGAGGTGGAAGAGGGAGCTTCCTGCCCTTGCAATGATCGCCAAAATTGTTGCAGTTGGAATGCGGTGACTTCTGGGTGCTCAAATTGAAAAAAGTATTTTCCTTCAGGACATAACCAAAGGCGATCGCCAGGCTTTTTCCATCGTTGCCAGCCATTGAATAAACTGGTGTCGATAATGCCGTCTGCTTCTCCCACTGCCACCAAGAGAGGTACAGCAATGTGGTTGGGCAAAATGATTAATTGTTTATACAAACTGTGGGGAGAAATGGAAGTTAATAGATCATTTTCCAGAATATTAACAATGGTTTGGGTCTGACGCAGGGAACAGCAGTTAAATAAATGGTGGGCCATTTGACCAAGGAGCAAATGACGGCTGTAGCGCATAGCATCAAATTGACTGTAATAATAGGCTTGCCAATCCAGGGCAGGATATACCCCCACAGAAAGCAAGGAGAGGGAACGGACTTTTTCGGGACATTGGCGAGCGTACAATAACGCCAACAAACCACTAGTACTATGGCCAATTAAATGGACAGGCTGGTCAAAATTTTCCAGATATTCCCCAACTAAATCTAGTCCTGTCGTTAAACAGTTGGGTTCGTCGGCGGTTTGATGGTAATCCCATTGTAAAATAGGTTGGCTTTTGCTTAATTGCCGCAGTAAAGGACGATCAAAACGCCTTAAGGCAGGACTAAAATTGAGCCAGACAATGGGGGTTTCTGGAGGCATATTCTGGTTTTTCATGGTAGGAGTCCGGCTAGGATTAAAAGGTAAGGTAAGTATTTAAGTGGAGTGAGGAGTAGAAAATAACTCAGTCGAGCCTAAACTATTCTCTGGTTAATTAAAGTTAGTTAAAGCTCAAAGCAACTGTGGTAAATGACCAGATGTTTAAGATAAGCTCAAGCAACATGAACTACTGGCGGAGTCGATCAATTATTGGAGAATTGATGGCTGTACACCCCCAGGTTGAGAATACCTAGGATTGCAAAATAGGTTTAATTTCACTAACCCATTTTTTGATCCTGCCTTTAGTTAATTCCGGTTGATTGTCCTCATCCAAAGCCAAACCAACAAATTGGTTATTTTTTACCGCTTTTGAATCATCGAAGTCGTAACCAGTGGTGGGCCAAAATCCCACTGTTTTTCCTCCTAATGCACTAATTTTTTCTTCTAAAATACCCATGGCATCTTGAAAGTTATCAGCGTAACCAACCTGATCGCCTGCACCGAAATAGGCTACTTTTTTACCATTAAAATCAATTTCGTCTAGTTGATCGTAAAAGCCTTCCCAATCACTCTGGAGTTCCCCCACATTCCAAGTAGGACAACCAATAATGAGGGAATTGTATTGCTGAAAATCCTCTACATCAGCTTGGGAAATATCCATCATCTCGACCACACTATCACCGCCCATTTCCTTTTGGATGAGCTCAGCAATGGTTTCTGTGTTGCCGGTTTGGGTGCCGTAAAAGAGTCCAATTTTTGTCATGGTTCCTGAAAAGTTAATGAGCTTAATTTTTTTGTAGAAATAATCTGGGGAAGCCGTTAAGCATTAAGTAGAGCTTGGTTTAACAGTTCCGAGGTGTTGAAATAAAGGGGGCTAGTGCTATCGTTGGCGATCGCCTGCATTTGGCGACACTGACAGCAATACCAAACTAAATTTCCTTGGTGTAAATGCCGCAAAAGACAGTGGGAACAGCACAAACAAGTGTGAGGATGACCCATAATTTTTTAGGCAATGGGAGAGTAAACATCAATTGACTCAAGCAAGGGAATAAAAAGAAAAGAGGTTTACCATTACCAAGCAATGGAGTCTTAATTTCAGGCTGGTATGGCTAGGCAAAGTAAACCCCGATGCTTGCTTAAGAGAGGAAAAGCTAATGGCTAATGACTAGGTTTGCAGGGAATCCAACGCCTGTTCGACCTGTTTGAAGTCAAAACCCAAAGCCCGCAGTGCGTGCCAGAGATGACCTTGCAGAAAGAAAAAGGCCAGGAAAAAGTGAGCATTGGCTAACCAAGCCCTACTGGTGTGGGCATGCATGGGGAGTTCCACGGTGTCCGCAAAATAGGGAAAAATGCCCAATTTAATTGCCAAAGGCGGGCCGTAAAATTCCGGCGGATAGGCCAGGGTATTAACGGCACAAAAGTAGGCCGCCACAAATCCAGCTAGGGCAATGCCCCCCAGGGAATAGGACAAAATGGCTTCCCCGGAAAAGAGCAGAACTTTTTTAGCCCAACTGAGAGGGGGCACCAGAATGTGCCAAATGCCTCCACCAATGAGCAGAACACCAACAAAAATATGTCCCCCTACCAGATCTTCCAGGCTACTGATACTGGCAAAATGGGTTTGATAACCATAAATAACGAAGGGATCCAACGTTGGTTCGCTCACAAGCCGCACCGTTTGGGTGGTGGCGTCGTACAATCCCCCCCAATACATGGCTTTGCCTGCCAACAGCAGGGCCCCAGCCCCCAGGAACAGGAGATGGTGACCCAAAATCATGCCCAGTTGTTGGGGGTTTTCCCAGGTGAAATGGAATTTTTTGCCCTGGCCCTTAAGGGTACTAAGGTCAGCGGGGGCCCGCAGGGCATGAAACAGAGCCCCAGCCCCCAGTACCGCTGAAGCAATCAGGTGAATACTGCCAACGACAAAGTAGGGATAGGTATCCACAATTTGTCCGCCATCTCCCACACCCCAACCGAGGGTGGCCAAATGGGGCAGTAAAATCAATCCCTGGTCCCCCATGGCCTGGGTGGGATCAAAACGGGAAATTTCAAACAGGGTAAAAGCTCCAGCCCAGAAGGCGGTGAGGGCCGCTTGGGCCACATGGGCTGCAATAAAAAGCCCAGACTGATCGGCGAAACGGGCGTTGCCGGCCCACCATTCGTATTGAACGGTGTCGTTGCCATAGGTTTGCACAGAATTGCCTCCTTAATGAGACGACAAATAAAAAAATATAGCAATAAGTGTTGAGAAACCTAGGGGGGATGCCGCCATGGAGGCAAAGAATAAAGCGTTCTCTGTCCACCCGAGACCCATTCTGGCTTGACCACAGCGGCGATCGCCAATCTTTCCCTAGGACTAAACTCAAACCACCGATGAAGCAGTTGAGAATCTTTGGCACTTACTCCCGAATTATTATAGGGACATAAATGAGAATTTATGGCAACTAAAATTGTTAAGAAATATTAAGTAGAGCGGGAGTCATGGCCAGGTATGGATTTGACCCCAGGAATGGTAGAGGAAAATTTTATCGGTGAAGTTGATTACAGTAATAGTGTAAAAGATTTACTTTTAACTTGGTGTATATATGCTGATTTTTGGCGATCGCCTAGGGGTAAGGTAACTTCCGGCGGGGATGTGGCAAGCTGTTATGGGTGGGAGCGTGGCCCCCATAAGCCCTCGTCAGTAAAAAAGTGAACAACTCATGGCCTTAATCCAATGGTATCCCGGGCATATTGCCAAAGCGGAAAGACAACTCCGGGAGCAGTTAAACAAAGTTGACGTGGTGCTGGAAGTAATTGATGCTCGCATTCCCTTGGCATCCCAACATCCCGATGTGCCCCTCTGGGTGGGAGAAAAGCCGAAATTAATTATTCTCAACCGGGTGGATATGATCACACCGGAGTTGCAAGAGCAGTGGTTAACCTGGTTCCGCCAGCAAAATCAAACGGTATATTACGCCAATGCCAAGCAGGGCACCGGGGTTAAGGCCATCAGTAAAGCGGCCCAGCAAGCTGGTAAGGCAGTTAATGAAAGAAGAAAGCGGCGGGGCATGCAACCTCGGCCAGTGCGGGCGGTAGTGATGGGCTTCCCTAACGTAGGTAAATCTGCATTAATTAATCGATTGTTGGGGCGCAAGGTGGTGGAAAGTGCCCGACGGGCGGGGGTAACCAGGCAGTTACGGTGGATTCGCATTTCCGATAGTTTAGAACTGCTCGATTCCCCTGGGGTGATTCCCCTCAAGCTGGAAAATCAGGCCAATGCCCTGAAATTGGCTATCTGTGAAGACATTGGTGAAGCGGCCTACGAAAATCAGGCGGTGGCGATCGCCATGGTGGATCTGTTGCTGGATTTGTCCCTGGGGGAGGCGTTGACGCACCGTTATCAGGTAGCTCCGGCAGCCATGAATGGGGATTTGTATTTAATTGCCCTAGCTGATGCCCGCCATAACGGCGATCGCGAAAGGGCCGCAGTGCAATTGCTGAACGATTTTCGCAAAGGATTACTAGGCCCCCTACCGCTGGAATTGCCCCCGGAGGTTTAGGCTCGGATAGACTTAGGACAAGGATTAATTCCGAGTGGCGATCGAAATCACGACCACTTTTGCTTCATCCTTGGCGGTGATCGCCTGGTGACGATGGCCAATGGGCCCCACCCCAACATTGGGGAAATTATGACTATCCCCTTTGCCCGGCCCCGGGTTCGAGATCGGATTATGGAAGACCCCATCTATTACCAGTTGTACCAGTTGCGTAACTCCGCCCTCGACTTTCTCTATAACCGCTTTGCCCACGACGACGTGGCTTGAGATTGAAATTTCTTAAGTCTTCAAAAGGGTTCCTAGTTGTGACTGATTAGCGAACCCCGCTAAGCTCAAATGTTTTTACAAAGATTACAATTCAGTATCAAGAGCCTAACCACTAACATGAATACGGGGGCGATTTTGGGGATTGGGTTCGGCTTTTCGCAATACTTCGCGGGTCAGAATAGGAATATCTCCTTCCCCAAACAAGAGAAATCTTAGTAAATATTCCAAGGGATTGCCCTCCGTCCAACCAAAATACACAGAGGGTAAATGGCCAGTTTGATCCCGTAAATAGAGTAATAAAGCGGCGATCGCATTGGGAACCGCTGAACTTTGAACCCGCAGAATTTGATATTTATCCAGATAAATGCCCCGTACATGGATGGCATCCACAAATACGGAAGCGTCTACTACGTCCACTTCCAAGAAAATCAAGGGGTCACTTTTGCTAATGTGGTTATTATGGCGTGCAGATTGTTCCTTTTGCCGATATTCCTGGAATTCCTTTTTAAAAGGACGATGGGCAATCAGGTGAATGCTTTGATGTTGGTATTTAGACAAAATTTCTTGGGCCGAGTCATCTAATTCAATGGATGTGACCCGCAGTTCGGTGGAGCGAAACACCCGAGAAATTAACGAGGTGGTGACAATGGTAGTGATAAAGAAAATGGCGAGACGAATCCCATCTGGTCGTTCGATGATGTTGATAATGGTGGTGTAAATAAATACAAGGGCGATCGCCGCAAAAATGCCCGTGCTCCAACGGGAACGTTGACGATGAAAAAAGAGAGCCACCGCAATTGCTGCCGAACTCATTAGTACCAAAACTCCTGTGGCATAGGCTGCCCCTTGGGCATCTACGTTAGCGCGAAAAATCAACGTTATCGCAAAGGTGATCGCCATAAAAATGATTACCAAAGGTTTAACCGCCCGAGTCCATTCCGGGGCCATGCCGTACCGAGGTAAATAACGGGGAACTAAATTTAATAATCCCGCCAAGGCTGATGCCCCCGCAAACCACAAAATGGTGATCGTGCTGAGATCATAAACCGTCCCAAAAATTTCCCCTAAATAGCGATGGGCTAAGTAGGCCAACGCTCGACCATTGGCTTGCCCTCCTGGTTGAAAAGCGGCAGTGGGAATTAATAACGTCGTCACCCAAATACTGGCCAGCAGAAATAGGCTCATAATGACGGCGGCAGTCACTAGTAAATGATGGGTATTACGAATCCTTCCCACAGGGTTACTTTCTTGATCCGTAGGGTCACCCTTTACCAGGGGCATAACCACAACCCCCGTTTCAAAACCCGATAGTCCCAAAGCCAGCTTGGGAAACAATAGGGCGCTAATTCCTAAAACTATCCAAGGATTATGGTGATGGGCACTCAGACCCGCTTGCCATTGAGGAAAGACCATGGGGTTTAGACTGATTTGATAGATCCCCATGCCAATGACGACCAAATTTAAGCCTAAATAAACAACAACAATGACCACCGCAAAACCAATCACCTCCCGAAAGCCCTTCAAAAACAATGCCCCCAGCAAGGCAATCAATATCAGGGTGAGGGGGATTTCTTGACCGTGCAACCAGCGAACTAATAGGGGATTTTCAACCAAATGAGCCGTGGCATCGGCGGCGGAGAGAGTAATAGTAATAATAAAATCCGTCCCGGCAAATCCCAGCAAAATCAGTACTAGAAATTTGCCATGCCACCAAGGTAGAGAATGTTCCAACATGGCGATCGATCCTTCTCCGTGGGGGCTGAGTCTAGCCACATTTCGATATACGGGTAATGCCCCAAATAAGGTGACCAGCACTAAAATCAGGGTCGCAATGGGAGCCATATCCCCAGCGGCAAGGACAGCAATCCCAGGTTGATAACCCAAAGTCGAAAAATAATCCACTCCGGTTAAACACATCACCTGCCACCAAGGATGTGATGAAACAGGATGTTCATGGGTCGGTGAAGACGGCATAGAACCTAGAAATGGGATAACTTTTGAAGATTTTTCAAGTGTAGGTTAGAACGGCGATCGAGATTGTCCACACATCCATCCGTCAATTTACTGCCACTGCCTTGGATCTGGTTTTTCCCTTGGGTTAATAATGCAATTAAAATAATTATGGGTTCTCAAAAACGACATGACCCACATTTCTCCCCTATGGAGCTCTTAGAATCCGCACCAATTAAGTCCGAGGCGGTAAAAGTTTGGTCAGTTAACCCAATTCCGACGTCTAGTTTTTTGCCTTAATCGCCTGGTGGTGATGACCAATGGGCCCCACACGAACATTGGGGAAATTATGACCATTCCCTTTGCCCGACCCCACGATCAAGGCTGGATTATGGAAGACCCCACCTATTACCAGTTTCGTAACCACGCTTTGGACTTCATCTATAAACCGCTTTGCCCATGACGACGTGGCTTAGTAGTTCGTAGCCCAGACGCTACTCCCAAATTATTTAGGCCCATTCCCCTACTTTTTGGGAGAAACGAATATTTCCTCAACAAAAAAAATCGTTCCAGCTAGATTGTCGCTTCCTTTAGAATGGAAACCAACGCCACATCAATGTCTCTGGGATAAAGTCAATGCCCGCCGCCCTAACCATTAAACTTGATAGCCTATCCTTTTCTGATGAGCAGTTTTATCAACTCTGTTTGGCTAATCGAGAGCTACGTTTTGAGCGTAATTCCCAGGGAGATTTAGTGATCATGTCACCTACCGGAGGCGAAACCAGTAACCGTAACGGCATTTTGATACTACGTCTAGGTCTTTGGGCAGAAATGGATGGCACCGGAATTTTTTTCGACTCTTCTGGGGGCTTTCGCTTACCTAATGGGGCCGACCGATCGCCGGATGCAGCCTGGTTAAAACGGGAACGATGGGAAAGCTTAACCCCGGAACAACAACAGAGATTTGTGCCCCTCTGCCCGGATTTTGTCGTCGAATTAAGATCGCCCAGTGATGACCTAAAACCCCTACGGGAAAAAATGCAAGAGTATCAAGAAAATGGTGCTCAATTGGGTTGGTTAATTGATCGCCAAACTCGCACCGTAGAAATTTATCGTCCTGGTCAGGCGGTGGAAGTTTTAGAAAATCCTGAAAGCCTCAGTGGTGAAGCTATATTGCCAGAATTTGTTTTAGAGTTAGCGCCGATTTGGTAGATCCCTATCTACTCCCAAATTTCGCAGGCCAGTTCCCCCGCTTTTTGGGAGAAACGAATATTTTCCCGGTAGTCCACTGGGCAATCAATGACGGTGGGTACAGGTTGGGCCAAGGCTTCCTTGAGAATGGGGATTAGATCCGCGGCTGCTTCTACCCGGTAACCCTTCAGTCCCATACTTTCGGCAAACTTGACAAAGTCTGGATTGCCAAACTTAATGAAACTGGATTCGCCAAATTGGTTGATCTGTTTCCATTCAATCAGTCCGTAGCCGTTGTCGTTAAAGATCAACGTGACGAAGGGAGTGCCCACCCGCATGGCTGTTTCCAGTTCTTGACAGTTCATCATAAAACCACCGTCCCCTGTCACCGCGACAATGTTGCGCTCAGGGTAGACCAATTTAGCGGCGATCGCCCCAGGAATGGCAATGCCCATGGCGGCAAAACCGTTGGAGATTAAACAGGTATTGGGACTATCACAGTGGTAATGGCGGGCCATCCACATTTTGTGGGCCCCCACATCGGAAATAACCACGTCATCGGGGCCCATCACTTGGCGCAGGTCATAAATAATTTTTTGGGGTTTGACAGGAAAACCATCATCATTGGCATAGCATTCATACTCGGCCCGGATATCTCCCCGCAGGGAAGCGCCGTAGGGAGTGGGTTTCCCTTGGCGATCGCATCGTTTGAGTAAATCCATCAGGGAGTCGGTAATGTCCCCCACCACTTCCACTTGGGGAATGTAACTGCTGTCGATTTCCGCTGGGGTGGAGCCAATGTGCACAATGGGCAAATCTCCAGTGGGGTTCCATTTTTTGGGGGAATATTCGATCAGGTCGTAGCCCACCGCAATGACCAAATCACTTTTTTCAAAGGCACAGGTAATGTGATCCCGCTGTTGTAAACCCACTGTCCAGAGGGAAAGGGGATGGGTGTAGGGAATGGTGCCTTTGCCCATGAAGGTGTTGGCCACCGGAATATTCAAACTAGTGGCAAATTCCGTCAGAGCTTCACTGGCTTCGGCCCGGATAGTGCCATTGCCGGCCAAAATAATGGGGTTTTTCGCCTTGGAAATGGCCGTAGCCGCTGTGCCCAACGTCCGAAAAGCTGCATAAACCTTTTCCCGGCTGTCCCGTCGCAGGGGTTTACCATCCACCGGCATGGCAGCAATATTTTCCGGTAAATCAATGTGGGTGGCCCCTGGTTTTTCGCTCTGGGCCAGTTTAAAAGCTTTTCGTACCACTTCGGGGGTAATACTGGGTCGGACAATTTGCCTAGTCCATTTGGTCACCGGGGCAAACATCGCCACCAAGTCCAAATATTGGTGGGACTCAATGTGCATCCGGTCAGTGCCCACCTGGCCTGTGATGGCCACCAGGGGAGCACCGTCCAAATTGGCATCGGCTACCCCAGTCATGAGGTTGGTAGCTCCGGGCCCGAGGGTGGAAAGACAAACCCCTGCTTTGCCAGTCAAGCGGCCGTAAACGTCGGCCATAAAGGCCGCTCCCTGCTCGTGGCGGGTGGTAATAAAGCGGATGGGTGAGTTTTTCAGCGCTTCGAGGATGTGGAGATTTTCCTCTCCGGGTACGCCAAAAATGTATTCAACATCTTCATTTTCCAGACATTGAACCAATAGGTCTGCAGTGTTCATTTCCCCCATGGTGGTGCCTAGTTCCCCTAGCTGTGTGAGCTATTTGAAATAAAAGTACTTTCAATACCTCCCCCTAGCCTAACGAATCCGGAGGGGTTTTGGCAGGTAATTTCTAGCTTTGCACCCAGGGTTGCCTCGGTAATGGGTTAATCGGCGAGCAAATTTTCCGTAGCAGCGCCTTGTTAAGCATTTATTTCAGTGGTTACCACTGTTTTTACCGAGTTGGCAATAAAACATTGTTCATGGGACAGATGATGCATTTTTTCAAGATCTTCTCTTGAAGGAATTCTGTCACCAGTAAACACAATTTTTGGCCGGAGAGTAACTTTAGTCATGGATATTCTACCTGATTGGTCATTCTCTACGATGCCTATAGCATCATCAATATAGCTTTCAACTACAAATCTTTTTTTGGCAGCGATTGATAGGAAAAAGAGCATATGACAACTTGATAACGAAGCGACAAATGCTTCTTCAGGATCAACATTCGCTTCGACTGAATACGGTAGAGGTACAACATGAGGTGATGACGAAGCCGATACGCTAACTCCTCCATCAAACTCCCAAACATGTCCACGACTGTATTTATTATCAATATATGGTTCATCTCTTCCGCGAGTCCATTTCACTGAAGCGTAATATTCAGACACTCTTTGTCTCCTTCCGGCTAGTTGATGCTTAACGTTCCCATTATATAGATTGCAAAAAGCTTTCATCATAAGTACATGATTTAGCTCACATCAGATCCGTCTTGATTTTCTTAGCTCTTCCTGCAACCGATTTCCTGGGATCGCGAGCTAATATCTCCAAATGCGGTAGCAACCACTCTTTTAATATCGAGTCCTTTATTGCCCATTTACTTAGGGTATCCATTGTATTGTTTAAGACGATCCAATCTGTGTAGTTTTCAAGATTATCTTGAAGAATCTTCTTTGCACTGGTTTTCTGTGCCTCCGACATAAAGATCGAAAGAGTCTGAAATAAATTTGCTAAAGTCCATTGTGCCGAGGGCTGATTAATCTTTGATATTTCAGAAATAAATTTATCAATATACGGAACAAGCCATTCAGGATTTTCTAAGGATATTCTCTTGATGGCATTAGATGTGCGAAGTCGAACAATTTCATCGGCACTGAAATAACAATTGTATAAATCCGAAAGTCTTGCGGAATTGGCTAATACTATATCAACCACCTCAATTGTTCTACCAAGAGAGTTGGGATGCCCTCCTGTAAGCATTTTTTCAAAAGATTCACTTGTCATACCCGTCTTCTCTTTAAGCTAAGGCTTATTTCCCTTCAACATTGTAGGCTATCCGGTAGAGCGGCTTTATTTCTGCATAACTATTGATTATGCAGAAAATTTCCGTATAAAACCCTCCACAGTCACAATATGCGGAAAAATTTGGTGCATCACACCATTTTGGAGCGATCGCAAGAAAATTTCGGACCATCATTCCCAAAAATGTGTTGGTTAGATTAGAGTGCAGCAAAAAGCAATAATAACAGTTGTCTTTCAGTGTTTATAGACGATAAATGCCAACATTCTACGTTTTTTTGCAAAATGCCTAATCGGCGATCGGGGCAATCATTTGCTCAGGAATTACCCAAGCGTCGAACTGTTCTGGGGTCAACAAACCCAAATGCACAGCGGCTTGTTTAAGGGTAAGGCCTTGGCTAAAGGCGGTTTTGGCTACTTGGGCGGCATTGTCGTAACCAATGTGGGGATTGAGGGCAGTGACGAGCATTAAGGAATTGTCTAAAAATTCTTTGACTTTGCTTTCGTTTACTTCTAATCCTGTGACCAAATTTTGCTGGAAACTGGCACAGCTATCACTGAGCAAATGAATGGATTGGAGCAAGTTGTGGATGATGACCGGTTTAAACACATTCAGTTCAAAGTTGCCTTGGCTGGCGGCAAAACCGATGGTGGCATCGTTCCCCATTACCTGCACACAGACCATGGTCAGGGCTTCACATTGGGTGGGGTTAACTTTCCCCGGCATGATGGAAGAGCCCGGTTCATTGGCCGGTAGCATCAATTCTCCCAGGCCACAGCGGGGCCCAGAACCCATCCAGCGCAGATCATTGGCAATTTTCATTAGGGAAGTAGCAATGCTTTTCAGCACTCCACTGACAAAGGCGATCGCCTCGTGGCCGGCCAGGGCAGCGAATTTGTTGGGGGCGGAAACAAAAGGATAGCCGGTTAACTGGGCAATTTCCTGGGCTACTTTTTCTGCAAATTGGGGATGGCTATTTAAGCCGGTGCCCACCGCGGTTCCCCCCAGGGCCAGTTCTAACAATCCTGGTAGGCAATGATTGAGCTGGGTTAACCCCTGTTCTAACTGAGCGACATAACCAGAAAATTCCTGCCCTAAAGTTAGGGGCACTGCATCCATCAGATGGGTACGGCCAATTTTGGTGATACTAGCAAAGCTGTCTGCTTTTTCCTCGAGACTATCCCGCAGAGCTTGCAAACTGGGAATTAATTTAGTTTGCAGACCTTCCACCGCCGCAATGTGCATTGCCGTAGGGAACGTGTCGTTGGAGGACTGGGACATATTAACGTGATCATTGGGATGGATCGGATTTTTACTACCCAATTCTCCCTCCGCCATGGCGATCGCCCGATTGGCAATCACTTCGTTAACGTTCATATTGGTTTGGGTGCCACTGCCGGTCTGCCAAATGCGTAAAGGAAAATGGTCTAACCACTGCCCGGCGATAATTTCGTCCGCTGCCTGAATAATTAACTCTGCCTTGTCCCCTGGCAATTTACCCAAATCCCGGTTGGTAATAGCAGCCGCTTTTTTAAGAATACCGAAAGCCCGAATTAAATCCGGGGGCATCACGTCACTACCAATGTCAAAAAACATTAGGGAACGCTGGGTTTGGGCTCCCCACAGGCGATCGGCTGGCACTTCCAAGGGACCCATGCTGTCGGTTTCAATGCGGTGGGAATTTACCATGGCGAAATTTGCAAATGTTTTTCTAGTGGCAACGCGGTGACCAACAATCAGCAAAAAGGACTAACAGGCGATCGCCCATTAGTCCCCCCATCAAATCGACGGAACCTTTAAAGACTGACGGGCTGTTCAATCCTGGTTAACTTAGCCCCCAGCTTACGCAATTTACCTTCAATGTCTTCGTAACCCCGGTCTAAATGGCGCAGACCTTGGACAATGGTTTTACCTTCGGCGGCTAACCCGGCAATTACCAACGCGGCGGAAGCTCGCAAATCGGTGGACATCACCGGCGCACCGGAGAGGAAGGGCACCCCTTGAATAAAGGCGGCATTACCTTTGAGCTTGATATTAGCCCCCATACGTTGTAACTCCGCCACGTGTTGGAGACGGTTTTCAAACACAGTTTCCGTGACCACACTGTTACCTTCACTTACCGCCAGCAGAGCCATGAACTGGGCCTGCATATCGGTGGGAAAACCAGGGTAAGGAAGGGTTTCAATATCTGTGCCCCGCAGATCCCGGGGAATT
Organism: Synechocystis salina LEGE 00031; assembly: GCF_015207985.1. GTDB lineage: Bacteria > Cyanobacteriota > Cyanobacteriia > Cyanobacteriales > Microcystaceae > Synechocystis > Synechocystis salina. The sequence continues at coordinate 64,055 of NZ_JADEVV010000011.1, read as the reverse complement.
AAACGCACCCGATCCGGGGCATCGATCGCCACTTCTGGGCCAATTTCCCGCAATTTAGCAATGGCGGAGGCCAGGTGATCCGGCACCACAGGGAAAAGACTAATTTCGGAATGGGTAATGGCCCCGGCACAGAGAAACGTGGCCGCCTCAATGCGATCGGGAATAATGGGGAAGTCGGTGCTGTGGAGTTTTTCCACCCCATTGATAATAATGCGGCTAGAGCCATCCCCCCGGATCTGGGCCCCCATGGAACGGCAGAAGTTAGCTAAATCAACAATTTCCGGTTCCCGGGCGGCGTTATCAATGACTGTTTCCCCTTCTGCTAGGGTGGCGGCCATCAATATAGTTTCCGTTGCCCCCACACTGGGATAATCCAAGTAAATTTTCGCCCCGGTCAAACGACGGCCATTACCCTTAATGCTGGCATTGACTACCCCGTGCTCAATGTGGACGTCAGCACCCATGGCCTGTAAACCCCGCACATGGAGGTCCACCGGCCTGGTGCCAATGGCACATCCCCCTGGTAAAGGCACCTTGGTCATGCCCAAACGAGATAGTAGGGGGCCAATGACGAAAAAGCTGGCCCGCAGTTGGGAGACCAAATCATAGGGAGCAGGGCCATGGCCCACGTGACTGGCATCCACCACCAGGCGATCGCCATCCCGTTTGAGCTTGACCCCAATGGCAGCCAAAATTTGGCACATTTTGTCAATATCGGCCAGGGCAGGCAGATTACTGAGGCGACAATCATCGGAACAAAGGATGGTACCGGCCATGATCGCCAAAGCGGAATTTTTAGCCCCACTAATGCGGACTTCCCCCCGTAGGGAGGCCCGGCCTTCAATTTCAATGACCGTCTGGGTTTCTTCGGTAGCAGTAGGGGTAGCAACTTGGAGCACGGGTTTTCACAACCTCCAACAAAAGGGGAAAAAAGTTAACACCAGTCCTTTGGTTTCGTCGTCAGGGGAATTGTCAACCCATTGTTGCCCACACCCCACCAACGTCCATCCCAGGACAACCCAGACAAGATCAACAAATTATGTTTATCAACCAATGTGTTTTTAGCATTCAATGGGATTGTTCAGCAAGAACTGTGCAAAACCAATTGTCTAGGCAAATATGCTTAACATCCTATACCGGATAAGTCAATTTGTAACATTCAGTTTACAAATCGCCCGGAGTAGGGTGAGTAAGCTGGGCCTATAGATAGGGCTGGACGTGTCAAAAGTTCCCCTCTCCTTAGCCATGCCAGAACAACGCTTTACTCCAAGTTCTCCGACAATTCAGTTTTTGAGTTTTGCCCTCTCAAAAAATGCTTCCCAGTCTGGAGAATAATTGTTGAAGGGTCTCACTTAAATTGTGGTAGGCTCCCACTCAATGAAGATAATCAGAACTTTACTTTAGCCGTTATTTTTATTCATTAAAGCCATGGGTTGCCCAGATTTTGCCACCAATGTCACTTTTCTCCCTACTAGACAAGCTAAGCGTCCCCGCCATCGTAAAAGGTCTAAGCGCCGCCCCATCCATTGCCCGATCCACGGTTGTTACCTAGATAGCGTCAGCCAAAAACATGGACTCTACGCCGATCAAATTGTCCAACTACGCAGCCGGGGCTACACCCATAAAAAAGCTAGTCTCGTGCTTGGCGATCGCCCTACTGTCAGTCTCACCGGAGAATGGCTAGAAGAATTTTGGTGCCCGGAATGTCAAAGCAAGCAATGGTACTATGTACGCAAGGAAGCCAATATTTACGTTGTTACCCCGGCGCCCCGTAGTCTTTGGGAAACTGCCACCGGAGTAATTGATCCCAAGGGAAATCCCTCCGTTAGTCAATACACTAAGACTAATGCCAATCAGCACCGACTCAAATCATCCCGCTTTAATTTTTAGGGGGAGGGGAAGCCAGCATCATTTTGCCTCCCTTGGTCAGGCGATAGGGGATGCCCCGCCACAAAACTTGTCTTTGGGAAAAGGATAGGGCCCAAAAAATTAGGCAACAGCAATCCCGCATCGGCAAAAACCACAGATAACGAAGGGTTTCGGAGTCTTTCAACATTTTTGCCACCAGGGCCGCTGTGCCATAACGAACGGCCAGAGTGATTAATAAAATAAGCCAACCCCAGGGTTCAGACCAGTGCCAAAGGCTAAACATTAGAGCAAAGGGGACAGCCCGGATAATGATGGTGGCTAAAAAAGGTAGGGGGCGAGCTCGGTAAGTATTTTGATCCCAATAAACTTGATGGCTCCACCAATTAGTCCAATTCTCTAAATCCACCCCTACGTCAATAACATAGGGCAGTAAAACCATCTTCAAACCCCCGGTCCAAACCCGCCGCCCCAGTTCAAAGTCCTCCACTAAGTAATCCGCTAAACTTTCCAGGCCGCCAAGGTCAGTCAAAGTCGATCGCCGGATAGCAATGGAAGGCCCCAAACAGGCCTTGGATGCCCCCGTTACTTCAGCAAAGAGGACACTGGGAATAAAGTCAGCGTTAATGGTTAAAACTTCTAGACCTTCGTACAAAGTTTGGGCTTTGGTCAACTTAAAAGGAGTGGTGACACAACCCACCAGAGGATCTGCCAAGGGTTTAACAATGTTTTCCAGGTAATCGGGCCGTAAATGGGTGTCACTGTCGCTAATCACCAAAATGTCATACTGGGCTTTTTTTAACCCCCCCAGCAGATTATTAACCTTACCGTTGGTCCCCGCCTCCACTTGATCCACCGCTATGACAATTTTCTCTGGGCTAAACTCAGCCTGGATTTTTTTGACAATGGGCAAGGCTGGATCTTCTGGATCTTGAACGCAGTAAATTACCTCATAAGTTGAATAATCCTGTTGGGCGATGGTGCGTAAATTGGCCTCTAAATTTTTTTCTAGGCCCCGCACTGGCTTCAGCACTGACACCCCCGGTTGAAAATCTTGACAGAGCAAAGGCCGCTGTAGAAAAACTTTAGTAGTCCACAGGGTCAGCAGGTTGTACACCATCCCCCCAACCACAGGCAAAAGATATAACCAGGACAAAGCTTGCCACCAATCCCCCAAATTCACAAGCACCCTTTCTCCATTAACGTTGCAACGATTCCGACCATTAACCCTAACAGATGGGGCGATCGCCATGTTGTATGGCGGCCATACCTAAAAAAATTAAATTGTCATTCAGGGCCACCGCCAGATTAGGGGAATGCTGTCCCAATAGAACATGCAGTATCTTGCCATCTCCTCCGGTCATAACCATGGCGGCACCGGGAAATTGTGCTTGCCAAGCCTGGAGATAATCTTGCAATGCCCCCAACATGCCATAGGTAACACCGCTAAAAATGGCGCTGGGGGTATCCAAAGCCCAACGGTCGGGTAACTGGGACAACTGGGTCAATGGACCTAACTCTAACTTGGGTAAGGCCGCCAGGCGATCGCCAAGGACTTGTAACTGCAATCCCAAACCGGGCAGGATCGCTCCCCCCACCAGTTTTTTATCTTGGTCAAAACCAGTAATGGTCAAGGCAGTGCCCCCATCGATGATTAAACAGGGAAAGCCGTAGATCAACCCCGCCCCCAAGCCAGCCAAAGCCCGGTCAATGCCAAAGCTGGGGTAAGTATTACCTAGGGGAATATCTTTGAGAGTCAATATTCTGGGTTGATATGCTTGCCAAACTTCGGTTTGCTCCGGCACCACCGACGCCAATAGGAAGGGCACTTCTCCCAACGAAACCGGCAACTGGTCCAAATCAGGGCTGTAATCTGTGACCCAGGTTGCGAGGGGAGTATTGCCGCTACAATATGCCCAGTGCAAACGGGAGTTGCCTATCATGAGGGCTAACCAAGGTTTTTGCTTGTCATGATCCGGAGCCAAACCAAAACCCGGCTTCAATGTTTCCACGGTAACCAAATACCTGCCCTCGGCAGGCTGAGCTAATCCAGCTTTCCCATTAGACCACGACTAACCAGAGTGATTAACTATGAGTCGCAAAAATCTCATCCTATTGGTGGTTTACGTTGCTTTTACCCTGGGAATTAGTCTGTGGTTAGGGCAACAGTCCTACCAATGGCTACCCGCCGCCGCCGCCCAGGAAGCTCAACCGGTGGGAGATTTATTTAGCTTTTTGGTCAGCCTTGGCAGTGTGGTTTTCTTGGGGGTGACCGGCGTTCTGGTTTACTCAATTATTTTTTATCGCTTTACCCTGAAAAACCCCCAGGGTGCCCCCATCCGGGGTAACGCTCGTTTGGAAACTTTTTGGACGGTGGTGCCCCTCATCCTTGTTACTTGGATTGCTTGGTATAACTACGTTACCTATCAACGCATGAATGTGCTCGGCCCCCTACCCGTGGTGGAAGTGCCTCAATTACTGGGGGAAAAGGCGATCGCTGCCGACCCTCCTGCAACATTGGCCATGGCCCAGGGGAGTAGTATCAACCCCGAAAAAATTGGCGTGGAAGTGAAACAATGGCTGTGGACTTTTACCTATCCCAATGCCGGGGTTACTAGCCATGAATTGCATCTGCCCCTCGATCGCCGAGTGACATTGAATATGACTTCGGCAGACGTGCTCCACGGGTTTTACGTGCCTAATTTCCGCATTAAGCAGGACATTGTGCCCAACCGAGAAATTGAATTTAGCTTTACCCCCAATCGCCTGGGGGAATACAAACTCCACGACTCCCAATTTAGTGGCACCTACTTTGCCGTCATGACGGCCCCAGTGGTGGTGCAATCTGTGTCCGATTACCAAGCCTGGCTAGAAAGTCAAAAATCCCTTACCCCAGGGCAATTACCCAATCCAGCTCTGGATGAATTCAACCAAGCCCCTGGCACCCCCTTCAAAAGTGGTTGGCCCACCGTTTCCCCTGCAATTCGTAAATAAGGATGGAAATAGGTTGTTATCCTGGGCCAGCAATCCACCGCTGGTAGTAAAGATTTGTAAACTATAATGACTTAGAATTTGAATGTAGTTTTAGCGGTAGGGACTGAATGGAAAAACTAATGCGGATTGAGCGGTTGTTACTAATTGGGCACATTGCCTCCATGGGTTTTGGCCTGGCAGGACTATTGCTGGTGTTGCCCCACCCAGAATTCGTGGCCCAGTTACCTCCCATTGGCCAGACAGCTTTCCAGTGGTCCATGGCCGGTGGTGGCGTGGCTTACATGATCCTGGGCTTTGCCGCTGTGGCTGTTTATGCCTTCCGCACCTTGGGGCTGTTGCCTACCCTCGGATTTTTGATTCCCGCCCTCAGCATTTCCGTTTCCGCCGAACTGTTGGGAACCAGCACTGGTTTTCCCTTTGGCTACTACCGCTATCTATCGGGCTTGGGTTATAAAATTGCCGGTCTAGTGCCCTTCACCATTCCCCTTTCCTGGTTTTACCTAGGATTCTGCTCCTACCTCCTGGTACGGGCCGGTCTGCGTCACAGTAATTTGCCCCGCTTTGGCCAAGAATTGACGGCGATCGCCGTGGGGGCAACTTTGTTAATGTCCTGGGACTTTGTTTTAGACCCCGCCATGAGCCAAACGACTATGCCCTTTTGGGTCTGGGATGTGCCGGGGGGATTTTTCGGCATGCCCTATCAAAACTTCGCTGGCTGGTTCTGCACCGGGGCCATATTTATGATCGTGGCGACCATTATTTGGCGAGTCAATAAAGTTGAAATCCCCGAAGTTGACTACTCCCTGCCCTTGGCCATGTACCTGGGCAATTTTGGCTTCGCCATGGTGATGAGCATTGGCGCCCATATTTATCCCCCCATTTTCCTCGGCTTTTTGTTGGGGGTTGCACCGGCTTTATACTTCTACCGTCGGGCTGGGGAAGATTCCCGTTCCACCGCAGTTTCCCGCTTGAAATCGGTAATTGAGCAGGATAAAGCTGATTTGGCGGCGATTAAATAATTTTTAACTATCCCATCTAGCCAAACTTTGCCTAATGTTGCTTGCCCTGACCAAAACCCTGGTTGGGGCTTAGCTAATGGTTGGTAAAAGGTTGTTTGAAAAGCCCCCATGTCCTCCGACTTTGAGCGGCGAGTAGAGAAAAAGTAACTCCATCATTGTGGTCGCTTCATTCGGTTGATTGGAAAGACAAACTAGAATTTTGCCAACAGGCCCCAAGTCTTGCCTCTTCTTGTTTCCGGCTAACCCTGTGTGGGAGAGTATAAGTCTGTTGCTCCCAACAATTTTCCATGACTAATTCCTCAACCCTAACCGTGGCCGTCATTGGTACCGGTTTTGGCCAGGCTGTCCATTTGCCGGCTCTGCAATACCACGATCAAACCCAGGCGATCGCCATTTACCATCGAGATTTGACCAAGGCCAAAGAAGTAGCCCAATCCCAGGGTTTACCCCACAGTTATGACAATTTGCCTGAATTACTGGCTAATCCAAATATCAAAGCGGTGACCGTTGCTAGTCCCCCCTTCCTCCACTTTGAGATGGCTAGGGACGCGATTTTAGCCGGCAAACATGTGTTACTGGAAAAACCAATGACTTTGCGGGTAGAGGAAACAATTGAACTTTATCACCTGGCCCAGCAACGGAGGGTAACGGTGATGCCGGATTTTGAATTTCGTTTTGTGCCCGCTTGGCAGTACGTGGCGGAACTTTTGGAAAGGGAAATTTTGGGCAAACTAAGGTTAATTAAAGTGGATTGGCTGGTGGGCAGTCGGGCCAATGCTGAACGAGCTTGGAATTGGTATGCCCAACGGGAAAAAGGTGGGGGAGCCTTAGGGGCCTTGGCCTCCCACACGTTCGATTATTTACATTGGTTATTCGGCCCGGCCCACAGTTTGTCCGCTAATTTGAGTGTGGCGATCGCCGAGCGCCCCGATCCGTTGGACCATAATCGCCTGAAGCCAGTGACAGCAGAGGATACAGCACTAATCAGCTTAACTTTGGACAACGACGTTCCCTGCCAAGTAAATATCACCTCCGTGGCCTATGGTGGTCGGGGCCATTGGCTAGAGATTTATGGCGAAAAAGGTAGTTTGGTGTTGGGCAGTGACAACCTCAAGGATTACGTCCATGGCTTCAAAATTTTCCATCATCCTGCCGGGGAACCAATGCAGGAGTTGACGGTACCAACCCGTTTAGACTTTCCGAAGGTATTTGCCGATGGTCGCCTGGCTCCGGTGGTGCGGGTGGTGGATGAATGGGCACAGAGTATCTTGCAAAGGAGAACTCCTACACCATCTTTGCGCCATGGGGTTTACTCCCAACTATTAATGGATTTGACTAAGCAAGCCCATCAACAAAAACAATGGGTGACCGTGCCGGATCTTGATCGCCTGTTGGCCCGATAGTTTTCCATGGCCAAAGTTCCGCCCCTGATCGTTATTTGTGGAGCCACTGCCAGCGGGAAGTCCCAACTGGCCATGGCCCTGGCCCAGAGGTTAAACGCAGTTATTTTGGGGGCCGATTCCCGACAAATTTATCGACAATTGGACATTGGCACCGCTAAACCCAGCCTCGACGATCGCCAACGGGTGCCCCATTACCTGATTGACATTTGCGAACCGACGGAAAACTTCACCCTAGCGGAGTATCAACGGCAAGCCGAGAAGTTAATTGCGTCATTAAGCCAACCCATTCTTCTGGTGGGAGGCACTGGTTTGTACATTCAGGCGATCGTGCGGGGGTTAAAAATTCCCGCCGTTCCCCCCCAGGCAGAGCTACGGGAACAATTGGCTAATTTAGGACAAATTTTTTGTTATCAACTGTTGGGTCACGTTGACCCCATGGCCCAAAGCAAAATTGAACCCGCTGATGTGGTGCGTACCCTCAGGGCCTTGGAAGTTTTCTACACCACTGGCAAAGCCATTTCTGCTCTCCAAGGGGAAAATCCCCCGGACTATCCCATTGTGCAAATTGGCCTAGGACTGGAACCGGATCAACTCCAACCGAGAATTGTCCGCCGCACCCACGCCATGATTGAGGCCGGTTTAGTGGGGGAAGTGGAAAGTTTAATCCATCAGTACGGTGAAAACTTACCCCTGCTCCATACCCTCGGCTATGCTGAAATTAAACAATATCTCCAGGGCAAAATATCCCTGGCCCAAGCTACGGAGCAAATCATTGTCCACACCAGACAATTCGCCAAACGCCAGCGCACATGGTTCCGCAAAGACCCGTCCATCCAGTGGCTTGATCCTAACCAGGAAAACTTACTAGAGTCAGCGATAAAATTGTTGCATGTCCAGAAAAACAGAGGAATGTTTTAAGTATTGCCGGCTGAAATAATTCTTAAAATGGCATTATTGCTAGTTTTCCCTCAGGATTTTCACGCTTATGGCCATGGATAAGGATACGAAATTTGCCCTATTGGTAATGGGAGTCCCACTTTTGGGGGTGCTCTACTGTGCATTTATTTTGGCAGTGATGCTTTCCTCAGAAACGGCCCGACAACACCCCATTATCACTGGCACTATTTTCGTCTTAGCCCCTTCCCTAGTTTCCGGCACCATTTGGTTACGGGCTTCCTTTAAGGCCAGAAAACAGGAAAACTTGGGGCTTTAATGGGCATTCTTTATCTGGTGGCGACCCCCATTGGCAATTTGGGCGATATGACTCCCCGGGCGGTGGAAACCCTGCAGGAAGTTGATTTAATTGCGGCGGAGGATACCAGGCACACGGGCAAATTATTACAACATTTCCAAATCACCACGCCCCAGATTAGTTACCACGACCATAATCGCCATGGCCGCACCCAGGAGCTATTGGCCAAATTACAAGGGGGACAAAACATTGCTTTGGTGAGTGATGCGGGGACCCCAGGCATTTCCGATCCAGGGCAGGAGTTGGTGGCCGCCTGTGGTGAGTTGGCGATCGAGGTGGTGCCCATCCCTGGGGCCACTGCTTTGATTGCGGCCTTGATTAGCTCCGGTTTAGCCACGGAACGTTTTGTTTTTGAAGGTTTTTTACCCACGAAAAATCAGCCCCGAGAGCAGTTGTTACAGAGTCTGGTGCTAGAACAGCGGACTATTATCCTCTACGAAGCGCCCCACCGTTTATTGACCACCTTGACTGATCTGCAGACTGTTTTCGGCCCCGAACGGAACTTAACTGTGGCCCGGGAATTGACCAAATACCATGAACAATTTTGGCGGGGAAATCTGCAAACGGCGATCGCCTATTTCACGGAAAACACACCGAAAGGGGAATTTTGCCTGGTAATTGCCGGGGCACCACCGCAGGAGAGGGCTAACTTCTCCGAAGAAAATCTACGGCACGAACTGAGAAGCCTTATGGCTAAAGGATTAACTCGCTCCCAGGCCAGTCGCCAACTGGCGGAGGCAACGAAACTGCCCCGTCGGCAACTTTATCAACTCAGTTTGGAACTGGAAGCTGAAACCTGATTCTTGGCCAACTCCCATGGCAACACCCACCTCTGGAAATTCACTAAGTTTTTCGCTCAGGAGTTCCAGCTTGGGCCGCTAGCCATTGTTTTAATTCTGTGAAATCAGAGCAGTCCAACAGGACTTCTCCCAACTGCTCCAATTGGGGCACAGTTAGAGTGTCAATTCTCGTCAGATTAACTTCATCCAACTCGCCAAAACGATGCCTAATTTGTTTGAGTAGCAGAGATTTTTGTCCACGTTCAATACCTTGAAGCATCCAACTGGTTGTTAACTGCATAACATCCTCCTGTTCTGGGGGGGAAAATTCGGCGATGGTTTCTTTGAAAATTGTCTCTTCCGCTTGATTGAGAGTGAGATAGGTGTCCACAAAGCCAGAGATTAATTGCATTCTAGCCGGATCAAGCTTGAGGGTTACCAATAGTCGCAAACATTCAGCCTTAACTTTGGCACGGTCTGGGGGAGCAATCTGCATTTTTGCCATTAACGCCGAAGCAACGGGATTGGGTTGGGACAAAAAATCCCGCCAGTGGAGTTGGTTAAGTTGAAGGACTCTATATTTAAAATCTAGTACTAATAAGTCGGGAAAGTTAACACGGTATTCCTGGGGAGCCGGCTTTAAAGGACGATCGTAGGAAAAAATCACAATGGGATAAACTGGCAAAGAAAACTTGCCATGGAGGCGAGCAAAGTATTGAAACATCCGCTGATTAAACTGGGACTGGTTTGTCGCCTGGGCTTCCACATGGATTAGGAAATAAGCATCTTGCCCTTTAAATTTGGCTTGGACAATCAGATCACTTTCGTATCTTTCGCCCACTGTTACATCGGTAAAAATTTCCTTGTCGAGAAAAATCAAGGAATCTTGGTCTAAGTAATCCAGTACCTGGGGAAAAAACAGATCAAGAAATTCTACAAAAAAAGTTGTTAAAAGTTCCTTGAAGAGGCGATCATGGTCAATCATTCTTGATGGCGAGATTTGAAATCTTCAATAGTCATGGCCAAACCCTGATCTAGGGGAATGGTTGGTTGCCAATTTAAATAGTTTTTTGCCAAGGTAATATCCGGTTGCCGCTGTTTGGGGTCATCCTCCGGTAGGGGTTGGTAAATTAACTCCGCATCAGGATTAATGGCGGTCTGGATTTTTTCTGCCAGTTGCAAAATGGTATATTCCCCCGGATTACCCAAATTAACTGGGCCAATGTAATCCCCATTCATGAGGCGCATTAGACCTTCCACCAAGTCGGATACGTAGCAGAAACTGCGGGTTTGGGAGCCATCGCCAAAAACTGTGAGGGGTTTACCCTGTAATGCTTGAACAATAAAGTTACTCACCACCCGGCCATCGTTTTCCAACATTCGGGGGCCATAGGTGTTGAATATTCTTGCTACTCTAATGTCAACTTTGTGCTCTCGATAATATTCAAAAGCTAGGGTTTCTGCCACCCGCTTCCCTTCGTCGTAACAGGCTCTTGGACCAATTGTATTAACATTGCCCCGATAGCTTTCCGGTTGGGGATGAACGTCTGGATCGCCATACACTTCCGAGGTGGATGCCAATAAAAACCTTGCGCCAACCCGTTTAGCTAAACCCAACATATACAAAGTCCCCATCACATTTGTTTTGATGGTTTTAACGGGATTGAATTGGTAATGGACGGGGGAGGCTGGGCAGGCTAGATGGTAAACCTGGTCGACTTCCAAGCGAATGGGTTCGGTAACGTCGTGGCGAATGAGTTCAAAATTGGGATTATCTAACCATTGGATAATGTTCCGCTTTGTGCCGGTGTAAAAGTTATCCAGGCATAAAACTTCGTGGCCCTGGGCCATCAGGCGATCGATAAGATGGGAACCAATGAAGCCTGCTCCCCCTGTGACCAAAATCCGCATCTTTACCCCAACTTGTACAAATGGCGTCATTTTAGCATTTGGCAAATGCCTAGACAGCAATGAAATCCAATATGTCTACCCCCCACAGAGGAAAGGTTTGAGATCAATCCAATAGTCCTGGAATGGTTTTAATTTCCAGCCGTTGCTCCGCTAGTTCCACGGTAGGTACAATGGCTTCAACGAAGGGGATGAGCACTTCTTTGTCCGGGCTTTTATCCAAAGTTACCCCTAACAAATCGTTGCCGGCGCTATAGAAATCTGTCACTATCCCTAGGCGATCGCCATTGTTGTGGTCGTAAACAATCAACCCTAATAAATCAGTGACATGGAATTCCCCCGGCTCCAACGGTAGGCGATCAGTGGCGGGCACCAATAGTTGGTAATTGACCAAGGCTTCCGCCTGATTGCGGTCGGTAATTTCAGCGAAACGAAGAATATAAAGGTTTTTGCCAGGAATTTGTTTGCCCTTTTTGAGCGTGAGGGGTTGGGGGGTGTCCTGAGCTGTTTTTCTAATCCACCGCTGACCCTTGGTTAAAAATCTTTCGGGGAAATCTGAGGCTGAAAGAACCCGCACTTCCCCCTGAATGCCCTGGGGTGCAACAATGGTACCAATTTCTAGCCAATTTTCCGTTTCCATGGTTTGGATCATATTTTTTTGATGTTTCGTTAAAATTTCTCGGACTCCACCATCGTTCGTCTTTTGGGGGACTGTTGACAAGGTTTTAGTTTGGCTTCTAAACCCCCCAATACTGGGAGGCTTTTCTCTAGTTTTCCCCGAAACTAAGGGGGACCAAAGGCTTTTTAAACAGAAACCTATTGTCCACTGGGAAATAGCTAATTCGTGACGTAAAGCTGACCTACCTGCTCCACCGCAAGGCGGGACTGAATACCCAAGGTCAAAGGAGAGCGATCGCCGTTGTGGAAATGGTCAGCGGCGGCACAGGCAATCATGGCGGCATTATCAGTACAAAGTTTTAAGGGTGGGAAAAAAACCTGCAATTGATTTTCCTCGGCGGCGGCTTGGAGATGATAGCGTAGGCGGCTATTGGCGGCCACCCCTCCTCCCACAGTAATGGTGGTTAAGCCATGGTCCAATGCACAACGAATAGTTTTCTTTGTCAGGGAACGGGCCACCGTATCTTGGAAACTGGCTGCTAAATCATCCACGGGGAAAGGTTCTGGGCTTTGCTTTAGCTCCTGGGTAAGGCGCAACATGGCAGTTTTCAAACCACTAAAACTGGAGTCGTAGGGATGGTATCCCCCCTGGGGTAGGGAAATTTTTCCCTCGGGTAACTTAAAAGCAGCCGCATCGCCATTTTTAGCCGCTCGGTCAATGGCCGGCCCCCCTGGGTAACCTAAATCCAGCAGACGAGCTACCTTGTCAAACGCTTCCCCCGCTGCATCATCCCTGGTGGTGCCCAATTGTCGGTAATCGCCACAGCCCTTAACGTGGATCAAACTGGTATGGCCACCGGATACCAATAGGCATAAAAAGGGTGGCTGCAACTCCGGCTGACTCAGATAGCTGGCATAGATATGGCCTTCCAAATGATGTACCCCCAGAAAGGGCTTTTGGTGCACCATGGCCAACGTTTTGGCCGCCGTTACTCCCACCATCAACGCCCCGGCCAACCCCGGAGCCACCGTCACGGCGATCGCCTCAATGTCTGGCCACCCCAAACCAGCCCCTTGCAAAGCTTGGTCGAGACAGGCATTAATTAAAAGCAAATGCTGACGGGAGGCCACCTCCGGTACTACCCCCCCAAAAACTTGATGGGTTTGTATCTGGGAAGAAACCACATTACTGTAAACGTTACGATTATTTACAATTGCTACCGCGGTTTCATCACAACTTGTTTCAATTGCTAAAATGATTGCCATTCTCTGCTAGTTTGAGTTTGATCCAAAAGACGACGGTTTATTAGCCCTGTCTTTCCTATTATCGGCTAACGATCTCCGGATCACGGTAACAGGTTGCTCAACTGGCTTGTTTATGACCCGTTTTGTCTGCGGTGGGGCACATCGTGGACGTTAAAGTAGATGCTTGCGGAGGGGAATCTGGCCAAGGTTTCAGAACAAAAATGAGCTGGAACTAGACAAACCCAAGGAAGCAAGAATCCCACGCCTCTGGGTGAGGGAGTTGTCAATAGCCGCCTTTTTAGTCTTTTGTTTAACCAAGGAAACGATTTTTATGAAACATTTGTTGGCGTTGCTCCTAGCCTTTACACTCTGGTTTAATTTCGCCCCGACCGCTTCGGCGGACGATTTTGCCAATTTGACCCCCTGTAGCGAAAATCCCGCTTTCCAAGCTAAGTCCCAGAACTATCTCAACACTACCGACGATCCCAACTCCGGCAAAATCCGGGCCGAACGTTATGCTTCCGCCCTTTGTGGTCCCGAAGGCTATCCCCACCTGATCGTGGACGGCCGTTTCACCCATGCCGGTGATTTTCTGATTCCTAGCATTTTGTTCCTTTACATTGCTGGCTGGATCGGTTGGGTTGGTCGTTCCTACCTAATTGAAATTCGGGAAAGCAAAAATCCTGAAATGCAGGAAGTGGTCATCAATGTCCCCCTCGCCATCAAAAAAATGTTGGGTGGATTCCTCTGGCCCCTGGCCGCTGCTGGAGAATATACTTCTGGCAAACTGGTGATGAAGGATTCAGAAATCCCCACCTCCCCCCGCTAGTTAGGGACGGGGAAAGATTGGTGTTATTGCCCCATATCTAGCCCCCTTTAATTCTGAACTTATTTTTTGTTTATCTTTGTCAATTCTGGAGACTCAATTTATGGACGGTTTGAAATCCTTTTTGTCAACAGCTCCGGTCATGATTATGGCTTTGTTGACTTTCACCGCTGGCATTTTGATCGAGTTTAATCGTTTTTACCCCGATCTTCTTTTCCACCCCTAGTTTTACTGGGCAAATGAATTTCTCTCACTATTGTGTGTGGTGAGACAAGACTTTGGTTAGGATTTACGATTGAAATCCTAGCCAATTTTTTTTGCTAAAAATAGCTGAATTACCAGATCAATCGGTCAATTTACCTGGGTTGAGTAAATTAAAAGGATCTACTTGTCGTTTAAACATTAATTGGGATTCTGGCAGGGGTTGTACTGACCCGCCAGCTAAACTGTAAGTGTGGGGATTGGCGATTCTGGCGCCTAAATTTTGGTGGGCTGCCATAATCTCTTCTAGGCGATCGCCGTTGGTAAATCTAACCAAAGGAAAACCAGCCAAACACATTGCCCCTTGGATGCGCATCATTTCGATGTGGAACATAATCTCATCTTGAAAGAGTTTTTCTAGGGTAAGAATTTGTTCTAAATCTTGATAGAAAAATACCTGGAGATAGGTGAGGCTGGAATCCATGGCCCTAGCCAACAGGGTAGTGTGGTTCCAATTAAATTCAATTAAATTAACTTTTTTGCCAGGGGCTTGGGGATTTTGTTCAAAAATAATTTGCCCTTTATTTGACTTGGCTAATTCCGTAAAAGCTAGCCAATCTAAGGCGGAAACAATCACCATTACCCAGTGGTCACCGGGCTGATAATAATTTTTTAAACTGCTGAAATATTGCGGAATGGGATGGCCTTGAATGGAAATTTCCTTGCTAACAATGCCGTCCTGGTTAGCTAAATTCTGGGCAAAGGCGATCGCCGCTGATAGATCGGCAAAACTAACAACGGCTTCCTGCCAGGGTAAGGCCGGGGCCAACGGCAAAGTAATTTCAGTAATAATGCCATTGGTGCCATAGCCGTGGATGACCGGTTGGGCGGCCTCACCAGCTAGAACCAGACGCTGGGGTTCTGCCTCCATGGTCAACACTGTCAGGCTCTGGACATTGCCGGGGTCAAAGAGGGTGCCATAGTTCACTGCCCCCATGCCGGTACTGCCGCCGCTGACAAAGCCCCCCACCGTCGCCGTTTGGTAGGTGGAAGGTAAGAGCCGTAATTCCCAGCCCATTTGCTTAGCCTGCTGTTCTAGCTTGCCTAACTTTACCCCCGGTTCCACCACTGCTCGCCCTGCTTCCAGGCTGACAATCCTTTGCATAGGGGACAAATCCAACACAATCCCCCCCTGGAGGGGAACACATTGGCCGTAATTGCCCGTGCCGGCCCCCCGCACTGTGAGGGGAATTTGATTGGCTACACAGCAAAGGATCACGGCGATCGCCTCCGCTTCTGAGCGGGCCAACACCACCAGATCCGCCTGTTTACCCCGTAACTGCTCAGTCAAAATGGGGCTGAAATGGGCATAATCGGTGGATAGTTTCTGCCTCTGCTGGGGGTCTTGAATCACCTCCAAACCCTCGGCCGCCAATAATGCCGCAATTGCTGACCAGTCCATTGCTGTGATCCCTTACTAACTATGGATTAGTCGCAGGCTCCCATATTATTAATTTGCACCACTAACTGGTCAATGGCCCGCACGAGGTTATCTCCGGAGCGGCTCCAATCGTTGGCCAAAATGCTGAAAACCACAGTGCCGTGGGCAGGGGTGTTGGCATAGCCGGACAGAGCCCGTACCCCCCGCAGGGTTCCTGTTTTAGCAAAGACGTTATTTTGGGCCGTGGTGGCTTTCATGCGCCGGGCTAAAGTACCGTCCTGACCGGCGATCGGCATCGAAGAAACAAATAAACTGCTGTTATTGCTGCGGTACATGGCCTGGAGGGTATCTACTAGGGAGCGGGGCGTAGCCGCATTATTGCGGGACAAACCAGAACCGTCTGCCACTCGAAAACCCTGGGGATTAACCCCCAATTCTGCCACCGCCGCTTTAACGGCCCCTGGCCCCCCCACGGTGTTGAGCAACAGTTCTGCATAGCTGTTGTTGGAGCGTTTATTGGTGGTCATTACCCAGTTACGCAGGGGCTGGGAACGCACTGTGGCGTTGGGACCCAACCTTTGTAGAGCCGCCGCTGTGGTGAAAATCTTCGCGTTGGAAGCAGGAATAAAGAACTTATTTTCGTTATGGCTATATAGCACCCGGCGATCGTCCAATCGTTCCACCAATACCCCCCAGTTGGCGATGGCCTTGGCCCCCACAATGCGCTGCACAATGGGTTCAAAGGTAGCAGGGCAAGCCCCTTGGTAAATAGGGGAACCAATGTTGCCAAATCCCCCCGTTGGCATTTCCACTTCGATGGGAACTGACTGCCTACCCTGAAAATAGTCAACGCTGGCAAAGGTTTCTGGCTGGTCGGCTAAGGCCGGGGTGGTGCTTAACAGGGCAGCGCTGGTGGCAAGGGCGCCAACTTTTAGCCAGGGAAAACGATTTTTGATCATGGGCTTCCAATAAAGTTCAGAACCGCGAACCATGGGGGAGCAGATTGCTTCAGGTCTGACCTTGGTCCAACCACACAGGCACTGCTACCTTCCATCTCTAGGTTTGGGCTTTTTTGTGACGCACCATTTTTGATGCAGCAAAGTCAGGATTATACCACCATCGTCGACAACCATTGGTAGGCCATCGGGGAAACCATTATTCAGGACGAAATGAAAACTTCTTGGCTTGACTCTGCTGCAGAGAATATCAGGAAGTACTAAGAAAACTTCCTAACGACGCTGGCGGGAGATAATTTTTTCCACCATGGCTTGGCTTTCATGCACAAGGCTATGGCATGGCCCGGGGGCTTGGGTTAGGGTAGGCACCAGGTTACGGGCCTGGAGAGTCATGTGCAGTTGCAATTCCGCCACGTAATCACTGATGGCTTCTTGGGGCTGGGGAAGATCTACCGGGGTCGCTGACACTGTCCTTTTTCCTCCTTGAGCAATGCTGTTAACTAAAAAAATAACTGAAAAGTATCCAACCGAGGGACTTGGGATCCCTATAAAAACTACCATGGCATTAGCGGAGACGCACGCTTCTGCAACAGTCTTTAACATTTAGCTGTCTGTGGCCCTGGGACATTTCTCCCTAAATTGGGCCCTGGGTGCCTAGTTTCCTTTGCCAATTCTCTTGCCAATCAGTTATTCAGTTTTTCCATGTCAGAGCTTCAAACCCTGATCCGTAGTATTCGTCAAGAAGCAGAACGGGAGCCTTTTCCCTTAGATTCTCCCATTTACCAGCAGGCCAGCAAGGATGCCCTAGAGCCGATTTTGTTCGGAGGGAATCTGGGCAGTCAGCTTTGTTTTTTTGGTCGAGATCTGGGAGCGGATGAGGTACGCCAAGGACAACCCTTGATCGGAGCGGCGGGCCGCTTAGTGAGGAAGGGCTTTTTTGAAGCTTGGCAAGGTCGGACGCCCAAAGGTCAAGACGATCTGCAAACTGTTTGCCAAAGGATTTTGCTTACCAATACAGTGCCCTACAAACCCCCGGAGAATAAGGCCTATTCCGTTAAGGTGAAGGAGCGGTTTCGTCCTTTTGTGGAGCAGTTATTGGTGTTCCATTGGCAGGGCAAACAAATTATTACCCTAGGAACGGAAGCTTTTAAATGGTTCGCCCCCTATGGCGCTAAGGGACAGTTGGATGAATTTTTCCGGGGTGGCGATCGCTATGAATCTTCCTTAGATGTGTTGATCAAAGCCAACACAGGAGCGGGCAAAAGTAGTCAAAAAATTGTTAAATTAATGCCTTTACCCCATCCTTCACCGTTAAATAAGCGGTACTACGGCCAATTTCCCCAAATGTTGCAACGCCGCTTGGCGGAAATTGCTTTCTAGCTCTAGGTTGAGGGCGGTTACATTACTCCAGAATCCATCAAATTTACCTATGAAAGTTTTAGTTGTCGGTGCCACCGGAGAAACGGGCAAACGGGTTGTCAACACCCTAGTCGATCGCCAAATTGCAGTGCGGGCTTTGGTACGGAACTATGACAGTGCTAAAGCGGTATTGCCCCCAGGGACGGAAATTATGGTGGGGGATTTGTTGGAACCGGAAACTATCAAAGCGGCGATCGCCGATTGCACTACGGTGATTAGTGCGGCCGGAGCCAGGCCGAGTGTGGATTTGACCGGGCCATTTAAAGTGGATTATTTGGGTACCCGCAACCTAGTGGATGTGGCCAAGGCCAGCGACATTGAACAATTGGTGCTGGTCTCTTCCCTCTGTGTATCCAATTTCTTCCATCCCCTCAACCTGTTCGGTCTAATTTTGGTCTGGAAACAGTGGGGCGAAAATTATCTCCGTCAGAGCGGTGTGCCCTACACCATTGTGCGGCCAGGAGGACTCAAAAATGAGGATAACGACAATGCCATTGTTATGGCCGGGGCGGATACATTATTTGATGGTAGTATTCCCCGACAAAAAGTAGCAGAGGTCTGTGTGGAATCTCTCCTTTCTCCTAGTGCCAAAAATAAAATTGTTGAAATTATCAGTAAGCCGGATATTCCCGTACAGTCCTTTGAGGAATTATTTGCCGTAGTTGCCTAGCCGTAATCACAGAAATCTAATTTTTTTCCCCAGTTAGCATTTAATTGCATGAGCTGGGGATTATTAGGGTGTAAAATAATATATTTTTAATACAGACCTAATATAAAACTTTATTGGCTTAATTTTATTTCAAGTAGGCATGATTTTTCGCAAGCAATCAGACTTCAAGATCCAGCTATTTTTCTAAATTGGTCAAGTTCACCCATGATTTTATTTTTTTGTTTATTAACTTCATCTATTTTTTTATCTTCAGAACAGGTAGTGTAGTAGTCTTTTTCTATGCTCTTAAATAAAAAGCGACCTGGGTCTGTATATTCACTACAAAGAGTATAAGCAAGATTATTAACAATACGTTCTATGCTCATATTACTCTTTTTTATTATTTTTTCTACCCCTCCGGTAGCTGCATCTTTTCCGAGTTTATTTGAGATTATATTAATAATATTTTGCCGTTCTATTTTATCTTCTATGCTTTCAGTTATATGATCTAGATGTTCTTTTAATTTGTCTATCTGTTGATAGCCTGATTCGTAACGGATAATCAAATTTCTAATACGATGTTGCTTTTCTTCTAATTCTTCTACTTCATCTTCTTGATAGGAATCTTTTGCGCTCAAAAAATCAATTATTTCATTATATTCCTCCCAAGTCTTCAAGTATTTGATATTTGGAGTATTTCCAACTATTTCCTGAATCTGCCTTTTATCTTCGTCAGGACAACAAATATATGTTATCTCGTCATAATTAAATTTTAATTTATATTCCTCCTCAGTTTCTTTTTCTATGTCTTCTTTGTTTCCCTTTGTGTACCGCCATTCTCTTTCCCATGAATAACCTTGTAAATTATTTCGACTATTTATATTTCCAAAAATTAACGGTGATATCTGTCCTGCCAATTTATGCATCTCTTTATTTTCTACTTCATACTTTTCTTTATTATTATTCAATTTTTCTTGAAGCCATTGGACAAGTTTTATTAACTCTCTATCAAAATAAGCAGTTGGACGAACTCCTTTTCTAACCATTTTTTCCTTGCTAAAACCTATTCCGTATTTTAAATCATCTCTATCCTTATTGTCATTCCACCTATATCTAAAAAAATCTAATGCAAAAGGTGGACTTTCTGTAAAACAAACCATTGCATAATCATGTTTGTCTGAGTGACTACCGCGAGGTTTTTGTAATTTTAAAAATTTATCTTTAAGAATCTGAATAAGATTATCCTTTGTCGTTAAATGAAATAAGTAAGGAGACATGTCTGGTTTGTCTACAGGAGTCAACTGAAAAGTTGGTTTCAGATTTCTTTTTGGAGTATTTGTCATTGTTTTATTAATTTTGTATTAAATTAAAATAGCAAGTTACTTCAATTTACTGTTGGATTAGAGTCCGCATCGTTTTAGATTAAACCATTAATAATATTCTTGATAACACTAAAGCTTAATCTGATTGTATCCCAACATTCTCGATTAGATTAGCTCCAGTTCATTTAAAAAAAGAGGGGGAAACCTCCAAAAAAGTAGGATTGGCTGCCCCCTGTTTCCAGGTAATTTTTGATGTTATTTTGTCAAAAATTTACTGTTTGGTCAAACGGGTTAACACCGCATTGGAACGCTCAATGAAACCCTTCATGCCCTCCGCATCAAAACCTTTTTGGGCCATTAATGCCAGGTCATAAACGTGTTGACAAAGGGACTTGGCTAATTCTGCTGAAGGAGATTCTCCACTGCCGGTGACAATACTGCCTTGGCTGAGGGACAGAATGTTTTGAATCAGAGGATGATTGGTGTTGATCGCCAGCACATGTTGCTCCGGGAAAGCCATGGCTTGCTGTTGCATCATGGCGGTCATTTCCTGGAGGCGGCGCATTGCTTCCGGCAATAACACCATAGCGGGGGGCGTAGATTGGGGATCGTCGGATTTTAGGGATTGGGTTTTGATGTTGATGTTGGGATTGTTGAGGGCCTTTTCAAAAATTTCCTTAATTTGCTCACTGCGGGATTTGTTGGTGGCCGGATCGACAATGTCGCTGGCCTTGTCCTCTTCAATCAGACTTTGATCCAGTTCTGAATCGACCCGGGAAAATTTGACGTCACTGTACTCTTTTTCCAGGAAGGGAATGAAGTAATTGGTGTCAATGAAGGAATCCATAAACAGGACTTCAATGCCCTGATTTTTATACAGTTCCACATAGGTCGCTTGGGTGCTCTGATCGGTGCAGTAGAAAACCCGATTTTCGTGGCGTTCCTTATTCCTGGCCAAGTAACGCTTTAAGCTGGTGTAGCCCTCTTTTTCGTAGGGATTAACGCCATCATCCTGTTGGGCATCGGACCAGGCATCACCATCTTCCGTTAAAACTTCCACTTTAGGCTCGGTAACTTCGGCTTTGTAGGTGGTGCGGTAGAGTAACAGGTCTTCCACCTGTTGTTTGAACTTATCTTCTCGCAGGGAGCCAAATTTGACAAAGGTGCCAATGTCTTCCCAACATTTCAAATATTCTTCGGGATTTTCGTCATACAAAGATTTGAGGCGATCGCCAACTTTTTTGGCAATGTAGTCGGCAATGCGGCGCACGGTGCGGTGGTTGGTGAGGGCACTGCGGGAAACGTTAAGGGGAATATCGGGACTGTCAATTACTCCCCGGAGCGGCATCAAAAATTCGGGAATGACTTCCTCGCAATGGTCACTGACAAAAACCTGGTTGCAGAAAAGTTTTATTTGCCCCTTGGACACATCCACATCGGGACGTAATTTGGGGAAATAAAGAATACCGTTGAGCAAAAATGGGTAATCGGTGTTGAGATGTACCCACAGCAGCGGATCTTCCTGGAAAGGGTACAGGTAGCGGTAAAACTCCAGGTAATCTTCCTTGGTTAGATTCTGGGGGGATTCCTTCCAGATGGCCCGTTGCTTATTTAACGTTTCCCCTTCAAAGCGGATGGGCACCGCCATAAAATCAGAGTAGGTTTTTACCAATTGGCGAATGCGACCGGCTTCTAAATATTCCTGTTCATCATCTAATAGGGTTAGGGTGACGGTGGTCCCCACCTGTTGGCGATCGGAATCGGTTAGTTCAAACTCCGGTGAACCATCACAACTCCAATGCACCGCCTGGGCCCCTTCTTGATAGGAAAGGGTATCAATTTCCACTTTTTGGGACACCATGAAAGCGGAGTAAAAGCCCAAACCAAAGTGACCGATCAGATCATTGGCGGACTTTTGGAACTTTTCGATGAACTCCTCCGCACTGGAAAAGGCTACTTGGTTAATATATTTTTTCACCTCATCGACGGTCATGCCAATGCCGTTATCGGTAATGGAAAGGGTCTTATTAGCCTTGTCTACCACCAAAGTGATTTGGGGATCCGGCACTTCCTGGGCCCCGTCGCTGGCGAAGGCGGCCATTTTCCGTTTGCTGATGGCATCAACGGCGTTGGAGATCAGTTCCCTCAAAAAGATTTCATGGTCAGTGTAGAGAGACTTTTTAATAATCGGGAAAATATTCTCGGTGTGGATCGTGATATTGCCTTTTTCGAGTACTGCCATAGGTCTTTAGATTTAATGTTTAGGATGTTTAGGAAATTTAGTAGACTGGCAAAACTTCCAGGAACCCGATCAGCTCCCCAGATTTGCCCAGTTCCCCAGCAATGGGGGTAACCCCATCATCATACGAAGCCAGGGACAGTTTACTCAGCGGCAGTTTCCGATCTTCGCCGTTTCGGTTATCCGTACCCCAAAAGTGATCCCCCAACTTGGCCCCGAATCCTAACGGCGATCGCCATTGCTACCTGGGGCATTAAAACCCGCTGGCTAGCCGGAATTTCCGTCCAGATTCCCTTTCCAGATGTCCCCGTCGGTTCTACACTTGACTTCGAAGTGTGTTGTTGGCAATCGAGAGGTCTGCTTGTGAAACGTGTCTTAGCGATTATCCTGGGCGGTGGGGCCGGGACCCGCCTCTATCCTTTAACCAAACTCAGAGCCAAACCCGCAGTCCCCTTGGCCGGAAAGTATCGCCTCATTGATATCCCCGTCAGTAATTGCATCAACTCAGAAATCGTTAAAATTTACGTCCTCACCCAGTTTAATTCCGCCTCCCTAAACCGCCATTTGACTAGGGCATACAATTTTGCCGGTTTCCAGGAAGGCTTTGTGGAGGTGCTAGCCGCCCAACAAACCAAGGACAGTCCCGAATGGTTCCAAGGTACGGCTGATGCGGTGCGTCAATATCTTTGGTTGCTGGGGGAATGGGACGTGGATGAGTATCTCATTCTCTCCGGCGATCATCTTTATCGCATGGACTATGCCCAATTTGTTCGACGCCACCGGGAAACTAACGCCGACATCACCCTTTCCGTTGTCCCCGTAGATGACAAGAAAGCCCCCGAATTAGGCCTGATGAAAATAGACGCCCAAGGCAGGGTAGTCAATTTTTCTGAAAAACCGAAAGGAGATGCCCTGCGCCAAATGCAGGTGGACACCACCCTCCTCGGTCTGAGCCCAGAAAAGGCTAAGCTCAATCCCTACATTGCCTCCATGGGCATTTACGTCTTCAAAAAAGAAGTACTGCACAACCTACTGGAGAAATACGAAAGCGCCACTGACTTTGGCAAAGAAATCATTCCCGATTCCGCCAAGGACTATAATCTCCAAGCCTATTTGTTTGATGATTACTGGGAAGATATAGGTACCATTGAAGCTTTTTACGAAGCTAACCTAGCCCTCACGAAACAGCCCCATCCCGACTTCAGCTTCTACAACGAAGATGCCCCCATCTACACCAGGGGCCGCTATTTGCCGCCCACCAAAATGCTGAACGCCACCGTGACGGAATCCATGATTGGAGAAGGCTGTATCGTCAAAGATTGCCGCATTCACCACTCCGTTTTAGGCATCCGTAGCCGCATTGAGTCCGGTTGCACCATTGAAGATACCCTCTTAATGGGCAATGACTTTTATGAATCGTCCCCGGAACGGGAATCTTTGGAAAGTAACGGCAAATGTCCCGCCGGCATTGGGCCCAACACCACCATTCGACGGGCGATTATCGACAAAAATGCCCGCATCGGCAAAAACGTCATGATTGTCAACAAAGAAAATGTCCAAGAAGCTAACCGGGAAGAGTTGGGCTTTTACATCCGCAACGGCATTGTGGTGGTGATCAAAAATGTGACGATCGCCGATGGCACGGTAATCTAGGGCCAGTTCCTTTCCTCGCACTATGGCCATGACCGCTCCTGTTAAAGCAGTAAAATCCCTAACCCAGAAGTTTGCCCCCCTCCGGTCTGTCCTAGACCAGTTGGACGGTCTGGGCATTCTTGCCTGGGGGGTGTTGATGCTCAAGTATTCTGTCTCTGGGGAACTGAGGCTATTAATTCACCCCAACTACTTTGGACTGGTGACAGTAACGGGCTTTGTCCTGCTGTTTTTGGGCGGTCTAAGGTTGTTCCAAACCGGAAGACGTTGGTTAAAAAGGGCCCGTCGCAGTGGGAATGGCAACCAAGATAGTGTCACCCACGTAGCAGTTTTACCCCTGGGCATGGGCACCGCTCTGTTGTTGGTTACAGCCGTGATGGGGCTTTTTATCACTCCCTCTGTCTTCAGCAGCCAATTGGCCATCCAACGGGGTATTAGTACCACTTTGCCCCCTACCCAAACCCAGATATCCAGCTTTGCCTCCCAGATCAAGCCGGAAGACCGCACCCTGGTGGATTGGGTCCGCACCATCAGCGCCTATCCAGAGCCGGACGTTTACGCCGGTCAAAAGGTTAATGTAACGGGCTTTGTCGTTCACCCCGACTATTTGCCAGATAATTATCTCCTCATCAGCCGCTTTATTCTGACCTGCTGTGCAGTGGATGCCTACCCTGTGGCTTTGACTGTCCGTTTAGAAGGTTCCCGTAGCCAGTACCCCCCCGATACTTGGTTAACCATCCAAGGGCAAATGGTGGCCGCAACCTTACCCAGTTCACCGGACCAAGGTAGGCAAGGGGGAGAAAAGCGCCAGGTAGTGGTGGAAGCCCAGTCGGTGGAAGTGGTGCCAACTCCTGCGGATCCCTATAGTTACGCGGATTGAGCAATGGGGAACGGAACCTAATCTGGGCCAAATCCATCGATACGAAGGCAGAGGTTCCCTTGGTGAAGATTGTCTATTCGCTAAAATAACCCAGCATTATTGTGCAAATTCGTTGACCAGTATGAAAGGTTTGTCCGGGCTGTTACAGTTTTTCATCGGCTTTATCCTGGGGGTGACCCTGTTTGTGGGGGGGATTTCCCTGGCGGGCTATTTGATTTTCAACCGTTTTGCGGCTAATCCAGAAAAGCCCTTATTTCCTGAAGAACAAAGTCAGCCCAAAGATGACAAGCCCTCCCCCACGGGGACAGCATCGCCCCAAGCATCACCGCAACCGAGTCCTTCCCCTTCCCCCACAGAAGAGCTTCCCCCTGGGGCTTATAAAGCTAAGGTCATTTGGAATGGGGGCTTAAATGTGCGTACCGAGCCGGATCGGGATTCTGATTCCCTCGCCACCATTAACTACAACGATGAAGTGGTGGTGTTGGCCACCGAGGGGGAGTGGTCAAAGTTACGGGTGGGGGGCACCGAGGGATGGGTGCGTTCAGGCAATCTGGAAAAATTGGCAAGCCCCTAGGGCCTGTTGACAAAGTTTTAGTTTTTCCCCTCAATCGATCCACTAAAGCAACGCCAATAAAAGGACTTTTATCTAAAATTTGCTCCAAATTTGAGGGGCGGGAAGTTGTTAAAACAGATTTTTAGTGGTAACCGAGGATAACAGATACTATGGCAGCGGCGAGATGACTGGTCAGATTCTTTTTCGGCCAGTTCTGGCAGGCAGTTCCCCCTTCTAATTCACTTAGCTGACTAGTTCCCGCACATCGGCCACTTGCCCCGTAATGGCCGCCGCCGCCACCATAGCTGGACTCATTAACAAAGTGCGACCAGAGGCAGAACCCTGGCGCCCCTTAAAGTTGCGATTGGAGGAAGAAGCACTCAGTTGATCACCCTGGAGTTTATCGGGGTTCATGGCCAAACACATGGAACAGCCTGCTTCCCGCCATTCAAAGCCCGCCGCTTGAAAAATTTGATCTAATCCCGCCGCTTCGGCCTGTTGTTTCACTTGTTCGGAACCAGGTACCACAAAGGCTTTTACCCCCGCTGCTACCTGATGACCCTTGGCCACCTTAGCTGCTTCTTCCAGATCACTCAGGCGGCCGTTGGTACAACTACCAATGAAACAAACATCGACCTTGGTGCCCTTTAGGGGTTGTCCCGGCTGGAATTGCATATATTTGTAGGCTTCGCTGGCGATCGCCTGGTCATCGGGGTCGAGACTGTCGAGGGTGGGAACGGGTTCACTAATACCAATGCCTTGGCCGGGGGTGATGCCCCAGGTAACGGTGGGCTCAATGTCCTCTGCCCGGAAGGAAACCACATCGTCATAGACTGCATCGGGGTCGCTGGCGATACTGCGCCACCATTGCACAGCCTTGTCCCAATCTTCCCCTTGGGGAGCAAACTCCCGCCCTTTCAGGTATGCAAAGGTCACTTCATCTGGGTTGATATAACCACAGCGAGCCCCCCCTTCAATGGACATATTGCAAACGGTCATGCGTTCTTCCATGTCCATTGCGGTAAAGGTTGACCCGGCATATTCGTAGGCATAGCCGACACCGCCCTTAACGCCTAATTTGCGGATAATGTGGAGAATAACATCCTTGGCATAGACCCCTGGCGCTAAATCACCGTTAACCTCAATTTTTCTCACCTTTAATTTGTTTAAACTCAAACTCTGGGCCGCCAATACGTCCCGCACCTGGGAGGTGCCAATGCCAAAGGCGATCGCCCCGAAGGCTCCGTGGGTCGAAGTGTGGGAGTCGCCACAGGCAATGGTCATACCCGGTTGAGTTAGGCCCTGTTCCGGGGCAATGACGTGGACAATGCCCTGATTGCCGGAGCCAATGGGGTGGAAGCGAATATTATGGGCCTTGGTATTGGTCTCCAACGCCTGCATCATTTCTTCGGCCAGGGAATCCTGGAAGGGCCGTTGTTGATCTTCCGTCGGCACAATGTGGTCCACCGTGGCCACTGTTCTTTCTGGATACATGACCCGCAATCCCCGCTCCTTCAGCATGGCAAAAGCCTGGGGACTGGTGACTTCGTGAATCAGGTGCAACCCGATGAAGAGTTGGGTTTGACCCGATGGCAAAACACTGATGGTGTGGAGATCCCAAACTTTGTCAAATAAGGTTCTTGCGCTCATAGTGGAAGTCTAGACAGGGCGATCGCCGAGGGAAAATGAATGGAGGATGGGGTAGTCGTAGTAACTATCACCATCTTAGCCTGACCTGACAACCTGCACCTAGGGACAGTAAAGGAGAAAAATCAAGTTAATTTGGTCTTGAAATCGGGGAAATTAGGCTAGGATGACAATCAGAGCCCGCCCGAAAAACTGCCCTGGCACCCCCGACAAAGATTTGATTGATTAATCCCTATGAGTACTATTTTAGTTGTTGAGGATGAAAGTATTATCCGGGAGTTGATTGGGGAAACTCTGAGTTTGGAAAACTACAGGATTCTAGAAGCGGAAAATGGGGTTATGGCCATGGGGCTGCTCAACTCTCTGGAGGTGATGCCCGACTTAATCATCTGTGATGTGATGATGCCGGAAATGGACGGCCACGGCTTGATTACAGCCCTACAACAGAACCCTAAAACAGCGGCCATTCCCTTCATTTTTCTGACGGCCCTGGGGACTATGCAAGATTTTCGCAAGGGGATGAATTCCGGAGCAGATGATTATTTAATCAAGCCTTTTAAACAAGAAGATTTGCTGAATGCAGTTAATAGCCGCTTGCAAAAACAAGCCAAGTTATCAGCCTTTTATCAGAGAAATCTGCCCCTTTCGTCCAGCGATAGGCGCCGCCGCTCCAGTAGCACAGGCACACCGACCTTAACCCCCGATGAGGCAGAAATTTGGCGAGATTTGGAAGTGGGTTTAAACACCGGACAAGTTTGTCTTTTTTACCAACCGAAAGTAGCCATTCATAACCATTGTCTGATCGGCTGTGAAGCGCTCATCCGTTGGCATCATCCCCGTAAAGGCTTTGTTTCCCCAGGAATTTTCATCCCGATCGCCGAAAAAACAGGCTTTATCAGCGTGGTGGGGGAATGGGTGATTGAAACGGCTTTGCGTCAATGTCAGCAATGGCACTGCCTAGGGCTGGATCCGGTGCAAGTGGCGATCAATATTTCTGCCCAACAATTTCATGGAGAAGATCTGATTTCTATTTTGCGGCTCGGCACCCAAAAATATGATGTTAGTCCCCAACAATTGGAAGTGGAATTAACCGAAACCCTCTTGGTGAAAAATGTCCAGGATTCCATTGACCAGTTGAATGGGCTCCGGGCTGGGGGCTTCAGCGTGGCGATCGACGACTTTGGTACTGGTTATTCTTCCCTGAGTTATTTGCAGCAGTTCCCCTTTGACGTTCTGAAAATAGATCAAAGCTTTATTCGTCACATTGATCAAAACGCCAAAAACAAAACTATCACCGCCTCGATCATCAACCTGGCCCACGAACTGGAGTTGCGGGTCATTGCCGAAGGGGTGGAAACCTGGGCAGAATACGATACCATTGCGGACATGAGGTGTGACGAGTTGCAAGGCTATCTTTTTAGTCGTCCTCTGCCAGTGGCGGATTTTACCGAGTTGTTAAGCCGGGGCACGGACAGTCCTATTTTGCCTCTACGCCGCTGATAGTCCAGTCAAGATGCGAAAAATTAATCAAATCAATAATGGTATTACACCAACAACGTTTCTCCCTCGACCATGGAGCTTTTTGTCAAACCTTAATCCAAACTGAAAATTTACTCATTGTCCAAGACCTGGATGGGGTTTGCATGGAGTTAGTGCAAGACCCCCTTGGCCGTCGCATTGATGCTGATTATGTCCGGGCCACCACTCTCTTTGCGGAGCATTTTTATGTGTTGACCAATGGGGAGCATGTGGGGAAAAGAGGAGTACAGGGCATTGTGGAACGGGCCTTTGGGGATGTACCTTTTGTGCAACAGGAGGGTTTATATTTGCCTGGTTTGGCGGCCGGGGGAGTGCAGTGGCAGGATCGTCATGGCAAGGTGAGTCATCCCGGAGTGGGGCAAACGGAGTTGGAGTTTTTAGCGGCAGTGCCCCAGAGAATTACCAATTGCTTACAGACTTTTTTTGGCGATCGCCACCATTCCTTGTCCCCGGAGCAGTTGCAAATGGGCATCGATGCTTCGGTTTTAGATAATGTGGCTTCCCCCACAGCGAATTTAAATACCTTGGCTAATTTGTTACAGGACACTCCGCAAATTTACCGGGATTTACAGGAAACCATGGCTCAATTGTTGGACCAACTAATGGCAGATGCGGGGGGTCAGGGTTTGGGTAACAGTTTTTTCGTCCACTATGCCCCTAATTTGGGCCGGGATGAACAGGGTAAGGAAATTATTCGTTGGGCCAAGGCTGGAGATTCCGGCACCACCGACTTTCAGTTTATGTTGCGGGGGGGAGTGAAAGAAGCGGGGGTTTTGGCCTTGTTGAACCGTTACTACCACAGTCGGACGGGGCAATATCCTTTGGGGGAAAGTTTTAGTGCTCGCCAAGCCCCCCCATCCCACCAGGATTTGTTGCATTTGGTGAAAACGAAATTTGATCTGGACTTGATGCCCCTAATCATTGGGGTCGGGGATACGATCACTAGCCAGGTGGATGAAGCTACCGGGGAAATTCGACGCGGCGGGAGCGATCGCCAATTTTTGCAATTGATCCAAGACTTGGGAGATTTGGGAAATCAGGGTAACTTAGTGGTGTATGTGGACAGTTCCCAAGGGGAGGTAAAAAACCGTCAACCCCTACAACTAGAAACCGTGGCAGGGCAAACCCAAGTGGTGGCAGGCCCTGGGGATATGCGGGATCGGGAAGATCCATTGCAGATCAATGTGGCTTTTCCTGGTGGCCATGACCAATATGTAGCGGCATTTAAACAGGCGGCCCAGCGCCGACGAGCCCATTTTTCCCAGTAGTTAAAGTGGTTGAGCCGTCCTCTGTGGTCGCCCCGGGTTCCCCATTGCCGGGGAGTTATGGAAGGGATTGCACCAGTTAGTTTTCACCGTTTGATTTTTTTGTTGTATCGTAATTTTTGCCTATGGCTAGTGTCAGTTTTGAACAGGTAACTAAACAGTTTGATGATTATGTCGCCGTTAATAATTTGAATTTGGAGATTGCAGACGGGGAATTTTTAGTGTTTGTGGGGCCGTCCGGTTGTGGCAAAACCACTTCTCTACGACTTTTGGCCGGGCTGGAAACCGTTAGTCAAGGACAAATCTGCATTGGCGATCGCCGGGTGAATGAACTATCCCCCAAAGATCGGGACATTGCCATGGTGTTCCAGTCCTATGCCCTCTATCCCCACATGAGCGTCTATGACAATATGGCCTTTAGCCTCGATTTACAGGGCAAGTCCAAAGACGAAATTAAGCAACGGGTGTATGGTGCCGCTGAACAATTGGGTATTGAAAAACTACTACACCGTAAACCGAAAGAATTGTCTGGGGGACAACGGCAACGGGTGGCAGTGGGTAGGGCCATTGTGCGTAAACCCTCCGTATTTTTGATGGACGAGCCCCTTTCCAATTTGGATGCCATGCTCCGGGTGCAGGCCCGCAAAGAAATCAGCAAACTCCATAGCGATCTGACCACCACCTTCATTTACGTTACCCACGATCAGGTGGAAGCCATGACCATGGGCGATCGGATTGCCGTGATGAAGGATGGCATTCTACAACAGGTGGATAGCCCCGCTAATTTATATAATCAGCCCGCTAACCTATTTGTGGCTGGTTTCATTGGCAGTCCCGCCATGAACTTCTTTCAGGTAGAAAGATCAAGTCAAGCAGGGGAAGAAAAACTTAATTTAGATGGTGTGGCCCTACCATCACCAGAAACCGTAGCTAAAAACGGCGATCGTGCCGTTACCCTCGGTATTCGCCCTGAAAATATTTATCATCCCCAGTACTTACCGCTAGAAATTGAGCCACTGGAATTACCCGCTACCATTAACCTAGTGGAAATGATGGGTAATGAATTGATTGTTTATGCCCAAACCGCCGCCGGCACAGAATTTGTGGCCCGCATTGACCCCAGGGTAAATATTAAACAAAAAGACTCAGTTAAGTTTGTGGTTGATGCTCACCGCTTTTACTACTTTGATCGGGAAATGGAAACGGCGATTACTTAGAACTTGTTGGCGAAGCTTTAGTTTTCCCCTAAATTACCTGGGGCTGGAGGATTTGTATCCAATCTATCCCCAAGCGTGGGTAGTCAGGAGAGCTTTTCAAGCACTTTCTCAAAGGGTTAGTCACTTTTCTAAATCTTCCCAGTTGTTACCCAATGAGCGATCAAGTTAACGGTTGAGCTGTCGATACAATCTTTGCCACTGTTGCCGTAAACCGAAGGGATTAGGGCTGGTTTCCGTTTCCAGATTCCATAAACTTTCATAGAAAAAGAAAGAAGTGCCAGCAAAACCTTGATCATCAACCCATTGGGCTTGCTGTTGAATTCTTTGGGGAGGAATGGGACGATTTTTTAAGCCGCTTAGGATGCCCACTACTACGGGGATTTCCATTTTAGTTTGTTGTACTAAAGATTGTTGTAATTCCCCGGTAAAAGAGGCTTGTTTTTCTCGGTAAATCTGTAGAACCAACTCATCCACCACTCCGGCTTGATGCCAAGTTTGCCAATCTAATAGAAAGCAATTTTTGGAAAAGGTTTGGGGATTGGGGGAAATGGAAATGATCAAATCCGGTTTTACTGCTTTTAAAATGGGCACTAAACTCTGCACGTAGCGACTAATTTTAGCCGATCGCCAATCGGTCCATTGCTGCCAAACAGGGTCGGAGCTAACGCAGTTTTGATTTAGGTTTAACTCAGGGGCCGGGGGCGGTTCATTGCCTGTCTCTTGGCGGTATAACTCAACAGTGATGGGGTCATAACCAAAATTGTAGGGATAACCAAAATGATCGTCCAATTGAATGCCATCGACATTGTACCGACGGACTAAATCCACCAATAAAGCAGTAATTAGCTGTTGTACTTCGGGATGGAGAGGATTTAACCACACCCGAGGAATAACGCCCCCTTCGAGCCAAATAGTTTCCCCCTGAGCATTGGCGGTCAACCAATGGGGATGGTTTTTGATCCACTCACTGTCCGCCGGGGCCATAAAGCCAAATTCAAACCAAGGAATAACCCGCAAAGATTTTTCCTTGCCTAGGTTAATTACCTCCGCCAACATGTCCCGATCGCCTAGTTTGGGATCTTGGTTTTGCCCTAACCATTGTTGGGCCACGGCACTAGGATAGAGGGTATGGCCATCGTTCCACACCGTTGGGTACAGGGTATTGAAATTAGTGCTTTTCAAGTCGGCGATCGCCGTTTTTAATTGGGCTGAATCGTAAAGCACATTACTATCGACATTGGTCAACCAAACCCCCCGAACTTTAGTGGGGGAAGCCAGGGAATTTTCCCACAGCAAAACTGTGCCAACCATGAGGCTAACTGTCAGTAAGAATAATCCTAAACCCCGCAAGAATTTTCGAGAACAAAACTTAAACATTACATAATTTAAGTTTAAATCGGTCGATAAACTCGATAGTTGATGTTAGGAAAAATATTGTCCATAACTTCTACCTTTTCTAGCCAACCCGCATCCACCTTGCCAGCCCGAATATCATCAAACAATTTATCAAAGCGCAACAGATGGGAACGGGTACGGCGTACCGCATAGGGCACCATGGTTCCCGTCCGCATGATAAACGCCCAGTCGGAGGATTGGGCCAGCAACAATTCCCGCGCCGCTTGGTTTAAAGCCCGTTCTTCCAGCTCATCCACCGCCTCTCGATAACTCAAGTCGATCATACGCTCAGCAGCTTTATGTAGGTGGGGATAAATCCAAGCATTGGTTTCATTAAGCCAATATTCATGGAAACCTTTATAACCCCAACTGGATTGGGAAGGACGACAAACCTGTTGGTTGGGATTCCCCCGCAGATAGTCCGCCAAATGGGTCATCTCAAACGTGTCTTGATCAAACCAGGATTTGCGGAATAGATAGTCAATAAACCATGGCCCTTCGTACCACCAATGCCCAAACAGTTCGGCATCGTAGGGGGACACGACCAGGGGAGGACGTCCCATAATGCCCGCTAGGTGACCCACTTGTTGCTGGCGGTTGTACATAAAGTTAGCAGCGTGTTCAGCGGACTTTTCCTTGGCCCAGTAGGGATCGTACCAAGCCTTTTCCGACAGTCCCCCATCCCGACTGGTGATTTTGTGATATTTGATACCAATATTTTTCCGCTGACCGTTGGGCATGATGTAGGGCTTGATGTACTCATATTCAGCTTCCCAACCCAAATCTTTATAAAATTCTCGATAAACTGGATCCCCTGGATAACCTACCTGGGAAGACCACACCTGTTGGGAAGATTCATGGTCCCGGCCAAAGGCGGCCACCCCAGTTTCAGTAAAGATGGGGGCATAGGTGCCAAACCGGGGTCGGGGACGGGCGTATAAAATGCCATGGCCATCTACCAGAAAATACCGCAGACCCGCATCGGCCAGCATTCTTTCCACCCCTTCGTAATAGGCACACTCCGGCAGCCAAATGCCCTTTGGCGATCGCCCAAAGTTTTCTTCATAATGTTCGCAAGCTACCTTAATTTGGGACCACACCGCTTGGGGATACATTTTCATCAAAGGAAAGTATCCATGGGTGGCACCACAAGTAATAATTTCCAGATTATTGCTGTCTTGAAACTGCTTAAAAGCTGTGACTAAATCGCCGTCGTAGCGCTCCCAGGTTTCCCGGATGGTGGCAAATTCCTGGGCGTAGAAATTAGCTAAATACTGTAGATGGCCGTTATGTTCATTACGAACAATTTCTTTTTCTAATAATTCCTGCAACAAGGATAAATGGGCTTCATAACGCCTTTGCAACAGGGGATCCCGGAGCATAGAAACCAACGGCGGCGTCATGCTCATGGTAATTTTAAAATCTACCCCATCCCGCTTCAAACCTTCAAATACATGGATAAGGGGAATATAGGTCTCTGTGATGGCTTCGTATAACCATTCCTCCTCCAAAACATAATCGCTTTCTGGGTGCCGAACGAAGGGAAGATGGGCGTGGAGGACAAGGGCAACATAGCCAAGAGCCATAGGAGTTACGCACCTGATGCGGGATAGTACAAAGTTAGTGGCTAACTTGTAGCCAATCTTATCAAAATATGGCCCGGGAAAACTTTGCCTCAGATGGCGGGGATCGGGGGGGGATCATTTAGCCAAGCTCGATATAATACACCCCATAGCCCATTGCTTCCCCTACCATGCTCATTCCCCTTACTAAAGAAACCTTTGACCAAGTGGTACCTGTTATTGCTACTGGTGCCCAGTATTCCTATGCCTGGGGTAAGGTCTATAACCTTTTAGCCAGATTACTGATCTCCCTCTTAATTGTGGTTTCTATTTGGATTGTGGGCTTAATTTTTGGGCACGGAGCCCAGGGAGTGGAATTGGTCTGTTTCATTATCGGCGGCATGTATTGGCTTTGGTGTCCAGTTTATGTGGCCAGTGTGAGGAATAATCAATACCGTCGTTTTCCCTATGTGGGTTTTTGGCGGGGGGAAGTGCTGGACATTTTCATCACCGAAGAATTAATTAGTCAGACCCAGCAGGCGGATCAGTTTGGGCAGTTGGTGCTGGTGGAAAATATTGAGCGGCGCATTAACCTGGAGGTCGGCGATCGCCAGGGATTTTCGGCGGTGGTACAGGCTCCCGTACAGAAAACGTACAAAGCGATTCGGCCGGGCATGGTGGCGGAAATGTTGTTGTTCTCTAAAAATGCTGAGTTGGAGAGGGTTGGCAAATTAAGTGACCTCTATTTACCCCAGTTAGACCTCTGGGTGGGGGACTATCCAGTGGTTCGTCGGGATATTTTTCGCGACATTAGCAATCAGTTCGGCTCTTCATCTCCCCGTCGTCGTCGGTCTCCATCCCTGGGTGCTTCTGGCCAATTTCGTTAAGTTTGGTTACGCAATTGGGCTAGTTTCCGGCTGTTGAGCAAAAATTCACATTTATTTATCTTTCATTGTTCTTTTCTGGTCAATGGACTGTTTCTACGATTGAAACTCCGGTGCTGACCACGGGGATCGGACAGGATTTACTTAGTTCACTGGCTCTCTATTTTCGTCTGCTAATTGCTGTATGGCTTTGCTAACAAGCTTTTAAAATCTAATTCTTTTTAGTACAAACCTCATTTTTATCTTGGCCCCATCTTTGGCGATCGCCATGGGTAACTATACTCAGGCAAATTATTTTATTTTTGTCTCGCTTTACTAAAATCAAAAACACAAAATCTTTTTTTGAGAGTTTTAATAGCTTGAATAAGTTTTAAAGGCAATGAAAAGGAATTTAAAACTTCAAAATACTATTTAAGCCACATTAATACCCCAGGCTATTTCCCCAAGACCCCAAACCTCGCTAATAATGCGATCAGCCCAGCGGTGAAAAAATAACCCTGAGCATTCCCCCAGAGCACTTTTTTAGGAGCAACTCCCTTGACACTGACACTTGCGGTATATGGCAAAGGCGGCATTGGTAAATCCACCACCAGTTGCAACATCTCCACGGCATTGGCAAAACGAGGCAAAAAAGTTCTCCAAATTGGTTGTGATCCCAAACATGACAGCACCTTTACCCTGACCGGTTTTCTCATTCCCACCATCATCGACACCCTACAGGAAAAAGATTTCCACTACGAAGACATCTGGCCCGAGGATGTGATTTATAAGGGTTATGCCGGAGTGGATTGTGTTGAAGCCGGTGGCCCCCCCGCTGGGGCTGGTTGTGGTGGTTATGTGGTCGGGGAAACAGTGAAACTGCTGAAGGAACTGAACGCCTTTGATGAGTACGACGTTATTTTGTTTGACGTGCTGGGGGATGTGGTTTGCGGTGGTTTCGCCGCCCCCTTGAACTATGCCGATTATTGTTTGATTGTTACGGACAACGGTTTCGATGCCCTATTTGCTGCTAACCGCATCGCTGCTTCTGTGCGAGAAAAAGCTCGTACCCATAGCCTCCGTCTGGCCGGTCTAATTGGCAATCGCACTTCTAAACGGGACTTGATTGATAAATACATTGAAGCCGTACCCATGCCGGTATTGGAAATTTTGCCCCTGATTGAAGACATTCGAGTTTCTCGGGTGAAAGGCAAAACCTTGTTTGAAATGGCGGAATCTGACCCTTCCCTAGAATATGTTTGTGATTATTATCTGAACATTGCCGATCAAATTTTGTCCCAACCGGAAGGAGTTGTACCCAAGGATGCTCAGGATCGGGATTTATTCAGTCTTCTATCTGACTTCTACCTCAATCCTGCCCAGCCCGCCAACCAAGCCAAAGAATTGGACTTGATGATGGTTTAAGTCTAGCTTCCTAAATCCGATCCGTCGATTGATAACTAAGCCCCCTAAATCCCCCAAAATTGGGGGACTTGGTAACCCTAAATTTTCAAAGAGTTGCCGAAAGTATTTTAGACAATCTTGATTCATTTCTGATGAAAGATTCCCATAGGATTCCTGGAACAACTAAAGAGATTGAGCAAGCAGCTCGTACTTTGAGAAAGGGGGCAACACAGGCTGAGAAAATTTTGTGGCATTCATTACGAAATCGCCAAATTTTAGGCTTTAAGTTTCGTCGCCAGCATCCTATTGGTAATTTCATTGTTGACTTTTATTGCCCGCAACTCAAATTAGTAATAGAAGTTGATGGAAGCATTCATGATAACCAACAGGAATATGATCAATATCGATCTGAAAAACTCAAAGAATTTGGTCATTATGTTTTGCGATTTACCAGCAATCAAGTCATTGATGATTTAGCAAGCGTTTTAGAAAAAATCACTCAGACAACACAAACTCTGTTCCCCCCAGTATTGGGGGGTTAGGGGGGTAAAACAAAATCCAAACTATCCCAGGAGAACCTAATTATGACCGTTGCCCAACAAGCCCCTTCCGCTTTGAATTTTGACTGTGAAACCGGCAATTACCACACCTTTTGTCCCATCAGTTGCGTGTCTTGGCTCTATCAAAAAATTGAAGATAGCTTTTTCCTTGTCATCGGTACTAAAACCTGTGGATATTTTCTACAAAATGCCATGGGGGTAATGATTTTTGCCGAACCCCGTTATGCCATGGCAGAGTTGGAAGAAGGGGATATTTCTGCCCAGTTAAAAGATTATGAAGAACTGAAACGGCTTTGTTTGCAAATTAAGCGGGATCGTAACCCCAGTGTGATTGTCTGGATTGGCACCTGCACCACCGAAATTATCAAAATGGATCTCGAAGGTTTGGCTCCCCAATTAGAAGCAGAAATTGGTATTCCCATCGTTACGGCCCGGGCCAATGGCTTGGATTATGCTTTTACCCAAGGGGAAGATACGGTGCTGGCTTCCATGGCCCACAAATGTCCCACCTCTGCTCAAGTGCAAGGGGAAGACAAGGAAGAACGCAATGCCATTCAAAAGTTGTTAACCTTTGGTCGCAAAGCTGATGCGGAAAAAGTTGAGTCGGAATATGTGGATCATCAGCCGTTAGTTTTGTTTGGTTCCCTGCCCGATCCGGTGGTGACTAATTTAACGTTAGAGTTAAAAAAACAGGGAGTTAAAGTATCTGGTTGGTTACCCGCCAAACGTTATACGGAATTACCTGTAATTGACGAAGGTTACTATGTGGCCGGGGTTAATCCTTTCCTCAGTCGTACCGCCACCACATTGATGCGTCGGCGTAAATGTAAATTAATTGGTGCTCCATTTCCCATTGGTCCCGATGGCACCAGGGCCTGGATTGAAAAAATTTGCTCTGTGTTGGGCATTGAACCCCAAGGACTGGAGGAACGGGAAGCCCAAATTTGGGAAAGTTTGGAGGATTACATTAAGTTAATTCGGGGTAAATCGGTATTTTTTATGGGGGACAATCTGCTGGAAGTTTCCCTGGCCCGTTTCCTGATTCGTTGTGGCATGACCTGCCCTGAAATTGGCATTCCCTATATGGATAAACGTTATCAAGCGGCGGAATTAGCTCTACTGGAAAAAACCTGTGCTGACATGGGGGTTCCCTTGCCAAACATTGTGGAAAAACCTGATAACTACAATCAAATTCAACGGATTAAAGCCCTGCAACCAGATTTAGTGATCACCGGCATGGCCCATGCTAATCCTTTGGAAGCCCAGGGAATCAATACTAAATGGTCGGTGGAATTTACCTTTGCCCAAATCCATGGCTTTACCAATGCTCGGGATATTTTGGAATTAGCTACCCGTCCCCTACGGCGTAACTCCCAACTAGGGGAATTGGGCTGGGATAAGTTGATTGCCAAAGATGTACCTGCTCAGGTTTAGATTCCGATCGCCTTTAGGCTGAACTATTTTACAAATAAATATACCCATTGTCTCGGCAGGTCGAACGGCGATCGCCAGGGGCAATGGGTTTGTTTTTTCAAGGATTGTAGCTATTGCTCAAAAAGCTGATTAGTCTTGTTTTTTAGTTCCTATATCAACGCCGCGATATTTAATTACTTTTCCCTTTACCTCATTATTTTGGGGAGTACATGTTTCAGAAGATTCATAGTCGATGCCCCGGTAACATTTGCTAATTTTCTCAGTTTTTTCGATGGGAGCTGCTGATTTTGAAGATTCGTAGCTAATGCCACGATAATGAAGCTCTGTCTCTTTACTGTCAATAGTTTGAGTATTTGCAAGAGTATTTTTATTCTCAAAGCTTTGCCATAAAGGGCCAACGACTATAGCCGTTAGTATTAGCAAAACAACTTTGACTTCCCAGGGCGCTAAGAGTAAACTTGCCAGTAGGTTGGCAACGGCAAAAATCACTGCTAGATGGGCAATATCATGGCGGGAGCCCCAGGCTTTATATCCAACCATTAAGCCAATAGTTAGTGGCAGTAAAAAAGTAAATTCCATAGCTTTGCTTGATCACTTTTGCTATCTTTGATATCTTCGGCACAGTTTCCGGTCCATTTTCCCTTTATTCATTTACCGGCTGTGTATGTTGTAATACCTTCTAGCATAATCTCGCTAGTCCCCAATGAAAGCTGATTTAAGCAATTACTTTTGCCCTGGTTTAACTGGAAGAAGTTTTCTGTCGTCCTTGGCTGGCGCATTGGTCAATATTCCTTTGGCCCTGGCGATCTCCGTGGGTATGAATATGGCCCTAGGTCAGACCGGAGCAACCCAGGAAGTAGTGGTGCTGGAATCGGCTATGACACCGGAGGCCATTTTTGCCCGGGGGGTCAAGGCTGGGGAAGCGGGTAATTACGCTGAAGCAGTGGAGTTATTTTCGGCCGTGCTCAAGCTGAGTCCAGACTCGCCGGAAACTCACTATAACCGTGGTCTGGCTTGGGAGAGGCTCGGCAATGTGGACCAGGCGATCGCCGATTATGGCCGCAGTATTGCCCTGGACCGTTATTACATTCCCCCCTACATCAATCGGGGTAACCTCTATAGCCAACAGCAGGACCACCACACAGCTATCCAGGATTTTACCCAGGCCATCACCTACGATCCGAACCGTTATAAGGCCTACTACAACCGGGCCAATAGTTATTTCCAACTGGGACAATACGCCCAGGCGATCGCCGACTACAACCGGGTGCTGGTGCTCAGGCCGGA
This sequence comes from Synechocystis salina LEGE 00031, assembly GCF_015207985.1. Lineage (GTDB taxonomy): Bacteria > Cyanobacteriota > Cyanobacteriia > Cyanobacteriales > Microcystaceae > Synechocystis > Synechocystis salina. Next base: position 24,662 of record NZ_JADEVV010000011.1, on the reverse strand, counting down.
CTACATCAACGCCATTTATAACCGGGGTTTGGCCCACTTCCAAGCCGGACAACTAGACAATTCCCGTCAAGATCTGCTGTTTTCTGCCCAGGCTTACCTCAACCGTGGCGATCGCCTTGGTTACCTCGAAGCTCTGGATCAAATGAGTGAGTTGGGGCTATGACTTTTGCCAGCGTAGGTCACAGGGCCACAACTTTCCCCTAGTATCCAGGGCAGAAATACCGGAGAGGGGAAGGGGATACCCCTATAATTATGGCTGTCAACTGTGTTTGGAGCATTACACACCGATGTTAAGTAAAGTCCCCGCCACCATTGAAGAAATCGCCGCCCGGGAAATTTTAGACTCCAGGGGTCGCCCCACCATCGAAGCGGAAGTCCGGCTGGAAAGTGGGGCCCACGGCATTGCCCAGGTGCCCAGTGGTGCTTCCACAGGCAGTTTTGAAGCCCATGAATTGCGGGACGGAGACCCCAAGCGCTATGACGGGAAAGGGGTGGAAAAAGCAGTACGGAACGTGACGGAAAAAATTGCCCCGGTGGTGGAAGGTCTGGATGCCTTCGATCAAATGGCGGTGGATCAGGCCATGATTGACCGGGATGGAACGGACAATAAAAAAGAATTGGGGGCCAATGCCATTTTGGGGGTTTCCTTAGCCACTGCTAAGGCCGCCGCCGCTGAACTAGCCATTCCCCTCTACCGCTACCTGGGCGGCCCCCTGGCTAACGTGCTGCCGGTGCCGATGATGAACGTGATTAACGGTGGGGCCCATGCCGACAATAACGTTGATTTTCAAGAATTTATGATCATGCCGGTGGGGGCAGAAACCTTCAAAGAAGCTCTACGTTGGGGAGCAGAAGTGTTCGCCGTGTTGGGCAAAGTGTTGAAGGAACGGAAACTACTCTCTGGCGGAGTAGGGGATGAAGGGGGCTATGCTCCTAACCTCAAATCTAACCAGGAAGCGTTGGATATTCTCATTGAGGCGATCGAACAAGCTGGTTACAAACCCGGCAGTCAAATTGCCTTGGCCATGGACATTGCCGCCAGTGAATTTTTCAAAAATGGCCAGTATGAATACGACGGTGGTTCCCATTCTCCCCAGGAATTCATCGACTACCAAGCTAAGCTAGTGAGCCAATATCCCATTGTCTCCATTGAAGATGGTTTACACGAAGACGATTGGGAAAGTTGGAAGAGTTTAACCGCTTCCCTGGGCACCAAAACCCAATTGGTGGGGGATGACTTGATGGTAACGAATCCTGTACGTCTGCAAAAATCCATTGATTTGGGAGTTGCCAACGCCATTTTGATCAAACTCAATCAGATTGGTACGTTGAGTGAAACCCTAGAAACCATTTCCCTCGCCACCCGCCATAGTTACCGTTCGGTTATTTCCCATCGTTCTGGGGAGACGGAAGACACGACGATCGCCGACTTAGCTGTGGCCACCAGGGTGGGGCAAATTAAAACCGGTTCCCTTTGTCGTTCTGAGCGGGTTGCTAAATATAACCGTTTACTCCGCATTGAAGATGAGCTTGGCGATCGGGCCGTTTATGCTCCTAAAATTGGCCTAGGCCCCAAACATTCTTAGGGAGTGTTTTAAAAGCCCCCCATTATGACCTGAGGTTTTTAGGGGCAAACTAAAATTTTGCAAACGGGTTCTTCGGATTAGATTGTTGCTTGTGATTGTCTAAACTTCCTCAGTTTTGCTATTCAAGATTAATTTTTCCCATGGTTACGCCGCCGGTGGACTATGGGAATGTTTTTTGTTTGACCCAGCCTAACCCAAAGAGGCAATGGCATTCACTTGCCCCGTAAGCTCAATAAAGTACAATTCCACTATCAAATCAGGATAGCGCTCCCGAATTTTTGCCCCAGCTTGCTTTAGATAACTGGCATGGAAATTTTCCTCCGCCTGGCGATCGCCAAAGGATAAAGGGTTAGCCTGAGCGTAGGCGCCACAATCTTGGTGATCAAAAATAATCACCCGACTGATGTTATGCAACTGTTTGGAAAGGGCCAGTTGATCCCAAAAGGTTTCTGCTTCGGCGGGGTGGGGAAAACCAGTCAGGGCCAGGGAAGCTCCCGCTAAAGCTACCCAATCATAGGCTTGGCTCAAACCCTGTTGCCCCAGAAAGGAATGCTGATATTCAAGGAAACGGAAATCAATACAACTGAGCACTAACGCTTTGGCTTGAGATGGATTCCCCGGGTCAGCGGCACTGTCCATGGAGGGTAAGCCAACCAACAAACCAGTAGCCACCAGGCCCCGCAGAAAATGGCGACGGGGGAGGGTATGGGTTGGTGGGCAACAGCCCCAGGGGTAACAATCAGGCAAATTAACTGGTTTAACCATAGCTACGGGCACTATAGGAGAGATGATTGGCGCTTGTGCTAGAATCAAACGTCAATAGATAACAGTATCAAGTCAGCCTAATTTTTATTCCCTGAATACGCCCTAAATTTTCTTAGCTGTGGCGTGGAGGGAATGGGAAGCGGGGGAACCAACCTAGGGGCTTATTCCTAAAAATATTAGGAAGGAAAAACTCTCATTTCTAGCCCGTCAGCTAACCCCGTAGGCATTGAGGGAGGACTAATAAATCATCATTGTTCACCGATGTTTTGACTTTATTGAGGAACTCAGCCAGGGACGCGACTGTTATTTCATCCTGTTCTAAATAAAGTTGAGATTGATGATGCAAGAGTTTTGTCATTAGTTTTTGTTCGTCTATTCCATTCAAGGTTGGGAGAATTTTTGCCCTTAACCTTGTTCTGGTTTTGATCCATCCTGCCATGGCGTGGCCATTCCTTTAATACCCTCATTCAAAGGGGTGATGATGATGTGCTTTTTGGCTCATTTTCTGTCTGCTTTGGTTATTTTCGACTGATTACGGCTTACTCTAATCGTCCGGAGGTTTTATGGCGGCCAATATACCTGCTTTGCTTTCCCTTGGGGTTTTTATCGGGGTTATTCTCCTGATTATGTCGGAGAAAATGCACCTAACCATCGCCGCCTTTTTGGGGGCGTTAATTCTAGTTTTCACCCATGTGATTACCCTCAAAGAGGGCATTGATTACATCAGTCAAAGTTATGCCACCCTAGCACTATTTTTTGGGGTGATGGTGTTGGTAAGATCCTTCGAGCCCACCAACATTTTTCAGTATTTAGCCACTCAAATGGTATTGCTAGCCAAAGGTAGTGGCAAACTCCTAGTGCTGGGGGTAATTGCCATCACAACTCCCATCTGTGCCGTGTTACCCAATGCCACCACAGTGATGCTTTTGGCCCCTCTGATTCCTCCCTTGGCCCAGGAAATTGGCGTGGATTTTGTCCCCCTATTGATCTTAATGGTCTTTGTGGCCAACAGTGCTGGACTGTTAACCCTGGTGGGAGATCCCGCTACTTTTATCGTTGGGGATGCCATTAATATCAGTTTTAATGAGTACCTATTCAAACTGAGTTTTATGGGGGTTTTGGCCATCATTAGTATTTTGGCGATCGCCCCGATACTATTTCGTAAAATTTGGCGCAGTCGGTTTACCCATTTAGAAGATCTTCCCCATCCCCAAATTAATCACCCCAAAATCTTGATGGCCGGGGGAATTATTATTGCCTTAGTGCTAATTTTTTTCGTTATTGGTGAAAATTTACCTGTTCCCATTCCCCCCGCTTCGGTAGCCCTAATGGGGGCCTGCCTGGCCTTACTTCTTGCCCACCAAAGCAAAATTGACACTGTACATAATATTTTACGGGACGTGGATTGGAGCACCCTCATCTTTTTCATGTCCATTTTTGTCATTATTGGCTCTTTGGAAAAAACCGGAGTAACTGCTTCCCTTGCCCAACTTTTGGCGGTGGTGGTGGGGCAAAATATTGCTTTTGGAGCGATCGTTTTAGTGTTTACGGTGGGATTGTTATCCAGTGTGGTGCCCAATATTCCCCTGGTGGTGGCCATGGTTCCCCTGCTCAAACAATATGTAGTTAATATTGGTTTTGCTGGCCCAGAAATATTGACCCCTGATTTTGCTGGACAATTGCCGGTGGAAGTATTGCCTTTGTTTTACGCCATGATGTTTGGCGCTACCCTGGGGGGCAATGGCACTTTAGTGGGGGCTTCCTCCAATATTGTGGCGGCAGGCATTTCCGAACAACATGGGCGACCGATTTCCTTTCACCGTTTTTTACACTATGGTTTGCCGGTGATGGCAGTGCAGTTGGTGGTGGCGGCTCTTTTTGTGGCTTGGTTGATGCTCACCCGATAGGGCGGATAAAGCCTAATCAGAATTTGCTTGGGAGGTGGATGGATAACCTTGCTCCATGGCGATCGCCTGGCGTACCAAACGGGGATAGGCCAGGAGAAAGTACCACCACCAGAGGGCAATGACGGCGGCCACGGGTAAGGATAACCACCATCGATGGAACAGTAACCAACTAGCGGCAATAATCACTGACCCAGTGAGTAAAATTGTCCAAGGCTGACACCAGCGGGGCTTTTCTGACCAAACGTCGTAATTTTCAGGATGATCCATAATGTTTTGCTGCTTAATAGCCCAAGCATAGGTTTGCAAGTCATTGCTGACTGCCCAAGTTGAGGGGGAAACTAGATACAAGCCCCCCACTATTGCGGTCGTTTGATTGAGTCGATTTAGGGGGGCGACTGAAATTTTGACGACAGAGCCTAATAATTTTTGATCATTAACTCTTTCCCTTTGGAAGCTTTTTCTTGCTTGTAATTGTTCATCCCATATTGTAAATCCCATTCAATAATTTGAGCAAAACTAAATAATTTTCTGATTTCTTCAGAATCATCGTAGGTAATTAACCATTTATGGGGGCAGGCTTTCATAATTTCAGCAAATCTCTGATGATCAAAGGAAGTGTGTAAATCTCCCTTTTTGCCATAGAGTTTGGACTTAGTGGCGCTCAGGTAGGGCGGATCGAGAAAAATAAATACCCCTTCCCCCGGTGAATCAATTAATTGCTGATAATCCAGATTGGTAATGGCGACATTGGTAAGCATTTTGCCTAAATCATTCAACCTGGCAATGGAAGAATTGGTGAAACGTTTCTCAAACGCCTGCTGGGAATAGCCCCCGGATTCAACTGTGCCGGAGAAGGTGATGCGATTCAGCACAAAAAAACGCACTGCCCGGGCAAATTCATTCAATTCCAGCCCATCTTCAGTTAATTTAGCAAAAAGTTTTCTGCCATCGGTTTGTTGATTTTTGACTTCTGTAACTGCGTCGGTTAGCTCGGTAATGCCATCCTGGGCCCATTGCCAAAAGCAATATAAATCAAAATTTAAGTCGTTAATCCAATATTTATTAATGTTATCGCCAAAAATTTGTTTGATAGCTAAAAATACTGATCCCCCACCAATAAATGGCTCCCGATACTCTTTAATTTGAGCGGGAATATAGGGCAAAATTTGCTTCAGGGCTTTGGATTTGCCCCCTGGATAACGCAGAGGACTTTTGATTTTGTCCCTTTGATCAGCAGAATGCTCTGGTTTCTCCGTCTCCCCCGCCCCCTTCATCATCTAATTCGCTCTATACTGCTGTTTCCAAAAATTGACCTAGGTGCCGGAATTTGTCGTACCGCAATTGTTTCCGTTCTTGGGCAGTCAATTGGGCCAAGGTGTTGAGGTGGAACAATAAAGCTTCCTTTAACTTAGCGGCGGCTCCCAATGGATCAGCGTGGGCGGCTCCCTTTGGTTCGGGAATGATGCCATCAATAATTTGTAACTTGGCTAAATCGTCAGCGGTAATTTTTAGGGCGATCGCCGCTTTGTCCGATTTTTTCGCATCCTTCCAGAGAATGGCCGCACAGGCCTCTGGAGTAGCCACCGTGTAGACCGCATTTTCCAGCATCAATACCCGATCTCCAACGCCAATCCCCAACGCACCGCCGGAACCCCCTTCCCCAATGACGGTACAAAGAATGGGCACATCTAACCGAAACATTTCCCGCAAATTAACGGCGATCGCCTCCCCTTGACCCAACTTTTCTGCATCAATGCCGGCCCAAGCCCCAGGGGTATCAATAAAAGTGATGATAGGCATGCCAAAACGATTAGCGTGTTCCATCAACCGCAGGGCCTTACGGTAACCATTGGGGGCCGCCATGCCAAAATTACGGGCCACATTATCTTTGGTATCTCTTCCCTTTTGATGGCCCATAATCACCACAGGCCGAGTTCCCAACCGAGCCACTCCCCCCACCAAAGCCGGATCATCGTACCCCCCCCGATCGCCGTGCATTTCAAACCAATCATCCGCAATGGCTTGAATATAGTCCAACGTGCTAGGACGACGGGGATGGCGGGCCAACTGCAACCTCTGGGAAGGATTGAGATTGCTAAAAATTTCCTGGCGCAACTGTTCAGCCCGATTTTCTAGTTGGCTGAGCTGTTCGGACACGTCCACATTTTTTTCTTGGGCTAGTTCCCGGATTTGATTAATTTTTTCCTCTAACTCATAGAGGGGCTTCTCAAAATCCAGCAGAAAAACACGACGCTCACTTTTACTCATAACTAGGGATGGATTAGCCGGGCTAAGGGTGATGGATTTTTCCAGCGTATCAAAAAGCCGTGACTTTAATGCTGGCGTTGACCCAACCTTCGGGAGCGAAACGCCCGGGGCGACTGTGACCACCATAAGCAAAAAAGACCGACTGGGCCTAGCTTAGTCCCTTATCAGTGCCACGAAAAAGAGGGGGCCAACCCCAGCAAAAACCAAAGCTAAAGATAAACAAAAGATTAAGGTCAAAAGCGTGACATTGCCTGTCCGCCCTTCGTAAAATAGGGAAGATTGTATTTTTTGTTACGGTTATACGGTTTTTTCCCCTTCCCTTGACCAGATTTTGCCCCTAAATTATTAAAGGTTTTTGCGTCTGCTGTCAAAATTACTACCATTTGGGGCTTTGTCCAGCCCCCAGCCTGCCCTTCTGTAATCCTCAGTTCCGTAGATATTGGCTTTTTATACACTGTCCATTTCCGGTTGACCCACCATGGTTATTTCCTCGCCGCTCCATCAAGAAACAGTTTTTTCCCTCGAAGTCATTCGCTCCACCGCCAGTGAACTGGTGCGCCAAAACCGCCTCGATCGCCAACAGCCCATCTATACCCTTTGTCAATTCATTCCTGCCCGGCAATGGTTAGCAGTGGAAAGGGAGTTGGAAATGCACGATTACCTTTTGCGGGACCACATCATCGATCTGATGAATTGCGAAGCCTGGGATTTCCAGGACCCAGACGGTTACGGTTGTGCCTAGGGAGAAAGGGCATTTCCTGAAGAAGTTTTGAAAAGCCCTCCTGCAAGCCCTTAGCCTCCCAAAGGTCTGGTTATGGGCAAGGCAATGTGCTGATGGGAACCATCCCCCCCCCTAGAGGCTCCAGCAATGTCACCATCCCACGGCGATCGCCTCCATTGAGCCGAGATGAGCTGATTTAGCCATTTTTCCGCCGAATCAAGTATTCTGGGGGGGCATTGATGGTTGCTCCAATTCCCTAGGGGTTAACAATTGCGCTAAACTAACCTCAGCTATTATTTTTATTTCTAACTTCTATTCTATTTCTTAGCATTATCGCTAGTTATTTTTATTTTTACGATTTAACTTTATATGTCAATTCATAGTGGTATTCCTTTCCGCAGGGATCGTTTGTCTATCTTTGTGGATGGGAATAATATGTTTTATGCACAGCAGAAAAATGGCTGGTTTTTTGACCCGAGAAGGGTATTATCTTTTTTCACTGAAGATCCATCCGTAAAACTCGTCAACGCCTTTTGGTACACTGGTCTGAAAGATACCCAAGACCAAAGGGGTTTTCGGGATGCCCTAATTAGTTTAGGGTACACCGTCAGAACTAAAATTCTGAAGGAATATTACGACGATATTTCTGGTAAATACTCCCAAAAAGCTAATTTAGACATTGAAATTGTTGTAGATATGTTTAACACCGTTGATCAATATGACCGGGTGGTTTTATTCAGTGGCGACGGCGATTTTGAACGGGCGATCGAGCTATTAAGATCAAAAAGTACCCACATCACCGTAGTTTCCACCGAAGGCATGATTGCCAGGGAATTACGAAATGCCACCGATCGTTATATCGACCTTAATGACATCAGACCAGCCATTGAAAAACAGGATTTTTATAGCACTGAACAAACTGCTTAACTGTCTTCTTAATAAATTCCTATTAATAGGAATGGATAATCTAGTAAGTAATACTAAAGAGACTGCGCCCGAGAATGAAAATTCCTAGTGATGCTATCATTCCAGTAGAAAAACTAACTTGTTATTTACTGATCTTTAAACCCCAAGATGACAAATCAAAATTTCTTGCTCAAGCTGGTTTCACCTTAGATGCTCCCGAAAATTTGGAACGGGCGATACGAATACTTATTTCCACTGAGTCTGCCATCTTTGACGGTAACAACGAATATGGCAAATTCTATCGAGTTGAAGGACCACTGCAGGGAACCCAAACCAGAACTATAAATGTTGTCACTATCTGGATACAGTGGCATATTGACCAAAAATTTCGATTTGTAACCCTCAAACCTAAAAAGGAGAAAACACTTTGAACTTAGAGCTTTATCAGCGTGTTGTCCTGACCGTAGACCAACCCCAATATAACCTCAAAAAAGGAGATATCGCCACGTTAGTTGATATGGTTCCTCATCCTGCCGGTAGAGAAAATGGCTATATTTTGGAAGTATTCAATGCTAAAGGCGAAAGTATTGCCGTTATTAGCCTTCCCCAGTCCCAAGTCGAACCCATTCCCGATAATGCTCTACTGTCCGTTCGTCTCCTGGCCGCATGAGAAAGTGAATTGGTATCCTCAACTAGAGGAATTGTATAATGGCCAGTTTTAGTTTCATTTATTCAATTAATCTGTCCAAGTTCTCTATTTAGAGGACAATAAAAGCGTTGATAGGGATAGCCAAAAATATTTTTTTTCGGACTTCTATCCATTTGACAATCGGGAAAATCTAGGGGAGCAAAATAGTTAACTAACCATAAATCCACTGGTCCTTCCGCCTGTTTTAATAAATTCTGTAACTTTTCTGTGGCAGCAGGATCCTGTAATTTTTCCTGGGGCAAAAAAACGAATCGTAACTGGGGTACTAACTCGGGAAAATGTCGCTGCGCTTCCCAGGCGAGGCCCAACAGTTCCCCCACCTGTACCAAGCTTTTATGGGTAGTGACAATCCAACGGTTTTCGCTAGGGGGATTGTCTACCAATAGGGTTAAAAGTTTATCGGGTCGATAATATTTCTGGTAAGCCAAGTTATGGGTAACAGTGAAAGCACTCAAAATACCAATGATCAAAATGATCATCGGCAAATAGAGGCCCTGGCGACTTCTTTGCCACCAATTTAATTGCTGCCATTGATCAACTGATGGGACTAAATCACCACTGCGGTGGGAATTTACTTGGGGATTTTTTCCTAGGCCCACACCGGCCATTAACATCAGTAAACTCCAAAAGTTAAAGCTATACCTTGCCCCCCTGGTAATATCTAACCCAGCTCCGTAACTGATGGTCAAATAAATAATTACCAAAAAAATAAAAGTAGTAACCAAAACTAAAACCCTTGGATCTTTTTGCGTTTTTATGCCGTGCCCCAGACCCTGCCATACCACCGGGGTTAACCAGATAAAGTAGGCCAACATCCCCAGACCTGATAACACCACAAGCCACAAATTTTCCGATTCCACAGGCCATAGACAAAACATGGTGATGCCAGCGGCAGCTAATTGGGCTGGAGGGCCGAGGAGGGTATCAACCCAGGACATATCGGTGAATTGAATCCATTCCGTCATGCCATGGCCGAATTGCTTTTGGTTAATAATCACTATCCAACTGAGACCGGCGGCAGCGGTGCCCAGTATGACGGGTAAAAGGGATTTTAAAGCTAATAGAAAGTTAATCTTTCCCTGGCGATGCCAGACTCCCAGCCACAGTGCTAGGGCGATCGCCTGGGCGGCCATTGGTAAAACGGCAAAAAAGTGGACCGAAATGCCTAGAGCATTGGCTAATATCCAGATGATAGTTAAGGAAAAAGGTAAACGTTGATTTTTCAATAAATAGCTTAAGCTTTTTAAGCAACAGGCAATGGAAATTAGTCCCCAAATAATGGCAAAGGTGTAGTGTCGAGCTTCCTGGCTAATGAAAATTCCGTAGGGGGAAATGGCCATCAACAGGGCGGTAAATTGGGCTAATTTTTCCTGATCTTTACCCCAAATCCACTTAGCACAGCCATAGCCTAGGGGTACTGCAAGGGTGCCAAAAACAACCGGCAACGATCGCCCGATCGCCAGGGATAAATAATTGCCATCGGGGGGAAATAATCGATACCACAGGTGAGCCAGGACGAAATAAAAGGGGGGATGGTTATCACCATTTAATAAACTTGCTGCCACGGTATTGGGTTCTGGCTGGGGTAGGGGCTGCAAAATGCTTAATAGGTCGGCAACGGTCAACACCTGACCCAAGGGTATATCGCTAAAAGAATTACCTAGACTAAATACGAGGGTGGCAAATTCATCAGTCCAGGGGGGTTTACTGTCCAAATTCCAACTTCGTAATCCAGCGGCGATCGCCGTCCAGAGCAGAAGTAACCAAAAAGAGCGGGACATAGGCAATTAACACAGGGGCAAAGACAGGGTTTTTCCCAACAGACAGACAATCCCCCCAGCGATTAGGTTGCCAGGGGGAAGAGGACGTTTCAGACGAAACATAGACTGGGTAGGTTAACCCAAAGCCGCGGTAACAATGGCTTCTGCCTCCGTGAAAATAGCCTGGAGATGGGCTTCATCCTTAAAGCTTTCGGCATAGATTTTATAGACATTTTCCGTGCCGGAGGGCCGGGCGGCAAACCAACCTTCCGCAGTGGTGACTTTCAACCCACCGATCGCCGCTTGGTTACCGGGGGCTTTGGTCAGCTTCGCCATGATGGGGTCGCCGGCCAGGGTAGTGGCAGTAACGTCATCGGGCGCAAGTTTTTTCAGTCGATCCTTCTGGGCTGGGGTGGCCGGAGCATCGATGCGCTGGTAGATCGGATTACCCAACTGAGCGGTTAAATCCTGGTAATGGAGCCCAGGGTCTTTGCCGGTTTTAGCCGTAATTTCCGCCGCCAATAGATCCATAATGGTGCCATCCTTATCGGTGGTCCAAACGGTGCCATTTTTCTTCAGGAAGGAAGCCCCGGCACTTTCTTCGCCGCCAAAGCCAAAGGAGCCGTCCAACAAACCATTGACAAACCATTTAAAGCCCACGGGCACTTCATAGACGGAACGGTTAATTAATTGCCCCACTCGGTCAATCATGCTACTGCTAACCAAGGTTTTACCGATGGCACTCAGCCCCGACCACTGTTGCCGCTGACTAAATAGATACCAGATCGCCACGGAGAGGAAATGGTTCGGATTCATTAACCCCACGCTGGGGGTGACAATGCCATGGCGATCGCCGTCGGTGTCATTACCAAAAGCAATATCGTAGTGATCTTTGATTTTCACCAAACTGGCCATGGCGTAGGGGGAAGAACAATCCATGCGGATTTTGCCGTCCCAATCCAGGGTCATAAATTTAAACGTCGGATCTACGCCGGGATTAACCAGATTGATATTCAAATTATATTTAGCGGCAATGGGTTCCCAATAGCCCACATTGGCTCCCCCCAGCGGATCAACTCCCAACCGCAAGCCCGCTGAGCGAATTACCTCGAGGTCAATGATGTCCGCCAAACCGTCCACATAGGGGGTAACAAAATCATGGGCATGGGTGGTGGGGGCCTTCAACGCCCGGTCATAGTCCCATCGTTTAACTGCTCGATTGCCGGTTTTGAGCAACTCATTGGCCCGGTTCTGAATCCATTGGGTTGCTTCCGGTTCTGCTGGGCCGCCGGAAGGGGGATTATATTTAAAACCGCCATCGCTGGGGGGGTTGTGGGAAGGGGTAATAATAATACCGTCGGCCAAACCCTCTTTGCGCCCCTGGTTGTAGGTCAAAATGGCGTAGGACACCGCTGGGGTAGGGGTGAAGCGGGTCAGGTCGGTGGCGGTGGTTAAAAAGGTTTCCACCTGGTTAGCGGCCAATACTTCCAACGCGGTTTTCTGGGCCGGTTCCGAGAGGGCATGGCTATCCATCCCTATATAAAGAGGCCCCGTAATGCCCTGGGCTTGGCGATAGTCCACCACCGCCTGGGTCACCGCCAAAATATGGGCTTCGTTAAAAGTAGCGTTAAGGGCAGAACCCCGATGACCAGAGGTGCCAAAGCTCACTAGCTGGGCGGGATTTTCCGGGTCCGGTTGCTGACGGTAGTAATTGTCGAGCAGTTGAGCCACATCCAACAGTTGATCGGCGGGGGGATGCTGGCCGGCGAGGGGGTTAATTCTGCTTGTCATATACGGAGACTATAAAAAATGGAGGGCGGCGATCGGGGGCTTAGACACCCAAATCCTAGCCAAAAAGGGTGAACTAGCCAAGGGCTAGCCCTTGACAAACAGATGGTAAAAAAATCCCCCCACCCCCTAGCTATGGGGAAAAAGTTCCAAAGTTACCTTGAGCTAATCATGCCCAGCGACAAGATTAGGAGCGCAGATTCAATCTTTGTAAACAGGTCTTAAGCTATCCGGCCAAGGAGCACTCAGATTGTGTTAACGTTCAGGGGGTAGTTGCTTAACACAATTTTCCAATTAATAGTATTAATACTTTCTTAACTTGCACCTTCCGTGGTGACAAAACTAATCTGAGCCCTTGTCTGATTAACCTTCGACTGATTATTGATCCCCTGTGCAGTCTCCCCTCTCCCTCTGTCTTTTTGCTCCCGAACACGTTGCCCATAGACTCAGGTCTATTTTCCAGGGCGATCGCCATCATCTGTCGAGTTTTCAAGCGCTAGATGACTTTTGTGCCTTTCTAGAAGACAAACCTGAACGGATTGATTGTTTGTTGGTCTACTACGAAGTTAATTCCTTGCCGGTGTTGAATCGTCTCTATGAACAGGGGCGTTTGTTGCCAATTATTTTGCTCGAACCTAGTCCTTCCGCCCTAGCAAAAACTACCAACGAACACCCCACCATTGTCTATCACAACGCCGAAATCCATCTGCCCGAATCCCAATGGTCCGAACTGCCCACCGTCGTAGACCGGGCGATCGCCCATTATTTACACCTTGGGCCCCTCTGCACCCTCCCTAACCAAAGAGAAACTATCCCTGCCCCCATTGTCGATGAATCATCCCAAAGCTTTTTACTGCTACAGCAAAGAAGGCTGGCCGACAAACTCAAAGAAAGACTTGGTTACCTAGGAGTGTATTACAAACGTAAGCCCAGTCACTTTTACCGCAACTTTTCCCCCCAGGAAAAACAGGAATATCTAGAAGATTTAAGTTCCCAATATCGGGAGATTACCCTCAGTTACTTCAGCAATGAGGGAACAGTTAACGACCTATTGGATCAATTTGTCAACCAGGCTTTTTTTGCTGACCTGGCCATTTCCCAAATCCTCGAAATTCATATGGAGTTAATGGACGAATTTTCCCAGCACCTCAAGCTAGAAGGACGGAGCGAAGAAGTTCTCCTAGATTATCGTTTAGTGCTGATCGACATCCTCGCCCATCTGGGGGAAATGTATCGTCGTTCCATACCACGGGAGGACATTCCCTTTGATGTATATTATCAAACGGATTAATAACCAAATGCTGCGGTTTAATCATCAGCTCAACTTTTGACTGTTGAAACTGCCTCGATTCCCTGGTTATCTATTTGCTTAGTTGTTTCTTGGTTGGTTTCCCCCTTCGTCCTAGTAAACCCATAAAATGAGCCCTTTTAAAAAAACTTACGTTCTCAAACTCTACGTAGCCGGCAATACCCCCAATTCTGTGCGGGCCCTTAAAATGCTGAAAAATATCCTAGAGCAAGAATTTCAGGGAGTTTATGCCCTCAAAGTGATCGACGTGTTAAAAAATCCCCAGTTGGCCGAAGAAGATAAAATTCTTGCTACCCCCACCCTAGCTAAAATCCTACCGCCCCCCGTCAGGAAAATCATCGGTGATCTTTCCGACCGAGAAAAAGTGTTAATTGGTCTAGATTTGCTCTATGACGAAATCCGGGAACGGGAAGCGGAAGACCAATAAAAAATTTGGCCACAGGGCTAGCGCGTCTCCGGATCAGCATAAGTCATCGAACTCGTAGAAAATCTTAATCTCGCCCCTCAACCTAAACAAATTCAATTAGTTTTAGCCAAACCGTTATTTAGTTTTACTAACTTCTTTAAAAATTTAAATTTAGCTAATGAACTTACCGATTGTTAACGAACGCAACCGCCCCGACGTGCCAAGGAAGGGAGTACAGAAAATTCGTACTGTGATTGAGGGCTTTGACGAAATTACCCATGGCGGTTTGCCCATTGGCCGTACTACCCTGGTGAGTGGTACCTCTGGTACCGGTAAAACCCTGCTGGCAGTGCAATTTCTTTATCAGGGAATTCAACACTTCGACTATCCAGGGCTATTTATTACCTTTGAAGAATCCCCCAGTGACATTATTGAAAATGCCTACAGCTTTGGTTGGGATCTACAGCAGCTAATTGAAGATGGCAAATTATTTATCCTCGATGCTTCTCCTGATCCGGAAGGGCAGGAAGTGGTGGGCACCTTTGACCTATCGGCCCTAATTGAAAGAATTCAGTATGCAGTGCGGAAGTATAAAGCCAAGTTAGTTTCCATTGATTCCGTCACAGCGGTATTTCAACAATATGATGCGGCTTCGGTGGTGCGGCGGGAAATTTTTCGTTTGGTGGCCCGGCTAAAACAATTACAGGTAACGTCGATTATGACCACGGAACGGGTGGAGGAGTATGGCCCCATTGCCCGCTTTGGAGTTGAAGAATTTGTCTCCGATAACGTGGTGGTTTTGCGTAATGTTTTGGAAGGGGAACGGCGACGGCGCACCGTAGAAATCCTCAAACTGCGGGGCACCACCCACATGAAAGGGGAATATCCCTTTACCATCACCCATGACGGCATTAATATTTTTCCCCTTGGGGCCATGCGCCTCACCCAGAGGTCTTCCAATGCGCGGATTTCTTCGGGGGTGCAAACCTTGGACGAAATGTGTGGCGGTGGCTTTTTCAAAGATTCAATTATTCTCGCTACGGGGGCTACTGGTACCGGCAAAACTCTATTAGTAAGCAAATTTTTACAAGAAGGTTGTCGCCAAGGGGAACGGGCCATTTTGTTTGCCTATGAAGAGTCCCGGGCTCAGCTTTCCCGTAACGCTTCTTCTTGGGGCATTGACTTTGAAGAAATGGAACACAAAGGTTTGTTAAAACTCCTCTGTACCTATCCGGAATCGGCAGGTTTGGAAGATCATTTACAAATGATTAAATCAGAAATATCGGAATTTAAGCCCTCCCGGATTGCCATCGATTCCCTCTCTGCCCTGGCCCGGGGGGTGACTAATAATGCTTTCCGTCAATTTGTCATTGGGGTAACGGGCTACGCCAAACAGGAAGAAATTACTGGTTTCTTTACTAATACCACAGACCAATTTATGGGGGCCCATTCCATTACGGAATCCCATATTTCCACCATTACGGACACTATTTTGATGTTGCAGTATGTGGAGATACGGGGGGAAATGTCCCGGGCCCTAAATGTGTTTAAAATGCGGGGTTCTTGGCACGATAAAGGTATTCGCGAATATAGCATCAGCCATGACGGCCCTGACATTCGGGATTCCTTCCGCAATTATGAACGGATTATTAGTGGTTCTCCCACCCGCATCAGTGTGGATGAAAAATCTGAGCTTTCCCGTATTGTTCGGGGCGTTAAAGATAAAACAGTTGAGTAGAGTTTAGAGGGCGAAATCAGACTTTACAAACAGGCTCTTAAACTACTCGAAAATCAAACATTGGTAGTGAAACCCAAATTGATTAAAAGATCGATCATATTTTTGAAGGTATGATTAGTGGGATTGTCATCAAGCTAAGGTACTGGCACCGAAGCTATAACCATGGTTTTCTTTCCTGATGGGCATCGAGCAAAATAGTCCTATGGCTTTTTCTCTCTGGATAGCGGTGGGGCTAGCGGCAACTTACCTAGGGGCTGTGGTGTTAACGGCGGAACTGCTTAATCGCCTTTCCCCCAGTCCGGCGGAGGTAACCCGCAAAATTGTCCACATTGGAGCGGGGCAGGTGGTGCTAATCGCTTGGTGGTTGGGTATTCCCGGTTGGGTGGGGGCGATCGCCGGTGTCTTTGCCGCTGGCATTGCAGTGCTCTCCTACCGTTTACCGATTTTACCCAGCCTGGAAAGTGTTGGCCGTCATAGTTACGGCACTTTGTTTTACGCCCTCAGCATTGGCCTATTGGTGGGGGGATTTTTCTCCGTGGGGCTGCCGGTATTTGCGGCGATCGGTATTTTAGTCATGGCCTGGGGTGATGGAATGGCGGCCCTGGTGGGACAAAGATGGGGTCGTCACCGCTACGAAGTCTTTGGTTTCCGCAAAAGTTGGGAAGGCACTCTCACCATGGTGTTGGCTAGTTTTTTGGTCACAGTGGCACTCCTGGGTTACACCTTTGGCTTCACAGCTAGTTCCTTTGTTGTTGCCGGGGCGGTGGCGATCGCCAGTGCGGGATTGGAGAGCTTTTCCCGTTGGGGCATTGATAACCTAACTGTTCCCATGGGCAGTGCCTTGATCGCCTTGGTTGGTAGCTATCTCTGGCTGGGATAATGCCTGGGGGGAATGGTTAAAATACAAACACCACCCTGCTTTTCCACTATGGTTTTTACCCTTCCCCAGCCAACCAATCTGCCCAGTACCAATGTCCGTTTGCCCATCCAGGCGCTACATGGTCAATTGATCCAATGGCGACGGCAATTTCATCAATACCCGGAATTGGGCTTCCAAGAGCAATTAACCTCGGCCCACATTACGGAAACCCTCACTAAGCTAGGGATTCCCCACACCCCAGGCATTGCCAAAACCGGCATTATGGCAGTGGTTGACAGTGGTAAACCGGGGCCTGTGTTGGCCATCCGAGCCGATATGGATGCTCTGCCAGTAACAGAAGAAAATGAAGTGGATTACCGTTCCCTCCACCCAGGCAAAATGCACGCCTGCGGCCACGACGGTCACACGGCGATCGCCTTGGGAACAGCGCAATATTTGGCAGCCCATCGGGATAGTTTTCGGGGCCAGGTAAAATTGTTTTTTCAACCAGCGGAGGAAGGCCCCGGCGGTGCCAAACCCATGATTGAGGCGGGGGTGCTGGAAAATCCGGCGGTGGATGCCATTGTGGGCTTACATCTGTGGAACGATCTGCCCGTGGGCACGGTGGGCATCAAACCAGGGCCAGTGATGGCAGCGGTGGAACATTTTGAATGTCAACTGTTCGGTCAAGGGGGCCACGGGGCCATGCCGCACCAAACCGTTGATACCCTGGTGATTAGTGCCCAGATTGTCATGGCTTTGCAAGGCATTGTGGCCCGCAATTTAAATCCCCTGCAGTCCGCCGTGGTTACTGTGGGACAGTTGCAATCCGGTACGGCCTTTAACGTCATCCCCGACAGTGCCTATTTCCGGGGCACAGTGCGCTACTTTGACCCCAGTTTTGCGGGCTATTTTGCCCAACGCATCGAAGAAATTATCAAGGGCATTTGCCAGACTCACGGGGCTAATTACCAATTCACCTACGACAATATCTATCCCCCCGTGGTCAACGATCGCCGTTTGGTGGATTTAGTGCGATTGGCGGCGGCGGATGTGTTACTAACTGATGACCATCTCCAACCGGATTATCAAACCCTAGCAGGGGAAGACATGTCATTTTTCCTCCAGGCCGTGCCAGGCTGTTACTTCTTTTTAGGGTCTGCCAATAGCGGCCTAGGTTTGGACTATCCCCACCACCATCCCCGCTTCAATTTTGATGAGGCCGTGTTGCCAGTGGGGGTAGAGTTATTTGTCCGTTGTGTGGAACGGTTTTGCCATGCCTAGAAGCTGAAGGTGGTACGAATCACCCCCATCACCAGGGTGCCATTGGCGTTGTTGTAATCAGCATTGGGCACCACCACAATACCGGGGGTAATGGAAAGATTATCATTCACTGCCCACTCGAAAAACCCTTCTAGGTGGAGGGAACTGTCAATGTCGGTGCTGGCAACGTCATCGGGAAAGACGATGGAACTGCTGCTCACCCAGGGTTGCATGCCCACAATAATCCCTGCCATATTCCCTTCCTTGATAATGTCGGGGAAAGCCAAAGTCACTGCCCAATTCCAAATGTCTAAACTGCCCCTACCAATGCTGGCATCTACCAGATCAATGGAGTTGAGGGTGCGGGCTTTGGTAAGGCCTCCCCAGCCTCCCAGGACAAAATGGTCACTCAATTGCCAGGAAAAAGCCGCTCCATAGGCGTTGTGGGAAGTTTTGGCTGCTTCGCCAAAGGTGGTTTCGGTGAAGTAGCGGAAATTAGAGCGTTGGCTACCGGTGCTGGTGTCCAGGGTATTGTAGCCATAGCCATAGGTTAAAGCTAGGGTCAAATTGTCGCTGAAGTCGTAGTTTAACTGGGCGATCGTGCCAAAACTACCGTTAAATAGCCCTTCTCCCTGGGAAGGATCATTGCCAGCGGGGGCCAGGTAACCAAGGCTGAGTTGTAATCTATCCCAGGTGCCCTGGAGGGCCGCCCCGGTGCCTTCCCCTAGAAAATAGATAGGGCTACGGGTACCAAAGGCTGTCAACGCACCAAAGGCGCCATCCCCGTCCAAAACGTTAATGGTATTGGTGAAATCATCGAAAGCTCCCCCAGCCCCAAGGGCCCACAGACGAATATTTTCCGTGGCAGGGAAAGTATAGTACAGAACACTGTTGCTGAGGTTGCCATCTTCCGGTTCCGTTGCCCCTAACACCGGCTGAAAAGTACCGGCAATGGGACCATAGTCTTCTAAATTGCCACTGGATAAACGAATAAACAGATCATCATCTCCCCGAAAGCTTGTATTGAGCTCCAAGCGGGTGCGATAACCCAAGGTGGTATTTCTGGTGATTGATTCGGTGCCATTATTTTTGTCGCCGCTGACAATGCCACTCAGGGCCGTTACTACCTGCCCACTTAATTTGGTGGTGGTGGAAAATTGATGGTCTTCCAGGTAAGCCGTGCGGACTTCCAGATTATCGATGCGGGTTCCCAGGGCCGCCAATTCTCCCTGAAATTCTTGAGCTAAGCGTTTCAGCTTATCAACGTCTTCCCGTAAAACCGCTACGTTCTCCTGGATTAACCGCTCCATCACATTCATGCAGGCATTTAGCCCCGCAGCAAACTCCCAACGGGATAGGGCTCGATCGCCGCGAAAAGTCCGGTCAGGGTAACCAACGATGCAACCGTAACGCTCCACTAAACTTTTTAATGCTTCGTAGGCCCAGGCGGTGGGCTGCACATCCCTGAGCTCCGATACATTGGTGATCTGTCCCATGGGGTTGGAGTCCATATCTTCCAGGGATTGACCAAACTGCAAGCGTTCGATTTTGTCGACTGGTTCGGCTAAAGCTTCTCCCTCTCCCCCGGCGATCGCCATCAGGGCACCTAAACCCCACACTAGTGACAGTTTTTTTAACATACGAGTCCTCACACTCTAAGGATTAGCCGACAAATTATTGAGAATATAGGCAAGAAGTCAGAGCGAAAGCAATGCCCTTCCTCCCCATACCCAAAAATTGCCCCAGGCTAGCCTTAACAATGATAATCATTATCACAATATAATATTTTCCGCCATTTATGGTGAGCATTTCCACCAAGCCCATCGGACTGGAATCTTCATTGACTAAGTCCTAGTGATTTTTTCACCTGCACGAATAGATGGAGGGATAACGGCTCAGACAGCTTTTTTCCTTTGTTAATCTCCTTAGACAAAGCCATGATTTGGCTCGCCCATTTTCTCCAAATCGCCAAAAGCAAACTGACAAAGATTGAAGAAGCTTATTAGCTTATTAAAAAAGACAGAGCCAACTAATTGGCAAATCAGATATAAAGAAGTCCTCTGGGTCGAGAATCCCAACAAAACAGCCCTTGTCGTGGGATGTCAATAAAACTTAATGAATTTTTTTAAAGCTAAAGGCCATTTTCCTCGCAAAACGTCCCCCCGTGCGTAAAATGGGGACTAAAGTTTTGTCACGTCCCTGACGAAATTCTTTAACAGGAGAACTCAATACCAATGGCTGAATCTAACCAAGTTGTACAAGCCTATAACGGCGATCCTTTTGTGGGGCACCTTTCCACCCCCATTTCCGACTCCGCTTTTACCCGCACTTTTATCGGTAACTTACCCGCCTACCGCAAAGGTCTTTCCCCCATCCTCAGAGGTTTGGAAGTGGGGATGGCCCATGGCTACTTTCTGATTGGCCCCTGGACCCTGCTCGGCCCCCTGCGGGATTCTGAGTACCAGTACATTGGTGGTCTGATCGGAGCTTTGGCTTTGATCTTGGTGGCCACCGCTGCCTTGAGTAGCTATGGCTTAGTTACTTTCCAAGGGGAAGAGGGTACCGGCGACACTCTGCAAACAGCCGATGGTTGGAGCCAATTTGCCGCTGGCTTTTTTGTGGGTGGCATGGGAGGTGCCTTTGTGGCTTACTTCCTGCTGGAAAACCTCAGTGTTGTGGATGGGATTTTCCGGGGTCTATTTAACTAAATAACCTTATAACCTTTAAACTGTTGCGATTTTGCCGTTGCCACAACGGCCTGAGTTTACAATCATCCAATTAATAAGGAGTATTAACTAATGGACGGTTCCTACGCTGCATCTTATCTGCCTTGGATTTTGATTCCTATGGTCGGTTGGTTATTCCCCGCTGTGACCATGGGGTTGCTTTTCATTCACATTGAAAGTGAAGGTTAGGCTGGGAAGGTTTGAAGACTAACAGTCTTTTAATCAAAAATGTCTAACCATCCTTGGGTGGGTCAGGATTTCTCCGTTATGCGGGGGATTGGACATTTTAATTTGTTACTCCGCCAGCGGGTGGGGTATTTTTTTTGTGGGCTTAATTAAGGGCTTATGTAGTTTTTACCGGATATTTTGGTGAGATGACTGAACCGATTCGTTTACTAATTGCCGCCAGTGGCACGGGGGGACATCTTTTTCCGGCCCTAGCCCTGGCCCAACAGTTGCCAGACTATGAGATTACTTGGTTGGGGGTGCCCGATCGCCTGGAGACCACGCTAGTACCCAGGCAATATCCCCTCCAAACTATCCCAGTGGAAGGTTTCCAGGGGCGGCCCAGTTTAAAAACAGTCAAGATCAGCTGGAATCTGTTGCGGTCCGTATTCACCGTCAGAAAATTGATTAAGAGCAAACAAATTAATGCGGTGGCGACTACGGGGGGTTATATTGCGGCACCGGCCATTGTGGCAGCCAAATTATGTGGCATTCCGGTAATTTTTCATGAATCTAACTTCATTCCCGGTAAAGTAACCACTTGGTTGGGCCGTTGGTGCGATAAAGTGGCGATCGGTTTTCGGGGCACAGCCAAATATTTGCCCAACTGTGCAACGGTGTGGATCAGTACCCCCGTGCGAGAGCAGTTTCACCAACCCCAGCCCTTAGACCTGTCCATCCCAGCGGGCAAACATTTAATTGTGGTCGCAGGCGGCTCCCAAGGGGCCGTGACAGTGAACCAAAAAGTCCGTAGTTGTGTGCCGGCTTGGGTTAATGCCGGAGCTTTTATTGTCCATTTGACCGGCAAGAACGATCCGGAGGCAGCCACCTTTAGCCATGATCATTATCTCTCCCTAGAATTTTTTGATAACATGGCGGCGCTTTTGCAGAGGGCAGACCTAGCCATCAGTCGAGCCGGGGCAGGCACCCTGACGGAATTGGCTGTTACCCAGACGCCTGCCATTTTAATTCCCTATCCTTTTGCAGCGGAAAATCATCAGATGTACAACGCCCAGGTATTTGTCGATGCCGGGGCCGCCCTAATGTTTGCCCAAAAATCCCTCACGGCGGCACAGTTGGAGCAAGCTGGGCTCGAACTCCTCCAGAGTCCGGAAAAATTGACCACCATGGCCAAGGCCGCTGGCACCTTGGCTGACCTCGATAGTGCAGAACAGTTAGCGGCGATCGTCAGGGCATCGGTGGAAAAATCTCGCTGACATTGACGGAGCCTGCTGAGACGTAGTTACCGGATTCATCAAAAAGATTGTTGTAAAAGCCCTCCCGCCTCCCCTAAGCTTGGAAAAAAACAGGAAAAAGTGCCCCATTCAGTCCATTGAGGCGCAAAATAGCACTTTGCCAGTAGGCCCTAAGCCAAGACAAGACTCGCTCCCTGTTGTTTCTAGGGGAACGATAGTAGGTACTCTATACCCCACCCACAACTAAACAGAGGGTTACCCAACAAAAATATTTAGAATATCTGGTAGAAAAGAGTCCCTGGTAAGCAGTCATTCTTAACTAAGTGAGTTACATTGAATAACCTAGGTAGGTAAATAAACCCACTCAAAAATTTCTGGATCCTATCTCCGTCCCTGCTCCCCACTATGACTACGACAGAATTAACGGCGGCCACCCTAGCTCAACTCCAGCAAGAAATTAATCGGTTGCAACGGGAAAACGATGACCTCCACATTGCCTTAACCACGATCGCCGAACATGGGGACATGATCGAGTCATTGCTGAATGAAACCAATGTCAAGCTCAGAAGTGAGATTGTGGAACGACAGCGGGCAGAAGCGAAGTTACAAAATATCCTCAGTTTAATTTCCCGAGAAAAGGAAGACCTAGAGATTATTGTGGAAACCATCATGCAACATGGGGACGTGGTGGACGCCCAATGGCGACAAAAGCTAGGAGAAACCGCAGAGCTACTCAACCTCGATAGCCTCACCCAGGTTTCCAACCGCCGCCACTTTGACCTCCATCTAGCCCAACAATGGGAACGGGCCATGGATGACCAAGGGGCGATCGCCTTAGTTTTGTGTGACATCGACCATTTCAAACAATTCAACGACCTCTATGGCCACCTCAGTGGGGATGACTGTCTACGGCGCATTGCCAAAACCCTCAGTTCCACCCTCCGCAACCCCTTCGATCTTTTCGCCCGCTACGGTGGCGAAGAATTTGCCGTCATTCTACCCCAGGTGACCGGTGAAGCCGCTCAGCAGATTGCTAAACGGATGCAATCATCCCTGGTCATGCTAGAGATTCCCCACCACCATTCCCCCACCAATGAATTCGTTACCATGTCCTTTGGCATCGGTCGCGTGTATCCCCAGCCAGGGCAATCCCCCCTAGACCTAATTGCCCAAGCGGACGAAAATCTTTACAAGGCAAAACGCCAGGGCCGGAATTGTATTGTCGGCCATTGATTTTCCTATCAACTAAGTGAGCCAGTCCCATAGGCACAACCATGAGCACTGACCAGACCAATGTCAGACAATGGGGAGAGTTTCTTGACCCTATTCCCCCCAGCGACGAATTTCTCACCCTAAACTTTTCCCCCGACCGGGCCAATCGTCTACAACGTTGGCGCAACTATGGCCTATCGGCGGACTTTTTGGGAGACTACTTTGCCACCTTTTTTCCGGGTAATGAAGCGGACGACGGCCTCAGTCAGCGGGACACCATCAAAGGGTCCGTCAGTTACATTGCCAACGAATTGTTGGAAAACGCCGTTAAATACAGCACCACGGACCATGATTGCCCCATCATCATCACCCTCCATCTCTACGATCACAAATTAATTTTTGAGACCAGTAATATTTCGCCTCTGCCAACCACCATCGAGTATGAAGACTTCATCAAAGTGCTGAAGCAGAAGGATCCCATGGAATTGTATATGGAACGGCTGGAAAAATCGGCCCTGGAAAACTGCGAAGCATCCCAAATTGGCTTATTAACCATGATTAATGATTACCAAGCCCAGTTTGGTTGGCAATTTTCCCCGGTTCCCGGCTCTGAGGATTTGATAAAAGTGACGGTAATGACCCACTTGAGCGTCGAAATTTGAGCAGTGATAGCTAAGAAAAAACCATTTCTCCCAAATCCCTAATTTTATTGCGACCTATCCATATGGAAATAACCACCGAAGATTATCGAATTTACTTTGAAGAAGCCAACAATACCCTTTATTTTCGCGGCTTTTTGCGATTGGAAGGCATGAAGGAATATCAGCCAATTATGAACACCATGCTAGAAATTTTGGCGGATTGTAGTGAGCTGATCATCAACCTGGAAGGGTTAGAATTTCTCAACAGTTCCGGCATCAGTATGCTCTCAATGTTTGTCATGAAGGTGCGGGGCAAGGAAGGTGCCAGTCTGGCCTTTAGGGGTTCTAAAAATATCCTCTGGCAAACTAAATCCCTAAGAAATCTGCAACGGTTGATGCCTGGTTTAACCTTGGAATTCATCTAAAATTCTGGACGGAAAACTTGGATAGGATAGTATTCTCTCTGCCCATTACCTGGTGTTGGCAATGCCAAGCCACGGGACAATATTTTCTCTTCATATTCAACCCCAAAGCTCACCCTGAATCCTGGCCGGCTGAAATAGTTCTCCCAAAGCTAGACTAGGAAACTCCACCCTCTCAACTTTTCCCTATGGCCCGTAGACCCCCACCCCGTTATACTCCTGTCTCTTATACACACTGACGCTGCCGACGAACTC
>NZ_JADEVV010000068.1 GCF_015207985.1 Synechocystis salina LEGE 00031 | reverse complement strand
TAATTTACCAAGCAACAGCAGATGATAGTGCGGATATCAGTGGGGGAGTAACCTTTGATTTGAAACCAGGGGATGATGCCACATCTTTCAGCATTGACTCCACAACAGGGAAAGTTAAGTTAATTGGCAATCCAGATTTTGAAACGCAATCTAGCTATAAATTCACCGTCACTGCTAGTGATGGCGTTAATCCTGCTACGGAGCAATTGGTTAACTTGGCTGTCAACAATCTAGATGAAGTAGCTCCAACTATCACATCGGGCGATACCGCAACACCCATTGATGAAAACAGTGGAGCTGGTCAAGTAATTTACCAAGCAACAGCAGATGATAGTGCGGATATCAGTGGGGGGGTAACCTTTGGTTTGAAACCAGGGGATGATGCCACATCTTTCAGCATTGACTCCACAACAGGGAAAGTTAAGTTAATTGGCAATCCAGATTTTGAAACGCAATCTAGCTATAAATTCACAGTCACTGCCAGCGACGGCGTTAATCCCGCTACGGAGCAATTGGTCAATTTAACTATCAACAACCTCGATGAAGTAGCTCCTATTATTACTTCTGGGAACATTGCAAAGGCGATCGCCGAAAACAGTGGAGCTGGTCAGGTAATTTATCAAGTAACAGCGGATGATAGTGCGGATATCAGTGGAGGGGTAACCTTTGGTTTGAAACCAGGGGATGATGCCACATCTTTCAGCATTGACTCCACAACAGGGAAAGTTACCTTGATTGGTAATCCAGATTTTGAAACGCAATCTAGCTATAAATTCACCGTCACTGCTAGTGATGGCGTTAATCCCGCTATGGAGCAACAGATTACGCTAGCAATCACAGATGACAATATTGCCGTTATTGAAAATGGCTTTTTCTTTGCTCAATTTTTAGATGGTACTCGCCAAGCTCTTTTGTTTCAAAATCAGCCATTCTCTGTTGAACAATCCGCAGACTGGGAAATTTTAGATACGGAAACTATCGATGGACTTAATCAAGTGCTTTGGTATAACCAAGCTACTGATGAGGTTGGCATCTGGCTCACTGATAATAATTGGAACTGGATTTCTTCTGACACATGGCAAGTAAAATCTTCAAGAACCTTTAATACTGAATTGTTATTTGGGACAGACATTAATGGAGATTTTCTCATTGGCGATCAATACACCATTGTAGAAAATCAAGGTGGTGTCAGTCTCTTACAGGGAATTTTTGGTACTTACTATGTTCAGCCCGGAGATGATTTGGTGACTCCCATTAAATTTTTAGGCGAACCATTTGAGAATCAGTTTGGCAGTTGGCAAGCGTTAGCAGCAGAAAGGATTGAAAATATCAACCGAGTTTTATGGCAAAATTTTGACACAGGCGAAATAGGAATTTGGCGAACGGATAATAATTGGAACTGGATTTCTTCCAATGTTTTTACCCCTAATCCAGTCGAAATAGCCACTGTTGAAAGCCTTTTTGGCATTAGCCTGTAGGCTGTTTTCGGTGGGAATAGCAAAAGATGGCAAGGTCTGTCGCCTAGGCCATATACTCGACTCAATCCCATCCTTAGTTGCCCCCTTTATGTCCCAAACCACCGCCACCCTGCAATTGCCGAGCCCCGATAGCGCGATCGCCTTGGCAGGAAGCGGAGAAGACAATCTAACCTATTTGGCCCACCACACCGGCGCTAAGTTGATTTTGCGGGGGCAAGAACTGATGGTGGTCGGCACCGAAAAAGCTGTGGCCAGGGTGATGGCAGTGCTCCAAGCCCTGGCTCCCTACTGGCAGAACGCCAAGGCCATTTCCCGGCCGGATTTAATGACTGCTTTCCATGCCCTAGATACGGGTAAACAGGAGGAATACCAAGCCCTCCAAAAAACGGTGTTGGCCAAAACCCGGCGGGGAGAAATTGTCCGGGCTAAAACTTTCCGTCAACGGCAATATATCAAAGCAATCCAAAAGCATGACGTCACCTTTTGCATTGGCCCAGCAGGCACAGGGAAAACCTTTTTGGCGGCGGTGTTGGCAGTGCAAGCTTTATTGAATAATGAATGCGATCGCCTGATTTTGACTAGACCAGCGGTGGAAGCGGGGGAAAAATTAGGCTTTCTGCCGGGGGACCTGCAACAAAAGGTGGATCCATTTTTGCGGCCCCTCTACGATGCTTTGTATGAATTCATCGAGCCGGAAAAAATTCCCGACCTGATGGAGCGGGGCAAAATTGAAGTGGCTCCCCTGGCCTATATGCGGGGCAGGACTTTGACCAATGCCTTTGTCATCGTGGACGAGGCCCAAAATACGACCCCGGCCCAACTCAAAATGGTTTTAACCCGCCTTGGTTTTGGCTCGAAAATGATTGTGACTGGGGATGTGACCCAAACGGATTTACCCAACCATCAAAAGTCCGGTCTCCAGGTGGCCCAAACCATTCTTAAGGATGTGGAAGGGGTGGCTTTTTGTTACCTCAATCAGGCAGATGTGGTGCGCCATCCCCTGGTGCAAAGGATTGTGGAAGCCTACGAACGCTCCGAAAATGCCGGTCCGCCCACCCCGAAGTTTTCCGCGTAAAGGCTTGATCCCCAAGGGTTTTTCCCAACCAAAGCCAGGCCATCCCTAGGGGCAATTTTCCCAGGGGCAAAACTTTGATGTACACTGATGCGGGCGTGAATCCGTGGCCATGGCCAGGGCGATCGCCAATGTGGTGTGAGGTAAAATCGGGGGCGAATGAACCGCTCACCGAGAATTTTTGTCTAATTCCCCAAATGAAATTAAGCAAAAGCTAACAAATGCCAAGCCGTCCCCTGGGGCGGAGTTTCACCACTAGTTTTTCGATGAATTTACGCTACCTCTGGTCAGGAAAACAACTATTGATGGGAGGCGGTCTAATTCCCCTATTATTCAGTGCCGCCGTTTCGGCCCAATCCCCTGGGGCCCTGGCCCAAAGCCGTTTCGACCCCAATGCCACCATTATTACTCCCCCGGTTCAGTTGGCCCAACGGTCAGCAACCGAAGACAGAAGGCAGTTTAATGAACTACTGCGGCAGGGTAAGGCCTATGTGGATAACGGTAATTTTCCCCAGGCGATCGCCATTTACCAACAGGCCGCCAGCCTAGATGGGGAGAACGCCGAACTGTTCGGTAGCATGGGTTATCTTTATGCCCGCCAGGGACAGTTTGCCGAAGCAACCCAAAGTTTTCAACAGGCTTTGCGGGTGAATCCCAATAACCCCGAATACTATGATGGTTTGGGTTTTAGCTATGCTCGCCAAGGAAGATTAAGTGAAGCCGCCAGCGCCTATGCCACCGCCATCAGCCTTGGCCCCAACGCCCCAGCATCGGTGAAGTATCGTCTCGCTCTGGGGGTGATCATGCTCCAACAGGGGGACTATGGTCGGGTGCGCCAAATATATAACGAAATTCATCGTCTGCAATCGGACAATGAAGAGGCGGCGGTGATGATGGGGGCTGCCCTGCTGCAAAGTAATGAGTATGAGCAGTTAATTACCTTCAATAGCCAAGCTCTCAAACTATTTCCCAACCGCCCTGAGCTCAATTTACAGTTGGGCAAAGCCTACTTGGCCCAGGGAAATCTGGTGGCGGCCCGTCGCATTTTGGAACCCCGTCTCAACCCCGATTGGCGTAGCTTTTCCCTCTACCTCACCTGGGCGGAACTACTGGAACGGGAAGGAAATTTTGCCGGGGCCCTGGATGCCTACAAACAAGCTCTCCGCAATGAACCTACGGCGATCGCCGCTAAAATTGGCACTGGTCGCATGTATTTAGAACTGGACAATCCCGCCGAAGCCATTTGGGTGTTTCGGGATCTGACCCGCCTTCAACCCAGTAACGCTGACTTTTATTATCTGTTGGGGGAAGCCTACGCAGTGGATGAAAAAATTGACCTGGCCAAAAAATCCTTTGGGGAAGCCCAAAAACTTTACCAGGCCCAGGGCAACACTGCTGGCAGTGACCGGACCCAAGAAAAGCTGGATAATCTTTAATTAGTCCAGGTATTGTCACCCTACGGGTTCAGACAATGGAGCCGTTACCCCCCTCCCCCAGCCCATGGGAGGAAAAAGTTCCTAATTTTCCCGCTCTGGAGCTTTGGGGGAAACAGACTAAACCTGGGCCTTTCAAATGGCATATTTTGACCTTTTTTCGTTTTTCAGGAGTTAATCATCGTGGATGCAATGGAATTCTTTCGCAATAGTTCTGGCAACTGGCGATCGCAACGTACCACCCATCATCTTGCCTTCCGTCGAGCAGAAACCGGTACCTCGGAAATTTTTGTCGAAGCCCTGGGCGCCGATGATCAAAAGATTGTCGAGATTTGTGAAATGCACAGCTGCGACCCGGCCAAAGCCGTGGGGGGAGCCTTCGTCCGCTGGGAAAGTGCCATGGCTTGGGATAAAGAGGATGAAAACCATGAAGGAACAACGGTATTTGCCCTCATTCCTGACGAAGACAATCCCCAACAGGGACAATTACTGCGGGAGCGGGGCTATGCGGAAATTGTGCCCATCGCCGGTCGCTATCACATCGACGAAGAGGAAGCCTTGGTTCTCGTAACGGAATATGAAACCATGACCACCATTGAAAGGTTCTGGTTTGCCAACCCAGATATGCGCCTCAGAACCAGTACTGTGCAAAGGTTTGGGGGCTTTAACACCGCCACCTACTGTACGGAAATGCGGGTCAAAGAGGAAAGTACTGTACCAACTTCCCCTTCCCCCGCCTACGAACAATTCTGCGGCTGGTAGGCTCGTCTAGCCCCTGTCTGGAAAATTTGATTGTCCTGCCAGGCCATCTAAGGAATTTGGTCAACCCTGAATGGGAGGACAAAAATTGTAATAAATTGTAATATTTGCCAACGATCAGGACCCTTCCCCCTTATTATTTAAACTAACTCATTATCAAGCTCTTCTTTAAGATCACGGAGGTTTACACTTGGCTCTTCCCCTATTGAACTACGCCCCCAAAAGTCAGAATGTGAGGGTTGAAGGTTATGAAATTGGCTCCGAAGAGAAGCCTGTTGTTTTCACCACGGAAAACATCCTCTCCAGCAGCGATATGGATAACCTAATCGAAGCGACCTATCGTCAAATATTTTTCCATGCGTTCAAGTGGGACCGGGAAAAAGTCCTTGAGTCCCAACTGCGTAACGGCCAAATTACTGTACGGGATTTTGTGCGGGGATTGTTGCTTTCCAACACCTTCCGCAGTAGCTTCTACGAAAAAAATAGTAACTACCGCTTCGTTGAGCACTGTGTACAGAAGATTCTAGGACGGGACGTTTACAGTGAACGAGAAAAAATCGCTTGGTCCATTGTGGTCGCCACCAAGGGCTATCAAGGGTTGATTGACGATCTTCTCAACAGCGATGAGTACCTCAACAACTTTGGCTATGACACGGTTCCCTACCAACGTCGTCGCAACCTTCCCGGTCGGGAAGCGGGTGAATTGCCCTTTAACATCAAATCTCCCCGGTACGATGCTTACCACCGTCGCCAATTGGGCTTCCCCCAAATCGTTTGGCAGAACGAAGTGCGTCGTTTTATTCCCCAGGAGAAAAAGCTTACCGCTGGCAATCCGATGAATTTCCTGGGCATGGCCCGCAGTATCAACCCTGCCGCCAATACCATTCCCAAGGTTTCGGCCCAAAATATCAACATCGAAGCTTCTGTGCCCCGTCGCTAGGCACTCAGGTCAGAGGGTTGAAGGATTAGTGCATTCCTGGCGTGGATAGTTACTTATTTTTCTGTCCTAAAAATTAAACGGAAAAATCAAATAATTGTTTTAGCTGGGACTGTTTGCTAGTCCCTTTTTTTTGGCCATTTTTGGACAAGTACCTGAGTGTAAATACTTAATCGAACCATCGGCGGAAACTAATGTGAGGGAAATTGTGAAGTCTTCTAACAATTATGGAACCTCTGCCAATAATCCCAGACTAAAAACTTATACTTGCCCCCAATGCCAACTCCTCACTGACCTAGGGTTTGATGTTGGTTGTGGTAGTAATTTTCCCAGAGTGGAGTCCCCCATGATTGCCCCTATTTGCCGTGCTCTGCGTTCCCGTCTTCCCCTCGCCGCCATGCTCATGATTGCCGCCACTGCTACCCCCGCCTTAGCTAATTCGCCGATCGCCGCTAATTTAACCCCTTTAACCCCTAATCAACCCCAGCCGTTACTGTTGGACAATGGCTTTAAGCCCTTTACCCCGGTGGGAATTACTGACGATAATTTTTTGCTCAATGTGACTGATACCAGGGAAGTGGATCCCTTGGACAGTCCCTACCCGGTGCCCTGGAGTTGGATTGTGCGTACCCAGCAGGACTACGCGGAACAGCAACGGTCGGGATTGCGCTACTACCGCAGTCCAGCCTTAGTTTCTCCTTCGGGACAATATGCAGCTTACAGTCGCATTGAGGTGCGGGCGGAGCCCAATTCCTACGAATCGAAGGTGTTGGGGGTAATGTTTGTTGAAAATTTGGCTACGGGTAAGTTGCAGGTGGTGCGGGCCAGTTCCCCCATTGCCAGCTACTTACAAAAAGTAGGGGAAGATAGTCCGGAAATGGCGGGGGTAATTTCCATTCTTTTGCCAGCTTCCTGGTCTGAGGAAGGCGATCGCCTATTGGCCCGGCAGATGGAAGGGGCGTTTAATTCTTCGGACATTAGCGATTATGGCGTGGTCTGGCAGGGGGGCGACATTCGTACCCTCAGTGCCATGCCGAAGACGAATATGGAATTCAGTGCCACCTTACTGGGTTGGCATCAGGGGGATCCCCATCAGGTGCTTTTTCAAGTGAGCCATTTTGACCAAGAAGAGGACGGTAATTCCCTGGTGAGCGTTGCCCTAGACGGCAAAGTCCAACCGGCGAAAGCTCCGGCAGTAATTGCCTACGGTAAACGGGTCAGCCGCAGTTGGAGCGGGGTACAATCCATGCGCTAGGAAGGGGCACCGGGGCGATCAACTGGTTGGAAAAGCTCAAAGGCTTGGCGGGTGAATTGGCGCAGTTTTTCCCCCACATCCTGGGCAGGAAGATATTTGCCTACCACCTGCCAGTTGTCCACCGTCGATAGTCGCCAGGCTTGCCCTTGGTGATTGATGCCGACGGTTTCAATGCCAATGATTTTCGGCGATTTGTCGGCGGGGTCTGGATGGAAACGAATTTGCACCAGGATACTGCGGCTCTGGTAGCGGGGACTCCAACCAGGCAGATGGAAGCCAATGTCGATGGAGTGGGGGTCCACCTGGGCTTGGGTCTGGCGATCGCCTTGCCACGGAGCAAGGTCAGCTCTAGCGTCGGGAAATTGGGCTTTAAAGAGGTTCACCACGGCGGCGATTTTGGTGGCGGTGGCGACTCCAATGGCTTGTTCTGCCGCATTCATTGACGAAATGTCTCCTGCTGGAAAGTTAACCTTTGGCCAGGGGCTGGATTGGGATCGGATAAGCCTGGCGACCAATAACCATGGGGTGTGGCATGGGGACAGGAAATGGGAAAATTAATGGCCCAGAATTGATTCCATAGGATAGCAAACCTCCGTGAAAATTTCCGAACAGACCCTTGAAGTGGGACAGTTTCACTGGTTTTACCGCCAGATTGAACCAATCCAGTCCACTGACGCCGCTCCCATTGTCTTGTTGCACGGTTTACCGAGCCAAAGTTTGTGTTGGACTGGGGTCATGCCTCTATTGGCGGAAAAGGGGCTGAGGGCGATCGCCCCGGATTGGTTGGGCTTTGGCTTTTCTGACATCTTGGACAAACGGGATTTTGCCTACACCACAGCGGCCTATGAACAGACATTGGGAGAATTTTTAGAAGCTCTGGAACTGCCCAAAATTTCCCTAGTGGTGCAGGGATTTTTAGCCACAGTGGGTATCGAATATGCCCTCAACCACCCAGAGCAAATTGAGCGGCTCGCTATTCTTAACACCCCCGTTATTCCCCCCGTATCGTTGCCCTGGCCTATGCGTCAATGGACCATTCCTCTGGTGGGGGATATGGTCACCCAGGATCCCCTGATTATTGACCGCACTTTAGAGGGGGGCAGTGGTTTTGTCATCAGCGATGAGAGGTTAAATACCTATCGTAAACCCTGGCTAAAAACCTCCGCCGCCGGTCGGGCCCTTATGGCCGCCACTAAAAACTTGCCCACCACCAATGATCTGGCTAAAATCGGCGATCGCCTGCGGGGAGAATGGCAAAAACCCACCTGCTTAATCTGGGGAACGGCGGATAAATGGCTGCCGGTGGAACCCATTGAACAGTTAGTGCAGGGAGCTAGTCATCTGGAGTTGGTCAAATTACCAGAAGCCAAACACTATCCCCAGGAGCATTTTCCCCAGGAAGTCGGAGAAACTCTACAAACCTTTTTCCGCAGACAAATTACCTAAAAGCGATGGCATTGGCGGCAGACAAGACTGGTCATCATAAAGCTCAAAATGATTGTGAACAGCGGGAGAATCTAGGGGTTAGAAGTCAAAGAACTTTTGCCGGGGATTAAAGGTTTCCTTTTCCCGAATGCTACGGTAAAGCTCCAACTCTTCTGGGCTGGGTTCCGGGGGAATTTCCACGCGAATTTCCACCAACTGGTCCCCCCGATCGCCTTTACTGTTGGGAAAGCCTTTTTTGGCCAAACGTAGTTTTTGACCATTTTTTAATCCCGCTGGCACAGTCATTTTTACCAGGCCGTCAATGGTCATTACCTCAATAGCGCCGCCCAAAATAGCTTCACTGGGGGTCACTGGCACTTGGCAAGCAATGTCCGTACCCTGGAGCATAAATAAAGGGTGGGGAGAAAGGTTAATTTTCAGATATAAATCACCGCCGTTAATACCCTGTTGCTTGAGGCGAATCCGTTGCCCATCCCCCATGCCCCCAGGCATTTCCACTTCCAAAGAACGGCCATCTTCCAAACGAATTCTTTCTTTCCCTCCCCGATAGGCCTTCTCCAACGGCAGAGTCAAATTGGCTTCCACGTCCCTAGGCACAGGGCGAGCCGGGGACACCACTTTTGTGCGACGGTTGGCGCTAAAATCCTGCCACGATTCCGCCGGTTGTCGGGGAGTGGGCCGGCCATTGGCAGTACGAAATTGACCATTGCTGGCACTAGGCGATCGCCCACCGTTACTATTAGGGGTAAAACGGCTGGTGGGGGGACGGCGAAACCGCCCAAATAAACGGCTGTCCAACTCCCGGCGCTTACTTTCATCGGAAAGGACATCGTAGGCCTCGTTGATGTCTTTAAACTTTTCTTCCGCCGTTTTGTCGTTGGGGTTGACATCAGGGTGATACTGACGAGCTAATTTCCGAAAAGATTTTTTAATCTCTTCAGTGGTGGCACTGCGGGGAACTCCCAAAATTTGATAATAATTCCGCACTTGTTCCATAGGGTTGCCAGAAA
This sequence comes from Synechocystis salina LEGE 00031, assembly GCF_015207985.1. Classification (GTDB taxonomy): domain Bacteria; phylum Cyanobacteriota; class Cyanobacteriia; order Cyanobacteriales; family Microcystaceae; genus Synechocystis; species Synechocystis salina. Next base: position 9,077 of record NZ_JADEVV010000068.1, on the reverse strand, counting down.
ATACTCGCTCAATCCACTCAAACTAACTTAGATCAAGGTTACAGGGTCAGATCGTTAATGGTTTGTCCTGCCGTCGGTCAAAGGACTTGGGGTTTTAGAACCAGTCATCATCATCGTCATCCCAGCCATTTTGCAACGGTGCATTACGACCGGGCTGGGCAGGGCGTTCCCCATAGCGGCCATTGCCTCCTCGACCGGAGCGGCTGGGGGGATTTTCCCGATAGTTATAATCCTGTTGGCGATCGCCTCTGGAGTAGTCATCTGGGGGGTTGGGGCTAGAACGGCGATCGTCGTAGTTATCCCCTAGGCTGTCCCCTCGGTAGGGGCGTTGACGGGTAACTCGGGCTTGGTCCCAATCAGCATAGGCCGGGGAACGGTAGTCTTTGCTCAAGGAAGGCCCCCGACCAGCGCCAGCCCTGGGCATGGGAGCTTCTCGACGGGAAGGGGCGCTGTAGTTGTAATCGTCATAGCGACCGTAATCATTGCCCCCCCGATAATCGTCCCTGGGAGCGGGGCGACGGCTGTAGTAGTCTTCCTCGTCATCGAAATCGCCGGTGAAGGTTTTCTTAATTGCTTCAAAAAAGCCTTCTTCCTTATCGTCATACTGCAGGCGCACTTCCCGGTTAAGTTCGTAGAGCACATCCTGCAAATCCGCCTGGGCCCGGTCTAGCCGACGCTCATCATCCTTCTCCAAACTATCTAAAATTTCGCTGCACAAGGCATCCACTTGGCGGCGGTAGGACACAGTGAAAGCACTGCCAAAGTCCAGGGTAACTTCCTTGAGTCGCCGCTGGGCCTGGTCCGTTAGCGCCTTGGCACTATTGCGTTTTTCAATCCGTTCCCGCCGTTCCCGGTCTTGGGCAGCAAAGGTTTCCGCCTCTTGGATCATGCGATTGACTTCCCCTTCACTGAGAATGGAAGCCCCTTGGACAGTGATGCTTTGTTCCCGCCCAGTGGTTTTGTCCCTCGCTGTCACCTGCAAAATACCGTTGGCATCAATGTCGAAGGAAACCTGCACCTGGGGCACTCCCCTGGGGGCCGGCGGAATACCGCTCAGTTTAAAGCGACCGAGGGAAATATTATCGCTGGCCATTTCCCTTTCCCCTTGGAGCACATGGATTTCCACCACAGTCTGATTATTTTCCCCGGTGGAAAAGATATCTGATTTCCGTACTGGAATGGTGGTGTTACGGGGCAGTAATTTTTTCATCACGCCGCCAATGGTTTCCAGCCCAAAGGAAAGGGGCGTTACGTCCAACAGCAGAATATCTTTCACTTCCCCGTCCAAAATACCCGCCTGGATGGCCGCACCGATCGCCACCACTTCATCGGGGTTAACGTTTTCGTTGGGTTCCCGGTCAATGAAACTGCGCACTAAACCCTTGACCATGGGCATCCTGGTGCCTCCCCCCACCAGCACCACTTCATCGATTTGCACCGGACTTAAGCCCGCATCCTTCAATACTCGTTTGATCGGTCTTTGCAGACGGGTGACCAGATCACCGCATAGGTCTTCAAATTCAGAACGGCTCAATTGGGTTTCTAAATGCTTAGGCCCATCCTCCGTAGCAGTAATGAAGGGCAAATTAATTTCCGTGGTACTGACCCCAGACAGTTCAATTTTGGCTTTTTCCGCCGCCTCCGTTAACCGTTGCAGGGCCTGGCGATCCTGCCGTAAATCCACTTTCTCCGTTTCTAAAAACTTTTCTGCCAACCAATCCACAATGCGGCGATCGAAATCATTACCGCCCAATTGGGTATCGCCGCTGGTGGCCTTAACTTCAAAAATGCCGTCCCCAACTTCCAACACGGAAACGTCAAAGGTACCACCACCGAGGTCGAACACCAGGATTTTTTGCATTCTGCCCTGGTCTAACCCGTAGGCCAAGGAAGCGGCGGTGGGTTCATTGATAATCCGTAACACCTCCAGCCCGGCAATTTTACCCGCATCCCTGGTGGCCTGCCGTTGGGAGTCGTTAAAGTAGGCGGGCACCGTAATCACTGCTCCAGTAACCTTTTCCCCCAGGTAACGGCTGGCTTCTTCGGCCAACTTACGCAAAATCATGGCCGAAATTTCTTCCGGGGCAAAGTCTTTTTTCAGCCGAGGACAACGGACCTTAATATTGTCCCGGTCATCGCGACGGATAGTATAGGCTACTCGTTTAGATTCGGGGGTAAGATCGGCGTAGCGTCTCCCCATAAAGCGTTTCACGCCATAGAATGTGTTTTGGGGGTTGAGTACCGCTTGTCGCCGGCCCATTTGGCCCACCACCAATTCCCCTTCTTTGTTGAAACCCACCACAGACGGGGTGGTGCGCATCCCTTCCGCATTGGCAATGACAATGGGTTTGCCGCCTTCCATAACGGCAACAACTGAGTTGGTGGTTCCAAGGTCAATTCCGACGACTTTTCCCATGTTGTTTTCTTTACTCCCAAAGTTCGGGAGGGCAATTAATCTGCATTTAATATTTAGTGGTGCTAGGCCCTTGCCAGACCATTATAGAAGGTGGGGGAGATGCCCTTGTGGTCGAGTAGACTTCATTTGATCGCTCAAAGAGTTTTAGTTACCTAACTATCAAGCCATGGCTGGAAAAAAACAAGGTGCTGATGCCACAGTCTATCAGCTAAAAATTTCCCTGTTGGGGGCCAAGCCTCCCATTTGGCGGAGGGTGCAGGTGCCCAGTGACACCACTTTGAATAAATTACATAACATCATCCAAGATTCCATGGGCTGGTTTAATTACCATCTCCACTCTTTTTTCGTTGACGGCCAGGAATATGGCCCGATAGACCCCTACATAGACGAGACGGATTACGAAGATGAAAGTAAAGTGAAGTTGTCGGGCTTGAATCTGGCCGAAAAATACAAGTTTCGCTATGTCTATGACTTCGGGGATGATTGGTATCACGAAATCCTGGTCGAAAAAATTCTCCCCCGGCAAGAAGACCAGCACTACCCATTTTGTTTGAAAGCAGTGCGGGCCTGCCCCCCGGAGGACTGCGGCGGTATTTGGGGATATGAAGAACTGTTAGAGATTCTCCAAGACCCTCAACATCCTGAACGCGAGGATCGATTGGAATGGTTGGGGGGAAATTTTGATCCCCAGGAGGTCAGTCTTAAAAGGATTAATGAATGCCTCCGGGAATGTTAAAAATTAGGCGATCGCCGCTACGGGAATGCGGAGGTGATCATAGAGAGGGAAACCGGCACAGAGTTCACCGGCCCGCTGCAAACAATCTGCCTTAACGGCTTCATTTTCGGGGGACAGGAGGCGATCGGCAATGATGTTGGCAATGGTGCGGAACTCATTTTCCTGCATCCCCCTGGTGGTCATGGCGGGGGAACCAAGGCGCAAACCGCTGGTGACAAAGGGCGATTCGGGGTCAAAGGGCACGGTGTTTTTATTGGCAGTGATGTTGATTTCTCCCAATAGTTGATCCGCCACCTTGCCGGTCATGGCGATAGAACGGAGATCCACCAACATTAAATGGTTATCGGTACCGCCGGAAACCAGGTCAAAACCCCGTTTTTGTAATTGATCCGCCATGGCTTGGGCATTGGCAATCACTTGGCCGGAGTAGGTCTTAAATTCAGGCTTGAGCGCCTCCCCAAAGGCCACCGCTTTAGCAGCAATGACGTGCTCCAAGGGGCCGCCTTGGGTACCAGGAAAGACGGATTTGTCGAATTTTTTGCCCAATTCTTCGTTATTGGTCATGATCAGACCGCCCCGGGGTCCCCGCAGGGTTTTATGGGTGGTGGTGGTGACGACATCGCAATAGGGCAAGGGACTGGGATGGTGTCCTGAAGCTACTAAACCGGCAATGTGGGCAATGTCCGCCATTAGGTATGCCCCCACCTCATCGGCGATCGCCCGGAATTTATCAAACTCAATTTGTCGGGGATAGGCAGAGTAGCCACAAATGAGCAATTTGGGTTTAACTTCCAGGGCCTGTTGGCGAATTTTTTCATAATCCAACCGCCCCGTCTCTTTTTCCACGCCGTAATGGGCCACTTTGAACCATTTACCGGACACATTGACGGGGGAGCCGTGGGTTAAATGGCCGCCGTGGGACAGATCCATGCCCATGATGGTGTCGCCGGGCTGGAGCAGGGTTAGGAATACGGCGAAATTAGCTTGGGCCCCGGAGTGGGGCTGGACGTTAGCGTGGCCTGCCCCGAACAATTCCTTCACTCGACTAATGGCTAAGCTTTCCGCCTGATCCACAAATTCACAACCGCCGTAATAGCGCTTACCGGGCAGACCTTCGGCGTATTTATTGGTTAGGACAGAACCCTGGGCCGCCATTACCGCCGCTGAGGTGAAATTTTCGCTGGCAATTAGTTCAATGTGGGTGCGTTGCCGTTGCAATTCCCGGTCAATGATGGCCGCAAGGGCAGGGTCACTAGTGGCTAAAAAATCGAGGTTGGTTTGATTCACGTCTGATCTTCCTGTAAACAGTGCTGGGGGCGGAAAGCACCGCGCTTCTTGAATATTTATTAAGTTTACCATCGCTAGAGTTTGGCCAACGCCTACAAAACCCAAGCTCGAAGCACCAATTATTCCTTCAAACTTATCGAGTGGGCGCTGCAATTAATATCTCACTACTCCTAAAATCCTCTGTTGACAATGATATTCCGATGCAGTCCCAGCCCCAGCATGACTCCAATCTTGGAGTTCTGACCGCTAAGAAGGGGGCCGAGTTTTCCACAGAGGTCAAGGATTTTGGAAAATACCGAATAAATTAGCCACACCTGCAAACAGAGAGAGTATGACAGCTACGAATATTCCCCTGTTAGCAAATTCTTGATTTTCCAGGCGCTTACCAATGCCGGATACCTTTTCATCAAGTGCTTTAATATCTCCCCTGATCTCAGCTTGGGAGACCTTGAATTCATTCTGGTTGGCTTCAATACGATCTAATCTTGCATCAATCTTAGCCAGAATATCTTTCAGGTCAGTCTCGATGGTTGCCATGAGCGCTTCTCCGTATTTCAAAATTTACGCCAGTAGTCATAATTTATCCTAGCTATCGTCAAGGTGGCAAAGTTGAATTTAGTATAAAACACTTGTCTTAATTATAGTGAACTTCTGTCTAAAAAAATTGGTTTTATTATAAAGTAATGCTTCACAAGAATGACATCGCGGACTTGTTCAAGGAGCTTTTTTGGAAGTTTGTCCATCGGATATTACTTCAGAATATTTCTGGTTATCATTCCTTAAAGAATAAGTATACATAAACTTTCTGTTTTTTGTCCTCTAGGAGTTGACTAGACAAAAAATGTCAGTATAATCAGTAGTTAGACCTAGTTTTAAAGAGAACACTAAACTCAGAAAGCATGAGGATCAAAGATCAAGATTCAATAAGAAAAATAATAACCGCTTGCAAAGTTACGCCTAGTGAACAACTTGAGAGCGAAGAAGTGGAATTTAAAGAATATAGAGATATTCATGCACTGCATAATGCCAAAGATTTAGCTGAAGAAGTGTCAGCATTAGCCAATTTTTGTGGTGGAATTATCATTGTTGGAATCAAAGACAGTTCTAATGTAGCTCAACAAAATTGGCTCAGTCAGCTTGTTGGATTTGAACAAGGGGACACTACTGAAATTGAACAACGACTAAAAGGTAAGCTAAAGCCATCACTAGAGATCTATGCTGAGTATTTAGATTTTGAAAGTAAGTTTTATTTGATTATTCATGTTCCACACCGACGGGATTCTTTAATAACTACCTCAAGTGGAAAGGTTTGCATTAGAGACGGCAGATCAAGTCGTCCAATGGAGCCAGACGAAGTTAGGAGAGCAGTAAATAATTTACAAAACTATGATTGGAGTGCCGATGTATTAAATTTAGATGTAGATAACTGTTTAGATCCCATCGCATTAGGTGGAGCTTACGATGATTACTGCATCAGGAAAAATTTTTCGACAGAATCGCGGCCTGATAAATATGCCTTTTTAGAAGCAATTGGGGCTACAAATAACGGATCTCTTACAAAAGCTGGTCTTTTATTTTTAGGTAAATCAAGTTTTATTAAACAATGGTTAGGTGCTTATGAATATAGATTTAGTTGGAAAACTCGATCAGGAAGCCTCCTTATAAATGAAGTCTGGGAGGACTGTATCTGGAGATCTATAGGGTTTGCTAAGGAGCACTTTAATCTTTGCAATGTAAATCAAGATATAAAATTTAAAGATAAGAGCTACAGTGCAACAATTCTTGATTCTCAAGCATTTCACGAGGCTTTTGTTAATTCTATCGTTCATAGAGATTATTCGATAGACGGAATGATTTCTGTTGATTTTGATTCAGCAAAAATGACTATTACAAATCCTGGTAGTTTCTATGGTGGAGTTACATCAGAAAACATTGTGCTTCATCAACCAAGGCACAGAAATAAAGCATTGGCAAAGCTTATGATGCAATTTCAGCTTGTTGATAGAGCTGGGATGGGTGTTAAGAGAATGGGGCTTGGTTCTTTAATCTATGGAAGAGAATTTCCAAAATTTAGAGAATCTTTTAATTGTGTAGAAGTTGCAATGCAAGCTGAATCGGTTCTGCCAGGCATATTTGTATTGGTGCAAGGCAATCCTGAGCTCTTTGGTTTAGTCGATTTAATTTTAATTAATAGTCTGTTTAGAAAAGGGGCGATTTCTGTTAATGAAGCACAGAGAAGAATTCGCCACCTTTCAGAAAATTATTGGATATCTCTAAAGGAATCAGTTAATAGAATAGAACAAATTGAATTTTGCGGAAGTAACGATGGAGTCTACATAAGAGTGAGTCCTAAATGGAATGCTTTTTTCGACATAAGAAAAACTTTTCCAGTAACTACAACTTCAATGAAACATGTTAAATTGTATGACTATCTGATGGAATTCGGAGAAGCATCAAACGATGATATAACTACTCTTCTGGAGCATAAAAATAGTGCTCATACAAGCACATTTCTTAGAAATGCAAAATACGTTTACCGCACTGGAAGGTCTAGAAATTCACGTTGGTTAATCAAAAAGGATGGGGTTTAAAGTTTTACAAGCGATGACTATAGAAAATACCCAAAAAATTGTCGCTTTCGGTACAATAGTTACTGTTTAATTCGCTCCACTGTACATGTCTAACTACTTCATGCATTCGGAACGGATTGTCACGATATCTTCACGCTTATTTTGCATCACCGTCCGCTGATGCAGAGGCCGTTGGTTGGCTCCGTTTGGTAGATAAGGACAATAATTTTAAAGTTATCTGTGAGAAGATCATCGCTGTCCATTTCGTAAGTTTTGCCAAGCATGATTTCCAAGACAATTCTATTCATTATTTTGTGGTTAATTGGCATGATAGGAGTGATTTCCACCATCTGGATTGCACTGCCAATCTCTGCCGAAGAACTTCCTCTACCTATCATCGTCATCAAGCTTATTAACCTAATTTTACCCACTTTCTTATTATTGATCGCAGTCTTAATAGGAGTCAATTTGGCATATAAAGTTGGGTTATCAGCACCTTTTCTTGAAGCACTCGCAAGTAGCGCTCAGCAGCCAATTTTAGCGATTCAGCCTCAGGTGATTCCTGGTTTGGTGGGCGGAGTATTCGGCGGTGTCGCGATTTCAACGATATCTTTCCTTTGGTGTTCCTCACTCCCCAATGATTTTGTTGCCCAAGCAAAAGCATTGTCTGACAATACACCTTTACTCGCTCGTGTTCTCTATGGAGGAATTACCGAGGAAATCTTAATGCGGTGGGGCTTGATGTCGCTGCTTGTATGGGCAGCATGGCGGGTGTTGCAAAAAGGGCAAGGAAATCCTGATACTGTCTATGTTGTTCTTGCCATTGGTGTTTCAGCGATCGCATTTGGATTAGGGCATTTACCGTTAGCCTTCACACTCAGTTCTCAAGCAACAGCTTCGTTGATTACGTATATCATTGTGGGGAATGCGTTTTTCGGTTTGATTGCGGGTTATCTATACTGGCAGAAGGGACTTGAGGCAGCGATCATTGCTCATGTTACTGTCCATCTAGTGATGGCGACGATTGATCATTTGAAGAGTTTCAGGTAGCGTATGGGGCAGTCAGCTAAAAATGCGCTTGGAGCGGACGATCAAACTTCGTCTACCGTTCAAGTCTTTGCATCGCACCGTTATCCCACTTGGCTTTGATTCCCAATGCGAATCCCTTACGAAAAAGCAATTGAGAATCTCGACCTGCTGGCCAACCTGTGTCTATTCGACCCAGTCGTGATCGGAACGCCGCCGCTTGGAATTGATGTTTCCAACAGCGATATCGACATTGCTTGTTATTGTGGCGATCTTGACCGATTCGCAGGATTCGCAACGCGTCAGTTTGAATCTCAAGATGGCTTTCAAATTCGACACGGAACTTTTCAAAATCATGAATCCATCATTGTTCAGTTCAATGCGTTTGAATGGGACGTTGAGATTTTCTGCCAACCAATTCCGACAAACAAACAGTGGGGCGTACGGCATTTTTGGATTGAACGGCGGTTGCTCGCTTTGTCTCCTAACCTAAAATCAACCGTGACGGAATTGAAACGTTCTGGCTTGAAAACTGAACCTGCGTTCGCCAAAGCTCTTGGATTGTCCGGTGAGCCTTACCAGGCAATCCTTGGGCTTGAACAAACCAACGACCGTGAATTGTTGGCATTAACTGCGACACAATGAAATCGAGGGATAACAATGCGATGGTGACGGAACTTCAGAGTAACGTTTTTTGGGAGTGTCAAGAAATTTGTGTAAAGGGGAAATTAGAAAAGAAAAGAATTAGGGTGTTCAATAGCAAAACAAGCAAGAGCCGCCTTCCAATGGTGGATGGGCATAGTCCATTTACGGCAAATACGTTGCAAAGCCAGGTATAAGAGTTTGAGTAGAGAGTCTTGGGAAGGGAAAACCCCCTTAGTTTTAATGACCTTACGAAAAGAACGATTGAGAGACTCAATAGCATTAGTGGTATAAATTACCCTCCTGATATCCGGTGGATAATCAAAAAACGGGATAATGAACTCCCAGGTATGGAACCAGAGCTGACTGATGGCAGGGTAACGCTGGTCCCATTTCTGGG
>NZ_JADEVV010000103.1 GCF_015207985.1 Synechocystis salina LEGE 00031 | reverse complement strand
CCCTGCTACACCCCCAACTGCGGCTGCCGCTCCCCCCATGGCCGCCCCGGTGGACTACACTCCCCCACCGCTGGAAATCCGAGTCGGCATTCAGAGGGATGTGCCAAGTGTGGCGATCGCCGTTTCTAGCCAGGGATATCTACAGAATCGTCAAGGGCAAGGGCTGATGAGCCTCAATGCGGGCCAAAGTCTTAACGTCACCGCCCAGGGCAATAGTCTGCTGATTAACGGTCGTTCGGTTCCCAGCGTAGTCTGGTTTACCGCTGACGCCAATGGCTATTTGGCCGTAGGCGATCGTTGGTACCGAGGAAGGGTGTTGTTGGTGCCCCGGGGGGATAAGGTCTTGGCGGTTAACTATGTCAATTTGGAGCATTATTTAACCAGTGTGGTCGGTAGCGAAATGCACTCCACTGCCCCCACCGAAGCCCTCAAAGCCCAGGCGATCGCCGCCCGTTCCTATGCCTTAGTCCATATGGTGCGGCCCGCTAGCCAATGGTTTGACCTAGGGGATACCCAACGGTGGCAAGTGTACAAAGGCATCGGTAGTGAACAAGGCCCTTCCCATAATGCCGTTACTTCCACCCTGGGGCAGGTGTTGAGCCATAACGGGGGAGTGGTGGAATCCCTCTACGCATCCACGGATGAAATTGTGGCCCGGGTGCATAAAGGTAAGGGCATGAGTCAGTATGGAGCCTACGACTTAGCTCGTCAGGGTTACAACTATCAGCAAATTCTCAGCCGTTACTATCCTGGGGTGGAAGTGGCCCGGGTAGTGTTAAAAAATTGAGTCGTTTTGGCTGATTGCTTGCCCGGCCTTCCCCAGTTTTTCGATAAAGTATAAGAAGTTACCAGTTAACTAAAGCAAACTCCTTTTCACCGGAAATAAAACCATGAGTACCCAAGATAAAGCCAGGGAACTGCTGGCCAGGGATCGTCAGAACGAAAATCAATTGCAGGAAAACATGGCGGCTCGGGCGGCAGAAACAGAATTGACCGTAGCAGAAGACTTGGACGAGAAAGCCAGGGAATTGTTAGCCGAAGAACGACAACAGGAAAAACATGTGGAAGAAACCATGCTCAGTCGTTCCACCGAGGAATTGAGCTAATTGTAATTATACTGATCTTCTAGCCAAACCCTTTCCCCACAAGCCTTGCCAAGGGTTTAGGGCATATCCTTTCCGTATAGTGACTAAAACTCAATGCCTGGTTGAGCCTTAACATTTTGCTCCCGGAAAGGGTGCTTGACCAGGGTCATTTCTGTGACTAAATCGGCCCGGTCGATCAATGGCTGGGGTGCTCCCCGGCCCGTCAAAATAACGTGATTAGACTCCGGTTTTTCTTCTAGTCCCGCTAGTACAGTTTCCACGTCCAGATAGCCCAGTTTTAACGCCACATTTACCTCATCCAGTAGGACTAGCTGGTAATCAGGATTGCGGATATACTCCAGCGCTTTTTGCCACGCTGCATGGGCGATCGCCTGGTCCCGCTGCCGGTCTTGGGTTTCCCACGTAAAACCTTCCCCCAGGGCCAAAAAAGTTAATTGGTCTTGCCAAGGAGCAAAGGCCGCCTTTTCGGCCGGTTCCCAAGCCCCTTTGATGAACTGAATAATGGCCACCTGATAACCATGACCCAGGGACCGCAACACCATCCCCAGGGCAGCGGTGGTTTTGCCCTTGCCGTTGCCAGTGTGAACAATTACCAGACCCTTCTCTGCCTTGGCCGCCGCAATGCGCTCATCCTGTAAAGCTTTGCGCTTTTGCATCTTAATTTTGTACTGCTCATCGGACAGGGAATTGGCCATGGTAACTGTTAAGAATTTCTGCAAAAATTGTAACTCTTGCAGGGGACAAATGTTAAGAGTTTGTTGTGAAAACTGCGATGATCCCCATTTTTATTTACGATAATAATAGATTAAAAACCTAATCTTTTAGAAAAATCTCTAGCAATAGAGGGGGTATAAAAATGGATATTAATCAATATTTTGCCAATTGTAGCGACGATTATCTCGATTCTGAACAGAATAGCTCTGAGCAATTTTTGCTCGCAGATCTGACGGGATCAGATGAAGATGACATTTTTTTTGATGGCTTAATTGACCGGGATACGGGTTTTGGTCATGTGGTCAGACTGATGAGAATGCCCCACCTAGACAATGGCAACCTCAGCGGCGGTGATCCCGATGACAACTGGTATCAAGCAGAAGTAGTGGGGGAAGAAGCAGTGGGCGGCGACAATCCTACCCCCGATCAGAATGTGACGGAAGGATTACTGCAATCCATGGGCATTGCCAGTGTGGATGGTCGGCCCGTGGCCACGGTAAGAAACTTTGGGGCTAGGGATCAACGTCGTTGGGAACTGGACCCCGATTCTGCTGAAGACCATCAAAATCCCCAGGACGAAGACTGAATTCAAATTAAGTTTTGGGTAGAAAGTTTGGGGGCAGAGCGATTAGAATCAGGGCTGAACTATTTACCGCTCCGCTAGCTGTAACTTTTAGCGTCTGCCTTTTGCATGACTGAATTACCCCCCAATCCTAATTCCATAGCTGTTTCCCGTCGCACTGCGCTAAAACTTTTGGGGGTGGGTACCC
>NZ_JADEVV010000067.1 GCF_015207985.1 Synechocystis salina LEGE 00031 | reverse complement strand
AATAGTCCTTGGCCTGCTGAATTTCTTCTGGGGTCATAGATTTTTCCTGTTTTTCTTATTTTTACAGCAATTTTCTCTACTCACATCACTAAGCATTTATACTCAGGGCAAAAGTGGGATGCTCCCGAGCGCATCATCATAGGAGTGAAATCTATCCACTTCCAGTATGGTCCTAGTTAGGTCCAAGCCTAACTTTGGTAGGTAATGTTGGCAAAAGAACGAATCTGCATAAACTAAATCGATATTCTCTCCCAATTTATTTTGTAATTCCAGGGGAATAATCAAGCCTGCCGATTGCACCCAATCCGTAATTAATGTTGATTTACGGGCGTAATGATCCTGTAAGTATTGTTCTCGTTGGTATGGGGATAAATTAGTGGAATTTTTGGCAAAACTATCGTAAAAATCATCATGCGGATAATAGTCTTGCAAAATCCAATATTGTTTTAAGCCAAGATGCTGTAAATCATCGCTAAGATAATCCCATTCCGACGGGTCAGCCTGTCCTAAACGGCGGTAAAAAATGCCATAAACTTCATAGCCACAGCGACAAAAATATCTGATCTTATTAAGATTATCCCTCTCACTTAATTTATCCAGAGCCATCATCACTAGTATCGAAGCAATAGCTAAATTTTGAGACTGAATTTCAACCGTTTCTACAGGGGATATTTCCAGTGGCCGAAGCAGGCATTCTAAAAAGTAATTCGGGGATTGCATAGACTGCCAATGGCGGCTAAAGTCTTTGGCTTTTTCCGTCAGACTAGCTAGATTTTCCAACACATAGCGAACGGACTTAGGCAAGTCTTGAGGATTGGGATAAATGCCAGCCCTCGTGTTGTCAACCTGCTCCGCTAACCAACTACCCTGGGGTACTACCACCGGCTTACCCGCCGCTAAAGCTTCTGTTAATACCCCCGAGGTGCGCTGATAATTCATTGGGTTATAGGGCAATACCACCATATCTGCTGAAGCTAATAAACGATAATAGGCATCGGGTTCCAGAGCATGGTCAATTAGCTCCACGGCACTGCGGGGATACTGACAAAGTTTCAGCTTAGCTTCTAGGATTACTTCTTCTCCTCCGGCTACATTATAGTTAGATTGAATGGTAAACTTTGCCAAACCAGGCTTGAGGTAATCGGCCCATAAATCTGCCACTAAAGCGGGTAAATGCTGATAGCCTTTCTCTGACCTGGCATCACCTAAATAAACTATATGAATAAAAGTTTTATTATCAACACCCTTATCAAAATTTTCTAACTGTAATTTTTCTTGGCGGAAAGGAATCGGTACTTGAGTGAAAATTGCAGGACTTAGTTGATTATGTTTCCGAACCAAGTCTTTAGTATCTGTGTAAAAGCGAATTTTGCTGGGCCAGAGTTGAGTTTGGCAAAAATTTTCTAAACATTTTTTTAATCCCATTCCGGCGGCATTGATGACCAATGGGTCTTCGGTGTCGCGCCTAAATAGCAGATGGTAGGTGGGTAAATTATCCCGGTTATGGTTATTTAAAAAATAAAATAGCTCCTCTAATTGTTCAATACCAAAAGTATGAATAAGAACTTGATCCGCCGTCGTCAACTCTAACGTTGGTAAAATCTCTTCTAGGGTTTGGGTAAAATTTTTAGTTTCTACAACAAAATTTTCTTCAGATTGACTGGATTTATTGACAATTTTACCAACAATTTTCAGGGGGATTTTCGCAACTAGACGGACGACTCCCCAAAGGATTTTTAATAAGCCCCAAGCTGTATTGGTCAAGGGTATAGACCGCAAAGATCGAAGATCTGCTTTAAACCATTCTTTTAATCGTTGGGTGCTACCTTCTACTTTTTCTAAAAATATTCTTAATTCTTGATGATCTTGTTGCCAGAGATAAAGCTGATACCGCCACCGTTTCTGCCAAGATTGGGTTTGCTTTGATAAATCGGGAGCAACGGATTCTACGTTTTTGACATTGACCGGATTGTTGAACCAATCCACTTGAAAAGCTGGAATGATTTTTATATCTCCAGCAATTAAAGACTCCTGTAGAGCTTGATTGGCAATGATAATCGGTTGATAACCATTTCTTTGGGCTGCTTCTGCCACAGCAACACTACACTCATAGTGATGTCCTTGCAGGTTGCAAAGGGAATGATCGATAACAACAAATTTTTTCATTACCGGGGCAAAATAAAAGCAACTTTTCTCCACTTTAATAATGATGGAGAAGTCAATCGATCGCCGTAGCTACGGCAAATCAGCTAATGCTTGGTGACCATGTTCCGTTGGTAAAATAAGCACAATTAGCTAATTCCCAATTTAGTCAATAATGGTAGGCGATCGCCATTGAAATTTTCTGCCACGGTTGCGAGATGAGCTAAATTTTCAGACTCCGTTTCCAAAGTTTTGCCTTCCTTGATGATTTTTTTACCTTGACCAGAGAGCACCTGCCAAATAAATTGGGGGCCGTCTTGTTTTCGTTCCTTAGCCAATAGTAGTAACTGTTCGAGGCGATTTACCACAATGCCCGTTCCCACCAGGGGAGAAGCCAAGAAATTCATTTCATCACTATAAATAGCTTTAGCTTTGACGGCGCTATTAAAAGCATCGGTGGATTTTTGTCTTTGTTTCCGTACTGTTTCACTTACCGCTGGGTGGGTATAACCAATGCCGGTCATAATGATTAGGGCTTGGTAAAGACTGTTCAAGGCAATATCTTTGGTTCTACTATCTTTTTGCAATTCCCCCAGGGTTAAGGAGCCATTTTCCAAAGCTTCACAAATAGGGCGATAAACTTTTTCCTGGAGTTCCACTTCTCCCAAGGGAAACTGATGTTTAAACTTCATTGATTTGATAGATGTCACCAAGGCAAACCTGAGACTCCGCAAAACTTGTAAGTGTTCTTGGGATAGGAGGGAAAGTTGCCCCCGGGTAAAAATATCCCGCCGGAACTGGGTATTGAGGAAGAAATCCCGCACCACCTGCTGGAAAATGGGATCCGTGACCTGGGACAATTGGGTTTGGGCCGCGGCAGACAAGTTCACTGCATCTACATAATCAATTAAATGGGCTGACCCCATAAAATTGAGCTTCGCTTCCTCCAATTCTTTGGCTACTTCATCAAAGTAAAAAGCATTCCACTCTTCGTTAAAGTATTCGTGGGCCAGATAGTAACGGTTTTGCTCTTTTAGTTTTTCTAAACGAGGTTTTAGAATTGGGTTTTGAGTGAAGTAGGTTGCCTTGGACTCTAGCATTTGTTCCGTGAAACTTAATGCTTTTTCAATGCGGGTCAGAATGGGTTCTGAAGAATTGCGTCCGTAGCGGAGCATCAATGCTTGCATAGGTCTGGCTGCGGCCCAACCAGGGAGAGTGTTGTAGGAAATGTAAACCATGCCTCCCACTTTGATTTTTTGACGAATAAAATTCACGATCGCCAGGCGATTTCTGGGGGTAATCCAACTGTAAATACCGTGGAGAACAATGAAATCAAACTGAGGTAAATCTTGATTGATAAATTCTTCAAAACTATCGTCAAAAAAATGGACGTTTTTAGTGCCCGCTGTTTCGGCGAGGGTGCGGGCTTCAACAATATGACTAGGGTTAAAATCGTTGGCGTAAAACTGAGCTTGGGGGTAGCAACTTGCTAATAAATTGGTGGAATATCCCCGGCCGCAGGCCAGTTCGCAGTAATTAAAGTTTTTCTCTAAATTGGGGGATTTTAATGACTTGAGAGTGGCGGCTAGGGCTAATTTGAGGGGACTCAATTCGCCATAAAAACCATAGGTATAGTTAACTTCTAGGACGTAGCCCTCGTTCCAAGTCATAGCTTCTGATTCTGCTTAGGGGTCAAGATTAGCCCCTAGCTTACAAGAAAGGGGCTTTGGGGCCTAGCTGAATGGCAGAAATTTCCCCTCCCTGGCTATTTTTGTCGCATTGCCTCGCCAAATTCGGCCTCTGGCATCCTTCGGCCAGACTCTCACCCGTTCGTTGGCCAAGGGTAAACCCCACCGCTCCATCGGGAAAACCCTCCTTCCTAGCGCTGGATTCCGCCCTCTAAAATTGATTTGGTAGTCCTTACACAGCCCCTATAGAAAATCTTATGCAACCCACAGACCCGAATAAATTTACAGAAAAAGCTTGGGAGGCGATCGCCAGAACGCCGGACATTGCTAAACAGCATCGACAACAACAAATTGAGACGGAGCATCTACTCAGCGCCCTACTGGAACAAAACGGCCTGGCCACCAGCATCTTTAATAAGGCTGGGGTGAGCATTCCCCGGGTGAGAGACCAGGTCAATAGTTTTATTGCTCAACAGCCCAAGTTAAGTAATCCAAGTGAATCGATTTATTTAGGGCGTAGTCTTGATAAATTATTGGACAATGCAGAAACGGCCAAGGTCAAATATGGAGACGACTATATTTCCATCGAGCATTTAATGGTGGCCTACGGCCAAGATGACCGCCTGGGCAAAAACTTATATCGAGAAATTGGCCTCACAGAAAATAAGTTAGCAGAAATTATCAAGCAAATTAGAGGAACCCAAAAAGTGACAGACCAGAATCCAGAAGGTAAATATGAATCCCTCGAAAAATATGGGCGAGATTTAACAGAGTTGGCCCGGGAAGGTAAGTTAGATCCTGTCATCGGCCGAGACGAAGAAGTGCGGCGCACCATTCAAATTCTTTCCCGCCGGACCAAAAATAACCCTGTCTTGATTGGGGAACCGGGGGTCGGTAAAACGGCGATCGCCGAAGGTTTAGCCCAGCGCATCATTAACCATGACGTACCGGAGTCCCTGCGGGATCGAAAACTAATTTCCCTCGATATGGGATCTTTAATTGCTGGAGCAAAATACCGGGGAGAATTTGAAGAACGACTCAAAGCGGTACTGAAGGAAGTCACCGACAGCCAAGGGCAAATTATTCTATTCATTGATGAAATTCACACCGTGGTGGGGGCAGGGGCTACCCAAGGCGCGATGGATGCGGGCAACTTGTTAAAACCGATGTTGGCCCGGGGAGCTTTGCGCTGTATCGGGGCCACCACCTTGGATGAATATCGTAAATATATTGAAAAGGACGCGGCCTTGGAACGGCGTTTCCAAGAAGTTTTGGTGGATGAACCCAATGTGTTGGACACCATTTCTATTCTGCGGGGTTTAAAAGAACGCTATGAAGTACACCATGGCGTCAAAATTGCTGACAGTGCTTTGGTGGCGGCGGCCATGTTGTCAAACCGTTACATTAGTGACCGCTTTTTACCCGATAAAGCCATCGACTTAGTGGATGAAGCGGCGGCCAAACTAAAAATGGAAATTACCTCTAAACCAGAGGAATTGGATGAAGTTGACCGTAAAATTCTGCAACTAGAAATGGAGCGGTTATCCCTACAACGGGAGAATGATTCTGCTTCCAAGGAACGGTTAGAAAAACTAGAAAAAGAACTGGCAGATTTCAAAGAAGAGCAGTCTAAACTCAACGGCCAGTGGCAATCGGAAAAAACTGTCATTGACCAAATCCGTAATCTTAAGGAAACCATTGACCAGGTGAACCTAGAAATTCAGCAGGCGCAGCGGGACTATGACTACAACAAAGCCGCTGAGTTGCAATACGGAAAACTAACGGATCTGCAAAGGCAAGTAGAAACCCTAGAAAGCCAACTGGCGGAGCAGCAAACCTCCGGCAAATCCCTTTTGCGCGAAGAAGTGCTGGAGTCGGACATTGCGGAAATTATTTCCAAATGGACTGGTATTCCCATCAGTAAGCTAGTGGAATCGGAAAAAGAAAAATTACTCCACTTGGAAGATGAGCTCCATGGTCGAGTCATTGGCCAGGATGAAGCGGTTACTGCGGTAGCTGAAGCGATCCAGCGTTCCCGGGCTGGGCTTTCAGA
This sequence comes from Synechocystis salina LEGE 00031, assembly GCF_015207985.1. Taxonomy (GTDB): domain Bacteria; phylum Cyanobacteriota; class Cyanobacteriia; order Cyanobacteriales; family Microcystaceae; genus Synechocystis; species Synechocystis salina. The sequence goes on along the minus strand of NZ_JADEVV010000067.1, from coordinate 14,150 downwards.
CCCGAACCGTCCCACGGCTAGTTTTATTTTCCTCGGCCCCACGGGAGTAGGTAAAACCGAGTTAGCTAAGGCTTTGGCTAAAAATCTGTTTGACACCGAAGAAGCCCTGGTGCGGATCGATATGTCGGAATATATGGAAAAACACGCCGTTTCCCGTTTAATGGGTGCCCCTCCGGGCTATGTGGGCTATGAAGAAGGGGGACAATTAACGGAAGCCATCCGCCGCCGTCCCTATTCCGTCATTCTTTTTGACGAAATTGAAAAAGCCCATGGCGATGTGTTTAATGTCATGCTCCAAATCCTCGATGACGGTCGCTTAACCGATGCCCAAGGCCATGTGGTGGACTTCAAAAATACGATTATCATTATGACCAGTAACCTGGGTTCCCAATACATTTTAGATGTGGCAGGGGATGATAGTCGTTATGAAGAAATGCGGACAAGGGTGATGGATGTGATGCGGGAAAACTTCCGTCCAGAATTCCTCAACCGAGTGGATGAAACGATTATTTTCCACGGTTTACAAAAAACCCAACTACGGGAAATTGTGCAAATTCAAATCAAATCCTTGGCATCTCGTTTGGAGGACCAAAAATTAACCCTGAAATTGACTGATAAGGCCCTAGACTTCCTTGCCGCCGTTGGTTACGACCCGGTGTATGGGGCCCGACCTTTGAAACGAGCCATCCAAAAATACCTGGAAACGGCGATCGCCAAGGGAATTCTACGGGGGGATTACCAACCAGGCGAAACCATTGTGGTGGATGAAACCGACGAACGCCTCAGTTTTACCAGCCTAAGGGGAGACCTGGTCACCGTTTAAGGATTTCTGTTCCGTTAACTCTGGTGGATTAATAACTGCATCAATGTTAACCCTGGGGGATTCTAACTCCGCTGTCATGGTGGCCCCTGGGGTTTGGTGATGGGGCCATAACCCCTGACCCCGGTTAATCAAAACAGCCATGCCTTTGTCATAATTACTGGCGATCGCCAAAAAAGCACCGGCCATGACGTAAATGGGCAGGGGCAAAATTATCCCCAATAACCATTGGAAAAGTTGCACTCCGGCAAATAAAACCACCACCACCACCACTAAAAATGGCATCATTACCCTCCCCAGAGATCATCCTGTAAGCTCAACCTGGATCATATACGGATATCAAACACTGACATCCGCCTTAGATGGTAGAAGATTTTTCCCCTAAATCAAACCCCAATAAAAATCGTGGTGGAACCACAGCCATGGCCACCACGAAGATAGTAAGTTATGCAGACTAGTAGGTCAGGTAATTATTGGTGTCGCAGTTACACAGAAGCCGGAACCTTAGCTTCAGTCGTTAACTGTTCGTAAACTTCCCGCATTTTCAGACCCACCAACACCTGGAACAGACCAGTGCCATTGTCAGTGCCTGGGTAGTCCTTATGCTTGAGCAACAACTCGGTCATCTCACCATAGTACTTAGTACCAGTTTTGCTGAGATGGTTTTCCACGTAAACCATTTCCTCTAGGTTTTCAAACCGACCATCTACTTCCAGCAAAGAAACTTCGTTGCCCATGAAATTATCGGGGCCGTAGTACATCTTGATGCCGGGATAGGTGCAGGTTAGCTTCCGACCACAGGGACGCCAATCAATGGTGGAGCCTTCATCAAACAGGTAGGCCGGCTCGAAGAACTTAACCCCTTCTTTTTGGACAAGACGAACCCGCAGAAGCTTACTTTCCTTATCTTCAATCAACCTGGTGGGTAACACCTGGATAACTACATCCGCATGCTGCTTCTGGGGCTCAATGTAGGCGGTGAAGTCGGGCTTACGGGCGTTGATCGAAGCCAAAATATCTTCATAGGTGTGGCCCCGTTCGGCCATGTCCCGTTGAATTTTCCAGTTAATCTTTACTTCTTCGCTGATGTCCAGGTACACCCCGAAATCCACCAGTTCCCGGACCCGTTCATCGTAGAGGGGGTGCAAACCTTCAATCACTACCACCTTATTGGGGTCAACCTTTTCCGGCGGATCCAGCAAGCCCGTTTCGTGGTTGTAAATGGGTTTCATAATGGATTGACCACTTTTGAGCGCTTTAATCTGCTCATACATCAGGTCAAAATTGTTGGCCCTGGGATCCAATGCGGTGACCCCAGCGGCTTTCCTGCCCTGGCGATCCAAACTATGGTAATCGTCTAAACAAATTACCGTCATGAACTCTTCGCCGAATAAATCCGTTAATCGACGCAAGAAAGTAGACTTACCGCAACCGGAATCCCCGGCAACACCAATAAGAACCACGCGGTCTAGCTGTGTGGTCATAACATCCCTCAAAAATGCAAAACTGATTGTTAACCCGGTTTCCTAGAAAATTTCTCCTCACCCCAAATGGCGTGTTGGAGAGACAAACCAGAGCCTATGGGCTTGTTAACCCCCTGTCAAGGGCCGACGGAAAACTAATCCTGAGATCTAGTCATCTTAGTCAACCCCAGATAACGCTCTTCGGTTCCAGCCAGAGATATAGCCTGACCCTCTGAATACTGAGTATGAATTCTATCAGAATTGTATTCCCTTCTACAAGATTGACCCAACCAAGGGGAGCACCCCTCCATTGTTGAACTAATTCAAGTTCGTCCTAGGCTTAATCGTCCGGGAAAGTGATACAGGGGTTACATTTTATCAAGGTTAACTTTGTTAGGGTAATAGGACTAAATCTCCGCTTCTGACCCCACTGCTCCTCCCAGCCACGGCGATCGCCTGACGATGGTAGGCTTGATAATACTGCAATAAATTTCTGTCAGTATTATTTGATTGAGTAGGGAGCAATTAACCCATGTACAGTCCCGGTTACGTAGCGACTTCATCCCGCCAGAGCGATGCCGGTAATCGTTTATTCGTTTATGAGGTAATCGGCCTGAGTCAGAGCACCATGACTGATGGCTTAGACTATCCTATCCGCCGTAGTGGCAGCACGTTCATCACCGTCCCCCTAAAGCGGATGAACCAAGAAATGCGACGCATTACCCGGATGGGAGGAAAAATTGTCAGCATTAAGCCTCTAGAGGGAGATTCGCCTTTACCCCACACCGAGGGCATTGCTAAACCCAGTCAATCCGAGGGAAGTGGTTCAGAAGCGGTGGCTAATTCAGCCCCTGAATCTAAGAAAACCATGACAACAACCCCCAAAGAAAAGAAAGCTGACGATATTCCCGTCAATATTTATCGTCCCAAAACTCCCTACATTGGCAAAGTTTTAGAAAATTACCCTTTGGTGAGGGACGGAGGCATTGGCGAAGTACAACACCTTACCTTTGACCTCTCCCAGGGTGACCTACGCTATCTGGAAGGGCAAAGTATTGGCATCATTCCCCCCGGAGAAGATGACAAGGGCAAACCCCATAAACTGCGCCTATATTCCATTGCTTCCACTAGGCACGGTGACTTTGGCGATGACAAAACCGTTTCCCTCTGTGTGCGCCAACTAGAATATCAAAACGAAGCTGGGGAAACCGTCCAAGGGGTCTGCTCCACCTACCTGTGCAACATTAAAGAAGGGGATGACATTGCCATCACCGGCCCCGTTGGGAAGGAAATGCTCTTGCCCCCGGACGAAGATGCCAACATTGTGATGCTAGCCACTGGCACCGGCATTGCTCCCTTCCGGGCATTTCTGTGGCGTATGTTCAAGGAACAACACGAAGATTACAAGTTTAAGGGCCTAGCTTGGCTGATCTTTGGTATTCCCAAATCAGAAAATATTCTTTATAAAGACGATTTGGAAAAAATGGCGGCGGAATTTCCTGACAATTTCCGTTTAACCTATGCCATCAGCCGGGAGCAACAAAATGCCGAGGGCGGCCGGATGTATATCCAGCACCGGGTAGCGGAAAATGCCGAAGAACTCTGGAATTTGATGCAAAATCCCAAAACCCACACCTATATGTGTGGTCTCAAAGGCATGGAGCCTGGCATTGATGAAGCTTTCACTGCCCTGGCGGAACAAAATGGCACCGAATGGACCACTTTCCAACGGGAAATGAAAAAAGAACACCGCTGGCACGTGGAAACTTACTAGGGACTTTTGCCTGTGGATTAAGTGGATTAATTTGTTTGGTCTGAAGGGGAGTTTGCCATTGGTAGGCTCCTTTTCAGTTTTGGGCCAACAATTAACAGAGAGCTGGGGTTGAATCTAGGCAGAACTTGGCTAAGGCTTGGGACACGCCATCGGCTTCCACGTCCGCCGTTACCCAATCCGCCACCCTTTGTACTTCCGGGGGAGCATTGCCCATGGCCACTCCGACTCCGGCATATTTCAGCATTTCTAGATCATTAAAATTGTCTCCGATCGCCAAAACTGCTTGGGGATCAAGCCCTAACACCTCTTCGGTTAAATGTTTGAGGGCTAGGCCTTTGGTGGCTTCGGCGTGGGTGACTTCAAAGTAAATTTCGGTGGATTGGGTCAGATGCACAGCCTGGCCCCGGAGTTTGTGGCCCATTTCCGCCATCAACTGGGCCATCAGGGGAGCATTGCGACTAATGGCCAACATTTTGGTGGTGCTACCCAATGCAATAATTGATCGTAAATCGCCGCTGGCCTGGGCCATGGCACCGGACCTTTCCATATAAATATGGGTTTCTGGGGTGATGTGCCGCACATGGAGCTGGTCGTTGTAATAGCAGTGGACATCAAGGTGGGGTTGCAGATCCGGTTGCTCAAAGTGGGCCAAAATCTCTAGGGCGATCGCCGGGGGGAGAGGTTTTTCTCTCAGAACCATGCCGCTGTGGGGATGCTTGGTTAGGGCGCCGTTATAACTAATCAAAGGCAGAGTTGACTGGATGGCGCGATGGAAGCGCAGGGCTGAACCGAACATTCTGCCAGTGGCCAACGCCACTTGAATACCCCGACTCTGTACCTGGTGAATGGTTTGCACCACTGTGGGGTTGATTTGATTGGATATTCCGGCAATGGTGCCATCAATGTCCAACACCACTAACTTGATTGACACTGTTAAACTCCCTGGCAACGGATTAATTGGGCAAAAATTCTGCGAGAAAGCTTAAATTTACAATGGTTTACATTCCCCCTTCCATTTAACCATTCTGACAACGGGCTCCAACATTGGCGTCCCAAGCCAGAGCGACTATGCTGGAAAGGCAAAAATTTTGGTCTAATTTGGTGTGACCAAATCGCCGAGACAATTGTTCATTGGTTCCATTACCATCTAAATTATTGTTCGGGGCTCGGATAAATCTTGCCAGAGGAGGCATTGGGGTGGCAACTTCTAGAACACAACGGGATGTTTGGGTTTACGTGGGCATTGGAGCCATGGTCAGTGCTCTGGTGTTATTTTCTTTGGTGCCCCTGGTGATGGGTTTGTGGCAACCCCGCACCGCTGCTGATGGAGTTGTCAATGGCGCCACTCCCCTGGAAAATCAGGCGTTGGGTTATCAGTTAGTGTTGGAAAGGGAACCGGATAACGTCAATGCTCTCCAGGGCTTGCTAGAAATTCGTCTGCAACAAAAAAATCTGACAGCGGCGATCGCCCCTCTGGAAAGATTAGGGCAAATTAAGGCGGATCAGGTGCAGTACCGTATTCTGTTGGCCCAGCTTAAAACCCAACTGGAAGATAAGGCCGGAGCGGCGAAAGTTTACCGAGAAATTCTCCTTCAATCCCCTTACAACATTCAGGCCTTGAAAGGCCTCAGTGGACTTTATGCCCAACAGGAGCGCCCCGCTGAGACCGTGGCCATTGTGCAAAATGCCATTACCCAAGCGATCAAAGCCCAAACCGGAGCCCCTGGTACTGTGCCCCCTGACCATCTCACTTCTCTACAATTGTTGCTGGGAGAAATTTATCTCAGTCAAAACCGCCCGGACCAGGCGATCGCCATCTATGAAGCCGCCAGTAAAGTTAATAGCAATGATTTTCGTCCAGTCCTAGCCCAGGCCCAGGTCATGGCCCAAACCGGCAAATTAAAGGAAGCGGATCCTTTCTTCCAGCAGGCAATTATGCTGGCCCCGGTGCAGTATAAGGACTCGATCAAAAAAATTGCCCTCCAAGTGACCAACCAGGCTTTGGCTAACCAGAATAGTGCCCCCGATGGCAGAGCCACTTCCCCAACCCCGGCCCCCATCCTGAAGTCAGAGTAAAAGGCAAGTCTTAGGGGGCCCTGGCCAACTGGTAGGATATAAAAATTAACAAAATTCAGTAACAATCCAGGGAGGGAACCCTCAGTGATGTCCTTTTTGAAAAATCAGTTGTCACGGCTGTTGGCCTTAGTTTTAGTAGTGACGATCGGTCTGACGGCCTGCGACAGCGGCACAGGACTCACCGGCAACTATAGCCAAGATACCCTGACTGTCATTGCAACCCTACGGGAGGCGATCGATTTACCCCAAGATGCCCCCAACCATCAGGAAGTCCAGGACACCGCCCGGGGTCAGATTAACGACTACATTTCTCGCTACCGTCGCAAAGGCGATGCTGGAGGGCTGAAATCCTTTACCACGATGCAAACCGCCCTCAACTCCCTGGCTGGATATTACACTTCCTACGGTGCCCGTCCCATTCCTGAAAAGCTGAAAAAACGTTTACAGCTAGAATTTACCCAAGCGGAAAGATCCATTGAACGGGGCGTGTGAACCATCCTGATTTGCCCCCCATTAGAGACCCCCAGTTAAAACTCGAAGCTCTCACCCATCGTTCCTATTGCAACGAACATCCCGGTACTCCTTCCTATGACCGGCTGGAGTTTCTGGGGGATGCGGTGTTGGGTTTTGTGGTGGGGCGCATTCTGTTTGAACGTTATCCCCATTTTACTGAGGCAGAATTAACCCGTCTGCGGTCCCAGTTGGTCAATCAAAATCAGTTGGCCTACTTGGCGAGGTTTTTAGACATTGCCCCGGAAATTCGCTTGAGCCAAAGCTTGGCTAGGGAAGATGGCCAATCTAGTCCTTCCATTCTGTCCGATGTCTTCGAGTCATTGTTGGGGGCGGCCCTCCTCGATGGGGGTTTACCAGCAGTGGAAAATTTCATTGCAGAACTATTCGTTCCCATCCTGGAACAGTGGGAAAAAAGCCAGGACGGGCGATCGCCAAAACCTGTGCCGACCATGGATGTGAAAAGCATGCTCCAGCAGTGGTCTTTGGCCAAAACTAAACAATTGCCGGAATATGAACTAATTGACGCCAGTGGACCCCCCCATGCCCGAGAATTTACCTTTACCGTCAAGGTGACTGGAAAAATCCATGGTCAGGGCTCTGGCCCTAGTAAACAAATTGCTACCAAACAGGCGGCCCTAGAGGCGTTGAAAGGTTTGGGGCTATTGCAGTAAGAAAAGAAGGAAGAATCCACCATGGTGGGGAGGAGCTATGAAATACGCCTTAATCGAACTGGATTGGGCCGACATTGGTTGGATGTTGGGACTCCTGGGTACGGCGATCGCCCTTTTGCAGTGGCAGGGGCTAAATATGACGGGGCAGTTAATTTGGGCCGGGGGGCGCACCATTCTGCAACTGATTGTGGTGGGCTATTTCCTCGCAGTGGTTTTTTCCCTCGATAATGCCTGGGCAGTGTTGCTGGTCTTGGCCATTATGTTGACCATTGCGGCCGTGGTGGCAAGGAATCGTATTAATCCCCGCAGTAAGTCCCTTTTTGGTTGGCTCTGGCTTTCTTTGGGGGCTAGTACGGCCATTAGTTTAGGTTACGCCCTGGTGGTGATTATCCAGCCACCCCAATGGTATTCCCCCCAGTATCTCATTCCCCTCACTGGGATGATTTTGGGACAAACCATGAATAGCGCTTCCTTGGCCGGTGAAAGGTTAGCCAGTGCTATCCAACAAAATCCCCGGGAAATTGAAACCCACCTTTGCTTGGGAGCCACTCCGGGCCAGGCGATCGCCAGTTATCGTAAGGCGGCCATCCGAGCCAGTCTGATTCCCACTGTGAACCAAATGATGGTGGTGGGCTTAGTTAGTTTGCCGGGAATGTTAACCGGACAGGTATTAGCCGGGGGCGATCCCCTCAATGCCTCGGTCTACCAAATTTTGATTATGTTCTTAATTTTATTGACCAATACTCTTAGTACCATTGCAGTTACCACCACTGTTTACCGTCAGTATTTCAATCAACATCAACAATTGTTGGTGTAACCATGGATAGCCAGCTTTCTAAAAGCCAGTTGGCAAAATTTCTGTTTGCTCCTAAATCGATCCACTAAAGCGACTACAATTCTGGAAAACTCTCTAATTTTCCTCTAAATTTTGAGGGTATAGTTAACTGTGTAAGCACTCCCTAAGCCATCTTTGCAGCTAGCAAATTAACCAATACAACACTCTCGGCAGCCACAAAACTACTCGGTGGGAGTCAAATCCAATGGAGATAATGAATCTGCCGGTTCTCGCAACATAATTGTGTAAATTTCCGTAGGCATTTCAATCTGGGCAGAGGCCAATTTTTCCTTAACAGCCTGGGTAACAGTAGAGGTTACCTGCAAAAATGATTGTTGACGGGAATCAACCCAGAAGCGAACTTTTAAGTTAATTGTACTGGCTGCCAATTCATGCACTAAAACCATTGGTGCTGGCTCCAGTTGAATACCTTCTATGGAGCTTAAGGCCTCTTCAATTAAAGTTTTAACTTCGTTTAAATCACTATCGTAATCCACCCCAACCATCACATCACTGCGACGCATGGGAGAAGCGGTATTATTAATAATGCTGCTTTGAAACACTACTTGATTAGGAATATAAACTAAACGACCATCATAGGTACGCATTGTTGTGGCCCGGAGTTGAATCTGCACCACAGTGCCTTCGTAGTCTCCCACCACAATTTGATCCTGAATGCGAAAAGGTCTAGCCGCTAACAAAATAACCCCGGAAATATAATTGCTTAAGATATCTTTCAGGCTAAAGCCAATGGCCACACTGGTTAGTCCGAGGGTTCCTAGCAAAGTCGCAAAATCTAGCCCCAAAATGGTCAGGGCAATTACTGCACCGATGATCCAGACGCCCCCATAGCATAGACGACCAATAAGAATTTCCGCACTCCGATCGCCTTCGGTTTTTTCTGCCCACACCAGACCGGCATGGCGTACTCCTTTGGCAACTATCCAAGTGAGGAGAATGATCACCAATGCCCCTAGTAATGAAGGCAAAAGATTAATGGTATCTCTTAATAATTGTCGCGTTGTGTTGGTCAATCTTTGTAAAACATCAACCGCTAAAGGCCGTTCAGTGAAAGCTTGATTTAAACGGTTTGCCCATTGCTCAGCCAGGGTTTCTATGGGCACATTAAAATCGAGGGCGTCCTGGTTGGTCACGGTCATCAGGATACGGTTATTAACTTTTAAAACCGCTATTTCCCGTTGGGGATCAAACTGTACGGTGACAGCTTCGGGGGAATCTGCCTGGGCGAGGACGCTGGCAATGCGACGATTAATGATCTGGGCCCGATCATCGGCGCTTAGGCTAGCTAAACTTCCCACTTCAAGAACGGATTGCCCCCGCACCAAAACATCGGCAAAAAATAATTCATTTTGGGGGGATGCCTGAATCTCCGCTGTCAACGAGGATTGGGGAATCTCATCAATTGGTTCTTGGGCAGGGATTTTCTGGGGATGGGCCAGCACCACAAGCGCCACGACGGTGATGCTTCCCGCCATTGTTGCCCATGGCCATGGTAATTTGTAATGTCTATTTACGTACTTTTTGAGCTTTAATAGCATTCAACCTTGCCCCGATGTTTGTCAGCGTATTTTTATTTTTTCGGGAATAATTAAATAATAATATTTCCCCTAATTTCGATAATTTAATTTGGAAAATATTAAAAAAATAAAATACTAGTTGAATGGTAGCAAATTTAAGTTGACAAGTAAAATGATGTTACCCAATGGCCAATCCCTAGCAATGTAATTAACCATCAAAAGGATCTAGTAGGAATTATAAAAAAACAAACCAGGTATCAAAAAATCAACCGTTTTTCTTTTTCGAGCCCCATTAAACTCCAGTTTCTCCCCATGTTGAAACCTGACCCCTACCAGGCCGTTGCCATCCCCGGGACTCTCCTTGTCCTCGGGAAAATTTTGCTATGATCTGCCTAGCTGTGCGGTGGAGGAAACCCTTGCCAAATCTCTACTTTTGCTGTTCTCCCCTGGGAGCCAAACACCCACTAAGGCTGGTTTTTCCGTCGTCATTTCCCACACAAATTTTTTAGACCTTTCTATGACTGCTACCCTCTCCCGGGCCGCTTGGGCCAGCAATTTCAGCCAAAACGCAGTGGAATTTGACCGCACTGGCTTGGAGCTGATTTCAGGACAGATTCCTGCGGCTTTAAAGGGCAGTCTGTATCGTAATGGTCCTGGCCGCTTCAGTCGGGGACGGGAAGAAATTGGCCATTGGTTTGATGGCGATGGCGCTATCTTGGCAGTACATTTTGGTGAAGGAAAGGCGGAAGGGCTGTACCGTTATGTGCAAACCCAGGGTTACACAGAGGAAGAAGAGGCTGGTCGTTATCTCTACGGTAACTACGGCATGGTGGATCCCCAGGGGGTTTGGCATTACTGGAAAAGTTTGTTTAGCCAGAATGATGTACTGAAAAATGCCGCTAACACCTCTGTGATTGCCCTGCCCGATCGCCTTTTGGCCCTGTGGGAAGCGGGCCATCCCTATGCGTTAAACCTGGAAAATTTAGCTACTTTGGGCCGGGAGGATTTTGGTGGAGCGTTTCAACCGGGCCAGCCTTTTTCTGCCCATCCCCTAAGGGATCCGTTAACGGGGGAAATTTTTAGTATCGGGGTAGATTTTCAATTCAACCTTAATCTTTATCGTTTGGACGGTCAGGGCAATTTGCTCAAACACCGTCGTTTGAAATTAAGCCGCACCCCCTTTTGCCATAGTTTTTGCTTGGCGGGCCGCTATCTGATTCTCTTTTTACCCCCCATTACCCTCAATCAATTTTCTCTGCTGCTGGGCAATGTGGCCTATGCGGACGCTTTGGGTTGGGATGCAGAAGGTGGGACAAAAGTTCTAGTAATTGATCGCCAAACGTTGGAAATTGTCAGTGAAGGGGAAACGGAATCGTGGTTCCAATGGCACTATGGCAATGGCTGTGAGTTGGAAGATGGCAATGTGCGGTTAGATTTTGTCCGGTTCAGCGATTTTGCCCAAACCAACGAATATTTGCGGGAAGTGCCCACCGGGGCGGTCAAAACTTCGACCAATGGGCAACTGTGGCAAGCCATCCTCAATCCCCAAACGGCCAAAATAGTGGAGTTAACCAAGGTGCTAGACCGCAGTGGGGAATTTCCAGTGGTTAACCCCCAACGGACGGGCCAGCCCTGGCGCTATACCTATATGGCTCTGCAACGACCGGCAGTAATTCTCGGTTCCCAATGGTTCGGGGAGATAGCCCGCATTGATTACCACACAGGGGATGTTATCACCGCCAAACTAGGAGAATATCAATATCCAGTGGAGCCCCTTTATATTCCCCACCCGGATGACGGCGATCGGGGCTGGATTATCACTGTGGTCTATGACGGCGATCGCCATGGCAGTGAAGTGTGGTTGTGGGATGCGGATCGTTTGCAGGAAGAACCCATTTGTCGCTTGGCCTTACCAGAGGTGATTCCCTTTAGTTTCCATGGCACCTGGCGATCGACTTAGCCAAATTTTCAATAAACATAGGCAAGCAAGGGAGGCTTTGCGGGCCAGGGGACGCAGTTACAATGGGGCAACATCTCAATGGAGGGCTAAATGAAAGCGATTACAACCACCCAAGCCAAGGATAGTTTGGACGAATTAATCAATTCCGTTATTTCTGATTTAGAACCGACCATCGTTAGTAATAATCAGGGTCAGCAGGTGGTATTAATATCATTGGATGAGTTTAATTCTTGGCAAGAAACCCTTTATTTGCTCTCTAACCCAGCTAATGTAGAACATTTAATGGCATCGATTAAGCAAGCTAAAACTGGGCAGATTGTCGAACCAAAATCGCCAGATCTATTTGAACTGTGAATGTTAAACAAATACTTGGTGGCAACCAATGGGGTAAAATTGACTGGCACGGGATGGTAAGTACTTTGAGTGATTACTTGGTATGTTCTGTCCTGGTTTAAATATTTTTTAAGAACTTTTTAAAGCAGTCATTATTCAACAATTATTTATGTCCCATTCCACCGATCTTTCCGCCCTGGCCCGTTGGATGGCGGCCGACTTTAGCAACCAAGCCCAAGCCTTCGAAAATCCTCCCTTCTACGCCCATATCCGGGTGGCCATTCGTCCCCTCGACCAAGCCAAATTCGGCGATCGCCTTTTGTTTTTAGAACAAGCCTATGACTTTATGCTCCAGAGACCCTATCGCCTCAGGGTTTTGAAGTTAAAGGCGGTGGAAGATCATATTGAGATTGAAAACTTTAAAGTCAAAGACGAAGAAAAATTTTACGGCGCAGCCAGGGATTTGGCCAAACTGGCCCAGCTCAGCCCCGACGATTTGGAGCCCATGAATGGCTGTGACATGATTGTGGAATGGACTGGCACCAGTTTTAAAGGTGAAGTGCAACCAGGGCGGCAATGTCGGGTGATGCGGGACGGCAAAGAAACCTATCTGGAAAATAGTTTTGAGGTGAGCGAAACGGGGTTAATTAGCCTCGACCGGGGTTACGACCCAGAAACTAATGAACGGGTTTGGGGCTCCGTGGCCGGCGCATTTCATTTTGTCCGTTGGCAAAGTTTCGCCGACGAGGTTAGTTTTTAGCTCTGGTAAACAGCAAGTTTGATACCTTTAACTGTCAGCCCTGGGGAGTTTGATTCCCAACAACTCCCTTGTTTGTCTGGGGGAGCAGGTAAATTAGGCCGGAAATTAGCGTCAAAACCACCGCTAACCAAAATATGACCATACCAATTTGGCCATAAATTTTCGGTAAGGGGGCTAATAAAAGGGCGATCGCCATTATTTGGGTAACGGTTTTCACCTTGCCCCAGAGATTAGCCCCAGCAATTTCCGTCTGACTAGCTAACTGGGGATTAACCCGCCAACCGGCGATGACTAACTCCCTAGCCAAAATTAAGCCCACAGCCCAGGCCGGCACCATTTGCCAAGTTAGGAGAATTAACAACGGTCCCAACACCAGTAATTTATCCACCAACGGATCGAGGAATTTACCCAACTCTGTCACCTGGTTGAAGCGACGGGCAAGATAACCATCCAACCAATCGGTGCTAGCGGCCAGCAAAAAAATACTTACTCCCCACCAACGGGTTTCTGCCCCTGGAGTCGGTAACCACAGAAATAGTAAGGGCAAGGCCAATAAACGGGAGACCGTTACCCAGTTAGGTACATTCATCGTCAAAATAGGCAAAAACTGTTTTTTTCAGAGTTCTGCTAACCACTAATAATGGTCACCAGATTTCCGGTGATGCACCGCCGTTACCCCTTCCTGGAGCAGAGAGCCCCGGTCGGTCACCGCATAGAGCACCCAATGGTCGCCGCACTCCAGCCGTTGTTGTACCCGACATTCCAGGTAAGCCAGGGATTCCTTCAAAATCGGAGCACCATTTTCCGCTGTTTCCGTGGCTACCCCCGCAAAACGATCGCCGCCAGGGGCAAAGGGTTTGAGGAAATGTTTCATTAACCCCAGATGGTTGCCCTCCTGCAAAATATTCAAGACGAAGCAACTATTTTTGTGTAACAAAGACTCAACCGCCCTTTCCTTAGCCACCGCCACGGTTAAACCGGGGGGAGAAAAGGTAGCTTGGGAAACCCAGGACGCTAACATGGCACTACCCAACTCCCCTTGCTGGGCAGTGACCACACAAAGGGAACCCACTAAACGACCCAGGGCTTGCTCAGTGCGGGCAGACTCCGACTCCGGCAGAGCAGATTTAGGTTGACGACGTTTTTCCGCTTTTTTCAGGGCCTGGGCAAAATCCGTACCCGCCTCTTCGCACATTTTCAGGGTTTGGTCGGTGGGCTTAAATTTCACCCGGATGGTGTCAAAACCAAAGCTAAAGCCCGCATCCCGAAATTTGCTTTCCAACATATCGATCGCCTCTCCACTCCAACCGAAGGAACCGAACACTGCACATAGTTGGGTTTTGGAAGCATTGGCTAGGGTGATGCCCAGGGCCGTTTGAATGGGGGTGGGGGCATGGCCGCCTAGGG
>NZ_JADEVV010000010.1 GCF_015207985.1 Synechocystis salina LEGE 00031 | reverse complement strand
CTCCGCTCCCTTTCCGCCCTACCGGACATTAACCCGGTGGTGGACTTTCCGGCTCCTAATCCAGCCCCGAAATCAACGGTGGGGGGAGAAGCCTTTCCCAGTGTCTATTCCGCCTTAGCTCCCCATGCCCTAACAAATTTGGTGTTTAAGCATTACGACATTGAGGTGCCCAAGGGCTGTCGGTTTTGGCACCGGGGTTTGAGCGATGTGTATTTGGTGGAGACCCTAGCGGACGATTATATTTTGCGCATTTCCCACCAACATTGGCGCACAGAAAGTGAAATTCAGTTTGAGTTGGAGTTGCTCAATTTTTTAGCAGACCGGGAAGTACCCGTGGCCGCCCCCCTCAGGCATCGGGGTGGGGGTTATGCCCTGGAAATTAATGCCCCGGAAGGTAAACGTTATGCCAGTTTATTTCCCTATGCCCCCGGCGGTGTGGCGATCGGCGATTTGAATAAAACCCAGGGATTTTTGTTGGGGGAAATGTTAGCCCAACTGCACCAAACAGCCCAACGGTTCAGACCTTCGGCCTACCGTCCTCCCCTCACCCTCAGCTATTTACTAGACGACTCCCTCCATACCATTGCTCCTTTCCTGCACCACCGGCTGGAGGAGTGGCGTTGCCTGATTGACATTTCCATGGCGATTAAAACCCAACTCAAATCCATTCCCACCCATGCTCCCTATTGGACTATTTGTTGGGGAGACCCCCACAGTGGCAATGTACATTTCACCGCTGAAGACCAGATGATGCTATTTGATTTTGACCAGTGTGGCATGGGTTGGCGAGCCTTCGACATTGCTAAATTTCTGCAGGTTTCCATGCAATCAGGCCTGGGGCGCAATATTCGGGATGCCTTTTTGAGCGGTTATAACTCCATTGCTCCCCTGACTGCGCTGGAGGAAAACTGCCTACAAGCGTTAACCCAGACGGCTTTCATTTGGTCTTGGGCAATTCATGTACAAACCCTGAAGCTATCGGATTACAGTCGGCTCCACAGCAGTTACTTCAAACGTCGGTTAGAGAATTTGCAACAGTTGGGGTCAACGGATTGGCAACTGTTTTAGACGCAGTGCTGAAACCATATTTATTTGAGCGCAAATTGGGAAACTTGCCCCCCATATATCTTCGTCCAGTGCACAGTGCCCTCACCAAAGCCCTCCCTCTGAATTAGTCCGTGGGCAATTTCCGTCGGACGGCGATCGCCAAGCATCGTATATTGGGCATATATTGAGCCTTTAGGCCTTGCCACTGTCAGGATTGGAAGGGCCTGAATTACCCCGTCCCCAGCCTCCATGGTTTATGTCAAGCGCATCGAACTATCCCATTTCAAGTCCTTTGGGGGAACCACCGCCATTCCTTTTTTGCCGGGGTTTACGGTGGTGTCTGGGCCCAATGGTTCGGGCAAGTCAAATATCCTCGATGCGTTACTGTTTTGTCTGGGGTTAGCCACGTCCAAAGGCATGCGAGCTGAACGACTGCCGGATTTGGTCAATAACACCTTCAAGGGGAAGCGGGGCAGTTCCGAAGCCAGTGTGTCGGTTACCTTTGAGCTGCATGATGGGGAAGCATTATCTGAGCAAGAGTCTAACAATAACGGCAATGGCAACGCAGCGAACATTTCCAAGGAGTGGACTGTTACCCGCCGCCTCAAGGTGACCAAAGGGGGCAATTACTCCTCCAACTATTACATCAATGGAGAGCCGGCCACCGTGGCGGAACTCCATGAACAGTTGAATGAACTACGCATTTACCCCGAAGGTTACAACATTGTCCTCCAGGGGGATGTGACCCGCATTATCACCATGAACTCGAAGGAGCGCCGGGAAATTATTGACGAGTTGGCGGGGGTAGCGGAATTTGACCGCAAAATTGTCAAAACTAAGGAGACTTTAGGCGAGGTGCAGGACCGGGAGGAGCGCTGTCAAATTATTGCGACGGAATTGGAGCGTACCTTGGAGCGGTTAGCGGCCGATCGCCAGAAGGCGGAAAAATATCAGGCTCTACGGCAACAGGTACAGGAAAAACAAGGGTGGGCCAAGGTTATTCAGTACAAAGCGGTGGAGCAACAACGGCAAAAATTATTGGGGCAATTAGAGCGGGATCGACAACAATCCCAGCAAATTCAACAAGCCCTGGAGCAACGCAGTCAAGCTATTCAAACCCAACAAATAGAGTTAGAAAAACTCAATGCCCAGGTCAAGGCTCTGGGGGAAGAGGAACAATTGGCCGTGGCAGCCCAGTTAGCAACCCAAAAAGCCCAACGGGACCAACTACAGCAACGCTACAACGACGGCGATCGCCAAATCACCGATCATCAACAGCAGGTGGGGAAAATTCAGGCGGAAATTAGCCAGAGTCAACAGCAGTTTTTGCAAATTCAACAGGAAAAATCCTTCCATAACACCCAAACCTTGCCCCAACTGGAAGCCTCCGCGCAAACCAGTCAACAGCACCTGGAGCAACTCCGGCATCAATCCCAGGCGATCGCCTCTGCCTCAGAAGCTTGGGTGCAGGAACAAACCCAGCTCAGCCGCACTGTCAACCAATTACAAGATGAACTAATCCCCCAACGCAGTCAGTTGGCCCAGCTAGAAGAACGCCAACAACAATTGCTGACTAATTTGGCTGAATTGACCCCTCTGCTGGCCAAAGTGTCGGGGGAATTGGCGGAAAAACGGGTTGCCCAAGGGCAGTTCAAATCCGAGGGGGAAGCCTTAACCAGCCAAATTCAAACCCTAGCCAGCGATTTGGCCCAACTAGAACAGGAACGGAGTTTGCTCCAGGAAACCCAAGCCCGTTTGCTCAAAGAACAACAGGAAAAGCAACGGCAATTGGACAAATTAGAAGCGGCCAGCCAAGCTCAGCAAGAAGTGCAGGGGACCTACGCCACCAAGGTGATTTTGCAGTCGGATTTGCCTGGGGTCTGCGGCTTAGTGGCCCAATTGGGTCAGGTGGAGCCCCAGTATCAGCTAGCGCTGGAAATTGCGGCCGGGGGCCGTTTAGGCTTTTTAGTGGTGGAAGACGATGGCGTGGCGGCGGCGGGCATTGAAATCCTCAAACAGGCTAAGGCTGGCAGGGCTACCTTTTTGCCCCTCAATAAAATTCGTCCCCCCCGGGGTCAAAATCCCAATCTCAGTTATGCCCAGGGTTACATTGATTTAGCCGTAAATTTAATCGACGGCGATCGCCGTTACGCAGATATTTTCGCCTTTGTTTTTGGCAACACATTGGTTTTTCATAGCTTGGTTAACGCCCGCAATCACCTCGGTAAACATCGCATTGTCACCCTGGAGGGGGATTTACTAGAAGCCAGCGGGGCCATGAGTGGCGGCAGTCGTAATCAACGCTCAGGGCTACGGTTTGGCACCATGGTCAGTGAGGATACGGCAGAGGTGAAACAGTTACGTCAACGGTTGCAGGACATTCACCAGATCCAGGGTCGTAACGAAGAATTATTACTAGAAAGAACCGTTCGCAGTAAGCAATTAAGCCAACAACTGCTGGAAATGCGGCAACAACAAAGGGAAGTACAACTCCACGGCGAGCAAACGGAACGGGATATTACTCGCCTTAGCCAACAGCAAACAGAAATTAATCAACAACAAATTAATCAACAGCAAAAGCTAGCAGAATTACAGCAAAATTTAGCTCAATTGCAGCAATCTTTGCCGCCCTTAGAACAACAGCTAACCTCCGCTCAGCAACAGTTGGCTGCTTTGGAAACTTCCCAAACCCATCAACAATGGCAAACTATCCAGGGCCAAATTCGCACGGTGGAAGCGGAGTATCAAAATCAACTGCAAGCGTTACGCCAGGGGGAAGACCACCTCAAAGATTTACATAACAGTAGCCAACGCCTAGAGGAAAAAATTAGCCAAGCCCAGGAAAAAATTGCCCAACATCAAGTCCAGGATCAAACCCTGGCCCAGGAACAGGAGCAGTTAAAAATAGCTTTGGCAGAAATGAACACAGCCATCCAAACCACGGAAGTCCAGTTGGCGAAACTATCGGAAAAATTGGGTAGTACTAAGCAAGAAAGGGACCAGCTAGAAACCCAACTTAATCAACTCCGTAGTCAACAGCAGGAACAGCAATGGCAGTGGGAAAAGTTACAAACTAATCAACAGGAATATCAGGAAAACTTAACTCAATTACAAAATCAATTGGGAGAATTAGAACAGGATTTACCCGATCCCTGGCCGGAAATTCCCCTACTCCAGGACCGGGACGAAGCAAGTTTGGATTTTGCCAATATTTTGGAGGAATTACAGCGTTCCATTCGCAACGGACAAAAGCGTTTGGAAGCTATGGAACCAGTGAATATGCTGGCGTTGCAAGAGTATGAAAAAACCGAAGCCCGCCTAGGGGAATTGTCAGAAAAGTTGCAAACTATTGCGGGGGAACGGACTGAATTACTGCTCAGAATTGAGAACTTTACCACCCTGCGTCGTCGTTCTTTCCAAGATGCTTTTGATGCAGTCAATAAAAACTTTCAAATTATTTTTGCCGAGTTGTCCGACGGGGATGGCTATTTGCAGTTAGACGACCAAGAAGACCCTTTTAACGGTGGCTTGAATCTAGTGGCCCACCCCAAAGGTAAACCGGTGCGTCGCCTCAGTTCCATGTCCGGTGGGGAAAAATCATTAACCGCGCTGAGTTTTATTTTTGCCCTCCAACGCTACCGCCCTTCTCCCTTTTACGGCTTTGATGAGGTGGATATGTTTTTGGACGGTGCCAATGTGGAAAAATTGTCCAGAATGGTCCGCAAACAGGCCCAACAAGCTCAATTTATTGTGGTGAGTCTCCGTCGTCCCATGATTGAAGCGGCGGAACGCACCATTGGGGTGACCCAGGCCCGGGGGGCCCATACCCAGGTTTTGGGCATTAAGTTGTAGCTTCGTTTAAATGTAGTACAAAAGTTATTGTTCAAACAATCTGGCAAAACCATTGGGTTTGATTTGCTCAACAAGACCTACGTCAATTTGCTGCGCCAATGGCTAGATTGAAAGAAACCCGGAGGAAGGCGATCGCCAAGTTAATGAATTTTGCTTGGGTCGGAGCAGTGGGATTTATCCTTGGGTAAATAGGGAAAATTTTGTGGCTCAAACCCCTTCCAGTTCAGGGCTTTATCAAGAGAGCAATCAACCTGGGTTCCTATTTAAGAGTCACTGCGGTATCATCAAAATGATAATCATTATCATTTCTGTTGCCCATGACTCCCAGTGCCCCAGCCATTGCCATGCCCGTTCAGGCTTCTTCAGTGGAATCTCCTGTCTCTTTATCCATCACCCAAAGACCGAGGCGATTACGACGGACGGGCACCCTACGGCGTCTGGTACGGGAAAATACCCTCGGAGTGGAGGACCTAATTTACCCCCTCTTTGTGACGGAAGGACAAGACTTAGAACAGGAAGTGCCTTCCATGCCCGGCTGTTACCGCTACTCCCTAGACCGGTTATTGACGGAAGTTCACACCGTTTGGCAATTGGGCATCGGGGCGATCGCCTTATTTCCTCTCATTGATGACCACAAAAAGGACAATGCTGGCACCGAAAGCTACAATCCCCAGGGATTAGTCCCCAGGGCAATCAAAGCCATCAAGGAAGCCTGCCCAGAAATTCTCGTAATTGCCGATGTCGCCCTTGATCCCTACAGCAGTGAAGGCCATGACGGCATTGTAGCCAATGGCCAAATTCTCAACGATGAAACCGTAGCAGTATTGGTTAAACAGGCCCTGATGCAAGCTGAAGCAGGAGCGGATTTTGTCGCCCCCTCCGATATGATGGACGGCCGCATTGGAGCTATTCGTCGAGCCTTGGATGCGGAAGGCTGGATCAATGTCGGCATCCTAGCCTACTCCGCCAAATACGCTTCTGCTTATTACGGTCCCTTTCGGGATGCTTTGGATTCCGCCCCTAAATTTGGTGACAAGAAAACCTATCAAATGGACGGGGCCAATGGTAGGGAGGCCCTCAAGGAAGTGGCTTTGGACATTTGTGAAGGGGCGGACATGGTAATGGTTAAACCCGCCTTGGCCTATCTGGACATTATTTGTCGCATTAGATCCCATACTAATTTACCAGTAGTAGCCTACAACGTCAGTGGGGAATATGCCATGGTCAAAGCGGCGGCGGCTAGGGGCTGGATCGACGAAGAAAAGGTAGTGCGGGAAACTCTCATCAGTATGAAACGAGCAGGAGCAGACTTAATTCTGACCTATTTTGCCAAGGATATTGCTCAGCAATTGCACACTAAGCGGATTGAATTTTAAAGGGTTGCCATCACCATTTATCGATATTTTAATCATGAATAATTCCTCACCGTCAGACTTAATTATCCCCAAAAGAGGCTTGCCCGTCACCATCATCACTGGCTTTTTAGGTAGCGGCAAAACCACCCTGCTAAATCATATTTTGAATAATAATCAAAATCTCAAAATTGCAGTTTTAGTCAATGAATTTGGTGACATCGACATTGATAGTCAATTACTGACATCCGTTGATCAAGACATGGTTCAACTTAGTAATGGCTGTATTTGTTGCACCATTAATGATGGTTTAGTGGAAGCGGTTTACAATGTGCTAGAAAAAAATCAATTGATTGATTATTTGGTCATTGAAACCACAGGAATTGCCGATCCCTTGCCGATTATGTTAACATTTTTAGGGACAGAACTAAGGGACTTTACCCACTTAGATTCTGTAATTACCCTAGTGGATGCCTCGGAATTTACCGTAGATCATTTTGAGAGTGAAGCCGAGCTTAAGCAAATTATTTATGGGGATATTATTCTTCTCAATAAATCTGATTTAGTTAACCCAGATAGTCTTTATCAGTTGGAATTTCAAATTAATGAAATCAAAGAAAATGCTCGCATTGTTCGTTGTCAAAATGCGAAAGTGCCCCTGGGGTTACTCTTGGATGTTGGTTGCAACTACAAAGATATTTATCAAGGGTTAATTGAAGAAGAAATTGAGCAAAACCAACGGGATCAGGAAGATCCTGAGCATCATGACCATGGCCATGACCGCCACAACCATGAACACCACCATCACCACTCATCCCACTTAGATAATGATGGCTTTATTTCCATTTCTTACTATAGTCACCGTCCTTTTTTGTTGGCAGAATTTCAAAATTTTCTGGAAAATCTTTCCGGTAATGTTTTCCGAGCCAAGGGATTACTTTGGTTTCTTGATAGTCCCAATAAATACATTTTTCAACTCAGTGGTAAACGCTGCACGTTAGAAGTTGAAGAATGGCAAGGTTCTGCACCGGGTAATCAAATCGTCTTCATCGGTCGGGATCTTAACCGGGACGACCTTTACCAACAGTTAGAACTCTGCTATCCCAGTCCCGCTACCTTGGCAAATTTGACTTAAATTGCCGAATTTTACCTTTATCCAATTATTTTTTTATCATCCATGACTGCTTTAATTCCTTCCCAAAAACTTACTGCTAACCAAACAATTTCCGCCCTTTCCACCCAAGCTAACCCCCCCGTTTCTGAAGCGGAAATGCAGGCCGCTGTTAGAACATTACTGTTGGGCATGGGGGGAGACCCTGACCGAGAAGGTCTCCGGGACACCCCTAAACGGGTAGTTAAAGCGCTGAAATTTTTGACCTCCGGTTATCAGCAGTCTTTGGACGAACTTTTGAATGGGGCCGTTTTCAGTGAAAATGCGAATGAAATGGTATTGGTCCGGGATATTGATCTTTTTAGTTCCTGTGAACATCATATTTTGCCCATTATCGGCCGGGCCCATGTGGCATATATTCCCAATGGCAAAGTGATTGGCCTGTCAAAAATTGCCCGTATTTGTGAAATGTATGGCAGAAGACTACAGGTTCAGGAACGCCTAACGGCCCAGATTGCCGATGCTCTACAGGGGTTACTACAACCCCAAGGGGTGGCGGTGGTGGTGGAAGCAACCCATATGTGCATGGTAATGAGAGGGGTACAAAAACCTGGTTCATGGACAGTGACTAGTTCGATGCAGGGAATTTTTGCTGATGATGCCAAAACCCGCCATGAGTTTATGAACTTAATTCGCCACAGTCCTTCTTTCCACTAGCTTTTTCCTTTCTTCTGTCCTTGATATTTTTGAACACTTTTTATGCGATCGCCTTCCTTAATTGCTGTTGCCGGGCCGCCGGGGACGGGAAAAACCACTTGGATTACTGAACAATTGCAAAACATAGCTTGCCCAACTTTTTATTTTTCCCCAGGATTGGGGCCAATTTCCGTTGATCTGGCTCGCATTAACTATACATTTCCCGCTGTGCAAATCATTACTGGCGATCGGGGAAATTCCTGGTTGACCAATGTCCCCCCGGAGGCGGTGGTTTACTGTGAATTGGGCTTTCATCTTGATTTAAATTCAGCCCAATTTGGCCCTTTGCCCTATCGTCGTGTGGGGGTATTGCCCCCTTCTTTAAAGGATTCGGAATGGCATGGTTGGGCCGACGAGATTATCACCGGTAATGATCTTTCCCCAACTAATCCAGAGTCTTTGCCCAATTTATGGCGATCGCCGTTGACGGGAATTGTCTTTGATCCCCCCAGCCTAGAGATGATTCTCACGGAATTAACCGGGGGAGCCTACGGGGAACTGCAACGGTTAAAGGGAATTTTTGAAATGCCGGACGGTCGGGCTTTTTACATTGATTTTGTCCAAGGACTGACGGGGATTGAATACACCGAATTACCCCTGGAGCCTTGGTTGGAGGGTCGTCCCCAACGTTTCAGTGGCATTGAACTAGCGGGCTGGAACCTAAATCAGAAATTGATTGCCGATACCCTCCTGGAAGGCTGCCTAGCCGATGAAATTCTGACCCATTACCAGCAACAGTACAAAAACTTTAATCCCCTAGAGGAGGCGATCTCCGGATGAAACTTGCCGTTATTTCCTGTATCCACGGTAATTTTGAAGCCCTCAACGCCGTTTTATCGGACATTGATCAGCACAAAGCCGACCAAATTTATTGCCTGGGGGATTTAGTGGGCTATGGTCCCTACCCCAATGCGGTAGTAGAAATGATCCGCTCCCTCGATATTCCCACTTGCCAAGGCTGTTGGGACGAAGACATTGTGGAAGGTCTCAATGCCTGTGAATGTAGTTATCCTTCCGTACTGGCAGAAAACCGGGGTCGAGCGGCCCACGAATGGACGAATAATGTCATTCACCCTGAAGTGAGGGAATATCTAGCAACCTTGCCCCTAACTATGCGACATGAGAATCTTTGTTTTGTCCACGGTAGTCCCAACAGTCAGCACGAATATCTACTGCCCAGCATGGATGGTTTTGCCGCCTTGGAAAGGGTTTTAGCCACAGAAGCCGATGTTCTATTTTGTGGCCATACCCATGTCCCCTATGTGCGGGATTTGAAGGGAGGAACCATTTCTGTGCGGGTTGCCCAGAGCGCAGAAGGGAAGGCAGATCAACAATTCACCACGCCCCTGAAACGGATTATCAACGCTGGATCCGTGGGGGAACCTCGCCATGGCAGACCCAATGCCACCTATGTTTTGTACGACACGGATAGCCAAGCTGTAACTCTGCGGGAAGTACCCTACGACTATCAACGCACCTGCACCGCCATTATTGAGCAGGGATTACCCCCCATTTTTGCTTGGCGATTGGCCCAGGGACTGGAATTTGCAGAACGGGCCGACGATCCTAGCCATGTTTGCCAGCGTTAGCGGATATCTATAGCAAAAAAAGGCCAGACAAGAAATTCTGATTCAGAAAAATAATGATCAACAGTTATTGGGCTATTTGTAGTGGCATTGAAGGAAATTTAGCGGCCTATGAGGCAGTGTTGGCCGAGATTAAAAGCCAAGGTGATGCCATCACTGATTTCTATATTCTGGGGGATTTTGTCGGTTTACAGGGTGATAATCGGCCTGTTATTGACCGCATCCAGTCTCCCAGGGCTGATGAATTAATTCCTCAGGTTTGTCTCGGTTGGTGGGAAGAACAGTGCTTCAATCTCCACGGCTTGCGGGGTTCCCTGGATGCACCAGAATTAGTTGCTGAAGTGGATAGCGATGGGGCTAAATTGCTCTGGGAAAGTATTGACTGGGAGATAGTACAATGGCTAAGGACACTCCATTTTGGCTTCCACGAATTGGATTGTTTACTTATTCACGGTAGTACGGTGAGCTATGCCGATGAACTGACCCCGGAAACCGCCCCCATTACCCTCTGCGATCGCCTAATTCGGGCCGATGCCAATAATCTATTCTGTGGGCGATCGGGGTTAATGTTTGAGTGCTGGGTGGAACCGACACAATTACACTCCCAGGTCATTACCCTGGATGGGTCCCAACCTCCCCAGGATCAAGGAAAATCCCCCCGGAGAATTGTGGGAGTTGGTAATGTGGGTCGGAAACAGGGCCAGAGCAATTATGTGCTGTACAATCCCGCTACGGATAAGGTTAAGTTTAAGAAAGTAAACTACACCCCCATGACAGCAACTAGAGCATGACTGATTTACCTCAAATCTCGGAACAGCACATTGCCGATTGTTCTACTAGTCAAAGCTTTCAGAGGGGAGCAGACTATTTTCAACAGGGGGCAGTGGAATCCTTAATAAAACGGGCAAATTTAATCACAGCCCAGGTCAGAGGAAGCTATATTTACGATGTTTGTATTAATTTCGAGGGGAATAATGTTATCTCAACCCAGTGTAGTTGTCCCTATAAATATGGAGATTGGTGTAAGCATATTGTTGCCACTCTTTTAAATGTCTGTCGTTGTCCCCACACCGTTCAGGAACGACCAAGTTTACCGGAATTGTTAGGGGATTTAGACAAGGAAAAGATTATAGAAATTATGATAGCTCTGGTAGGAAAAGAACCAAAATTACTCAATAAAATTGAAAAAATAGTTCGCAAACAATATATAAAAAAAGTTGAAAACAATATCTTGATCGACACTAATTATTACCGTGGACAGATACGAGATGCCATTCGGGAAACAGAAATAATGGTAAGTGAATATTGGGAAGGAGAAGATGAAAGTGAGTTACCCTGTGAAGAAATAGTTGATTTGATTGATGAAGTCCGAGATCTCGGACTTGGCGAAAGATTGGGGGAGGCGATCGCCGCTTTAACGGTCATTACAGAAACCTGTGTGCGGGAATGGCCAGCATTATATGAATACGGCATTTATGGCTATGACATCTATGATCAAATAAGCGAGCTATGGGCTGAACTAATTCTCGCCGCCGACTTTTCCGATTTAGAAAGGGGTAAATTATCTCGTTCATTGAAGAAATGGCGCGAAAGAGGGGAACCGGACTATGACCTGGCCACTCTGGCGATCGCCGAAATGTGGGAACTACCTGCATTGCGGAAAGTATTAGCGGCCCCGGGTCAAAGGGTAAACCTAACCCCAGAGGAACAAGAAAGCCTAGACACCCCGCTACTAGCAGTACGTCTAGAGGTGCTCAAAAAACAAAAAAAATACGAAGAATATCTTGCCCTAGCAATGGCGGCGGGAGCTATTACAAATTTTTTGAGGATGTTAGCTTACCTCGACCGGGTTGAGGAAGTAATGGCCAATGCTGACCAAATCGAGAATGGACAGCAAGCTTTGCAAATAGCAGAGGGCTTAGTGGAAGTGGGCGCTATGGCCGAAGCCATCACCATTGCCCGCCTAGGATTGACCTTAAAAGGAGAGGATAACTACGACTACGAATTGCTCAAATTGATCGCCGAACTGGCCAGGGAAACTGAACAGCCGGAGTTGTATTTAGCAAGCTTGTTGAAGGCAGTACAAGTTCGGCCCTGCTTGGCCGATTTTCACCAATTAGTAAAAATCGCTGGGGAAGACTGGCAATTTTTGAAAGATGACCTATTTGAGCATCTACTCAACCTTGATGATGACTGGAGCTACAGTACTAAGGCAGAACGGATCAGAATTTTCTTAGCCAGTGATTATGTACGAGGGGCAATGGTTCTGGCTAGCCAATTGGATCGTTGGGAGCAAGAGCTTTTGCGCCAGGTGATGTTGTTAGCTTTAAAATCTAACCCCCAATGGGTTATAGACAATGGCGTTCCCCGGGCGGAGGAAATTATGGATTCAGCACAGTCAAAATATTACGATCGAGCGGCTGAATTATTGGCTCTGGTCAAAAAAGGCTACGAAGCAATGGATCGATCGCCTGAATGGCAAAACTATCTGGGCCAACTGATGAAAGCCCATAGCCGCAAACGAAATTTAATTCCCCTTTTGCAAGGTTTATAAAACTCTCACCATTCGACTTCTGACCCAACGGCGATCGCCATGCATCAAACTTCCCTAAACCTAGAGCAACTACGCCAAAGTTTACGCAGTAGTCAACGACCCTTGGCGGATTGGCAGGGGGGAGAAATGGCCGTTTCCGCAGTGCCCGGGGCCGGCAAATCCCATAGTCTTTCTGTAGCGGCGGCGATCGCCATTGCCCACCATGGTTTACATAACCAAGAAAAATTACTGATTGTTACCTATACCCGTTCAGCGGCGGCAGCCATCAAAGGAAAAGTTAACCAGCGTTTACAGGCCCTGGGCTTGCCTAGCTTGGGGTTTGCGGTGCAGACCCTCCATGGTTTAGCCCTCAGCATTGCCCTCCGCCATCCGGAAATATCGGGGCTAGACCCAGAACAACAGACTCTAGTCTCTCCCCAACGGGGCCATCGCTTGATCAAAGATGCGGTGGAACAATGGCGACGGGAAAACCCTAAAACCTACCAAGCCCTGGTGGAAGCGGGAAATTTTG
Organism: Synechocystis salina LEGE 00031; assembly: GCF_015207985.1. Lineage (GTDB taxonomy): Bacteria > Cyanobacteriota > Cyanobacteriia > Cyanobacteriales > Microcystaceae > Synechocystis > Synechocystis salina. Next base: position 74,823 of record NZ_JADEVV010000010.1, on the reverse strand, counting down.
ACGGGGAAACCACGGAAACTCTGCGGCGGCAGGCGGTACTGAGCACGGAAGTTTTACCCGAATTGACCAAAATTGTGGTGGCAGAAGCAAAAAGTTCTGGCCTTTCTCCCCAGGATGTGACGGATATGGGTCGCATTGCCCCCGGTAGTGAACTCCTGTCCATGGGAGCTGGTTTGTTTAAACATTACCAAGCCCTGATGGCAGCGAAGAATTGGATCGACTATAACGATATGATTTTGGCCGCCCTGCGGGTGCTACAAGACCCCCACCTTTGCCGCCAGTGGCAGGAACAATTTTTTGGCGTTTTTGAAGATGAAGCCCAGGACTCCAGCCCTCTCCAGGAAAAATTGTTGACCAAATTGGCCCAAAACGCCAACGGCACCATCCGTTTAATCCGAGTGGGAGACCCCAACCAAGCCATTAACTCCAGCTTTACCCCCGCTGACCCCGTATATTTCAATCAATTTTGCCGGCGGTGCCAGGCCCTAGGCAGTTTTGCCACCATGGACCAGGCCGGGCGTAGTAACTTGCAGGTGATTGCGGCGGCTAACTTTTTACTGGAATGGGTTAACCAAGATTGGCAAACTCGGTTTAGTGGCCCCAAGGCGAATACCACTTTACCTTTCCGTCCCCAAGCCATTCGTCCAGTGGAACCGGGGGACCCCCAACCCAATCCTCCGGCCACCGATGGGGGGGTGGAAATTCATTTTCCCCAGGATATTAACCAGGAAGTGGAACAAATTCGCCGTCGGCTAGTACCTCTGTTGTTGGCTAATCCCCACCATAATGCGGCCATCTTAGTGCGGGAAAATCGCCAGGGCAGGTTCGTGGCCGATCGCCTGAAGGATGTGGAAAAAGATGGTGGTCTGAAGGTTTTGGACGTGGGGGACCAAGACCGTAACTCCCGCATCCCAGGGGAAATCCTGAGTCTCTTACAATTCATTGACCGTCCCCATTCCCCCGATCTACTCAAAGCCACATTGACGGTGTTGCAGGAGCGGCAACTAATTCCCACCCAGGATTTAAACGCCTTGGCCGCCGTGCCAGAACAATTTCTCTACCCCACCCCCCTAATGTCGCCCCTATCCTCCTTGGCGGTTTCTGCCCAGGGCCTCTGTCGTAGTTTGCTCAAAGCCCGCCTGGAACTGCCGGCCTATCAATTGATTGCTTTTTTGGGTCTGGCCCTCAACTATGACAGCTCAGATTTAGCCACCCTACAAAAGTTGTCGGAACGTTTACAGGTACAAACCCAGCCGGAACGATCGTTAAAAAATTTGCTCAGCGCCCTCCACACCATTGCCAACGACGAACAATTTGAGGCGATCGCCAGCGACAGTGACGAAAAGTACACCAGACCAGGACAAATCACCATCATCACCATGCATAAAGCGAAGGGATTGGATTGGGACTATGTCTTTTTGCCCTTTTTGCACCAGGACACCCTCCCCGGTGATCTATGGGTACCCAAAGGAGGACAATTTTTGGGGCAGTTTACCCTAGCGGAGGTGGCCCGGGCCCAAATTCGCACCGTGGTACACCATCGTCAACAACAAAAAGCCGGGGCGATCGCCTTGCCGGTCACCGCCACTGCTTGGCAAGAAGCCCGCCGCCTCAAGGAAGCAGAGGAATACCGATTGCTCTACGTAGCCATGACCAGGGCCAAGCGTTTACTGTGGCTATCCGCCGCCCAGGAAGGGCCCTTTGCCTGGAACCAAATGCAAGCCCGCCAATCCCCCCGTTTACGCGCCAAAGAACCGTCCCGAGCCCTATTGGCTCTGCAAAAGCGCTTCGGTTCCTAGTTCCTAGGGGAAAGACTATAATCGGATCCAAAGGGCATTGGCGGCCACGGCGATCGGTCCAAACCCTTACCCAATATCGGTTTTGGTAAATTTTTGTCTAGATTTTTCGTCCGCTTAACAGTGCTATTTTTGTGCAATTTACTCTGGCTAGTGGCCGCCAGGGCCCCTGCTGGGGCGGAATCACTCCCCGATCGATGGGATGCCTATCCCCAGTGGTCTAATTTGCCCATCCTGGAACAGAGAAAAGGAGAAATTCGTTATCCGGAATGGTTTGCCGGCACTTGGCAGGTCACCAGCACCCTTACCGAACAATTAGCCCCCCTGGCCCCGGACATCGTTAGTCCTGGCTTTGCTAAGAATGGGGCCTACCTGGAACAACCAATTAAATTTCCAGTCAGATTCATTGACCAAACTCCCCTGCCAGAATTTAACTGGGCCCTGTCGGATTTGGTCAACAACACCCCAGTTATTGTGCCCGATCGCCGTTTTAATGCCGAAGCCATCACCCAGGCCTATTTGGGTAAGGATGGAGAAGATATACATATTACTGTCCAGGTTAAAGAACAACCCAGTCCCCGCCTAGTCACCGTTTTTCCCCAACATCAACGACTGGTCTCCACCGTCCTTGGTTATAGCCAAAGCAGCCCCGACCCAGACCACTTCCTCGCCACGGAATTAACCAATCAACAATTTATTGCCGGTGGCACCCAGTACCTCAACCAAGTGGAAACCACCACCGCCTACTACCACCTAGGCCCGGGCAAAATTAGCGCCAGCCAAGTCACCGCGGTTTATTTGTCCCCCACTGACCCCGATTACTTCGCCGCCAGCCACCACCCCATTGCCCTCTATCGCTATGAACTTACCCTAGAAGCTCTGCCAGAACCATGAATTTTGCCGTCACTCCCAGGGAGACCATTGCCAGGGCCATTCAATGGTCCTGTCTTTGTTTGCCGGGGGAGTTGAGTGCGGCGGAAGCCCTGAACCGTTGGCACTACCACCATGGCCAACACCCCTGGGAGCCTGAGGTAGAGACCAAGGCTTTTCCCCCCTGGACTTTGGTGCTAGATAGCCATGGTCAACTGTTGGGTTTATTACCGGACTGGCAATTGGCCGCCGCCCTTTGGACTGAACATTTTTCCCCGGCGATCGCCTTGGCGGAAATCTGCTTACCATGCTCCCTGCGACTGGACTTGGCAAAGTTACCTAGTCTGGGGGAAGTGATGCAGATTTTTGCCACCTGGGGCCACGGCTGGGACGTCATCCCCGTGGTGGATCGACAACATCAAACCTGGGGCTTGTTGAGCGTTGGCAATCTCATCCGCTCAGTAAATCTTTGTCAATTGTGGCAAAGTCTTCCCCTCCAGGTGACGGCCTCTCCTCCCCTTTGCCTAGGGCCAGAAACCACTTTGGGGCAATTGGTCCGCCATTGTTTCGAGCAGCAAATTTCTGGCTTGCCGGTGGTCTATTCCTCCCCTCTACTACCCACCGCCACCACCCGCATTCCCTTGGGGAATATCAGTCTCAGCCATTATTTTAGGAGCCCCAACTATGGCTCTCTCGGTTTGGATAATCCCATCGGCCCAGACCTCAGCCCCACTTTTCCCCTCTGTACCATTAACCAAACCTATTGCCATGCCAGGGAGCTACTCCGCCGGCAGAATGATGATTATGTGATCGTCACCGATATCAGTGGTGCTTTTGTTGGTTGGGTAGGACCCCAGCAATGGCTTGCCACTCTCCAACCGGACGTTTTACTGGAGGCTCTGCAACGGGAAATGGAAATGCCCCGCATTGTCCAGCATTTGGAAGCCCGCATCGTTTGGCAACAGCAACAGCAACAACGTAACCAGCATTTAATCCAGAAACTACTCAGCCATAACCCCAATCTTATTTACCTCTACGATCTGATCAAAAATGAAATCGTCTATCTCAATATCCCCTCCACATTGGTAAACGGGGAGTCCGCTGGAGCATCAATTCCCAACCCCATGGTTGATGCCGGCCCCTGGCGGGATCTCTTACTCCCCCCTGGTTACTTTTCGCGGCAAGAATTGGTGGCACTCGAAGCCCACGAGAAAAAGGAATTTAGCTTTGAATTTACCGATGCCCGGCGATCGGTACACTACTTCACGGTGGAAATTTCCGCCTTTGAAATTGATGGGGGCGGTCAAACGAGCAAAATCCTCTGCTTGGCCCAAGACGTTAGCCAAGGCAAACGGGCAGAAGCGGCACTCCATACCAAGGAACAACAATTGCAAACCTTGGTGAATACCATTGCCGATGGCATTATCATTTTAAATAACCGTGACAAGGTAATCTACGCCAATCCCATGGCTTGCCAGATGTTTGGCCTCAGCGAGGAGGAGTTTTTACAATCCCAACTGGGGCTGTCCAACCAAGGACAAACGGAAATTGGCATTAATGTTTCCCCGGAAGAGGAAGGGGTGGGGGAAATTAAGGCTGTGCCCATCCATTGGCAGGGGGAAGATTGCCGCTTGGTAACGGTGCGGGATGTGACCGATCGCCAACGGGTGCTGAGGAAACTGCGGGACAGCGAACAAATTCACCGCACTTTGTTGGAGGCCTTGCCCAATCTGGTTTGGCGACTTTCTTCCACTGGAGAGGTGTGGGAGTGTAATCAACGGACCTTGGCTTATTTTAGTCGCCGGGGTCGAAAAATTTTGGGTAACACTTGGCAGCAGTTTATTGAGCCGGGGGAACGGGAAACGGTGCAAAGGCAGTGGGGTCAAGGCATCGCCGCCCAGCAATTCTTTCAGTTGGAATGTCGCCTGTGGAGAAATGATGGTCAGTACCGTTGGCACCTGTTGCAGGTATTGCCCCTCCAGGACCGCTTTGGCAGTATCAATGGTTGGCTGGCCAGCAGTACGGACATCGATGATTTGAAAGAGGCGGAAAAGGCCCTCCGTAACCAGGCCCAACAGGAAAAACTGTTATCTTCCATCAGCCAGAGAATTCGGCAGTCCCTCAAGCTAGAAACGATTTTGCGCACCACTGTGACGGAAGTGCGTCGCACCATCCACGCTGACCGGGTGTTAATTTACCACATCCAAGAAGATGGTCTGGGCATCACGATCGCCGAATCGGTGGTCAATGGGCAACCTTCGGTGATGCAAATGGACCTCAGTCCCGCAAGCTTCCCGGAGGAATGCTACCAACGATACCTCAACGGTTACATTTATGCTTCCCACGATCAATTACCGGAGTGTGCCAGTAATTGTGCCGTGCAATGTTTCACCGTGGCGGAGTCCCAATCCAGAATGGTAGCCCCCATTGTTTTTGACCATAGTCTTTGGGGATTACTAATTGTGCACCAGTGCTCCACTACCCGCACTTGGCAAACGGCAGAAATCCAATTAATGCAAAGCCTCGGTAACCAATTGGCGATCGCCATTCAACAATCACTACTGTACGAACGCCTGCAAGAGGAGCTATCGGAAAGACAAAGGGCCGAACAAAAACTGTTGGCAGTCAACCAACTGCAAAAAGGCATTTTTGATGTGGCCAACTACATGATTATCTCCACCGACGGCGAGGGCTTGATCAGTACTTTTAATCGCACTGCGGAGGAGATTTTGGGCTACACAGCGGCGGAACTGATTGGCCAACAAACCCCCCTCATTTTCCATGATCCGGAAGAAATGGCCAGCCAAGCCGCCCAGCTTTCCCAACAGCTAGGGCAAACCCTCCTGCCCAATTCCATCGACATGTTTGCCATTCCCGCCATTCAATGGGGCGTTTATGAAAGGGAATGGACCTACATCACCAAAACTGGCGATCGCCTACCGGTGTACATCTCCATCACCGCCCTGAGGGATAACCAGGGGAACGTGGACGGCTTAGTGGGGGTAATCACCGACCTACGGCGACAAAAGCAAATTGAAATAGAGCGACAAAACCTGGATTTTGTGGTCAAAAATAGCACCGAGCTCATTGTCATTACCGACCTAGAGCAAAGGGTGACCTTCCTCAACCAAGCAGGGCAATCACTAATGGGCCTAGAAAACTTGGAAGCTGCCCAAAGCACCTATCTAAGCGAATACGTGAGTCCCGAGTACCTCAATTTTTGGCAAACAGAAATCATTCCCCAGGTATTCCGTGCCGGCGCTTGGGAGGGGGAATTCAGTCTGCAACATTACCAAACTGCTGCCGAAATTCCCGTCACCGCCTCCGTGTTTCTCCTCCAGGATGGCAACGGCCAACATCCGGCCAACCTGGTGGCGATCGTCCACGACATCACCCATATCAAAAATGCTGAAAAGCGTATTTTGGCTGCCCTGGAAACGGAAAAGGAATTGGGGGAATTGCGTTCCCGGTTTATTTCCACCACGTCCCATGAATTTCGTACTCCTTTGGCAATTATCAGTTCCTCCACTGGCATCTTGAAAAAATATTGGTCAAAATTGGATGGGCAAAGGCGCGGCCAACACCTGGAACGCATTCAGGAAAGTGTTCATCATATGGTAGAACTACTGGACGACGTGCTCACCATTAACCGGGCGGAAACTAAGTATCTGCCATTTGAGCCCCAACTCCTAGATTTAGTCGGCTTTTGTCAGGGCATCACCGATGAACTCCAGGGCAGTACGGAATACCATTGCCTGTTATTCAGCTATGATGGCCTTGGGGCTGGGGAAACCGTCGCCTTTGACCCCAAATTGTTAAGGCAAATTTTGACCAATCTCCTTGGTAATGCGATCAAATACTCTCCCCACGGCCACCAGGTGGAATTCCATCTCCAACGGCGGGGGGACGATGGCGTTTTTTCTGTCCAGGACTACGGTATTGGCATTGCCCCTGAAGAAATACCCAATTTATTTGATAGTTTTTACCGGGGCACCAATGTTGGATCCGTCCCTGGAACCGGCCTGGGGCTGCCCATTGTGAAAAAATGTGCCGAACTCCACGGTGGTGCCATCACTGTAACCAGCCAATTAGGCCAAGGTAGTCGCTTTGAGGTGGATTTACCCCTCTGGTACAGTTAGGCAACCATTGTCGTGGTGTCCCCAAACTGTTAGAATGACAATTCTGATCTTTGTGAACCCACCCTTTTTACAGTTACGTACCTTAGAGAGCAACCGTGGCTAATATTAAGTCCGCCCTGAAGCGCATCGAAATTGCTGAACGCAACCGACTCCAGAACAAAAGCTATAAGTCGGCCATCAAAACCCTGATGAAAAAAACCTTTCAATCGGTGGAGGCCTACACCAATGACCCCAATCCTGACAATCTTGATACGATCAACACCAGTATGTCCGCCGCTTTCAGCAAAATTGATAAGGCGGTGAAGTGCAAGGTAATCCACAAGAACAATGCAGCCCGCAAAAAGGCTCGCCTAGCCAAGGCCCTCCAAAGCGCCCTGCCGGCTGCCTAGGCACCGTCCTTCCCCCTGGGGAAGTTGGTAATTGCGGGTAGTTTTGGCCGATTGTATTGACCAACCGGTATTCTCGCTGGGGACAGCCTCTGGTTTTTGGTTACTTGGACGATCGCCCACGGCATTAGGGGAACTATGCATCTAGTTGATACCCATGTCCACATTAACTTTGATGTTTTTGCGGCGGATTTAGACCAGTTACAGCGTCGTTGGCAGCAAGCGGGGGTGGTGCAATTGGTTCATTCCTGTGTGAAGCCCCAGGAATTTGACCAGATCCAAGCCCTGGCTGATCGTTTTCCTGAACTATTTTTTGCCGTGGGGCTCCATCCCTTGGACGCCCAGGATTGGCAAACTAATACTGCTGGGCAAATTTTTGCCTATGCCAAGGCGGATAGCCGGGTGGTGGCCATTGGTGAAATGGGTTTGGATTTTTTCAAGGCCGATAACCGTGACCATCAAATTGAAGTTTTCCGGGCCCAGTTGGCGATCGCCAGGGAATTGAATAAGCCGGTGATTATCCATTGCCGGGATGCCGCGGACACCATGCGCCAAGTGTTGACGAAATTTCAACAAGAACAAGGCCCTGTGACCGGAGTAATGCACTGCTGGGGCGGTAGTCCTGAGGAAACCCAATGGTTTTTGGACCTGGGTTTTTACATCAGTTTCAGTGGTACGGTGACTTTCAAAAAAGCAGAAGCTATCCAAGCCAGTGCCCAAATGGTCCCCCCCGATCGCCTGTTGGTGGAAACCGATTGTCCTTTTTTGGCGCCGGTGCCCCAACGGGGTAAACGCAATGAACCAGCCTTTGTCCGCCATGTGGCCGAGGCGATCGCCGCCCTACGCCATGTCCCCCCAGAAACCCTTGCCCAACAAACCACCGCCAATGCCCGCAACCTCTTTAAACTACCGGTGCCGGCCTAATCTGAGGGCATCGCCCCCCCGGTAACCTCCCCCCGGCCGTCCCTGACCCCAACCACCGCAATTTTCCGGAGACTTCTGAGCCACCATGACTAACCTTGCCACCACGATGTTGCCCGATTTAATCGAAATCCAACACGCTAGTTTCCACTGGTTTTTGGAGGAAGGTTTAATCGAGGAATTGAATAGTTTTTCACCGATTTCTGACTATACGGGCAAGCTAGAACTCCACTTTTTGGGCAAAGATTACAAGCTCAAACAGCCCAAGTACGACGTTGATGAATCCAAGCGACGGGATGCCAGTTATTCGGTGCAAATGTATGTACCCACCCGTCTGATCAACAAGGAAACCGGGGAAATTAAGGAGCAAGAAGTATTTATTGGCGATCTGCCCCTGATGACGGAACGGGGTACCTTCATTATTAACGGTGCCGAGCGGGTCATCGTTAACCAAATTGTGCGCTCGCCTGGGGTTTACTACAAAAAGGAACTGGATAAAAACGGTCGCCGTACCTATTCCGCTTCCCTGATTCCCAACCGGGGGGCCTGGCTCAAATTTGAAACCGACAAAAACGGGCTGGTCTATGTCCGCATTGACAAAACTCGCAAGCTTTCCGCCCAAGTCCTACTAAAGGCGATCGGTCTGAGCGATAACGAAATTCTCGACTCCCTCAGCCACCCAGAATTTTTCCAAAAAACCCTCGACAAAGAAGGCAATCCCACCGAAGAAGAAGCCCTGGTGGAACTCTACAAAAAACTCCGCCCCGGTGAACCCCCCACCGTCAGTGGTGGTCAGCAGTTATTGGAGTCCCGCTTCTTCGACCCCAAACGGTATGACCTAGGCCGAGTAGGGCGCTACAAACTCAACAAAAAACTCCGACTCAATGAGGCGGACACCACCCGGGTGCTCACTCCCCAGGATATCCTCGCCGCCATTAACTATCTCATTAACCTGGAATTTGACGTTGGCACCACCGACGACATCGACCACTTGGGTAATCGTCGAGTACGCTCCGTTGGAGAGTTGCTGCAAAACCAAATCCGGGTGGGCTTAAATCGCCTAGAGCGTATTATTCGGGAGCGCATGACCGTCAGCGAATCCGATGCCCTCACTCCCGCTTCCCTGGTCAATCCCAAACCCCTAGTGGCGGCCATCAAAGAATTTTTTGGTTCCTCCCAACTCTCCCAGTTCATGGACCAAACTAATCCCCTGGCGGAGTTGACCCACAAGCGCCGGATTTCCGCCTTGGGCCCTGGAGGCCTAACCAGGGAGCGGGCCGGGTTTGCCGTGCGGGATATTCACCCTTCCCACCATGGTCGTATTTGTCCAGTGGAAACTCCGGAAGGTCCCAACGCCGGCTTGATTGGTTCCCTCGCCACCTGCGCCCGGGTCAATGATTATGGTTTCATCGAAACCCCCTATTTTCGGGTGGAGAGCGGTCGGGTCAGGAAAGATTTAGACCCCGTTTACCTCACCGCCGACGAAGAAGATGACATGCGGGTGGCCCCCGGAGATATCCCCACGGACGAAGAGGGCAATATCATTGGCGAATCCGTACCCATTCGCTACCGCCAGGAATTTTCCACTACCAGTCCAGAACAGGTGGACTACGTGGCCGTCTCCCCGGTGCAAATTATTTCCGTTGCCACCTCCATGATTCCTTTCCTGGAGCACGACGATGCTAACCGGGCCCTGATGGGGTCCAACATGCAGCGGCAAGCAGTGCCCCTGTTACGTCCTGAACGGCCCTTGGTGGGGACTGGCTTGGAAGCCCAGGCTGCGCGGGACTCCGGCATGGTGATTGTTTCCCGCACCCATGGCATTGTCACCTATGTGGATGCCACGGAAATCCGGGTACAGCCCCACTCCCCCGATAACCCCGCTGAGAAAGGGGACGAAATTGTCTACCCGATCCAAAAATACCAACGGTCTAACCAGGACACCTGCTTGAACCAGCGGCCTCTGGTCTATGCCGGAGAGGATGTGGTGCCCGGGCAAGTGCTAGCGGACGGTTCCGCCACGGAAGGGGGAGAATTGGCCCTGGGACAAAACATTCTTGTGGCCTATATGCCCTGGGAAGGTTACAACTACGAGGACGCCATTCTGATCAGTGAACGACTGGTCTATGACGATGTTTACACTAGTATTCACATCGAAAAATTTGAAATTGAAGCCCGCCAAACCAAACTAGGCCCAGAGGAAATTACCAGGGAAATACCCAATGTGGGGGAAGATGCCCTCCGCAACCTTGATGAGCATGGCATTATCCGCATCGGTGCCTGGGTGGAATCCGGCGACATCTTGGTGGGTAAAGTCACGCCCAAAGGGGAAGCAGACCAACCTCCAGAAGAAAAACTACTACGGGCTATCTTTGGTGAAAAAGCCCGGGATGTGCGGGATAACTCCCTGCGGGTACCCAACGGCGAAAAAGGACGGGTAGTGGATGTGCGGGTGTTCACCAGGGAGAAAGGGGACGAATTGCCCCCCGGCGCCAATATGGTGGTGCGGATTTACGTTGCCCAAAAACGAAAAATCCAAGTGGGGGACAAAATGGCCGGTCGCCACGGCAATAAGGGGATTATTTCCCGCATTTTGCCCATTGAAGATATGCCCTACCTCCCGGATGGTCGTCCCATCGACATTGCCCTCAATCCCCTGGGGGTTCCTTCCCGGATGAATGTGGGTCAGGTATTTGAGTGCATGCTGGGATGGGCCGGGGAAAACCTTGGTGTACGCTTCAAAATTACCCCCTTTGACGAAATGTATGGGGAAGAAGCATCCCGGGATACGGTCCATGGCCTGTTGGAAGAAGCGTCCCAGCGCCCCAACAAGGACTGGGTCTTTAACCAAGACCATCCTGGCAAAATTCAAGTGTTCGATGGTCGTACCGGAGAGCCCTTCGACCGTCCCATTACGGTGGGCCAAGCCTATATGCTCAAACTGGTGCATTTGGTGGACGATAAAATCCACGCCCGTTCCACGGGGCCCTACTCCTTGGTTACCCAACAGCCTTTGGGGGGTAAAGCTCAACAGGGGGGACAACGGTTCGGAGAAATGGAAGTGTGGGCCCTGGAAGCCTATGGCGCTGCCTACATTTTGCAGGAACTACTCACCGTTAAATCGGATGATATGCAGGGCCGCAATGAAGCCCTCAACGCCATTGTTAAAGGAAAGAGTATTCCCCGCCCCGGTACACCAGAATCCTTCAAGGTGTTAATGCGGGAACTGCAATCCCTCGGCTTGGACATTGCTGCCCACAAGGTACAACTGTCTGAAGATGGTGAAAGCGCTGACGCAGAGGTGGATTTAATGATCGACAGCCAGCGTCGGGCCCCCAATCGCCCCACCTACGAGTCCCTCCACACCGAAGAGGATTTGGAAGAAGAAGAAGTCTAGAACGGCGATCGGAGCACAGGAAACAGTGAACAGTGTCTTACCCCCTGCCAACTGCTTCCTGATACCTGCTTCCTGATACCTGATATCTGCTAACTGCTCCCTGATAACTGAGTAACTGAAAAAATGACCTTCTATAACTACACCATCGACAAAGGCCGCCTGAAAAAACTCATTGCCCTTGCCTACCGTCGTTACGGCTCTGCTCGCTGTTCCCAGTTGGCCGATGAACTGAAGGAACTGGGGTTTCGTTTTGCCACCAAAGCGGGGGTTTCTATTAGTGTAGATGATCTGACAATTCCTCCAGAGAAAAAACAGATGTTGGAGGCGGCGGAAAAGGAAATTCGCACCACGGAGGAACGGTATGCCCGGGGAGAAATCACCGAAGTGGAACGGTTCCAAAAGGTAATTGATACTTGGAACAGTACTTCAGAAGAATTGAAAGACCAGGTGGTGGTTAACTTCCGTAAAACCGACCCTCTCAACTCCGTGTACATGATGGCTTTCTCCGGTGCCCGGGGGAACATGAGCCAGGTGCGTCAGTTGGTGGGAATGCGGGGTTTGATGGCCGATCCCCAGGGGGAAATTATTGACTTGCCCATTAAGACCAATTTCCGGGAGGGGCTGACCGTTACTGAGTATGTAATTTCTTCCTACGGTGCCCGTAAAGGTCTGGTGGACACGGCTCTCCGGACGGCGGACTCTGGCTATCTCACCCGGCGTTTGGTGGACGTATCCCAGGATGTAATTGTGCGGGAACAGGACTGTGGCACCGAGCGCAGTCTGCGGGTGACGGCCATGACCGATGGGGACCAGGTCAAAATCAGCTTAGCCGATCGCCTGTTTGGTCGTTTGTTGGCTAAGGATGTGGTGGATGGCGAAGGGAATGTCATTGCAGAGCGTAACCAGGAAATTGATGAAGCGTTAGCTAACCGCATCGCCGCTGTCACCGATGAAGTTTACGTCCGATCGCCGTTGACCTGTGAAGCGGCCCGGTCTGTTTGTCAAAACTGCTACGGCTGGAGCCTGGCCCATGGTCACAAAGTTGACTTAGGGGAAGCGGTGGGAATTATCGCCGCCCAATCCATTGGGGAACCTGGTACCCAGTTGACCATGCGGACTTTCCACACTGGGGGGGTATTCACCGGGGAAGTGGCCCGCCAAGAAAAGGCTCCCGAAAACGGCACAGTTAAATGGGGCAAGGGTTTAAGCACCCGTAAAGTCCGTACCCGCCACGGGGAAGATGCGGAACAGGTGGAAATAGCCGGGGATTTGATCTGGAAAGGGGAAGGGAAAAAGGCCGCCAGCCAGACCTACTCCCTCACCCCCGGTTCCCTACTGTTTGTGCAGGACGGGCAAACGGTGACGGCCAGCCAGTTGATGACGGAAATCTCCCTCTCCAAAACCCAACGTTCCACGGAGCGGGCCACCAAGGACGTGGCCGGGGATTTGGCTGGGGAAGTGTTGTTTGATCGCCTGGTGCCAGAGGAAAAAACCGATCGCCAGGGGAATACCACCCGCATTGCCCAACGGGGTGGTCTGGTGTGGATTCTCTCCGGGGAAGTGTATAACTTACCGCCCGGAGCGGAACCGGTGGTGAAAAACGACGAGCAGGTGGAAGTCGGCAGCATCATGGCCGAAACCAAACTGGTCACCAACGATGGCGGGGTGGTGCGCCTGGTGAGTAACCGGGAAATTGAAATCATCACCGCCTCCGTGCTCCTGGACCAAGCCCAGGTGAAGCTAGAAAGCAGTGGTGGCCGGGAACAGTACGTAATTTACACCGCTGATAAACAACGTTTCCTGCTCAAGGCCGCTCCTGGTACCAAAGTGCAGAACCACAGCATTGTGGCGGAATTAATCGATGACCGCTACCGCACCACCACCGGGGGCATGATTCGCTACGCCGGGGTGGAAGTGGCCAAGGGCGGCCGCAAACAGGGCTACGAAGTCACCAAAGGTGGCACCCTGCTCTGGATTCCCGAAGAAACCCACGAAATCAACAAGGATATTTCCCTGTTAATTGTGGAAGATGGCCAGTATGTGGAAGCAGGCACGGAAGTAGTCAAAGACATTTTCTGTCAATCCAGCGGCATCGTCGAAGTGGTGCAGAAAAACGATATTCTGCGGGAAATTATCATCAAACCCGGTGATTTTTACCAAGATGTAGACCCCGGTTCGGTGAAAATTGAAACCGGCCAATTGCTCCAACCAGGGCAGGATGTTTTCCCCGGTGTCACCGTTAGCACCCTCAGCCAAGCGGAGTGGATTGAAAGCCCCGAAGGCAATGGTTTACTGCTGCGGCCAGTGGAAGAGTACAAAGTGTTTGATGAGCCCGCCGCCCCCTCCCAGGGTTCCCAAAACGAAGAAGGGGGTCGCCAAATTGAATTGCGCTCTGTTCAGCGCCTGTTCTACAAAGATGGCGATCGGGTGAAATCCGTCGAAGGGGCTCCCCTGCTCAGCACCCAGTTGGTGTTGGAGATTTATGGCAGTGGCAATGAAGGTATTTCCCACCTTTCCGCCGATATTGAACTGCAAGATGACGAAGAGGAAGATTGCCAGCGTTTACAGTTGGTGATTCTAGAATCCTTGGTACTGCGGCGGGACCAGGAGTCCGATCCCCTCGGTGGCGCTTCCAAAACCCGTTTATTGGTGCAGGACGGCGACCAAATTCCTCCGGGAGCGGTGGTGGCCCGGACTGAAATTCAATGTAAGGAAGCGGGCATTGTCCGGGGTATCAAAGAAGGACAGGAATCCATCCGTCGGGTGTTACTGGAACGGGAAGCCGATCGCCTAGTGATGGATCTACCCAGTGCCCCGGAAGTCAAACCAGGACAACTGTTGGTGGCAGGACAGGAATTGGTGCCCGGCGTCAAACTAGAAGAGTCCGGTAAAGTACTGGAAATTAACGGTAAAGGAGACAACTATCAATTAGTTCTACGGCGGGCTCGGCCCTATCGGGTTTCCCCTGGGGCAGTGCTCCACATTGAAGATGGAGACCTAGTGCAACGGGGCGATAACCTCGTACTGCTGGTGTTCGAGCGAGCCAAGACTGGAGATATTGTCCAGGGTTTACCCCGGATTGAGGAACTTTTGGAAGCTCGGAAGCCCAAGGAGGCCTGCATCCTTGCTCGCGCCCCTGGGGTCTGCCAAGTGGAATACCTCGAAGATGAAAGTGTCGATATCAAAGTGTTGGAAGACGATGGCACCGTGAGCGAATATCCCCTCTTGCCGGGGCAAAACGCCATGGTTACCGATGGCCAACGCATTGATGTGGGGCACCCCCTCACCGATGGTTACAACAATCCCCACGAAATTCTGGACGTGTTTTTCAGTTACTACGTGGACAAGGACGGTTGTTACCAAGCGGCCCTCAGGGGCCTCCAAGCGGCGCAAAAATTCCTCGTCAATGAAGTGCAAACGGTTTACCAATCCCAAGGGGTGGATATTTCCGATAAGCACATTGAGGTAATTGTCCGGCAGATGACGGCCAAAGTCCGCATTGATGACGGAGGAGACACCACTATGCTCCCAGGGGAACTGGTGGAACTGCGCCAGGTGGAACAGGTCAACGAGGCCATGGGCATCACCGGTAGTGCTCCGGCCCGCTATACCCCCGTGTTGTTGGGTATCACCAAAGCTTCTTTGAATACCGATAGCTTCATTAGTGCGGCTTCCTTCCAAGAGACCACCAGGGTCCTCACCGAAGCGGCGATCGAGGGTAAATCCGATTGGCTGCGGGGCCTGAAGGAAAACGTGATCATTGGTCGGCTCATTCCTGCGGGTACGGGGTTCAGTAGCCACGAGGAAATTCTGGGACTAGTGGAAACCCAGGATGATATCCAAGGTTATATGATTGAGCCGATTGAATTACCCACGGCAAAGAAAAAAGCTAGTGCATCCAAGGTGAAAACCAAAAAAGTTGAAGCCGATGACGACCTGTTGGACGACACCAGGGCCCGGGCCTATGCGGGCACTCAACTCAGTCGGGATGACGAAGAGTTTGAAGAAACCTACGATACCGATGAGGATGATTTCGACATGGATGACGACGACGATTTTGAAGACGATGAGGATTAAGGATAATCCCTGATTCTTTGAGCTTAAAAACGTTTAGCATCCCCATCTTTATCTTTCTAGCTAATTAGTATCCCTTCCCCTTCTCCGGGAGGGGATTATTTTTTTGCGGACTGCTATGCTTTAGTACGGATGCCAATTTCCTAAGAACGTGTTTGAAAAGCCCCCCTGACCCCCCACCCCCCAAATTTGGGGGGAAACAGACGCAAAGTCCCCCAGTATTGCCGGAGCTTTAGTGAGGAGATTTAGGGGGCAAAACAAGACTGTACAAACAGGCATACGGCAAATTCCGAATCAACCTGACACAAAAAAAACAGTCATAACGCTTATTCGGCAAAGGTTTTGCTGTGCCCCTTAGATATCGTAACCGCTGTAAAAATTGTTTCCCTTTGCTTCCCCTCGTCAGGAAGATTTTGGAAAAATTGACATGGAGTTAAACTGATGTGTTTCCATCCCCTGGTCCTGATTTGTCTCAGTTTTATGCTCGGATTATTGGGGGCAGGGCTAGATGTGGACTGGTTTAATCTCCAGAAGGGGGCTGCCCTAGCGGTGTTGTGGTTTCTGGCTACGGCGATCACCGTTATGTTTATGCCCCTAGTTTGGCGACGGGGGCCGACTAGATGGCAGTGGTTGCTGGCGGGCATGATTGCTTTGCTGGCCAGTTATTACGCCCTTTGGCGCACTCCCCAGCCGGGGGTGAATGACATTAGCCGTCTGCTAGATCCTCCGGCCAAAAGTTTTCAGACCATCACGGCGATCGGCACTTTAACAGCGGGGGGTAGGGAAAATGCCCCAGGTCAACAACAATTTTGGCTCCAGATAGAGCAGTGGCAACGACCACCGGAACAAGAATTCCGGCCCCGTTCTGGCACCGTGTACCTGACCCTACCCATGGCGGAAAAACCCTGGCAACAATGTCAGCAAATACGAGTCACCGGTTTGCTATACCGTCCCAGTGCTCCCCAGAATCCAGAGGCGTTTAATTTTGCCCAATATCTGGCCCGTCAGGGTATTTTTGCTGGGTTAAGGGGGGAAACGGCGACGCTGGTGGGGGAAAAGTTTTGTGGTCTCAATCCCCTACGGCAAAGGATTGTCAATGCCCAGACCGCCTGGTTACCAGCCCAAGGGCAAGGAAAATGGCCCGGCTTGCTGATTAGTTCTATTGTGCTGGGAGCGAAAGCGGTTAATTTGCCCACGGAATTACGCAATCTTTTCCAAGCGGTGGGGCTTTCCCATTTCCTGGCCGCTTCTGGCTATCAAGTTTCCCTGCTGGTGGGCACCGTATTACTCCTGGGCAGAAAGGCCGGTGTCAGTTCCAAATTAGCGATCGCCGTTGGGTTGATTACCTTGGCATTTTATCTGGGTTTAACGGGGCTGGAACCATCAGTGATCCGAGCTAGTTTGCTCTGGGTGGGGGTGATGGCGGCCCTAGCCAGCGGCCAAAAATTAAACACTGTGGGGGCATTGTTGCTCATTGCCACAGGGATGCTATTGGTTAATCCCATCTGGAGCCAAGCTTTGGGTTTTCAACTCAGTTTTTTGGCCACTTTGGGCATTGTGGTGATGGTGCCGGCTTTGCAACAACGGCTGGACTTTTTGCCGGGAAAAATTGCCGCGGTGATAGCGGTGCCCCTAGCGGCCAGTATTTGGACTACGCCCATTCTTTTGCAACAGTTTGGCTATTTTATCCCCGCTGCCTTACCCCTGAATATTCTGATCACGCCCTTGCTGGCCCTGTTAAGCTTGGGAGGAATGATCAGTGCTCTGTTCGCCCTCATTTTTCCGCCCCTGGGTAGTGCCACTGCTTGGTTGCTAGCTTTCCCCGCCCGTTGGTTAATGGCGATCGCCGCTCAATTTCAACAATTGCCCACGGTGGCGGTGGGGGAAGTGGGGCTGGGACAAGTGGTCATAATCTACGCTGCTTTTGGTTTGATCTGGGCCTTTCCCTGGTGGCGACGGCGTTGGGGCTGGGTTACGGTATTTTTGCTCGCAATAATCATTTTGCCCCTCATTTTTGCCCTGCAAACTAGGGTGGAGTTGACCATTTTTGCTAGTAAAAAATTTCCTGTCATTGTGACCCAGGCCCCCGGCACGGTCACAACCATCACCCAAGCGGAAGATCAGTCCACGGCCAGATTACTGGCTCCTTTCCTGGCCCAAAAAGGAATTAGCCAAGTTGATTGTCAATTAACCATAACTCCCGCCATGGTCGGTCAACCGCTGCCGCCTTCCTGCCCCCATCTAAGTTGGGTAGAAATCAACCCAGCAATTTTGCAACTGGAATTTGGTCAACAACGCTGGTGGATTTTTCTGCAAGTGCCCCCAACCAACCAAGCTCCATTGCAATTACCGCTGGATCAACGACCCCAAACCATCATCTGGGTTGGCCAGTTTTTTCCCTACATTTGGCTGGATAGTTTACGACCTCCCACGGCGATCGCCATTGCGCCCTATGTCAGCAAAGATTTGAGGCAAACAGTGGCAAAATACCGGGGTCAATTGTGGGTAACCGGACCGGGCGCTATCCAATGGAATCCCCGTCAGGGCTTTAACTCTGCCCTTGATTTGTGAACTATGCTTTGAGAAAAGTCAACTTTCCTTCTACTAATCCCGGCGATCGCCGCTATTTCCCTCTTTTGGAATGAAAAGCCCAAGCCAGTCAATGTTGTTGCCTGACCCATTCCATCGTCCTTACTTCCCAATGTCACGATTTGTGAACTTAGCTCCGTGCTTTATGCCAATATTGCTCGATTTTGTTAAAGTCGATACAGAATTTATTCATTTTATTCTTCTCGACTTTGCTTGGTAACAAGAATCCTGGGGAAATTGCCTGGCATTTTGTCACCCTTGTGGCCACAGGGTCTAGAACCCAACACCGTTTCTTCCCAACCGTTCCTAAGTCGGAGAGGCATAAAACCTTTTGAGCAATATGGAGGACCGCTGATGAATACCACATCTCCCATTGACTGGGATGAAATGTTTGAGTATTTGCCGGGGACAATAGTAGAACTCAAATCCGAACCGGGGGTTTTATATCAAATTGACTGTTACGAAACCAGTATGGTCCCACCCATTTGGCTAGTGGGGGATCCAAGGCCACGCTATCCCCACCAAATGCGGATTGTGTCACGCCAGCAGGTTAAAGCTTGTGAATTGGAACTCGAACCATCTTTTGCCTGATGGGACAGACTCCAATGACCCGTTATTGAAGTTGTGATTCCCAAACCTGAATGCCATGGCAATGGGGATTTTTCAAACATAAACTCAGCCATAACAACACAAAGCCAAAACGCTGGGTGTAACAACGGATGACCGAGAGGGGGATAATACAATGGAATTCCCACCAGAGTTGGCATACTCCGGTTAATCCCTCATCAGACCTCAGCAAAATTTGGCTATGAAAGCAATTATGGTGGTTGGTACCACGTCCCATGCCGGGAAATCCTTTTTAACCACCGGTCTGTGTCGTCTGCTCCATCGTCGGGGTTATCGGGTCACCCCCTTTAAAGGACAAAATATGGCCCTCAATGCCTTTGTCACCGTTGATGGCGGGGAAATGGGCCACGCCCAAGCAGTGCAAGCCTGGGCCGCCGGGACTGTTCCCAGGGTGGCCATGAATCCCATTTTGCTCAAACCCCAGGGGGATATGACTTCCCAGGTGATCATATTGGGTAAGGCCGTAGGCACAACCAGGGCCCAGGAATATTACCAAAATTACTTTGACCGGGGCTGGCAGGCGATCGCCGATTCGTTGGAAATTTTAGCCCAGGATTTTGACGTCGTGGTGTGTGAAGGGGCCGGCAGTCCAGCGGAAATTAACCTTAAACACCGGGACTTAACCAATATGCGGGTGGCCAAGCATCTCCAGGCCGCCACCATTCTTATTGCCGACATTGACCGGGGCGGTGTGTTTGCCCATGTAGTGGGGACTTTGCAACTGCTAGAACCAGAGGAAAGAAAATTAATCAAAGGCATCGTCATCAATAAATTTCGCGGCCAGCGTTCCCTCTTAGACAGTGGCATTACTTGGCTAGAAGAATATACAGGTATTCCCGTGTTAGGAGTCATTCCCTATGGGCAAAATCTTTTCTCAGCGGAGGATTCCCTCGATTTACTGGAAAGAAGTGGTCGCCCCAGCCCAGAAGATATTCGCATAGTAGTACTCCGCTTGCCCCGCATCGCCAACTTCACCGATTTTGAGCCGTTGGAGGCAGAATCCGGTGTTTATGTCGATTATCTTCCCCTAGAAAAACAGTTGGGCAACCCCGACGCCGTAATTATTCCCGGCAGTAAAACCACGATCGCCGATTTGCAAGCGTTACAAAACAGTGGCATGAGTCAGCAAATTATGGCCTACGTCCAAGCCGGTGGCACTGTGATGGGCATTTGCGGCGGCTATCAAATGCTGGGGCAAACCATTGCCGATCCAGAAAATATCGAAGGCAGTCTCACTAACTGCCAAGGGTTGGGGCTCTTCCCCCTGACCACCGTCATCACCCAAGAAAAAATTACCCGCCAACAGGAAACCATCAGCTACGCTCCCCAACCAGGTTTAAGGGTCACTGGCTACGAAATCCACCAGGGCATCAGTCGGCGATCGGAGCACAGCCAAGACTTTCTGCCCCTGTTTGACCAAGAAGAGCTGGGCATGGTTAATGGGCAACAAAACCTCTGGGGCTGCTACCTCCACGGCCTATTCGATAACGGTACCTGGCGACGGTGTTGGTTAAATAATCTACGGCAACGACGGGGCTTGGGACCATTACCAACTGCCATTGGCAATTATCAAGAACAACGGGAAGCTATGTTAAATTCATTAGCGGATTTTGTCGAAACCCATGTCAACCTCAATCCGATTTTGCCGTCATTCCCAGGGGAAAATTCAGACACTTTAGTTAATAGTTTTTTAGGATGATGAAACGAATTGCTGTAGAAGAGGCTTTTGTCACCCAGGAGATTGCTGACGAGTGGACTAAGGTTCTTGCCAAGGGGGCAAAGAACGAACCGGGTTTTCGCAAAATGGGCGAAACGATTCTAGCGAACAGTCCTGGCACAAGAATTATCCACGAGCGGCTAATACACCTCGGCGCTGGACGCATTGCTTATATGGATGCCACTGGCATTGATATACAAGTTATTTCCATTACTTCCCCAGGTGTACAGGTATTTGAGCCTGAGTTGGCCATAACCCTTGCCCGTCAGGCTAATGATCAGTTAAGTGAAGCTGTCAAAAATTATCCTGATCGTTTTGCCGGACTAGCAGCAGTGGCCCCCCAATGCCCCCAAGCCGCCGCAATGGAAATTGAGCGAGCTATACAGAAACTTGGGTTGTGCGGTGTATTAATTAATTCCCACACTGGCGGAAAATATCTCGATGACAAGAATTATTGGGAAATTTTTGCCGCTGCCGAAGCCAACAATGCCCCCATTTATCTTCATCCTCGCACCCCTTCTCCAGAGATGATTTCTCCCTTCCTGGACTATGGACTCTATTTTGCGGGCTGGGGATTTACCGTTGAAACTGCAACCCACGGTTTGCGCCTCATTATGGGCGGCGTATTTGATCAGTTCCCGAAATTAAAAATTATTTTGGGCCATATGGGGGAAGGATTACCGTACTGGTTACAAAGGATAGATAACCGTTATTCACTGCAGGTAGAAATTGGCGCAGTGCCTAAAATGCCTCGTCTGCCTAGCGAATACTTCAAAGATCATTTTGTCATCACCACCAGTGGGGTTTGTTCCCCACCTGCTCTGCGTCATGTGCTAGACGTACTGGGAGCCGATGCCGTACTCTTCGCCGCCGATTATCCATATGAGTCGGTTGAAGAAGCTGTTTCTTTCTTGGATAATGCACCAATTTCTGATCAGGAAAGACACAAAATCTACCAAACAAATGCTGAAAAACTATTTAGATTAGGAATTACCAATGGCAGTAACGATACGCTTTCTACCTGATGATGTGACTGTGATGGCCAGGGCAGGGGAACCTATTTTAGATGTGGCAGAAAGGGCTGGAATTTTCATCCCCACCGGATGCTTGATGGGTTCCTGCCATGCCTGTGAGGTGGAATTGGGGGACGGCACTCCCATTTGCGCTTGCATCAGTGCGGTACCAGTGGGGGTAAACGAATTAGAGATCAATCTCTATGATGACCCCACTTGGTAATCCACTTAAATTTCTTCAAACCGCAGATTAAGGTTGATGGTGTCAGGGCCAAGCATCGTTCCCTGAATGACCAGCACTACTGATTTTTCCGCATCTTTTGGGGTCAAAGTTAGCCCGGCGGGGGTATCAAACACAATGCTAAAGCCCCAGTCTCCCTGGGTAGCATTAATGGTTCTTTCCTCATAACCCAGTTTAGTGAGGGCATCTTGGTAGAACTTAACCGTGGGGGCTGGTTTATCTTTAGTTTGGAAATTTAATCCCTGTTGTCCATAGGCATTGGCCATAAACATACTACCCACATTGTTCGGACTGCCCTGGGGCCTGGGGAGCTTTACTAAAATATCCGCCGCATTGGCCTGGCTGACAATAAAAGGTCGGGTCTCAAAAATGACAGGAGCTTGTTCAATGGCGGTGGGCGAAATGCTCAATAGGGCGGTAAAAATGGGGAATAATGACATGACCTTGCTGTTTTTCAAAAATTAATCCCCAGTATACTGCCCTTGGAAAAATAGCCACTGTGGGCGTGTAAACTTTGTTTACCCTGACTGAATCAATATATTGGGTCAATTGCTGCGATAATTGGCATAGTATTCGGATCAAGGACTTTTAACTCCCTAAAACGAGGTTAATTGCCCTTTTTCTCCGCCATGTCACCGTCCACTCCGCCGTAGTTGACAACTTAAGACAATGGCCGCCACAAAAAACTATGGTTTAAAACAACTGTGCATGAAATCATCTTACCCAGAGAGCTAATGACGACATATCTATGGTTTTTGTCTGGTCTAAAATTTACTCCATAGTTGATTGTGAAAATAAAAATTAATCTCGTCAATAAAAAAAGCTTTCCCTGGATAGTAGTTATTTCATTAGCTTTATTTTTGTTAATTCAAATAATTTTTTCCTCTAATCCTGTCTTAAGTCAGAGCACCAAGGAAAATAACAAAGTAGCAACTGGATTAGAAGCCCCAAAAATAGCGCCAATCAAGATTGAAGATGGGACACAATTAGCTAACAATCCTATGGCCAGGGAAATGGGTGAAACTCAGTTTATCTGTGAACCAAGAGAAGTGGAAGTTTATAAATACAAAGCCGGAACTATTTCCTACTGTAGAAAAAAGAACTTTCCCGTTGCTGAAAATGACACTGCTAGGGTGGAAATAAAGCCAGGTGCGGCTCGCACCCCCCATTGGCATGACACTTGGGAAGAACAAATTTTGATCTCAGGTAAGGCAAAAACAGTTTTGATTGATCCTAAAGGCAAAGTATTTGAGCAAAATTTAGAATCAGGCAATCTCGTTTTTATTCCTTCAGGCTGGACCCATTGGTCTGAAACCGTTGGTAATGAAACAGCCACTTTCATTTTCTTATTTCCGGCAAATTTCAAAACTTTTGAAGTTCTAGATTCGATGGTCGCCATTAATAATCCTTTAATGGAGTCAATTCTTGGCTATGATCTACCAAAGGGCAATACTGATCATGATCTATTGATTATGATCAATAAAAATCCTTAGTTAATCTCGTCACTAAACCAACGTTAATTCAAATACAATTTCGCTTCACTTTTTATTATTAATTACGGAATAATTCGACTACCATGAACCGGAAAACAACTTCCCTGGGATTGTTATTATTTTTCGCTTGTATGCTCCGTGGCGCAACATTTGCCAATCCGATCGCCGATAGCGACTATCAACCAAAGGATGGCGTCGTTAGACTATATGGTGCCGGAGGACCACACACCGCCATTATCCGGGCCGGTAAACTCTTCACTGCAAAAACGGGTATTCCTGTGGATGTGCAGTTTGGACCAGAAAGTCAATGGTCTCAGAATGCCCAGCGTGATGCAGACATAATTTGGGGCACTTCGGAGCAATCAATGACTGCCTTTTTGGAAACCTATAAAGAATTCAATAGCAATGATGTGGAACCGATTTATCTGGCCACATCGGTGATTGCCGTTCGTAAAGGTAATCCTAAAAACATCAGGGGCTTTGATGATTTACTCCGTCCCGGTATGAAAATTGTTGTCACCGAAGGAGCGGGTGTTTACAACACTTCAGGCACTGGCGTATGGGAAGATATTGCCGGTCGCACAGGTTCCCTTGATGATATCAAAGCTTTCCGTCGCAATATTATTGCTTTTGCTAAGGGCAGTGGCGCTAGCTTTCAAGCATTTAAAGAGATGAACGCAGACGCGTGGATAACCTGGAAAGATTGGCCCATTAACCATCCCGAAGAAGCTGAATGGGTTGAACTTTCTCCTGATCGAGTTATTTACCGAGATTTAAATGTTGTCACCAACGCCAAGGCTGATCCAGGGGCGGAGCTATTTATTGATTTTCTGCAAACTGAAGAAGCAGAAGCGATATTTCGTTCGGAAGGCTGGTCAAAGTAAAACGTTTAAGATTTTGTTTGAGAAGTTGAGTTGTCGGAGTTAAATTCCTTCTAACCTTCCTTGGCAATGGGAGAATTTGAGTCAAATACTCTTTTATTAGGGTATTAAAAGAAATAAATTCATTGCTCTAAATTTTTTAAACATTCTCTAGATTCTTTGATTAAAATTTTGAAAGATTATAGAGAAAACATTTGTTCGGTGACTAAATTTCCAGCAATTTTTGTTACTTTAGAAAATTTTTTAACTATTTTATATCAAGGAATACCATAGCTGACACGATCAACTTAAATTTATTTAAATTTCTCTCTTTTTTGGTCAAATTAACTGATTAAATTTTCGATATAAACTCTATGAATAAAAACCTTAAAATCTCTGCGTTTAAGGATATTTCGGCTTTTTTATTAACAACTTTACAAAGTCAGACCAGCATTAATTTGGATATCAAATATGTCAAAAATGCAGATGAGGCCCATCAGGATTTAAAACAAAATCTGGCCCATATTATTTTGATGTCCTATGACGATACACTCTCAATTGCTTTGGAGGAACAATACTCTGACATTCTGGCAATTCTTCCTATCCATGGCGGTATGTTGGATTTATGTGGTGAAATTGATCTACAAACTAATAAAAATCGCATTGGCATTGACACAGATTCAGGTTACGCCAGGGCCCTACGCTTATTTTTGCGCCATCGATATTCTCCCGAAGACTATGGCAAGTTATTATTCATCAAAGCAGGGGCAACAAATATTCGCTATGAAGCGTTGAGAGATAATTCACTGGATGTTACTCTCCTCAATCCGCCATTTTCCTATCAACTAAATATTCATCGTGATCCGGAGTTTCAAACATTTCTGGGCGATTATCAGGGGGTAGTTGCCAACACAAATAAAACTTTTTGGCATGACTATGAGTATCATCAGTTATTGCAAAGCTTTACGACTGACTACTACGCAATGATCAAGAGAATACAAAATAATTACCAAGAATCGATTGAAAGCCTGGCCAATTACTACGGCATTTCTAAACCAATAGCTACTAACATTTACAATTGTCTTTGGCAAAACAACGGATTGAGCACAACCTATGAATTTCTCGATTCACATTTGCGGGGGACGGAAGCAATTTTTGCTCAAGATACCGGCATTTTCATCCCCTCCGAACGGCACTGGTTAGAGCAATTTCATGAACATTAAAGAAAATTGGGGTGAAACTTTATCTTGATTAGCTTTCGCATGGGATTCAAAAACCTTTCTCATCTGCATTTGCCGCTACCATCAGCGCCTCAGCCTGAATGTTAGACATAATTTAAGAAATACGATGGATCTTAAGAAAATTAGTGCCCCTGGGAATTTTTGTCGGAATTCCCGCCATAATCAACAACTGATCGCCCTTTTGCACCATTTTTCGATCCTTTAATAGTACCTCCGCCTGTTGGATTAAGTCTTCAAAGGTGTCGAATTCTTCGTCAATTAAAAAGGGAATAATACCCCAAACTAAGTTGAGGCTATGGTAAACCTTTTCTGAGGGGGTAAAGGCAATAACCGGCACCGATGGCCGTTGATTGGAAGCCAGCAGAGAAGTAAAACCAGAGGTGGTGAAGGTAACAATATATTTCAAGTCTAAGATTTCGTCGATGACTACCAACGCTTCACTTAGGGCATGGGTTTCCGTATTTTCGATTGGTGGATTGTTGGCAAGATGGAGACCCAACTCCGTTTCTTCGGCAATTTTACGCAACATTTGCACTGATTTAACAGGATATTGTCCCACTGCCGATTCCCCGGATAACATCACCGCATCGGTACCATCCAAGATAGCGTTGGCCACGTCACTGGCTTCTGCCCTGGTGGGTCGGGAATTATGAATCATGCTGTCTAGCATTTGGGTGGCGGTAATGACCGGAATTGCCCGCACGTTACAACGCCGGATGATTTCCTTTTGCAGGCGGGGCACTTTTTCTGGGTTTACTTCCACCCCTAGATCGCCTCGGGCCACCATAATGCCGTTGGAAACTGCCACAATTTCTTCCAGATTTTCGATCGCCTGGGGTTTTTCGATTTTGGCAATGACCGGCAGGTCAGGATGGCCCCGTTCGGCCAGAAATTGTTTGAGGTTGTGGATATCTTCCCCCTTACGGACAAAACTAAGGGAAACCCAATCAATGCCTTGGCTTAGGCCAAATTCCAGGTCCTGCTTATCTTTGGCGGTCATGGAAGGTAGGGTTAACACTAACCCCGGTAGATTGACGCCTTTGCGACTTTTGAGGACGCCCCCCGTCACCACTTCACAAATTACCTCCGGATCTTCAATCGCCACCACTTTCATTTCCAGCAAACCATCATCTAACAATATTCTTTCCCCCACCCGGGCCTCCGTCGCTAAATGGGGATAGTCTATGCCCACCGCCTCACCATGGCGATCGACAACTTCCACCGGCACCAAACAGATTTTTTCCCCTTCCCGCAGTTGTTTTTCTCCCCCTGGCAACTGACCAATGCGAATTTTGGGTCCCTGTAAATCCTGCAAAAGAGTAATGGGAGTATCCATTTCCTGCTCCACCGATCGCAGCATTTTGACCATGGTGGCGTGGTCCTCGTAGCTACCGTGGGAAAAATTGAGCCGGGCCACATTCATGCCCGCATCCACCATCTGACGTATCACCTCCACCGAACTACTGGCAGGGCCAATGGTGGCCACAATCTTGGTGCGATGACTTAGGGGTCTCATAAAACTTCACCGGGGGTTAATCTGGGCTGGCACTGGAATTTTAGTCCAACTTACGGAGGGGGAATTAAGGGAATGTTATGGAGCCGCCATCCCTTGGGCTGCCAACCAAGCTGTAGTCCAGGCATTTTGAAAATTAAAACCGCCGGTAATACCATCTACGTCGAGGATTTCCCCGGCAAAATGTAAACCTAGGCAACAACGGCTGGCCATGGTTTTAAAATCCACTTCCTTGAGGGTAATACCCCCACAGGTAACAAATTCCTCTTTGAACACCCCTTTGCCTTTGATCTGACAGTGGTAGCGGTGGATATTATCCGTTAGTTGTTGTTCCTGAACTTTGGAAAAATCGGCCCAGCATTGCCCCGGTTTAATCCCCGCCTGGGCCGTTAATCTCTGCCAGAGTCGTTTGGGAAGGGCTGTGGGGCTAAAATTAGCAATTTGTTTGCGGGGATGGTTTTGCTTTGTCTGTTGCCATTGGGCCATGGATTCCTGGGGGTTAACTCCCGGTAACCAGTTGAGCCAAAGGGGATGGTCATAGCTTGACGCCTGCAATTGCCTTGCTCCCCAGGCAGATAATTTCAGCACCGCCGGACCGCTCAGCCCCCAATGGGTAATCAACACCGGGCCTGCTTGGCAATAGGTTCCTTTAAACTTTGGCGACAAACTCACTAGGGCCTTTTCCACACTGACTCCGGCGAGGTCGGTCAACGGGGCATCGGGAACATTAAAGGTGAATAAAGAGGGTACCGGGGCCTCGATTGTATGTCCCAATTGTTCCGCCCAGCGATAGCCCAAAGGATTACTGCCCGTGGCCAACAAGAGGCGATCGCCGTTAATTGTTTCCCCCGTCTTCAGCAACACTTGGAATTTCTCCCCCTGTTTGGCCACTCCCTGTACCGGCGACCTTGTTCTTAGTTCCACTCCTGATCGCCGTGCTGCCGATAATAAACAATCCACAATGGTGGCCGAGTCATCGGTAACGGGAAACATTCGGCCATCTGCTTCCGTTTTCAGTTGCACCCCCTCCGCCCCAAACCAGGCGATCGTTTGTTGGGGTTGAAAACGACTGAACGCTCCCCGTAACGCCTTCCCCCCTCGGGGATAATTTTGCACTAATTGCGTTGGGTCAAAACAATGGTGGGTCACATTACAACGACCCCCTCCAGAAATACGGACTTTCGCCAGGAATTTTGACCCCGCCTCCAATAAAATTACTCTGCCCTCCGGTAGATTTCTTGCACAATTAATTGCCCCAAAAAAGCCGGCTGCTCCTCCCCCCACCACAATTACAGTTCTTGGCATAGTTCTGATTAACCTTTAGACCCGGGTTTCCCCAGAAAATAGATCCGATAGACCCAAAAATCCCTTTAAAAAACTTAACAAATACGGAACTCCCCACCGGCGAAACCCCTAAGACCCCCGTCCCAGCCTGTACAATGAAGAGGGCGGAGACGTAAGTTTCCGTTCACTCCTCACACCACACTCCGCCTGGATGATGTTCGGGCGGTTTCTTCTTATCTGCTCACCATGGAGGGAAGTGTGACGCCAACTGTGACAAAAGATGAACAAATTCTAAGTTTCACGATATTTTTCCATACAGAGGTCAACAATTGGTTATGGTAGTATTCTAATCAGCCCATCACGAGGTTTAAAAGGATTTCCAGTATGAGTGCTACCCCTCAAGTTTCCGACGCAAGTTTCAAAGAGGATGTATTAGACAGCGAGTTACCCGTGCTCGTAGACTTTTGGGCTCCCTGGTGTGGCCCTTGTCGCATGGTGGCCCCCGTCGTTGATGAAATCTCACAACAGTACGAAGGCAAGGTCAAAGTCGTTAAGTTGAACACCGACGAAAACCCCAATACCGCTAGTCAGTATGGCATCCGCAGTATTCCCACCCTAATGATTTTCAAAGGGGGTCAGAGAGTGGACATGGTGGTGGGAGCCGTGCCCAAAACAACCCTTGCCAGCACCCTAGAAAAATACCTTTAAGCGCTGGTCTCCCTGCTTTGTGACGGTTTCCCTCCGGATCGTGCCCCTCCCTAGGACACGGTCTTTTTTGTTCGTTTTTCGCCCTGGAGGAAAAATAACAACCACGGGGTAAAAGTTTTATCTTGTCCCCGTCTTTTAATTGTCATCGCAGGTTAAAGCATGGCCAATTCGCCGATCACTTCCAGACGTTTATATCTACCCAGCCGGACAAACTTTTCCGACAGAGTTTCCGCCACCTGGGGAGGAATCCAACCCATTTGTTGGAGCAGATGAATGGCTACGGCGTACTTAGCTCGTTTGGAGCCATCCTTAACTTTGATTGCTAAACCTAGGCCTTCTCCCACTCGGCCCACACATTGCACCCCTTCGGCACCGGACTTGCTGACCAATTCCCCTTCCATTTGTTGCATAAGTTCCGTATCGAAACAGCCTTCCCCAGCAACAAAATAGGGATAGTAGGTCATGGCCCGAGCGACCCGCTCTAAACCCAATTGTTGTCCTGAAGCTAACAGTGCATACAAGTGGGCTATTTGTCCCAACTCCATGGCGTAGGTAGGGGCCCCACAGTCATCGTGGGCGGCGATCAATTCCGCTCCGGGCATACCGAGAAGATCGGCAACCTTGGACAAAATTAGTTTTTGAATGGGACTGCTTTGTTGCAAATAACTGTGGAGCGGCCAGTCCTGTTGCTGGCAAACGGCCAACATACCGGCATGTTTACCGGAGCAACCATGGTGCAGGGGGCTTTCCTGTCCTGGTGGAATGGGACATTGTAAGGCTTGGGGCTCAATGTCGGCCCGCCAAAGAATGTTAAATACTTGCCGAGCCTGTTCAATGGTGCCTTGGTGGGAACCACACATAATGGCCAGGTCTTTGTCGGTGAGGCCATAGCGCTCCATGGTGCCAGTGCTGGTGACGGCCAGGGCCTGAAACGGTTTGAGGGAAGAGCGAATGAAGGCGTTGCTGGTGCTGTTACCGGCAAGCATTAAAACCCTTCCCCTGTCGTCGTACACTGTGGCTTCGGCCCAGTGCTGGGATTCGATGATGCCTTCCCTCAGCAAATGCACTTCGATGGGGGGAGTGTGGGGGCGTTTTCCTCTGCTCATGCTGTTGGATTTAAGGCTCGGTGGTAATGTTTTTCAGGCTTGGGTTTTTTAACCTGTTTCAATTCTAGGCACTAATCAGTCGAAACATTGCCCAGAGGAGTAGATCGATCGCCATGGTGACCCCCAGGAGTTTTAAGGTCACTTGCCAGCGTTGCAGTACAGGGTTAACTTGATAGCGCAAAATAAGTTGATCTCTGGTTTGCACTTCTAGAGGTTTGCGCCATACTTGGCCATCGTACCAACCGGATTCTTCGTAGGTGACGGTTTCCGCTTCCAGGCGATCGCCAACGTAACGCCAGCCCAACATCAAGCGCAACACAAACAGGGACAGCAGAAGACAAATAGCCAGCACAATCAAAAAACCGCATTGAATTGGTTGCTTTTCCACTGAAAAACTGGCGGAGGCGATCGGGCTGACAATGAAACTAATCAGCAGGGCTAGACGGGTTAGGTTTTTGCCGTAGCCGAGGAGGTCTATTTGACCCCAGGAATATAACCAGGCAGATTTGAGGGCTTCGTATTCGTTGACCGGTTGTTGTTCTAGGGGCACCGGACAGATTTTTGGGGAAGATTCCCGCATCGGCTTCATGGGGTTGGGGGGATAGGCTAGAGGATTTAGTATAATTCCTTCCCATTTTGACCCAGAATTTCGGTGAGCACCAAGTTACCCTTGACTAGAAAAATTTGGCCAATTTTGCCCCAAGCCGATTCTCCCGGGGCCCCTCTCCGCTAACCTGGGATTATCTGTGTTGGTGACCTATGCCTGTATCTCCCCTATCGGTTTGTATTACCCTGGGTACCCGCCCCGAAGCGATTAAATTAGCCCCGGTTATCCGTGCTTTCCTGGCCCAGCCTGATATGCACACCCAAGTGCTGTTAACAGGGCAACACCGGGAAATGGTGCAACAGGTCATGGATTTATTTGCATTGTCGGCGGATGAGGATCTGGCCATCATGCAACCGGGACAAACCTTGACGGACATCACCCAGGGTTGTTTGGAAGGACTAGGACAACTCTGGCGGGAAAAACCACCCCAATTAGTGATTGTTCAGGGGGATACCACCACGGCCTTTGCGGCGGCCCTGGCAGCTTTTTACCAACAAATTCCCATTGGCCATGTGGAAGCAGGTTTACGCACTGATAATTTGTTTAACCCCTACCCAGAGGAAGCCAATCGTCGCCTAATTTCCCAGCTTGCCCAGTTGCATTTTGCCCCCACTACCTTAGCGGTGGAGAATTTACGGCGATCGGACGTCACCGGGGAAATCCATTTGACAGGCAATACGGTCATTGACGCTCTATTGACAGTGGCCGACCAAAAACCAGCTTGCCCCATTGAAGGTTTGGATTGGCAAAAGTATCGAGTTTTGCTAGCCACAGTGCATCGTCGGGAAAATTGGGGGGAGCCTCTGCAGGATATTTTGACTAGCTTTGAGCAAATTCTAGAGCAGTTTCCCGACACGGCTTTACTATTGCCAATGCATCGTAACCCCACTGTGCGGGAGCCAATTCAAGAGGCTTTGGGCAATCACCCCAGGGTTTTCCTCACAGAACCATTGGACTACGCTCAATTGGTGGGAGCCATTCAGCACTGCTATTTGTTATTGACCGATTCTGGTGGATTGCAAGAAGAAGCCCCCAGCCTAGGCAAACCAGTGCTAGTTTTGCGGGAAACCACCGAAAGACCAGAGGCGATCGCCGCCGGGACAGCGAAATTAGTGGGGACAAATCCGGCCACAGTTACGAAGGCCGCCGGGGAGTTACTGAGCCAGCCCCAGGCCTATGAACAAATGGCCAATGCCATTAATCCCTTTGGGGACGGCACTGCGAGCCAAAAAATCATCCAAATTGTCCGTAATTATTTCCAACGCTAACTTGAATATTCTTATCCTGCCCATGTTTAACGGGCCGTTCTCTTAACCCAGAAAACAAAATATTTTTTGGCAATATTTTAGTTATTCGTAGCTAATTAAAATGAAATTGAGATAGACGCAGGGCTCGGAACAGTAAATAAAATTTCCTGGGGTTATGTTGGTCACAACCACAGACTTGATTGACTAGATTATTTATATGAAGAGCAACATCAAAGCGTGACCATCGCAGGGGGAATTTTGTAGCCGATGTTACAGAAAATCCAGATCAATACAAGATAGCATCGAGCCCCGCTTGCCATACCTAGCGGGTTAAGCATATTTACCCCTGGGGTGAAATACTTTTAAATTGTCCCAAGGGCGAGACTCCTAACTTTCGCCGCTAATTTATCCCCTGGATCTTGCCACCGCTACGAAAAAAAACGATTATCATAACTATCAAAATGCTTAGTTTAATCAATGTTTTATTTGCGTTTATCACCCTGGCGATTTTAATTCTGGCAGGTAGATTTATAAAACAGAAAATTAAACTATTTCAAAAATTATATTTACCAGAATCGATTATTGCCGGGGCGATCGCCTTATTGTTGGGGCCGGGGGTAGTTGGTTCCATTGCCGTGGCCCTGGGGGTGCCTGCAGATGGTTATTTGGCGGGGGGAGTATTCCCCGAAACTACCCGCACTGTCTGGACCCAGTCTCCTGGAGTATTCATCAATATAGTTTTTGCGGCCCTATTCCTAGGGGAAACCATTCCAAAACCGAAGGAAATTTGGCGTAAAACTTCTCCCCAGGTGGCCTTTGGCCAGACATTGGCTTGGGGGCAATATGCCTTGCCCATCCTGGTAACTTTATTGATTTTAATTCCTCTGTTCGATGTTGATCCGATCATTGCTTCCCTGGTGGAAATCAGTTTTGAAGGGGGCCATGGAACTGCAGCCGGTATGGCGGAAACCTTCAACAGACTAGATTTTCCTGAAGGTGGAGATTTAGCCCTTGGATTGGCCACCGTGGGTATTGTCACTGGGGTAATCGCCGGAACGGTTTTGGCCGATTGGGGCAGGCGCAACAATTACATCCAAGAAATACCGACCGAGGTAACATCAGGAGACGCCCAATTTCAACCCACTGCCCATCTGGAAAGTGATCGGGTTTTGAGCAGAAGGGCTCAGTTAATGCGCAACCTTTTAATTGATCCCCTATCTTTGAATTTTGGCTTTACAGCCTTAGCGGTTTTGATTGGCTGGATAATTTTAGAGCTACTCAGATTGTTGGAATTTTTCACCTGGGGAAAAACGGGCTTTGAATTGGCCGGAGCCATTCCTTTATTTCCCATGGCTTTGATTGGGGGCATTATTGTCCAACTAATTATGAAAAAGTTGGATTTAGATTCCCTGATTATTAGAAATTTACAGGAAAGAATTGCTGGAGTTGCCTTGGATTTGGTGGTGGTAACGGCCTTAGCCTCGATCAAGTTGCAGGTGTTGGGAGCTAATTTGCCCGTTTTTCTCAGCTTGTCCTTAGTGGGCATTATCTGGAACATTGTGGCATTCGTCTACTTAGCTCCGAAAATTTTACCTAGTTATTGGTTTGAAAGAGGGATTGGTGATATGGGTCAATCCATGGGAGTTACCGCCACAGGAATTCTGTTAATTAAAATGGTGGACCCCCATAACCGCACCGGCGCCTTTGAAAGCTTTGCCTATAAACAATTATTTTTTGAACCCATTGTTGGTGGTGGATTATTTACAGCAGCGGCCCCCACTTTAATTCGTCAATTTGGTCTGATTCCCATGCTAATTTCCACCTCTGGCCTATTAGCTTTTTGGCTAATCTTTGGTTTCTGGAACTACAAGGTGATTAAAAGGGAAATGATGGCTGAGGCGGACTCCCCCAACCCAGTTAGTTGACATGGAATTTCATGGAACAATCGACCACACTGAAAATTAGGTTTATTCCGTTGCCCAACAAACAAGTCCAGTGTTTAAAATTTATGGTCTTAAAACCGAGCCAAATGCCAGTCGGGGCGCAAACTGCGGGCTTGGCGCAAATAGGCGTGGTACATTTCTGACTGGGGGCTTTGGCTGTTGACGTGAATTAACACCCGAATACACCGTTCTAAGCTACCTTTGACATACATTTGTTGCACATCTAACAACGGTACATTTTCCCAGCGGGGCCTCTGCCTGGCGATCGCCGCCGGAAAAATTGCATCGAGGTCGGGGGTAACGGAGAAAGTGACGCTGACAATGTCCTCCGGGGGGCAGGCGTTGTTTGCTTCGATGACATCCAGCAGCTCACAGACCGCATCTCGGATTGCCTCAGAGCTATTTTCCGAAACCGTCGTTGCACCCCGAATTGCCCGAACTTTCCAGTCCACCACCCTCAACCTCCTCGTTAATCGCTAGTAAGTTTAGTCTTTTTGAGTTGAATTTAATCTAATCGGTCTAGTTACGGGGGCAAAAGTTCCCCGTTTAGCCCTATCCCAAAGGTAAGGGACTATTTTGTTTGGAAACCACACCCATCTTACCGGACAATTCGGTTAGGATGATTGACTGACCTTTTGCCGATTTTGCTTAAACCCCTATGCCTCGCCTCAGCCTTTGTATGATTGTTCAAAATGAAGCCGCTTTCCTGGGGGAGTGTCTGGCCAGTGTGGCGGGTCTAGTGGATGAAATGGTCATAGCGGACACGGGGTCCACGGATAATACAGTGGAAATTGCCACCCAAGCAGGGGCCAAGGTGATCACTGTGCCCTGGGAAGATGACTTTGCCCTGGCCCGCAATCAGGCCCTGGCGGCCACCACGGGGGATTGGGTGTTAGTGCTCGATGCTGACGAAAGGCTGAATATTCTGGTTAAAGATGGCATCCAAAAGGCGATCGCCATGGACAATGCTTTAGTGGTGAATCTAATGCGCCACGAACTGGAAAGTAATCAGTCCCCCTATTCGTTGGTATCCAGGCTATTCCGTCGCCATCCGGCGGTGCAATTTAGTCGTCCCTACCACGAAACCATTGATGACAGTGTTTTGGCTTTACTGGAACGAGAACCCCATTGGCAAGTGATTGATTTACCAGGGGTAGCCATCCTCCACCAAGGCTATAGTCCCACCTTGCTTAAGGAACGGGGCAAAACCCAGCGGGCCAAGCATTTGCTCGAAAAAGCCATGGCAGATAGTCCCCAGGACCCTTACCTCTGCAGTAAGTTAGGGGCTTTATATTTCAGCTTAGGGGACGAAAAAGAGGGGGTAAAACTACTCAAACAGGGTCTAAAGCGCAACACAGCTTCCATTCCTGTGCGGTTTGAATTGCACTACCATCTGGCCAATGCCTACCGCCGCCAACAAAAATGGGAGCTGGCCCGCAAACATTATCAAAAAGCCCTCGACGAAGAAATTTTACTGCCTCTAAAATTAGGCGCTTTGATTAATTACGGTGCTTTTTTGCAAGACTTGGGGGAATTGGGCGAAGCCATTAAGGTTTATCAAGCAGTAATTCACATTGATCCATCCCAGGCGATCGCCTTTTTCAACTTAGCCATGATTCACAAAGCCCAAGGAAACTTACTCGAAGCTATTAAGGGTTATCAACAGGCCATTGTCCTCCAACCGGACTATGCCGAAGCCTATCAAAACCTAGCTGTTACCAGCTTTAAGGCTGGCCTAATCCAAGAAAGTGTCGATGCTTTTCAACAGGCGATCGCCCTTTATGAACAACGACAATCCCCGGAGGCAGAGCGACTCAGAAAAAACCTACAGGAAATGGGTTTGATCGCATAGCCCATGAAATTACCCAATGCCGCCCAGGCAGACTATCTGGAAAAAATTAACAACTACTGCCTTAATTTTGACTATGGCAGAGGCAAGGATAAAGCCTATCTATTTCAAAAAAAAATTAGGGATTACCCTAGAAAATGCTGAAATTCTTATCCAGGCTATTGAAAAAGCTACAATAACTGAACAGGCATTAATTCATAAAGAAAATAACTTTGGCAAATACTATATTCTCAAGTTTTTCTGAAAACAGAACAAGGGAAATCCTGGATTTTATCAGCATGGGTTGTTCGTAAAGGGGAAAATTTTCCTTGCTTAGTTAGTTGTTATCCCGTTAGAAAGTAGCAGGTAATTATGAAAATTAAAGACTTAGATGTTGTTATTATTACTGAAGGTCGGATAACCAAAAATTTTGAAGCAGGTGAGCCGATTTACCTGCAACCTGGCCAGGTGGGAACAGTGGTAATGGAAATTGACGACCAGACGTTTGAAGTTGAAGCATGGTATTCCCTACGCCATGGAAACCGTACCGGCAGATCAATTACTGATTTTTCACCAAAATCCCATACCTGCAAATCTATGACCGCAACCAGACAATCTTTTTCTCCGGCAGTTTATTTTGTTGGGGCAGGCCCCGGTGATCCCGATCTACTGACCATTAAGGGACAAAAACTCCTCCAGGCGGCGGACTTAGTCCTCTATGCCGATTCCCTGGTGCCCAAGCAAATGTTGGCAGAGGTAGGCCCCCAGACAGAATGCATTGCCACCGGGAGTAAAACCTTGGAAACCATTGTGCCGTTAATGATCACAGCTGTGCGCCAAGGGAAGATTGTGGTGCGACTCCATTCCGGTGATCTGACCCTCTACAGTGCTATTCACGAACAAATGCAGGCCCTGGGGGAAGCGGATATTCCCTTTGTCTGTGTGCCGGGTATTAGTGCATTCCAGGCGGCGGCGGCTATCTTAAACTGTGAACTCACCGTGCCCGACCTGGTACAAACCATTGTGCTGACCCGCATTAGTGGTGCGGCTTCGGCGGTGCCAGAACGGGAAGAGTTAGCAAGTTTGGCCTACCACCAAGCCAGTTTGGGGCTATACTTAGCTGCTCGTCATGTGGAAAAAGCTCAGAAGCAATTATTGGAGCACTACCCTGCTGATACCCCCGTAGCGGTTTGCTTTCGAGTGGGGTGGCCCGATGAAAAAATTTGGTTAGTTCCCCTGGGGGAAATGGCAGCCCTAAGTTTACGGGAAAATTTAATCCGCACCACCCTATACTTAATCAGCCCAGCCTTAAAAACTGATCTGCCCAGGCGATCGCGCCTTTATCACCCCGACCACAGTCATATATTTCGTCCCAAACGTTAAATTGTGCTTGCCAGTAATTTGTTAATTTTTATTGCCAAAATAAGCATAAATTTCTTCAAACAAAATTTTGTTACGATTGATGACAAAAGGCAACAAAAAATCTATGATCAATTTC
The DNA here is from genome assembly GCF_015207985.1 of Synechocystis salina LEGE 00031. Taxonomy (GTDB): domain Bacteria; phylum Cyanobacteriota; class Cyanobacteriia; order Cyanobacteriales; family Microcystaceae; genus Synechocystis; species Synechocystis salina. Next base: position 37,725 of record NZ_JADEVV010000010.1, on the reverse strand, counting down.
TATAAAATTGCTGAAGTCGATGGCAATCAGCAAGAATCAGCTCTGTCCCGCAATAAAAAACCTAGCCCTTACTTTTGTAAAAAATTCATGATAATACCGACAAACTTTTCAAAGCGAGCTTATCAAAAAGGGATGCTGTTATTGGGGGCCTTAACGGCAAACATTCTCCTGGCTTTTCCCCTAGGGGCGGCAGAGCAAATTTCCTTTTCCTATGGTGGTTTGATGACTTCCGTAGAAATAGAATCTTTGACAAAGTTTGCGGAGACAGGGGAGGTTAATAAAGACCTACAATTTTATTTCAATTTTATTGCCCAGGATCAACAGAAAGAGTTACGGGAAGTATTGACCAAAGAAGTAGAGCTTGATCCTGTAATGATTTCTCGTTTTTTTAATACAAAAATGGGAGAAGAAATCTTAGCCCGATTAGGGGAAGTGATTAATATTCCCTATAAAAATAATGGTAAATATGCCATACGGGCAGCCCTTGTTCAGGCGGCAATGGAACCAGGGGGATTGTCTTCAATTAAAGTGCTACAAAAATTACCCACCAGCATACAAATTAATGGGGAGAAGGCTCTGGCATTGGCCAAGCAAGTTGACATGTTCATCTTGGCAACGGAAACTGCTGTGCAGGAATTAGCCACACTGACCGCTGAGGAGGCTGCGGAAGCTCCAGCCGTTAATTATGCCGAGTTACCTGACCTACGCCAGCCCGGCCCCTATGGGGTGGAAAAAGTCGTTTGGCACTTAGTTGACCCTAGCCGCGATCGCCATTTTTATGTTGATGTTTTTATTCCCAAGGGAGAGCCTCAAGGTAAGATTTCGGTGTTGGCCTTTTCCCATGGTTTGTCTTCTCGGCCCGAAGATTACGCAGTGGGTTTACAACATTTAGCTTCCTACGGCTATCTAGTTGTTGCCCCCCAACATGTCGGTAGTGACAATATCTATCTCCAGGAAATGTTGGAGGGCTATCACGGCGATATTTTTGATGTTAATGATTACATTAATCGCCCCAAGGACATTAGTTTTACCTTGGATGAATTGCAACGACGTAATCAATCAGAATTTGCTGGTCGTTTAGATTTAGAAAATGTTGGCATGGCAGGCCATTCCTTTGGCGGCTATACTGCTTTGGCGATCGCCGGGGCGGAAATAGATTTTGATAACTTACAAAAGGATTGTGATTCAGATTTAGCCAATTTAGACGTTGCCCTGCTGATGCAATGCCGAGCGCTAGAATTGCCCCGACAAACCATTTCCCTGCGGGATGAAAGGGTTAAAGCCGTGTTTGCGGCCAACCCAGTTAACCGCAGTCTTTTTGGCAGTAAAGGGTTAGCTAAAATTAACATTCCGGTTGTTTTTGGCTCCGGTAGTTACGACCCGGCGGCGCCCCCAGCTTTGGAACAAGCAGCATCTTTCACCTGGTTAACGGTGCCAGATAAATATTGGCTGCTAATTGAAGGGCAAGCCCACGTTAACTTTACTAAATTAGATCCAGGCATCAGTAAAGCCATTGATTCCACCGCCCACCTGGTTTTACCCAATCAAGACACCATTTATGACTACGTCATGGGTACAACCGTGGCATTTTTTGAAGTTTACATCCGTCAAGATCCCCAGGGTGCGGATAAATATCGCCCCTATCTCAGTTCAGCCTACGCAGAATATTTGAGTGGGCAGAATGAGTTTAAGTTGTATCTGGTGTCCGGTAAATCTGCCCCTAAAATCAGGCAAAAAATTGATGAGTTCCTGGCCCGGTACGGTGGATTCTCTCAGGATTAATCCTGTATGGTTAGAAAAGACCTTGATGCACCGTGGAATATTTATGAGTTGGATCCCCCCCTACCGCCCCCAACAATTGTCCCTGGGCCCCCTGGAGCAGGAAATTCTGGAAATTGTCTGGCAATTGGGCCAGGCCACGGTGAAGGATATCCACGACCGTATTTTGAGCGATCCTGACCGGGAATTGGCCTACTCTTCGGTGACTACGGTGTTGAACCGTCTGACTAAAAAGGGTTGGCTAGTGTGCCATCGCCAGGGTAAAGCCTTTATTTGGACGGCAAGGGTAAGCGCTGACCAGGCCAAGGCGGTGCAGTCCTACGAACAATTGCAACAGTTTTTGGCCATTAGCAACCCTGATGTGGTGGCCGCCTTTGCTGACAGTTTGGATACGGCTAGCATTGACCAGTTAACGGCGATCGCCGATCGGCTACGGGCGGCCCGGCAACAGCGACAGGAGGAAAAATAATGCACAGTATTCTGTTTCTCATGGCTGTATTAATTGCGTTTGGCCTGCGCTGGGCAATTCGTTACTGGCCCGGCAAACTAGACTGGCCTGCGGCATTAATTTTCTTTGCCCTGCCCCCCATGCTTTTGATCAGTACCAGTGCGGCGATCGCCTGGATGGGCTGTGGTTGGATGTTTGGCTTACCAGTTAGCATGGGTAGCCATCTCTTGGCCTGGATATTTTTAGTTTGGACTGGGCTATCGGTGCTCTATTTGGCGGGGCAAACCTGGCAAACCCTGGGGGCGGTGCAGAAATACCCCATCAGCCATTGGCAAGGGCAAAAAATTCGTCTTTTGGAAACCGATTTTCCCTACAGTGCCCAGGTGGGGCTTTGGTCGCCGGAATTGGTAGTGAGCCGGGGGTTATTGCGCCTACTGACTCCAGAGCAGATAGAAGCGGTGTTAGCCCACGAAAGCGCCCATCTTTTCTACCGGGACACCTGGACATTTTTCTGGTTGGGGGCCCTGCGCCGTTTAACTTTTTGGTTACCGGAAACGGAATCCCTGTGGCAGGAATTACTGTGGCAAAGGGAATGCCGAGCCGATCGCCATGGGGCCAATCACTGTGACCCCCTGGTGTTGGCGGAAGCCCTCGCCCTAGTGGCCCAAAATGCCATGGTGGCCAATCCCCTGCCCCTGGGGGTACCCTTTGCTGGCCAACAGGACCGCCTACTGGCTCGCATTGATCAATTATTGTCCTCTCCAGTGGCCCCCAGTTCCCATCGGTTCATTGCCTGGGGAGGGTCTTTACTCCTACTGGCGATCGCCGTTTTGCCTCTAATTTTGATTCCTTTACATATCAAATAATTTCAAGCTCCTGGGGCCGGATATAACTAACTACCATTGGGCTACTAGAAGTTCAGACAACCGGATTTAATTAAGAATTTTTTCACCATGGCCACCGCCTTAGAAATTAACCAACCTGCCCCAGCTTTCTCCGCCCCCAATGCCCAGGGGGAGACAGTGTCCCTAGCCGATTTTGTTGGGCAATGGTTAGTGTTGTATTTTTACCCCAAGGACAATACCCCCGGTTGCACCACTGAAGCAACGGAGTTTAGTGCCAAGTTAGCGGAATTTAACACCCTCGATGCTGTGATATTAGGGGTCAGCCCAGATTCGGAAAAAAGCCACAGCAAATTCATCGACAAGCATAATCTCACCGTTCAATTACTCAGTGACCCGGAGCATCAATTAGCGGCGGCCTATGGCGCTTGGGGACCGAAAAAGTTCATGGGCAAAGAGTATGAAGGCATTCTGCGTTCCACTTTTTTAATCGATCCCCAGGGAAATATTGCCCACATTTGGCCTAATGTGAGGGTCAAGGGCCACGTCGAAAAAGTGTTGGAGAAACTACAACAACTGAGGGGCGCTGATTAATTAATTGTTTATGCAAAAATCACTTTTGGGCAGGGAAATGCTCCAGACCTGGCAGAGTTTCGCCGTTGACCTAATTAACCTAATCAATTGTTATCAACGTCGATTGCTTGGTTGGTTAGCCCTGGGTTTGATTTGCTTCAGTCTAAACGCCTGTCAAAGCTCCCCGCCCCCCTTGGAATTTGCCCCCGATGGTGCAGTGGTACAGCAAGCAATTACTTTCCAACTCAATCGTACCCAAACTGCCCTTAGTCAACATTTAAACGCCCCAACGCCGGATTTTGAAATTAGCAAGATCAACGTTAAAAATATTGAGGCGATCGCCGTGGATAACTTACCGGCCTATCACCTAACTGGGGGATATGATTTAAAACTGATTCTGCCCCGGCAAACGGTGACTCAAAAACAGAATCCATTTGATCTTTACCTACAGCGGCAAAGTGAAGGTAAAAGTTGGCGATTGTTAAAAAAAGACATTGATCCCCGCACCAACGAGGAGAAATGGGGGAGCTACCTAGTGGAGCTAGAAGCAACGGAGCCCGCAAGTTAACGAGTTGAAGTTGACAGGGGAAAAACCAAAATCTGCCTTGGGCAGACCGAATTAACCCTAGCTCTCCTCGCCATTAAGTGCTCAGGAATTTTCCAGCCATGTTTCCACACTTTTCACCTTTTCATCCATGGTTTGGGGGCGATCGGTGCGAGTACCGAAGCGCATGCTGGAAGTGATACGGGGGGCTCCGAGGGCATGGACCGCTTCGTGGCAGGCCTTGACTGCGGCAAAAACTTCGTCCCAATCCCCTTCAATGTTGGTGCCGTAGGCATGCATGGTATGTTTCAGTCCCGCTTCGGCCAAAACTTTCTGACAGGCGGCCACATACTGGCCCACGGAAACCCCCACACCTAGGGGCACGACACATAAATCCACAATCACGTTCATAGCTTTTACTCGTCGGTAATGGCTAACGACAATCTCAAATTTCCCTAGATTTTGACACACTCCCGCCGTCAATTGGGGGGACAGGCTAGTTGTTGATATGGGCATTGGGTTAGAAGTCCCCTGAAACCATGGCCCACCAAGACTGAGAAAGTCCGCAACAAGTCGTTAAATTTCTGCGCTTGCATTGGCCTTATTCTGAAGGGATAAGGCTTAACCGAGGAGGGCTTGCCGTTATCAATCTCCATGGCACGGTGAGACTCTCCCTGAACCGATTCAAGGAACTCAATTATCATGCTTAGCAAAATTTTATACGCAGATTCTGGCACCAGCCAAACCCAAGAAATGCTCAAGGCCATGATGGATTTTCCGGCGGTGCAAAAGGCATCGATCACGATTTTGCACGTGGTTCCACCCCAAATTACCACGGAGGCATTCACGGAAAAATGGGCCGAGGGCGGTAAAATCCTGGCGGATTTGTTGGAGGATGTGGCCATCGAACCCAGTAAGGTCTCCACCATGTTGCGCCAAGGGGATCCCAAGGGGGTGGTGTGTGATGTGGCCAATGAAATTGATGCGGACCTAATTATTATGGGTTCCCGGGGCTTGAAACGGTTGGAAGCCATTTTAGAAAATTCCGTCAGTCAGTATGTATTTCAACTGACCAACCACCCCATGTTGTTGGTGAAGGATGATATTTACGTTAAGCGCATTAAACGGGTCATGGTGGCTTTAGATAAGTCAGCGGCGGCGGAGTATGCGTTGGAATTAGCTCTGGAGCTTTTGCGAGACTATCCAGAAGGGGAATTAATCCTAGCCCGGGTGAACCCTGACCTCAAACCGGATCTGTTGCCCCTTTCCCGTCAGGAAATTGAGGAAAACCCCGTCCTGGCCCCGGCGATCGCCAAGGCGAAGCGTTTGGGTATTGCCTACCGCTCCACCGTAACGGGGGGTAAGCCAGGGGAAAAACTATGTGAATTGGCCGAGGACTACAACGCTGATTTGTTGCTGTTGGGTTCCCCCGATCGCCGACCCTCCATTGCCAAGAGTTTGCCAGACTTGGACCGACTGTTGGGCACTTCCCTGTCGGACTATATTCGGGTCAATGCTCCCTGTCCGGTGTTACTGGCCCGCAAAGAAGGGATTTGAACCCCAGCAAGAGCGAAATGTTAACCCACGCTTAAATCATCCATTGGGCAAAAAAAGGGGGCTGGATAGACTCCACCCCTGACTCTGTTCTGTTTGACAATGGTTAACCAAGGCTTAGCTTTCGCTCTGTTTACCGGTTTGAATAAACAGGATCAACAGGAAAACCGTTGGCACCAACACAAATAAAATACTTGCTATAAAGCCGAGATTATTAACTTGCATAGCCTAAACTGCCTCGATCTTAAATTTGGCTCAATACCCTACCTAGAATAGCATTGGTGGGTCATGGCCCTGGGGCAATGGCTGAGGGGCTGGCCAAACTTTTTGCTCCACTTTCTTTACTTAATTTCACCATCCTCCTCCTCCCACCATGGTCGCTATTATCTACAGCGCGGATTTTTTGCACCACGAAACTGGCCCCACCCACCCCGAATGTCCAGCTCGACTGACGGCGATTGTCACTGCTTTACGGAAGATGCCCGGGGCCAATTATCTCCATTGGCAAAGGCCTTCCCCGGTGGCCTGGAATTTAGACCCATACATTCTCCGCTGCCATAGCCAAGAATATTTAAACAAATTGGCAAAATTAGCTGAGGAGGGCGGTGGTTCCCTCGATGTCGATACCCCTGTTTCTCCCCAGAGCTATGATTTGGCTCGCTTAGCGGTGCGGGCCTGGCTAGATGCAGTTGACCACGCTTTAAGCCAACAGGAGGCGGCATTTGTCCTAGCCCGTCCCCCCGGTCACCATGCCATTCGCAACACGGGTATGGGTTTCTGCTTGCTCAACAGTGTGGCGATCGCCGCCCATTACGCTTTAACTAGGCCAGGGGTGGAACGGGTAGCCATTGTGGATTGGGATGTGCACCACGGCAATGGTACTGAAGCGTTGGTGGAAAATAATCCCCGAATTTTTTATTGTTCTTTGCACCAATTTCCCTGTTATCCCGGCACAGGGGCCGCAGGCGATCGGGGTAAACATAACAATGTGCTCAATATTCCCCTCAAACCAGGGGGAGATGGCCACGTTTATCAAGAGGCTTTTGAGGACAAAATTCTCCCGTTTTTACGACAGGCAAAACCAGATTTACTGTTGGTGAGTGCTGGTTATGATGCTAACCGAGCCGATCCCTTGGCCTATATGAATCTAATTCCGGAGGATTACGGCATGATGACCCATTATCTAATGGAAATCTCTCCCCATCTGGTCTTAGGGCTGGAAGGGGGCTACCATTTACCGAGCTTAGCCAAATCCGTGGTAGAAACCCTCAAACCTTTATTATTTTGAGGAAGTTTGCACCCGCAAAGTTTAGAGTTCACGGGTCAATTTTGGCCCTGTCGTTTTAACACTTTGGCTATATGGGGAACTTTCACTCAGTTTCCCTCCAAATTTGGGGGGCTAGGGGGGGCTTTTCAAACAAGCTTTTATATCCCCTTTTTCCTAAACTTCAATAGAATTTTTGACAACAGCTAAGGTTTTTTCCCCTGGGACTCTCCCCAGTAACCCATCAACTTGTAAGCCAGCTTCGCTGTGGAAAATTCCGACACCACTGAGCCCGGCACCGGAGCCAACTCCATCAAGTCACAACCAATCACTTGCTTGGTTTGAAAAAGACGGCGGAAAAATTTTAACCCTTCATACCAACCTAGCCCCCCTGGTTCGGGAGTACCTACCCCCGGCATGAAGCCTGGATCAAAACCGTCCATGTCGATGGTGAGAAAGACTTTCTCCGTAGTGATGCTGGCGATCGCCTGGTCAATCCAATCAGGGTTATCAGCCATTTCCCTAGCCCAAAAGACAGGAATATTTTTTTCCCTTATCAAGTCTGCTTCTTCCTGACAAATGGCCCGGATGGCGATCGGGAGAGTGGGTAAACCTAATTCCAACACCCGGCGCATCACACAAGCATGGTTATGTTGGGAACCTTCAAATTTGTCCCGCATATCTCCGTGGGCGTCAATTTGCACCACAGTGAAAGACTCCGACGTTACCTTCTGCATAGCCCGCACTACCCCAGTGGTAATGGCATGCTCCCCACCGATCGCCACCACAAATTTACCGTCCTCCACAAAGGGGACAATACCGTCACAAACCTGGGTCACCATGGCATCCCCTGCCAAAGTCGGATGCTCATTGCTGTCTGCCAAGGGAGCACAGGTGTAAATGCCCAAATCATGACAAGGGGAAGTATTCAACTCTTCATCGTAGGCTTCCAACTGGTCCGAAGCTTCTAGCACCGCCCCAGGGCCATACTGACAGCCCTTGCGGTAGGAAGTAGTGGCTTCGTAGGGAATGGGCACCACCACCACGGCGGCATCAGCATAGGGGGTAACGGATTCCGATTCCAGGAACTGTTTGGGCTGGGGGAAAATTTCGTGAGAACTATCCATCTATTTTTCTAGGTTATTTTGCCCTGCAATTACCTTGGCGGACTGGATTTTGTCTCCCTGTTTGATCTTCAGCACCTCGTCCATGCCCTGGGTGACGTAACCAAACACGGCATAATCACCGTCTAAAAATCCCGTTTCATCAGACAGGGTGAAATAGAACTGGGAAGAAGCGGAATCCGGCATTTGGGAACGGGCCATGGCCACTGCACCGCTTTTATGGGGCAACACCACGGGGGGACTGCTGTAGCCGCCCTGTTGTCCCACCGGTTGACCATACAAAGGCTCTTGCGGCGCATTCTCCACCGAAGGATCGATCTTAATTTCCAAAGGAATATTGCGGGGACGTTGGGTATTTTTATCCACATAGCCGCCCGTACCGTCACCTTTGGGATCTCCCCCCTGGGCCACAAAGCCATCCACTACCCTGTGGAAAGTTAGGCCGTTGTAGAAGCCCTGTTCCACTAGGTCAACGAAGTTACCGGCGGTGATCGGCGCATTTTCTCCGTCCACTTCAATGATGATCGGCTTGCCGTTAACCATCATTTCCACGGTGGCTTTGCCATTTAAGCGGGGCTTATAGTCCTTGTACTGGTCTGTGGCTAACTGGGCCACTGGGCCGTTGCTTTCTGTGGGGGAGGGATCTGCTGAAGAATTGGCAGATGGCTGATTGCAAGCAGTAAGCAAGATATTGACAACAAAAAAGATGCCCACAAACCAAGTGGCTCGGCTAATGTTCGGTAAAATCCGCATAAAATCTAATCTCCTAATAATCTCCGTAATTGCTAATGGGGACTGCTGTTATCTTTGTGCAAATCAGCCAACCTAGAGTCCCTTGCTAGGGATCTTAGTCCACCTCGATTATCTTCCAGAGTAAGTGCAGGTCAATTTAACACAGCACATACCCGGTTTCTGCCCTGGATTTGGTGCCTTTGATATTGGGATCTGGCTGGGGGAAACGGTAATTTACAAGCCTTCCAGGGGCACCCCTAGAAAGCGAGCTAACTCAGCCCCTTGGTTTTCCAACTGGGAAAGGGAAATGGGTTGCCCAGCCCTGGTGAGGGGAATGTCCCGTCGCTGTTTAACTTTGAGGTACAGGGAACGCTTAGGGTTAACACCTTCCTTAATTTCTGCTTTTACTGCCTGGACATCGGCAATTTTATTAACCAATTCAATGCGGCGATTTTTGCCGGGGAAACCCCAACGAAAAATGGTTACCTGCCCCGATTTTTTATTGAATTCGTTGTAACCACTGCCCACGTTCAGAGCCATGGTCAACCAGAGATAACCTGCCACTGTGCTGCCGGCCACACCGTAGAAAAGTAGGGCCACACCTTGGGGAATAAACTGCAGTCCGGTAGTGTCACTAACAATCAAAAGATTTTTGCCGAAGTAGCTAGAAAGGCCGGCCAACAGGAAACCAACACCGCCAATGGTGGAAATTCCAGCCCAAAAAAAGTTGCTGAAGCGGCGGGCTCCCAATACTTCTTGGCGCAAAATTTGGGAAGATTCTGCGAGCGTCTGTCCACCCATGTATTTCTCTAACTGATAATTACAACGAAACCAACCCTTGAATTTTACCCCATCAGGGCTAGGGGCTTGGCAGATGGGGCGATCGCCGGGAAGGAATTGTGTCTGGTTTGTCCCCAATTTTTGGTCAGGAGCGTTTTTCAAACAAGGTTAGAAGGAGGAATGCGGAGGCAATAACCTTTTTCATCTCCCCAACGCCCCTGGGTTAACCAATGGGGATAACCGTCTGTCCTCACTTGCACGGGGCCTAACTGTGCCAACTGCCGAGCCCGACGGTAATGGAAACTACGTTGGAGGCTGTGATCTAGTCGCTGGGCCAATGTTTGTTCTTCTCCGGCGATCGCCATCATTGCCGTAGGGGATAGGTAGAAAACGTAATGGGGTTGGGGCCCCGGCACTGGCACTAAGCAACGGAGACCGTCGCCATCGACCAAGGCGAGATCCCTCAAGGTTTGGTCCACAAATTCTTCGGTTAATTTCTCCCCCACCAAGTCACTCACCCGATCGCCCCTACCCACCAAAGCTAAGCAAGGAGTTTTAAGATACCAATGGGATACCTGCAGGCGATCGCCAAGGCGATAACGGTATAGTCCCCCCGGAGTGGAAATAATTAGTTGATAAATTTGACCTGTTTGTAGGTTAGACAAATCCACAATGGTGCCATCAGCAGCCATGAATTCCAACACAATTTGGTTCACCAAGGGCACAAATCCCCCAGCCTTGATTAAGGGAATGGTAATGGGAGCTTCCGTGGCTAATAGACCTTTTCCTTGGATAAATATTCCGGGAAAATAAGCTTGCAAAATCCCGGCCTGTTCCCTGGCAAATAGTTGATTCCAACAGGAAATCAGCTTTAACTGTGGCCAGATTTTTAACCAATTAATCGGCTCTGTTGCTAGAGCTTTCCGTCTGGCATCATCCAGGCGATCGCCAAGGGCTGCAATTAGGGCATGGCGGTTCTGAGTGATAAATGCTAATTGCACGGTCAAAAAAGTTGGACTCCAAAGGGAAATAATTTCTAAGTCTGGGTTTTGTAATAAAGCTAGGGCTAAAACCCAACGAAAAGTATCCCCGTCGGAAAAATGATTACCCACCCGCACTAAAAAATAACTACTAAGCCAGCGCAGAGGTCCCGTTAAATAATCCGTGTCATCAATGCCTCCAGGGCGATCGCCAAAGGTGGGAGAAATACAAGCATAGGTTTTGCCTGTGCGAAAATCTGGGCCATGGTGGAGCAAATCGTAGGCCCAAACAGCAAACATAAACGTAAACGCAGTTAGTAAACCATGGGTATAGGGAATTTGCTTACTGGCTCCAGAACTGCCGGAAGTTTGTTGCCAAGATCGAATTTTTTCGTTGGTAATGATTGATTGTGTAGGCGAAGTTTGCTGCTGTTCTAGCCAAGGAGAAAAATCTTCATAACTAACTATAGGAATAGCCGACCAGGGGGAATTTTTCGTGATGCCCAAAGATTGGCCATAATGGGTATGAATTAAGCGCTGAATAATTTTAATTTTCAATCGCTCTTGTTCGACTTCAGGCTGATGTAATGCGTGATTAAAACTATTAAAAGCTGGATGTAATAGATGCTTGCTCGTCCTCAGAAGAAAATTATGCATCAGAAACTGCCTAATTTAATCATTCCTTCTAACGAAGAGTCGGGGGGAAACTATTCCCTATTTCAAACTCTGCCAATAATTGTTAATAGCTAACAATGGGAATCCATTCAAAACTGTCCACAATGCCCTGGTAATAATCGTTGATCGTTTCCCGGGGATAGGGAGCAACGCCAGTTTCTTCATCGAACCACCGTTCATAAATCTCCACCGCTGTCCTCTGATCACTGATTACCCCCTCCATATATTTGAGCAGGCTATAATTCACCAAATTGCGCCAATCCGAATCATCTTTGGGCAATAAACAGGCATAGGCTTCGTACTGATAGGGAAAATTAGGCACCACCTTCCACTGTTGGGGATTGTCAGAAGTTTTTTTCAACCCGGCCAAAACAATGCCATCTCCGGCAAAGGCTTCAATTTCTCCAGCTTCGAGCTTGGCCATACCATCGGCTTGGTCTTCAACTTCGACGATGGTCGCCCCCGGCTGAAAATTAAGAATAGCTTTTTCGTTGGTGGTGTCGGCAATAACCCCGATCGCCCGACCAGCCAAGGAATCGGCGGACTCTAAATCACTGTCCACCCCGGTGATAATTTTGGTGCCATCGGCAAAGTAACTAACCGAAAAATCCACCATTGCTGTTCTATTCCAAGTGAAAGTGGAAGAAGCGCATTCTAAATCAATGGTTTGATCTTTAATCAAGTCAAAGCGGTTATCGGCGGTGGCTTCCACCATATTTAGCTTGATTGGCCTGCCTAGTCTGGCTTCCGCTTCCCGGCGAATTAATTCCAGCATATCGATGGAAAAGCCCACCCATTGCCCTTGGTCATCGACGTAGGCGAAGGGCACCGCATCCTTTCTGGTGCCGGCATTAATCACCCCCGTTTGTTCAATGCGATCCAATACTTCTCCGGCCCCACTGGGTAAGCCCACGGCTCCACTGAGTAATACGGACAAAGCTAAACAGGCAAATTTTTTCATGGGATCAGTTTCTAGCACCAATCCCCCAAGACTACGGAGGAGGCAATGAAGTTTCAATTAATTTGCGCCCTCAACCACATCGGCGGAGAGTTCTGATCAATGGCACACTAGAAAAAGAGAGTTAGGGCGGGAGTTGCGGATTCCTGTCACAGGGAATCTGAGGAAAGTCCGGGCTTCCCAAAGGCCAAACTTGCTGGGTAACGCCCAGTGCGCGCGAGCGTGAGGATAGTGCCACAGAAAAATACCGCCGTTACAGTGACCAGTGACCAGTGATCAGTCTAAACCCCTGATACCTGATAACTGATACCTGAAAAGGTAAGGGTGCAAAGGTGCGGTAAGAGCGCACCAGCAGTATCGAGAGGTACTGGCTCGGTAAACCCCGGTTGGAAGCAAGGTCGGAGGGGCAAAGGTTGGTCTTTTTCCTGCCCCATGATTGGTGGAACCGCTTGAGGAATTTGGTAACAAATTTCCCAGATAGATAACTCCCCCTGGGTGCCTCGCATCCTGGAACAGAACCCGGCTTACGACTAACTCTCTTTTTTCTTCTCCGCTGGCCAATTTGATGCTGTCAAAAACTATTCAGGAGGGTTCCGGTTGGCGCTGGGGCTTTGATCCCAATGGCGAGACTTTTCCTTTTTTACTGGGTTCAGAGGATTGGGCGTTGGAGTTGACCAGGGCAGAATTTGCTGACTTTAAGCGTTTAAGTCGGGAGTTGGCCGAGACTGTCACGGCGATCGCCGACCAGTTAATGGAGGAGGAAAAAATTTGTTGTGAACTGAGCAGTGAGTTAATTTGGCTAGAAATTGAGGGCTATGCCCATGCCTACGGATTGAGGTTTATTTTGCACCAGGGGCGTAAAGCGGAAGGGGGTTGGCCAGCGGCGGCGGTGCCAGCATTATTAAATAGTGTGCAGAGCTATGGCCCAGGGGAAACCTAAACCCAGGGTGCACGTCCAAAACCCAAGGGTGGAGGATGGATTTTTGACCTTAGCGTCCCAAAGAGATTGCCCGAATTCGCTACACTAGCTTTAATTGGGTTGACAATCTTCCCCTGCTTTCTTCCCTAGCTTGCCTGTTAGCGATTATGGTTCGTTTGCCCATGGTATTCCCTCAACATTTTTCCCCTTCCCGTTTGCTATCTCGTCACTGGGGTTGGTTGGCGATCGCCGTGGCCGCCTTAGGGAGCTTGACTTCCCTACCCGTCAACAATAATTCCTCGGTGGTGGCCCAAACGGCTCCTTCTAGTCCCATGACTGTTCGCTCCGATATCCAAGAGGCCAATTCCCAAACTGGGGTGGTGACGGCCCGGGGGAACGTTCAAGTTTACTATCCTGCTCGCAATTTGCAGGCAACGGCGGCCCAGGCCCAGTATTTTTCCCAGGAGAGACGGTTAGTGCTCAGCGGCAACGTCTATGTGCTCCAGGATGGCAACAGTATGCGGGCGGAAACCATGACCTATTTGGTGGACGAAGGACGTTTCGTTGCTAACCCGGAAGCGAATCAACAGGTGGAATCGATTTATCTAGTGGAGGAGTCCCAAAATCCCGCCGGCCCGTCCCCCACTGGACCCAATCCCCTCCCCGGTGACACTTTGCCGGATTTACCTCCCCTGGGTTCTTAAGCTGTGGGATACTAACGGCATTCGGTGACAGGCTTTTTAGCGAGAACGGCGATCGTGACCTTAGTTTTAGAAAATATCCATAAACTCTACGGCAAACGTTGTGTGGTCAATCGGGTCAACGCCCAGGTCGCCCCTGGGGAAATTGTCGGCTTACTGGGTCCCAACGGCGCCGGCAAAACCACTACTTTTTACATTGCTACGGGGCTGGTAAAACCTAATACGGGTCGAGTGTGGCTCCACCAGCGGGACATAACGAATTTACCCCTGAACCAGCGGGCCCATCTAGGATTAGGCTATCTAACCCAACAGGCGAGCGTCTTTCGTCAGTTGAGTGTGCGGGATAATATTCTCCTTGCCTTAGAACAAACTGGGGTTTCGCCGCCCCTACGGAAACATCGTCTGGAACAACTATTGGCGGAGTTTCGCTTGGAAAAAGTGGCCAATACCCAGGGTTCCCAGATTTCCGGGGGAGAAAGAAGGCGCACCGAGTTGGCCCGGGCCTTGGCGATCGGAGTGGAAGGGCCACAATTTTTGCTCTTAGATGAACCCTTTGCCGGGGTAGACCCCATTGCGGTAGCAGAAATTCAAACCATCATTGCCCAGTTACGGGAACGAAATATGGGCATTTTAATCACCGACCACAATGTGCGGGAGACCCTAGCCATCACCAACCGGGGTTACATTATGCGGGACGGGCAAATTTTGGCTTCCGGCAGTGCAGGGGAGTTATCGGAAAATCCGTTGGTGCGACAATATTATCTAGGTGAAAAATTCCAGTTGTAAGCATTCTAGTTATGGGGGATAGCCTGCCAACTGTTTGGTTAATTGGCGGAACGGTGGATAGTCGCACGATCGCCGAGGAACTCATTGCCCAGGGCATAGCTTGTCTGGTGACAGTCACTACCCCGGAGGCCAGGCATCTATATCCCCTTCATCCTTATCTAAGGGTTCACGTCGGAGCTTTGACCCCGGAGGAAATACCGACCTTTCTAGAACTCCATGGTATTGCGGCCATTGTCGATGCATCCCATCCCTTTGCGGCCCAAATTACTGCCACCGCCACGGCGATCGCTAAGGAAAAAGATATTCCCTATATCCGATTTGAGCGCCCTCCCCTACCGTTGGGAGAAAACACCCTGGAAGTGCCCGACGTTGATAGTTTAACCACAGGGTCTTATCAACCATACTTGGTGGGTAAAAGGGTGCTGCTGACCGTGGGCGCCCGCTGGTTGGACTATTTCAGTGCCCTACAGACCCAAGCCATATTATTTGCCCGTATTTTGCCCTATCCCCAAGCCTTAACCCAGGCGATCGCCGCCGGATTTACCTCCGACCGAATAATTGCCCTGCGCCCCCCCGTAGCTGAACCATTGGAAAAAGCTTTGTGGGAACAATGGCAAATTCAAGTGGTGGTAACCAAAGCCTCCGGTGCCCAAGGGGGAGAATTGATGAAGCAAAGGCTGGCCGAAGCGTTGGGGATAACTCTGATCAGAATTGCCCGGCCCGAGAACAAAGTAGGGCAGACTGTGAATGATCTTGCTCCGATTTACGAGTTTTGTCAGAGTCTTTTACGACGCTAAATGTCACGGCTAGCCAGGGGATTTGTTAAGTATTGCAACGAGATTTTCCTGGGAAGCAAAGGTGAACCTTAAGATAAAACTTTTAACGTTGGTTTGGTCACCATTGTTGCCCAATGCCTAATGGTGGATGCCATCGCCGTTAAAAATAGTCTTAAAATCATCGTTTACGATCAAGGAGAACTCAATGCATAGCTTTTTATTGGCCACCGCCGTTCCCGCTACCCTGTCCTGGAGCCCCAAAGTTGCTGGGGTGATGATTGCTTGCAACATTTTGGCGATCGCCTTTGGCAAATTCACCATCAAACAACAAAGTGTAGGCACCCCCATGCCTTCCTCTAACTTCTTCGGTGGCTTTGGTTTAGGGGCTGTGCTGGGCACCGCCAGCTTTGGCCACATCCTCGGCGCTGGAGTAATCCTGGGCTTGGCCAATATGGGAGTACTTTAAGATTCGATTCTGAATAGACTAGCTTTTATCCTTTGGGAAAATATCAACGGCGATCGGGCGATCGAGAGAAAAGCCTGATCGTTTTTTGTTAGGCATTAAGAAAAATGCCTAAACGAACAAAGGCAGTGATTACGGCCCCGATAACCGCAATAATTAACGCCCAAATTTCAGCATTGCCCCGTCCTTTGACATCCTTAACATCATCTCTCACTGTACCTAACTCAACTCCGACCGCAGACAACTCGGTTTTAACCGTTGCCATATCAATCTTGAGGGAAGTTACGTCTTTTTGGAGATCGTTGAGTTGGGTCTTAATTTCCCCCAAGATCTCCTTTAAGTCGTTTTCTACGGTGATACTTATCGACCTTTTCTCCTAAAGCAATTCTTACCACTATCTCTAGGGTAAATCATGGGAAATGGCGATCGCCGCAGTTTCTTCCGTTTGCTGGAGGGCTGTCTGCAACATCTTGGTGCTGACCACGGAGTTGGTGGCTAAGTTAAAGAGGGGATTAGCAAGAACACCTGCCAGGGAGGTGGCAACCAGGGTAGCAACAATACCCACCTGTAGGGGACGCATACCAGGCAAATTCCATTTGATGGCCGGATAATTTTTGATCACATCGGACATTTCCTGGGGTTCCTTCACCACCATCATTTTCACCACCCGGATGTAGTAGTAGATGGAAACGACGCTGGTGACCAGACCAAGGAGAACCAAGCCGTACAATCCCGACTGCCAACCGGCCCAGAATATGTAAATTTTACCGAAGAAACCTGCCAAAGGAGGAATGCCGCCCAGGGACAATAAACAAATGCTCAAGCCTAAGGTGAGCAGAGGATCCTTGTGGTAGAGACCAGCATAATCACTAATTTGGTCACTGCCGGTGCGGAGGGTAAAGAGGATAATGCAACTAAACGCCCCCAGGTTCATAAACAGGTAAATGAGCATGTAGAACACCATGCTGGCATAACCATCTTCACTACCCGCCACCAGGCCAATCATCACAAAGCCCGCTTGACCGATGGAAGAGTAGGCCAACATCCGCTTCATACTGGTCTGAGCCAGAGCCACTACATTACCCAGCACCATGCTTAACACTGCCAGGGCAGCGAAAATAACGTGCCACTCATCGGTAATGCCACCAAAGGCGGTCACTAGCAACCGAATGGCCACCGCAAAACCGGCCGCTTTAGATCCTACCGAAAGAAAGGCTACCACTGGGGTGGGAGAACCTTCATAAACGTCGGGGGTCCATTGGTGGAAAGGCACAGCGGAGATTTTAAAGGCAATACCAGCAATGACAAAGACCAGGGCGATCGCCAAACCGAGGGATTGACCCATACTGTCGGCATTAACTAATTTTTCGGCAATTAATACCAACTGGGTTTCACCGCCGGACAAACCGTAGAGCAGGGAAAGACCGTAAAGGAAAATGGCGGAGCTAGAAGCACCAATGAGCAAATATTTCAACGCTGCTTCATTGGAACGGGGGTCCCGCTTCATGTAACCGGTCATGAGGTAGGAGGAAATACTGAGCATTTCCAGGGAGATGAAAATCATCACCAACTCGTTGGCCGCCGAGAGAAACATGCCCCCCAGGGTGGCCGTGAGCAAAATGGCAATGAATTCCGCCAAGGAAGTCCCCGTTTGTTGGACGTAGCGCACCGACATCAAAATGGTGACAACGGTGGACATGGCAATGATGCCTCGGAAAATAACGCTGAGGTTATCCCCATTAAAAGCACCGATAAAACCAATGGGATCCGCCATGGACCAGGAAGTAACTAGCAAACCCACCGACACCAATAAACCGGCGATCGCCAGGTAGGGCAGGGCCAAGGCTACCTTGCGTCCCCCAATCAAATCCACAATTAGCACAAGGAGGAGAGTGACAATAACAACGCCCTCCGGCAAAATCGTCCCCGCATTGAGTTGCGCTGCAACGTTACTAGAAAAGTCCATAGGTACAACCGAGAAATGCTCACGAATAAGCTTAGCGCAGGTTTGCCGCAAAGGAGAATTAGAATGGGTGATGGAATTTATTAGTATTTTTCTAGTTTTGGGCCATGGCAAAGGTGCCCAGCAGTGACATAATCATTGCCCTAATGGCACAAATCTTCCCCCTGTTCATCAAATTCGTCGGTGTTGGCCGCTAGAAATTGCCAGCGGTAGCTGTTGGGTTGAAGTTTCATTTTCAGCACTCCATATACCCCCACTGCCCGAACTTCGCTGTTGGGGCGCACAGTTTTGAAATGATAAAGACTTTTGCCGCCGGTGCCGATGACAAATTGTCTCAATCCCTTAGTTTGATCCAAGCCGCCCTGGGCATTTTGGGGGGCAAATCTTTCATAGAGATGGTCATGGCCCGATAGCACTAACTCCGCACCACCGTCATAGAGGGTTCGCCAGAGGTCTCCCATTTGGGGTTGGTTGCCGTGCACACCGGAGGAATAACGGGGATGGTGCCAGTAGGCTAGGGTGCATTGCTTAGTATTTTTCGCCAGATCTGCCTTTAACCATTGCTGTTGGGCCGATCCCATTTCACAACCGCCAATGTATTCACAGTTGGAATTGAGGGCAATGAAATGCCAATCCCCTTGGTCATAGCTGTAATAACCCTTTTGGCGCACCGCGGAGCGGATCTCTGCGAGATCGCCAGCTACTGCACCGAAATAATTAAAGTAATCGGCGGCATCCTTATCGGGGCCGTAATATTCGTGGTTGCCTGGCACCGGACGACTAATGGAGTCAAATTTTCCCCAGGTTGGTTGGTAGGAAGCTTGGTAATTGACCAATTCTCCCCGTTCGTACTGGTTATCCCCCAGGGGCAAAACTAGATCAGGACTAGCACTAGCAACCAAGTCTGCCGTGGCGGCCATCTGGCAACGGTCTGGGGTTCCTAAACCACCGTTAAAACCTGGATCTTCCGGAGCACAGGCAATGTCCCCCGCCGCCACAATCACCACCGGGGTGGACTGGTCTTGGACGTTCACTTCCTTGGCCAGAATGACTGGGGCAGGGTCTTGACCTTGGCTAAAGTTGGCAATTAACAGAAAAGTTACGGTAACCAGGGCAAAAAACACCCCGATCACCGGCAGACGGGAAAAACCCATGGCTATCACAATGGTTATGTCCGCAAATCAAACAAATTTAGCGGCTCATTTTTTTATCCCGGTCCTGACGACGGCGATCGCGCCACTCCAAGGTGGTCAAGTAGAGAATGCCTCCACTGACCAGCACTAGCATCACCAGGGCCACTAAGAAAAGGGTATTGAGAACAGGAGTTGATTCCACGGTATCAAAAGCTCTTAAACGGCGACAAATCCGAGGTTTTCCCTAGAAGCCGTTCCGACCCCACACCACCATGCTGATGGACCAGGTGAACAGAACCAACACGCTTACCCAACCTAATGTCAAAATGTCCATAGTCTTTTGTTAAATACGCCGATAAAAACGAGCTTTGTCAGCCTTTATCTTACGGCGATCGGGCAAAATTTTAAAGCTTGCCCCAGGGATAACACTGTCCCATTGACCGGCTATTTAGCCGCCATTGTCCCATTTGTTCCCCTCCTTTCCATTCAAGCTAGAAACCATGGCCCTGTTTAACCATTACCAAGTGGAAACCCCCGAAAGTGTCGAATTAGAGTTTACCCTAGCCGGCATTGGCAATCGTCTCTATGCGGTGTTGATTGACTATATCTGCCTGGGAACCATAATCTTTGTACTTTTAATTATTTGGGCGGTACTGGCCTATAACCTTTCCCTTTATGTATCCGACGACTGGCAATTGTGGTTGACAGCTATCCAAATCTTTCTGATTTTTGCGGTTTATGTGGGCTATTTTGTCTTTTTTGAAACCCTATGGCAGGGACAAACCCCTGGTAAGCGTCGGGCTAAAATTCGGGTAATCCGGGGAGATGGGCGACCAGTGGGGCTACAGGAAGCTAGTTTACGGGCTCTATTTCGCCCCATTGATGATTTTCTCTACATTGGCGCTCTGATGATCATTTTTGGCCGGCAGGAAAAACGCATTGGAGATTTATTGGCTGACACCCTGGTGATTCGAGAAAGTCGGCACCCAAGAGGCGATCGCCTACAACTTCAACAACCGGAAGCAGCTAAATCCTTAGCGACTCAATTAAGCCAATGGCCGGGGTTAGAAAGAATTACGGCGGACCATTGGTTCGTGATCCGGGACTATCTGCTCCGACGGGGGGATTTGCTGCCCAAGGCGAGGCAACAAGCAGAGGCAAGGCTAGCCCAACAGATACAAGACCGCTTGCGTCTCACGGCTCCCCTGGCCGATACTCCCCCCGAAGTTTTACTAGAGGCAGTTTACCTGGCCTGTCAAGACCGCCAAACGGCCCTGACTCAGGAAAGTTTTGAGTTTTAAAACCCTGGAAATTTGTTGAACAAAAATGGCGATCGCCTAGGCTTGCAATTCTTCTAGGCGGGCTAAAACTTCTTCACTGTGGGTGGCGGGTCTGACGCCGAGAAATCTTTCCCGCAACATACCCTCGGGATCGATGACGTAGGTATGCCGCAGGGCCATGCCACTCAGCCAAGAGCCATAGGCTTTAATCACCGCCCCATCGGAGTCTGCCAAGAGGGGAAACTTAAGTCCCTCCGCATCACAAAAAGCTTCATGGGAATCTAAATCGTCCACACTCACACCAATTACCTGGGCATTGAGGGCTTGGTATTTGGGCAAATCCCGCTGGAAACGTTGGGCTTCCAAAGTACAGCCGGGGGTGAAGTCCTGGGGGTAAAAATACAGCACTACCCATTGACCCCGATAATCAGCCAAATTAATTTCCCCTTCGCCAGTGGTGCTGGGCAGGGTGAACAGGGGCGCAGGTTGGTCTAGTGCGGGTTGGGTGCCCCCCAGGGCATAGGCGGGGAAATCGGCCAATCCTAGCCATAAACCTAGGGTTAAGAGTAGGGCAATAACTGTTTTTGGCCAGGAAAATTTTTTGCTTGTCATAGGGGATATTTTGAAGTTGCGACACCGAGTTGCCGGTGAACATAAATGGGTTTACCTGCCATTGTTCCACAGCTTTTTTCTGGCAGCAGAGCTCCGCCGACATCAACCAATCACCTAGGGTTTGTGACCTACTCCACTGTGACGGATTTGGCCAAATTACGGGGTTGATCCACGTCTAAGCCCCGGCGGGCAGCAATGTGGTAGGCCAAAAGTTGTAGGGGAATAACAGCCACAATGGGTGAGAGCATTTCCTCTACGTGGGGCACCAACAATAAATCATCGAACACAGAACGGGCTTGGTTGTCGTCCATGGGGGTGACTCCGATTAACCTGGCATCCCTGGCTTTGGCCTCCTGGGCATTGGAAATTACTTTGTCATGGACTGACCCCGGCATGGCGATCGCCACCACTGGGACTTTGGCATCCAAAAGGGCAATGGGGCCGTGTTTCATTTCCCCCGCAGGATAACCTTCCGCATGGATATAACTAATTTCCTTCAGCTTGAGGGCTCCTTCCAAGGCAATGGGAAAGTTAATGCCCCGCCCTAAGAAAATAAAGTCCTGGGTTTCGGCAAATTCATGGGCTAGGGCTTCAATGGCACTACCCTGTTGTTCCAAAATAGTTTCAATCTGGGCGGGCAATTGTCGCAGACCCACCATAATGTGTTCTATGGCCTCCAGGCTCAGACTGTGCCGCTGAAAAGCGATGTCCAGAGCGAGGAAGTAGAATGCCAACACCTGGGCCACGAAAGTTTTGGTGGCAGCCACTCCAATTTCAATGCCAGCATGGGTATTGATAATTTCATTAACCATAGTGGCCAGGGTACTTTCGGGACGGTTGGTAATCCCCAAAATTAAAGGTTTATAGTCGTCTTCCAAAGTGAGGCGCCGCTGTTTTTCCATTTCCAGGGCCGCCAAAGTATCCGCTGTTTCACCCGACTGAGTCACGCCAATGGTGAGAGTATGGGGCGTTAGGGGAGGGGCCGCATAGCGAAATTCCGAAGCGTAATGCACTGTGGTGGGAATACCGGCCAATTGTTCTAGTAAATATTTCCCCACCAGGCCTGCATGCCAGCTGGTGCCACAGGCCAAAATTTGAATATGTTGTAGATTTTTGGTCAACTGGGGATCTAGGCCCAGGAATACGGGACTATGGCTGGGATGGTCGGCGGCCCGCCATTGTTCGTTCAGATAAGTTGCCAAGCAAGTGCGGACAACGGCCGGTTGCTCGTAGATTTCCTTGAGCATAAAGTGCCGAAAGCCCTGTTTTTCAACGGTGGTGGCACTCCAGTCTAGGGTACGGGGCAGTTTCCGCAGTCTTTTGAGTTGGAAATCATAAACTTCTACCCCCAGGGGCGTTAACCTGGCAATTTCCCCATTCTCCAACGACAGCACTGTATTGGTGTGGGGCACTAGGGCAGTCACATCGGACGCACAAAAAAATTCCCCCTGGCCAAATCCCAAAATTAAGGGGGCTTGCTGTCGGGCCACAATTAACTGTTCCGGGCAATGGGCATCCAACACGGCGATCGCAAAGGCTCCCTCTAACTGGTGTACCGCCTTGCCAATGGCTTCTAGCAGGGCTTTGTCTGGGTCATCGCCGGGCAAATCCTTGAGAATATCGGCGATTAAAATCGGAATGACCTCAGTGTCAGTTTCCGAATAAAACTGATAACCCTTTTCCTTTAACTGATCCCTCAGGGTTTGGTAATTTTCGATGATGCCATTTTGCACAACGGCGATGCGTTGCTGGTTATCCAAGTGGGGGTGGGCATTATGCTCCTCGGGTTTACCGTGGGTGGCCCAACGGGTATGTCCAATGCCAAGGCGGGAAAAGTTGCTGTGGTTTTCTAGCTTCTCCTTGAGGTTAAATAGTTTGCCCTTAGCCCGCACCGACTCAATTTTTTCTTCGGTGACCGTAGCAATGCCAGCGGAGTCATAACCTCTATATTCCAAGCGTTCTAGCCCTTCAATGAGGATATTTACCGCCGTTTGGGTGCCGATGTAACCAACAATGCCACACATGGAGATTCCCCAATGATAGTGAAAATGATCAAATTGCCCTCCAGTTTAGCTTTTTCCCTCTGCCCAATGACAAATCTGTCCCACTCTATGGAAGTTGGCTTACCACAGCAATGCGCTCTTGCATAATGACTTAGAACATTAGCGGACCATGCTCCCAACATCGACATCAGATGGGATTGTATTGATTGCTGGCCCATGGCACGGACCACGGCCCAAATTCCGATGGGTTAGGGAGTTAACTTTTTAACTTCGGCAAGGGTGGGCAAGCATTAATTCCGAGCAAGGCCAAAGATTTATTTTGTTAATGAAAGATAATCGAATCTTATATCAATCTAGCATTTACATTGCCAATAATTATAGATAAACTTAGAGACAGTTCATAAAAACGTAGTTATTGCCATGTCTTACCTGACTATCACCCCGGTTAAAGCTCCTCAACCCGCAACAATATTGGCAGATAATGTTAATGTTTCAGCCACGACATTGGACAACCGTCTTAAAGCCGCTTTAGAACATGCTCGCCGCATCACTGAAATATACGGCTTGGGTAGTCTAGATGCGGTGCTTGCTTGGGAAACCGTTGAAGAATTGCAACAGGTTGACAAATCTCTGCCCAAAAACACGCCACACAATTCCTTTACCCACTACTGCACCGAAAATCCCAGTGCTCTTGAAGCACGAATCTATGACGTCTAAAGATGGGCAATTTCCTAGGGATGAGGGGTTTGATCACAAACAGAAACAATGTTTCACTCAATTTGAAATTATTCTCGCCCCAATTCTTAGAGGTACTTCAGGAAGGCGTTAATTGGCAGGTGCAAGTTTTACGCACAAACCATCTTGTGTAAGCTAAAGTGTGGGTTTGTTAACCATGACCTACGCCTACAAGCTGAAACCAACTCCACAACAGGTGCTGGACATAGAGGAAAGCTTAAATATCTGTCGCAAGGTGTGGAGCTATGCCCTGCAAGAACGTAAAGATTGGTGTGCTTCTCGTAGGTCTCCAGTTAATGCTTGCTCGATTCGAGGGAAATACATTCTCTCTGCGGACGAAGCCTTTCCTGATTACCACGTTCAAGCAAAACGCTTAACAGAGGCAAGAAAACACATTCCTGAATTAGCCAACACCCATTCCCAAATACTTCAACAAACCTTGAGGAAGTTGGATAGGGCTT
The DNA here is from genome assembly GCF_015207985.1 of Synechocystis salina LEGE 00031. Classification (GTDB taxonomy): domain Bacteria; phylum Cyanobacteriota; class Cyanobacteriia; order Cyanobacteriales; family Microcystaceae; genus Synechocystis; species Synechocystis salina. The sequence goes on along the minus strand of NZ_JADEVV010000010.1, from coordinate 13,640 downwards.
GGGATGATATGCACAAAAGAGGTTTTGGTTTGCCTCGATTCAAAAAGCGTCATAATCTTCGCTCTTTTATTTTCCCTTAATTAGGTAAAAATCCTGTGGATGCGGTGGGGGTCAAACTGCCCAAAATTGGCAAAGTGGTTTGGCACTATACCCGTTCTATTCCAGAGGGGTTTGTAGTAAAACAGGCGAGGGTAGTCCGAAAAGCATCGAGCTATGAAGCAGAAAGCCTAGATTGTGAAGTCTAGGAATCTCCCGGCTTTAGCCGGGTTGGAGGATGTCAACTAGCTGGGATGTAGGCCATCCACTCCTATTCCTAAGACCTGTCCATAGGAGCCCATGGGAGAAAACAGCCCAGTCTCCGGTGTTTCCAGGTTCAAACCGTAGGCTGAAGCCGCAGTGCCGCTGCCTAGTCCGACAATGCGTACATTATCAATGTTGCCGTCTTCAAGGCTATTACTAACAGTGGCCCGAAACCTTAAATTGAAACTATTACTGAGAGGCAGAGCCAGGGAAACATCTTGCCAACTATTTTCCGGGTCCACATTACCCGATAAACGTTTGACCTCTGTCCAGTTACTGCCATTAAAAAGGTCTAGGGCAATGTATTCGCCATAGTCCCAATTTCCCTCGATGAACCAGGAAAAAGTGAGGACAGCACTACTATAATCGGCTAAATTGAGTGGTCTAGCCATAGTCAGAGTGGCATTATTAGCTAGTCCATCTACCTCTGCTGAATGAGATCCATCCCGGGCCCGTTGGGTAGAGCGAAACCAATCATTCTGATTATCCTCAACCCAGTTCCCATTCCATTCCGACAATTCAAAGCTGTCGTAGAACAGTAGATTTTCTGCCGGCTTATCTTGAACTGTGATGGTTGTGGTGTCCGTCGAGGAAGCGCCATCGGCATCGGTAACTTGAAGACCAATGGTATAGATGCCAGGCTGAGTTGGAATAAAAGTTGTGTCAACACCAGTCCCATCATCGTAGTGGCCATCGGCATCCAAATCCCAGGCATAGGTCATAATGTCATTCCCTGGATCGGTGGAATTTGCACCAGAGAGGACAAAGGGAACGTTGATAAAACCTGTCTGGGAAATACCCGCGTTGGCGATCGGGGCAACGTTGTTGACAGTAATTATCTGGCTGGCCTTTGCTGTCCCCCCAAGATTATCTGTAACTTGTAATCCAACGGTAGCAATGCCACTATTAGATGTTGCGAAGTTAACACTGGGGCCTGTTGCGTCGTCATATTGACCGTCACCATCAAAATCCCAGTCATAGCGAGTAATTGATCCATCACTATCGGTGGAGTTAGCCCCCGACAAGACTAGAATTGCCCCTTCATTAACCGAGGTATTGCCAGTAATAAAAGCTTGGGGAAAGGTATTTTGCTCAGCAGGCAGGGCAGTAATTTTAACGTTATCGACGTTACCGTCTTCGTTACTACTACTGACACTAGCCCGGAAGCGGAACTGGAAGTTACTTAAGATTGGTACATTAATGGAAACATCCTGCCAAACATTCTCCGGACTGATATTGCCGGCTAAACGTTGTTGTTCTTGCCAGCTACTGCCATTCCAAAAATCAAGGGCAATGTATTCGCCACTATCCCAGTTACTTTCGATGAACCAAGAGAACGAGAGGGTGGCGCTGCTGTAGGCAGTGAGGTTAAGGGGTTGGGCAATAGTTAGGGTCGCATTATTCGCCGTCCCATCCACTTCTGCAGAACGGGAACCATCCCGGGCCCTTTGGGTAGAACGAAACCAATCATTTTGACTATCTTCGATCCATAGACCGTTCCACTCCGAGACTTCAAAGCTATCGGAAAAAATGGTTACTGGAGTGGGTTCATTATCGTTATTGACTAGGACAACATCATCAGGATTCAAACCATTGTACTTGCCGTCAATGCTGGATGCCGTACCTGTCACAATGGAGTAGGACACATTACCATCAGTTTGCCCATCGTTAACACCGGTTACCGTTACAATCTGGGAAATATTCCAATTAACACTGGTAAAAACGAGGGAAGAAGCACTAACTACACCTTCTGAAATATCGCTAGAGCTAATGGGTAAAGTAACATCGGCGGTTGGTTTAGACTTGAGGTGGACGGCAAAGGTCACTGTTCCGCCATCTTCAGTGGTGTTATTGGCGCTGGGACTGCTAATCCAAATACCAGCAGTGTCATTGTCCTGATTGGTAATGGTTACGTTGGCTGCATCCAGTCCACCATAATCGGGGTCAGTGGAGCTAGCGGGAGCTAGAACAATAGTGTAAGAAACGTTGTCGTCGTCTACACTGTCATCTACTCCCGTAATCGTAACAGTCTGGGGAACATTCCAGTTCGCACTTGTGAATGTAAGTGCGTTTACATTAACTATTCCCTCGTTAGTATTGCTACTACTAACTCCAATGGTGACATTAGCGGAGGGCTGGGTCGCCAAAACTACGGTAAAGCTTGCCTGTGTTCCAGCTTCCGTTGTCGTCAAACCCGATGTCGGTGAAACAAGAATTGCCGGACTGGTAGTGGGCTGAACAACGCTTCCTGTAATTAAATATTGGCCGAGACTAGCGTATTCGGTATATCCAGAGGGGGGATTGGCGAAAGGATTACCAACACCGACTCCATCAATTGACAAATAATAGGTGCCGGCCGTAGTAATCGTATAGTTTAGACTTGCGGTCAGTAAATCTGAAGGATTATTTTGGACAAGCAAATTACCAGAAGCGTCGAACAATTTGGCAAAAATATCTAAATTTGGCCCCCGAGGAGTTAGATATTCTGTCGTGTAGCTGCCATCCCCATTGGCGACATAAGCGCGAGAGGCGTTGTTGATATTGAAATTAATGTTTCCAACCCCAGTGACAAACTTAAACCAATCGATATCGCTTGTGCGTTCAATAATTCCGAAAGTACTAATATTGCTGCCGGTTAACTCAAAGGCAGAAGCCAAGGTGTTGCCGTAATCATCGACTCGGTAGCTAAAGCCATTGCTGGTGATGATAGCGAGATCGTCTTCTGTATTGTTAGCGCCTATGTATTCACCCTTGCTCCATTGGGTAACATTCTCATCGGCGTTGATAAAAGGCGCACCCATAATCGTGCCCCAGCTCGTTGCGCCGGAACCATGTCCTTCATAATAGCTAGAATTGCTACCATAGCTACCTCCGTCATGGCGGAGATTTAGGGTATGGCCTACTTCGTGGCTAACGGTTTCCGCACCGGCATATTCTCCTTGGTTAAAAACCAGCGCCACTTCATCTGTAGCCCAGTTGAAACTGTTGTAGTAGGCTGTGCCTCCGCCTCCTGCATTGGTAATGGCTTTTCCCGTGACAAGGTTTAAATTACTGGTCATGGCAACACGAATGCCCCAACGTTGATCTCCACTACCGGACTTTTTCAAATCTTCTGTATTGGGTTCTTCGGTGGTGACATTAACATTAAAGGGCGCGAAATCTTCTGCAACCCGTTGCCATATTTTCTGGATTTCTTCTTTATTGGCATCGGTAAATGTGCTTCCACTGTAGTAAGGCTGAAGCTGGAGGGCTCCTCCGTTTTCCCACTGGGAACTGGCGATAAAATAACCATCGAAATCTAGATAGATTGTGTGATTGGCAAAAGGATTACTGTGGAGTTTAAAAGTTTTATCAAAGGCTATGGGCGGGATTGACGCTGTGCCATCTTGGTAACCAACTGGAGCTTGGGTGATCAACATTGCACAGGCTGGACAGGCACAAGAAGCCGAGGAATTGGCCAAAAGGTGGGATGGGTTTGATGATTCTCCTAACCATCCGTCCCGATTGAGCAAAGAGATTGCCGCAAGCTCGAATTCCCCGTTGATCCCATTTTCTTCGGATAAGAGGGGACTGGGCTCGTTAAATGGCTGAACATCTGGCAATGGGACCAAATGAAAAATAGAGTTTTCATTAGACAAATTTACAAGCGCAACTGTCAGATCTAGGGGAAATATTGGTCCAACCCAAGCCAGAAAATTTCTAAGATTTCCTTCATTCCAATTGGAGATGGCGATCGGAGAGGCAACGACCTCGGCGGCGACTAATTGGCTCTGATTCTGTTCCAGAATTGTCTGTCCAAACCCTAAGTCCAGAAAAGATCTCAGGGTGGTGGAGAGGGGAGACATAACGATTTCAGATGTGGCTACCCGGTTCTCCTTTGGCCATAAAAACCTCAGCCCAAACTCCAAGTCTAGAAACGATTGCAGGGGATCGGAGAGGGAGTCCATGGTGTCAACCTCGCGGTAACAGTTAGGGGTTCATTGCTTGTCGGATAGCTAAATTTAGACAATCAAAGCTTTTTAATATTTGCTTTTTGATACTGACATCAAAATTTAGCATATTTAATATGCATTTAATATAAAAAAATTAAATCTTGCTCAACAAGCGAAGAAACACTGTATGCGGGGAGCTATGGAAACATATTGGACAAAAAGTTCAGTAGATCCACTAGTTTATCTAAAGCGAGAGCTTGCCGCTAAAACCAATCGGCTAAATAGTTTTATTACACCAACCAATTAACTCTGCATAGTTGGAGTGGTCGATGCCATTAATAAAGTCGATAACCAAATTTGGAAACCTAAGGACAATGGGAGCTGATCCTATGAGCCCCGCTTAGATCAGCCCATCACAAGGACTTCGGAGTCAAACTATTAAATAGACCCAACACTTGTCCCATAAGGGCTCCAGCAATTTTAAGACTCTTTTTAAAAATGGGTCCTGAGTTACCGACTCATTGGAAGTTAATCCAAAAGACTACAGCGCCTAATATTGTCCCCCCGATTTACGATGCCGCATGGCAGTGATGCCGTTGGGTTGTAAGACCTGTCCGGCTTGAACCGTTGCATAAATCAGAACATGATCGCCTATATCTGACCAGGATTGGACTCGGCATTCAAGATAAGCCAACGCTTCTGCTAAAATCAGACAACCATTTTGGGCCGAATAATGTTCCACTGTGCTGAAGGGATTATCATCACCATCTTTAGGGAGAGGCCGGGGAACAAAATGGCGCCGTACACTCCGTCCCTCTTGCAAGAGGTTAAGTACAAAGGCAGTATTTTGCTGGGCTAGACCGTAGGCATCACATTGGGTTGGAATTGTTAGCATAATGCCGGCGGGGGTGAAGCTGGCTTGGGAAACCCAGGAGGTCAAAATACCTCGATGTCTGCCGTTAGATTGGGTTGTGACCACACCAATGGAGCCGATAATACGTCCCACCGCTTGCTGAGTGCGATCGGCTTGGGTTTCGGTGGTAGCCTGACGAGCAACCCTCTGCCGCTTCCTGGTACGCAGTTGCCGGGCGAAATTTGCGCCGGAGGTTGTGCAATTATCTAAGGCATCGGGCCCAGGGCTGAATTGGATGCGAATCGTTTCAAACCCGAAGCGATAGCCCCCATCTTTTAACTTGGTTTCAATCAAGTCAATGGCTTCACCACTCCAGCCATAGGAACCAAAGACCCCAGCTAATTTGGTTTTGGTTGCGGAGGATAAAACAATGCCCAATGCAGTTTGGATTTGTACAGGGGCATGGCTTCCTAGGGTAGGAGAACCAATAATAAACCCGTCACAGGCTTGAATTGCTTCGGCAATTTCGTCGGTTTCGGCGATTTCACAGTTAATGGTTTCGACGGCGACACAGGCTTTAATTAATCCCTTGGCGATCGCCTGGGCCATGGTGGCGGTATTGCCATAGGCAGAAGCATAGATCAATGCCACTTTAAGGGTCTGGCGGGGTTGTTGCTGACACCATTGGCGATAATCACCGTACAGACGACTGAGGCTAAAACGCACCAGGGGGCCATGGCCCGGCGCGATCGTCTTCAGAGTTAACGAATCAAATTGATCCAATGCCGTTTCGACCTGCTTGGTTTGGGGGGCATGCAAACAATCAAAATAAAAACGGCGATCGCCACTTAATTGTCGCCAGTCCTCATCAAAAATTGCATCGCCACAAACATGGGTGCCAAACAACTTATCACTGAAAAGGATTTGGGTAGCCAAATCGTAGGTACACAAACCGTCCGGCCAACGGGGAGTCGGCACAGTCATTAACTGCAGTTCATGGCCCTGGCCTAAATCTAGGGTGTCCTGGGACCGCACGGTCTGGAATCGCTCTTCCCAATGGGGAAAGGTGGCTTTAAGCACTTTCACTGCGGGGCGGGAACAAACAAGTTTGGCCTTTGGTGCCAGGCGCATTAGTTCCTCCAGGGTAACCATGCGATTGGGATTAACATGACTAGTGATGATGTAGTCAAGCTGGGCTAAATCTAAGTATTTTGGCAATTCCGATAGATATAAATCACAAAATGACTCCCCTGGGGGATCAATCAGTGCCGTGTAATCGGCCTGAATCAGATAGGAATTAGACGTAGTACCCCGACGGCGACCATATTCCACCTCAAATTTGAGTCGATCCCAGAGGCGAGACCGCAATACTTGGGTTTGGGGGGCTATCTCTGCCACCTGCATATCCCGAGGCAGGGAAGCAACGGCAATTGAATCTGAAGAAGTATCCAAAGCTTGTGAGAGACCGCTAATTGGAGAAATCATAGTTTTAACTTCAAATAAAGATGACGGGGGCCAAGGATGGTCAAGATAGTTAAATTGATGAAGAAGCCTTACCGGACTTGCGGACTTGATGACGGCGAGAGATTTCCCGTTCAGGATCGACCCCCTCAAACGTGGGGGGTAACCAAACCCTTACTACGAGCAAAGCACCAAGAATGAGCAGAAACGAACAAGCTGCTAGCACTTGCTCCCAGGGCACTTCCAGAACGCCCCGCACAATAATTTCCCGTAGCACTGAAACAATTGAAACTTCTACTGCAACTCCGATCGAAACCCGGTGTTCCTGCAGATAAATAATCAGCAACCGAAATAGCTCCACTAAAATCAGCAGGAATAGAATGTCGGCGGTGACCCGGGGAAAGTCTAGTGGCGGAAAAAGAGACACAAACATTTCCCGCAACTGCATCACCATAAAACTGAACAGGCCAACGCAAAGTGAAATCACAATAAAGTCCTGCACCGTTTCCAGCAGACGAACAACAAGGGCGCGACTGAAATAGAGGAGAGTGGGCTTTGCGTCCGAATCCGAATTGGTTGAGAGGAGTTGCATGAGAAAATCCCAGGTAGAAGGTGAATTTAGTAGTGGTTGCCCAGTTTGCGGTGGTGGGTGGCAGTTAGTGCATTCAATTTGGCGACCCGCCCGGTTTGTACGGTACTGTAGACCAACCAATGGTCATTGCCATCAAGACGGGAGGTAACCTCACATTCCAGATAGGCTAGGGTTTCCAACAAAATCGGAGAACCATTCTGGGCTGGATAGGTGTTAACTTCAGCAAATCGATCAGCCCCTGGGGGAAAACGCAGCAGGAAATGGCGCATCAGGCTTTGATAGTTGTCCTCCTCCAGCACATTAAGTACAAAGGTGTCACCGGGATGGAGCAATGATTCGATTGCCCGGTCCTTGGCCACTGCAATCACAATGCCGAGGGGTTCAAAGCTGCCTTGAATCACCCAGGAAGCCAGCATGGCACTTCTTACATCCCCCTTTTGGGCCGTCAGAATATAGAGTCCAGTGCTAAGGCGACCGATCGCCTGGTTGAGTTCTGGATCGAGGGCTGTGTCTGCTGGTGGAGATTGACTCTGGGTGAGGAACTGGCCCAGGTCGGTGCCCGCTTCACGACAAAGCTGGTCCGTGGCCGCCGTCGGTTCCGTCTTGAGTAAAATTGGTTCAAAGGCTTCTAGCAAACCTAATTCCTGGAAGCGATTGCGGAGGGGATAAATGGGCTCATCCTGCCCCCCCCCGGTTTCAAAGAGACCAATCACCTGTTTGGGGTGTACCGCAGCTAAAATGGTGCCCAGCAAAGGATCTAGGGTTGTTGAAGTAGAAGATTGGGGAGGCATACCCAGCACCAGTCCTGCTGCGCATTGGGCCAGGGTGCGGACTTCATGGGTATCCGCCACGCTTAGATCGACCAACTCAATCGCCACACCGGTTTTACTAATGCCATCGGCAATGGCCCGCACTAGGCGATCGCTGACCCCATAGCCATCCAGATAAAACAGGGCCACAAAAGTTTGAGCCTTGACCTGATTTTGACTCCAGGTATCGTACTGTCCGATCCAGTGGGAAATATGATGTTGCAACAGTGGCCCATGGCCCGTTGCCACTAGATCAAATTGCAAGGGCGCAATGCGCTTCAAAGCCATTAACACTGAGCGGGCATTCGGCCCCATCAGGCAGTTGTAATAATATTGGAAATCAGGTTCGAGCCGTTCCGGTGTTTCATCCAAAAGTGAATCATCACAATAATGCATGCCGAAAACGTCACAGGTATAGAGCACCTGGGTACCGGCGTCATAGGTCAAAATTGTGTCGGGCCAATGCAAGTTGGGTGCGGAAATAAATTGCAACTCATGACCCTGGCCCAAATCCAGACTGTGACCACTTTTAACAATCTGTGACTCAAAAGGTCGGTGCACCAGCTTTTCGAGGAATTGGATGGCCACCTTGGAGCCAACCACCGTCACCTGGGGAGCCAGGTCTAGAAGTTCCGGAATCAGACCGCTGTGGTCGGGTTCCGTGTGATTAACAATCAAGTAGTCGAGGCTTTTCAGGTCAATTAGGTCCTGCAATTCTTGCAAGTAGACGGACTCAAACTTGCGATGGGAAGTATCAATGAGGGCTGTTTTTTCCCCTTGAATTAAAAATGAGTTGTAGGTTGTGCCATGGTGCAACTCAAACTCGATATCAAAGCGATCCCGATCCCAGTCAAGGCAACGAATCGCTGTGGTGTTGGCTGCAATGTCCGCGGTTTGGACTGTTAAGCGGGGCTGGACAGCAGCAGATGTTGGAGAATCAATTAGGGTAACCATAGAAAACTTTGCGGTTTTTCAAGAAAGTTCGCTGCTGTCTTCTATGGTGCTGCCCATACAGGATTCTGTAAAATGTCAATATCTAAATAAAAAAATTAGTTTTTCTTATAACTGCGCTTGCAATCAATCAGTCAATTTAATCTATTTAAGGGCTCTATGGCTTGGGCAAATGTCAGCGACCCCATTCGCATTTGTCCGCCATGTAGTCGCCTGGCAAAGGTTCATAGTATTTGTTTGCAAGGGCAGAAATCAGACAAGGGCCGGCGATCGCCGTCCAGAGAAAATGGACTTCTTGTTCTTGTTGTCGGGGCAGTTTGAGAAAAAATCGCTTAAAATAAGAGTAAGAACGCATCAGTAGTAGGATTATCATCCATGTTATCTTCCCTTGTCCGATGGGGAGGGAGTTGCCTGGTGGTGGCGGGCATTCTTGCCACGGAAGTAGTTGCAGTTAATTTATTTGTTCCCGTTGTGGTCGCCCAGACCTACCAAGATACCCTCAATCGAAAAATGGCCATCCTCAAAAAATCCAAGGAGCGTTGGATTGAAGTTAATCTCTCGACCCAGCGTTTAACAGCTTGGGAGGGGCCAAAACCAGTCTATGCTGTCATTATTTCCACAGGGAAGAAGGACACTCCTACGATCCCTGGTATATTTGCGATTCAAAGCAAACGCAGTATTGATCGCATGAAAGGGGAAGATTACGATATCGATGATGTTCCCTACGCCCAATATTACAGTGGGGGCTATGCAATTCATGGAGCCTACTGGCACAAAAATTTTGGTACACCAGTAAGCCATGGCTGTATTAATTTAGCGGTTGACCATGCCAAGTGGTTATTTGAATGGTCAGAGGTACACACCCCTTTAGTTATTCATCCCTGAGCAGTACCTTAGCCTGGGATTTGTTTGCAAAGCCATCCACTGTCCCCAGGGAAACCAAGGAAGTCAGCCATTGAGGACAGTGAATGGACGATGCTTGATTTGATGACCTAATCTTGCCCACGAACTAGATTTTTCTTGCTAGGATTGGGCTTAAGTGGTTTAGTCCTCCGTTTTGGGGAAGGAATTCTGCCCTCCGCCGACCCAGTGTCCCATTGCATCGGACTTGACTATTTGTCTGCCTCCCTTTGCCCCACCCTGCCTTCCATGAGTCCCCATTTGCTTCGCCTCCGCCCCTTGGCTGCCGCTCTGGTATTTGCTTTCGGTTTGGGGGCTAATCTAAAGCCAGCCCTCAGCGCTCCCAACGTAATCAATCCCGATAGTCCCCCGTTGGCGACTCCAAAGGAGAATGACACTGGTGTGTCCGATAACGTGACCCTCTTGGAAAATAGCCCCAAGGCGGTGGTGGATGAGGTATGGCAGTTAGTTAATCAACAGTTTGTTGATAAGGACTTTAACCATTCCAATTGGTTATCCAAGCGCCAGGAATTATTGGGGCGCAATTATCAGGATAATGCTGAGGCCTACCGACAAATTGGGCGCATATTAAAAGATTTGAATGATCCCTATACCCGTTTTCTTTCCCCGGAGGAATTTGCCATCCTCAGCAGTCAAACGGCGGGGGAAGCTTCCGGTGTGGGGATCCGGGTGTTGATGGATAAACGCAGTAGTGACCTGGTGGTGGTGGATGTGATGCGGGGCACCCCGGCATTGAAAGCAGGTATTCGTCCTGGCGATCGCATTGTCCGCATTAATGGCCAACCGGCGGCCTTGATGTCCTTAGAGCAGGCCACGGAGGCGATCCAGGGGGAGATTGGCAGTGAGTTGAGTTTGCAACTTTCCCGCCCCAAAAGCGGTGTTTTCAGTGTTACCCTCAAACGGGAAAATATCGAAATTGATTCCGTTACCTACAACGTTAAGGAAGAAGGGGAATTGCGGGTAGGTTACATCCGCCTAGATGAATTCAGTTCCCATTCCGCTGAGCAAATGGAAAAGGCGATTACGGAGCTGAACAATAGTCGTATTAGTGGTTACATCTTAGACCTGCGGGGCAACCCTGGGGGCTTGTTGCTTTCTAGTATTGACATTGCCCGCCTCTGGCTCAATCGGGGGGAAATTGTCAGTACCATTGACCGACGGGGCGGCGATCGCCATTTTTCGGCCAACGGCAGGAGCCTAACGGATTTACCCTTGGTGGTGTTGGTCAATGAACGTTCCGCCAGTGCCAGTGAAATCTTGGCGGGGGCATTAAAAGAACAGGGAAGGGCTACTGTAGTGGGTACTGCTACCTACGGGAAAGGTACGGTGCAGTCTGTTAACACCTTGTCCGACGGTTCCGGCTTGGCAGTCACCATTGCCCGCTACTATCCCCCCAGTGGCACAGATATCAACCACAAAGGCATCAGTCCCGACATTCATCTAGACATTTCTAACGATACTAAGCTCCAGTTTCGCAACGACCCAGACTTAATCGCCACGGATGTTGATCCCCAATATCAGCGGGCCATTAGTGTGCTACGTCAACATCGCCATAGCTTAGGTCTACCACCGACCAAGGACCTGGGCATAGGGTTATTGGAACCCAGTCAACTTTAATCGGATTCCACACTAGAAAAGATCTCGCAGGGTTTCCCAACCCAGTCCTTCCCGCACTACCTTTGGTTCTTTGTCGGTGAGATCAATAATGCTGGAGGTTTGATAGCCAGGCTCCTGGTCATCGTCGATGATGATGTCCACTAATTTGTCGAACAGGTCAAATAATTTCGCCTTTTCTGTCATGACAAACTCGTCTTGATCCGGTAGGTGGGCGGAAGTGGAAATAATTGGATTGCCTAAATTTTGCAGAATTTCTTGGCAAATGGGGCGATCGGGCACCCGTATGCCGGTGGTTTTTCGCTTTGGCTCCACCACTAGCTTAGGAACCTGTTTTGTGGCCGGCAGGAGAAAGGTGTAGGGTCCAGGAATCAACCGACGCATAAGGCGATAGGCATTGTCCGACACCACTGCATATTCAGCGATATTAGACAGGGACGAACAGAGAAACGTTAACGGTTTATTATTGGAGAGTTGCTTCAGTTGTCTGACCCGTTGAACGGCATTTTTATCGTTGAGATCACAACCGATGGCATAGACCGTATCGGTGGGGTACAGCATAATTGCCCCCTGGCGCAGACTTTTGCAAATCACCTCAACGGTGCGCTGTTGGGGGGTTTCGGGATGAAGATTGTAGAAGGTGGCCATTGTTTATGGGGTTGATTGCTTATTTTGACTGTCCCACGGGGATTTCCGGTGATATGTGCCTGGGGGCTTTGGTGTCGGCAGGGGTTCCCCTAGAATACCTGATGGAGAAACTGGCCCTGCTGGGTTTGGGCCATGAATATCGCTTGGCAGCGGGCATGGTGCAAAAACAAGGCCAGGCGGCCACCAAAGTGGAAGTGCATCTATTAACAGAGCCGTCTTCCGATCGCCATCACCATGGAGGGCGGCATTTACCGGAAATAGAGCAATTAATCAAAGGGGCCAATTTACCGGCTAGGGTCAGTCGTTGGAGTTTGGCCATTTTCCATCAACTGGCGATCGCCGAGGGGGAAGTACACGGCATTGAGCCGGAGGCAGTACATTTCCATGAAGTGGGGGCCACCGATGCCATTGTTGATATTGTGGGTACCTGTTTGGGGCTAGATTATTTAGGCATTGACAAATGTTATTGGTCCGCTTTGCCCACGGGCAGTGGTACGGTGCGGGCGGCCCATGGTGATTTACCGGTTCCAGTCCCGGCGGTGTTACGACTCTGGGAAAATCGCCAAGTACCAGTTTATGACAATGGTTTGACGGGGGAGTTGGTTACCCCCACCGGAGCGGCGATCGCCGTTACTTTAGCCAACCAATTTGGCACTAAACCCCCATTCAATTTGCAAAAATTAGGACTGGGAGCGGGGAGTAAAGAATTACCGTTGGCCAATATTCTCCGACTCTGGATCGGGACGGAATCCCAAACCGCCAAAACACCGAAGGAAATCCCCTTTGGGCAACTGGAAACTATCACTGTGCTGGAAACCCAATTGGATGATCTCCAACCCCAGGCCGTGGGTTATCTACTGGAAAGTTTGCTCCACCAAGGGGCAATCGATGTTTTCACCCAGGCGATCGCCATGAAGAAATCCCGCCCTGGCATTTTACTCACTGTGCTTTGTGCGCCAGAAAATCAAAATCACTGCCTCAATTTACTCTTCCGGGAAACCACTAGTCTTGGTGTCCGAGTACGCCAACAACAGCGCTATGCCCTGGAACGGGAATGGCAAACTGTGGTTATTGCCCATGGCTCCATCCGCATCAAAGTGGCCTACAGCTATCAAGCCGGTACAAAAATTATTCTCAATGCCCACCCCGAATTTGTCGATTGTGCCGCCCTGGCCAAAGCCACCGGTCAGCCCTGGCAATTAATTCACCAACAGGCGATCGCCGCTTGGTCCAGTCTCAGCAAAGATTCAGCCCAGGGTTGAGGTGACATTAGTTAACAAAAGGCTCAGCGTTGTCGAGCCATGGAATCAAATCGTCAACGGTCAAGTTCAACAGATCGCCCAATGTTGGCACCGCACTTGGCCCTTGGTAAACTATCGTAAGCTGCAACTGGATTGTTCCCTAAACCTCGATATGGTTAGACCCGAAGTGTTATAGCAAAGGACGAGTTAGTTAGGACAGTTCTCTCAACGCTATATCCAATGCAGAAATCAGCGATTCTCCATTACTAACAAGTTGGGAAACATAACGTTTTAGTCTCGCCCAGAACTTCTCAATTT
>NZ_JADEVV010000066.1 GCF_015207985.1 Synechocystis salina LEGE 00031 | reverse complement strand
CATGGAAGTCTGGGAAAAAATACCACTCCGGCTATGGCCATGGGCTTCATTGACCGCCCTGTCGAAATTGCAGAAATACTTACCTGTAGAGGCTTTTGCCACTTCACTCCTTAAAAGGACAGTGCCGAAATACCTCAAACAGGGTCTTGCCGACAATATCACTTTCTTTTGTAGCGGTCGCCTTCAGGTATTCATCCGTGACGGCAATAATCTCAAATCTGTCGGGCTGGAGCACCAGAATTTTGCTTGGTGACGCATTGAAAAGTCTCTTGTATAGAAAATCCATTGGTTGATTCATTATGCCTACTTGTCCGATAAGCTGCTCCAATTCCCGACAGTGACAACATCCATGGGCTTGCCGATAAAGTAGCCTTGGGCTTCGTCGCAACCAAGCTCTCGCAACAGCCGCAGAGCGGATGTGTTTTCTACCCCCTCAGCTACTACATTCAGATCCATGGACTTCCCAAGACCAACCACAGCGGCGACAATTTTCCGAGACTCTTGGGAACTGGAGAGAGTTTTGACGAACATTTGGTCGACCTTCAGTTCCGAAAAAGGTAACCGTGCCAGTTGCACAAGGGAGGAGTAACCGACGCCAAAATCATCAATGGACAACTGAAATCCATGGATGCGAAACTGAGTCAAATGCTCTAATAGCACCAGTGGATTTTCCATGCTAGCTGTCTCTGTAAGTTCCAGAATAATCTGTGATGGCTTAATACTATGCTCGCGGCATTTATTTCTTAACCAGTGGGGAAAATTTGTATCTTTTAAATTGATTGGTGAAAGATTCAACGCATATTTCAATGGAGATCTATGGTTCCGTAGGGGCAAGTTGGCTAAGGCGTAATGATAGACTTGTCGCGTTAGTGCATCAATCATTCCTCGTTGCTCAGCCAAACCAATGAACTGATCCGGGGGGATCATAGTACCGTCCTTTTGGGGCCAACGGGCGAGGCATTCAAATCCGACTAGTTCGCCAGTCAGACAGGAAATTTTGGGCTGAAAGTGGGCCACAAAGACTTTGGCCTTGAGCGCATCGCTGATTTGCTCATCAGAAACAGAATAGGTTGGGAATTTCCGCGTTGAAACAGTCTCATGGGCATCCTTTGCCAACAATTCCAAAAGTTGAGCACGGGAAAAGGGCTTGGCTAGGGTGCCCAGAAGCCGAAGTCCGTTTTCAGTGGTGGCCCTAGCAGAGGATTCTAGTATGCGTCCTCCTAGACCAGACATAATGATCACCGCTGCTTTGCAGTCCATTTCCGCTAGCTTACGGATAACTTCTATCCCATCGCGATCGGCTAGTTGCAAATCCACCGCCACGTGGGTTGGTGCCGAGGAGGCCACTTTCTCTAGAAAAATATCGGCATCATCAATATAGTCAGCGTCATAGGCTGCGGTGGCGGCCATCATGCAGATTGTGGCGGCGACATCCTTTTCGTCGTCAAGGACTAACAAGCTTCTTGAGACTTTTGTTTTCTCCGCCACAGTGACCTCGATATTTGCTGTTAATGCTCAAGATGCCGGTTATGACCGCCTACTGTGATTTTAGTTTATGGAGCCTGCAACTTATTGATATATTCCCGGAAGCGTTCTAGGTCTGCTTGGATGGTAGATTCCACCACCCGACCGAGGAAGAGATTATCCATCAATAACCCCAGCCAACCCGGTACGTTATAGGCGATGGTGAGGCGGACAATACTTTTCTCTTGGCGATCGTAAAAGCGCACAGCGCCCCGGTTGGGCAAACCATCCACCGATTCCCATTGAATAATTTGTTGGGAAATTAATTTAGTAATCCGCGACAGCCAGGTGAACTCCAAACTGCCACTGGCCAGCTTCCACCGGGAAAGCTCTGGATCATCTTCCAGCACTTTGACGGAATCAATCCATTTCATCCAGCGGGGCATCTGCTCCAGGTCAGACCACAGTTGCCACACCAATTCAATGGGAGCATCCACTTCCATCTGCACACTATGTTCTAGCCAATTAGCCATGGGATTTGAGAAAAATTATTGGGCGGAAGGGACGGGGATTTGCAAACGGGCTTGGTTAGCCAAAACGGCCTGGGCGGCCTGGCGACCGGATAGGGTGGCCCCCTCCATACTATCGATGTAATCCTGTTGGGTGTAGCTACCGGCTAAAAAGAAGTTGGCGATCGGGGTTGCTTGGCTGGGGCGGAAAAGATCCATGCCCGGTGCTTCCCGGTATAGGGATTGGGCTAATTTAACCACGCTGTACCAAGTCATGTTCAGATCCGCTGCGGAAGGGAACAGAGCTTTAACCTGTTTAAGCACCCGATAGGCGATCGCCTCGTTGGACTCTTTCATAAAGGGATCACCGGGGGTCAATACAAGTTGCAACAATGAGCCTTCCCCGGGTCGGTAATAATCGGCGGGACTGGTGAGGGCTAGGTCAGCAAAACAGGAAAATTCCGCATCGCTGGTATAGAGCAGGTTGTCTAACCCAAAGGCTTGTTCTAGCTGTTTGCGTTTGGCTGGGTCATTCATTTCCGTTACCCAGCCGTCAAAGCGCAGTTGCACTGTGGCTACGGGAACGGTGTTCAGGTAGTAAATTTTGTTAAAAAAGTCCCATTGGGTGCGCCAACTTTCCGGCAACAGGTTTTTAATGCCCGGCACGTCACAGGCGGCCACATAGGCATCGGCGATTACGGTTTTGCTGTCAGAGCCATCGTTGATCACTAAGCCGGTTACTTTAGTTTCTCCGTCAAATACCTTGGTGTGAATTTCCTTGACTCGATGCCTGGTGTAAAACTTGGTACCCCGTTTTTCCAAATATGCCTGAATGGGTTTATGTAAATATTCCTGGGGCGAGCCTTCCAACATCCGCAACACCGAGGCTTCCGTGCGGGCGGCAAACAGTTGGAAAATAGTCAGCATACAACGGGCGGAAATGTTTTCCGTATCAATAAAACCCAACGCATAGGCGATCGGGTCCCACATTTTTTTCAAACTACCTTCGTTACCCCCTTTGCTGAGGAACCATTCGGCAAAGCTAATCCTGTCCAAATCCCGGATGGTTTTCATGGCTCCGTCAAAGTCCACTAAACCCCGCACAATGGGACTGGTGGCCAGGGCAATGGAGTTGGCAATTTTGTCCTGGGTATTCAGTTGGGAAGTGGTGAAAAATGCTTTTAAGCCATTAAAGGGAGCGCCGGTGAAGAAACGAAAATCCAATTCGCCAATGCGCCCTCCTTGGTTAATGAAGGTGTGGGTATGTTGCTTGAGCCGCAAATTTTGCTTAGCCCCCACCTTTTCCATCAAGTTGAAAAGATTGTAGTAACAGCCGAAAAAGACATG
The DNA here is from genome assembly GCF_015207985.1 of Synechocystis salina LEGE 00031. GTDB lineage: Bacteria > Cyanobacteriota > Cyanobacteriia > Cyanobacteriales > Microcystaceae > Synechocystis > Synechocystis salina. Next base: position 17,528 of record NZ_JADEVV010000066.1, on the reverse strand, counting down.
CAAGCCCATTTCGATGTGGTTGCCGTCGCCGTCCACCCAACTGCCCACTTTGCCGCCGATGAAACTCCTGGCTTCGTAAAGTTCAACTTCGTGGCCCGCATCCACCAATTCCACTGCGGTGGCCATCCCTGCCAATCCCGCTCCTACAATTGCAACACGCATTTCGGCTTCACCCTATGATTGAACTTTGCCAGATAAATTAGCACTGTTACAAATTTTAATCTTCCTTAAACCCTCCCGGCAAGCGCCCAAGTTCTCCGCCGCGATAGTCTAAAGTGATGGGTAGAAGTAGTTTGCGTTCATAGTTTATTGCTCCCCATGCCCCTGCCGGTCTTGAGTTCCTTGCCCCGTTACCTTTGTGCCCTGGTGCTACTGTTAGCTCTGCACAGTCCTTTGCTGTCGCCCACCCCGGCGATCGCCGCTGACCTCAGCCCTGTTAGGGAAAGAAATAGCCAAACCCTCAAACCCTACCTCGACCAGGCGATCGAACGGGTGACGGAGTTTCAACTGGATAATGGTTTGAAATTTATCGTCATGGAGAATAATGAGGCTCCAGTGGTGTCCTTTTACACCTACTTTGATGTGGGAGGAGTGGATGAACCGGTGGGAAAAACCGGCGTAGCCCACTTTCTGGAGCACATGGCCTTTAAGGGTACAGAACGCATTGGCACCAAGGATTTTGCCCAGGAACAAAAGCTACTAGACCAATTGGACGAAGTGTTTGGACAAATCACCCAGGCCAGGGCCAAGGGGGATAAGGAGGCAGAGGCCAAGTTAGAGGAAAAATTTAAGCAAATCCAACAACAGGCCCAGAGCTTAGTGCAACAGAATGAATTTGGGCAAATTATTCAGATGGCCGGGGGAGTGGGCTTAAATGCAGCCACCAGCGCCGATGCTACGTTTTATTTCTACAGTTTGCCGGCCAACAAATTGGAACTGTGGATGTCTTTGGAGTCGGAGCGGTTTTTGGAACCGGTATTTCGGGAGTTTTACCAAGAACAGGAGGTAATTCTAGAAGAGCGGCGTATGCGCACGGAAAATAACCCAGTGGGGCAAATGGTGGAGGAATTTTTAGACACTGCTTTTACTAAGCACCCCTACCGCCGCCCGGTGATTGGTTATGACGAGGATATCCGCAACCTTTCCCGCCAAGATGTGACGGATTTTTACGAAAAATATTACACCCCTGGCAATATGACCATTGCGGTGGTGGGGGATGTGAAGGCTAACCAAGTTAAAAGTTTGGCGCAGAAATATTTTGGTCGTTTCCCTAAGCGCCCCCCTACGCCCCAGGTAACGGTGGTGGAACCGCCCCAGACGGAGCAGAAGGAAATTAATCTGACCCTCCCTTCCCAACCTTGGTATTTCGAGGGTTACCACAGCCCTGCTTTTGATGATCCCGATAGTGCGGTGTTTGATGTGATGACCACCATTCTCAGCAGTGGCCGCACATCCCGTTTGTATCAATCCCTGGTGGAGGAACAACAGTTGGCGTTGATGGCCCAGGGCTTTAACGGTTTTCCCGCTGATAAATTTCCCAACCTGTTGATGTTCTATGCCCAGAGTGCCCCCGGCCGCAGTTTGGATGAACTCAGTCAAGCGTTACATGGGGAAATTGAACGTTTGAAAACAGAGCCTGTAACCCAGGAGGAACTGGAACGGGCCCAAAACTTACTACAAATTTCTGCATTGCAATCCCTCAACTCCAATATGGGCATGGCCCAACTATTGGTGAAATACAATGTGCGTACCGGAGATTGGCGTAATCTGTTTGCCCGCCTAGAGGCGATCGCCGCTGTGACCCCGGAGGATATTCAACGGGTGGCCCAGGCCACGTTCCGCCCAGAGAACAGTACCATTGGTCGGATTTTGCCGGAATCTCCAAACCCATGATTCCCCTAGAACATCCAATTTTGCTGGCGAGCTTTGCCCACATTGACCGCACTGTAGGGCTCCACAATCTCTCTCCCCAAGAATATGCCATTGCCCGTCGGGTGATCCACAGCACCGCCGACTTCGATTTTCTCCACCTGCTCCGTTTTGCCCCGGATTTAGCCAAGGCTGAATTTGATCCAGATTTGCCAGAAAACCAGGTGATCGCCAATGGGGAAAAAAGTTTGCGCCAGGGCCAAACCATTGTGGTGGATGTGAATATGGTCAAACAGGGCATTCAAGGTTTAGTACAGCGGACTTTTAACAATCCCATCCAAACGGCGATTGATTTTGCGCCCACGGCCACCCCTGGCAAAACCCGCACCGAAACCGGCATGGACCACTGTATTACCCAATTTCCCGAAGCGATCTACGTCATTGGTAATGCTCCCACCGCCCTTTTAACCCTTTGTCAGGCGATCGCCGTCGGTGAGGCCAGACCAGCTTTAGTGATCGGAGTGCCGGTGGGCTTCATTGGGGTTCTGGAAGCCAAGAAAACTTTATCCACCTTGCCCTGTCCCCAAATTAGGGTGGAAGGAAATAAGGGTGGTTCCCCCGTGGCCGCTGGCATTGTCAATGCGTTACTGATGTTGGCCTGCCAAGAATGCTGAAGAAATTACCGGGGGCCAGGAGGCGTTTCCCACAGACTCCTAGAGAATTTTTCGGCCAGTTAGGATACCCCGCACTTCCAGCATGGCAGTGTAGGTGGGAATGATATGGAGAGTTTCTTCCTCAGGGGTGAGTTCCAAGGCAATTTGCACTGCTTTTTCGAGGTTTTCCTCCAAAATTAGCCTCGATGTTTGTCCATCCCACGCCTCATTTCCCTGGCTTGGTTGAATTAAATTTTCCTGGCTATATTGCAAACGTAGGGCCATGTCATAAAGGCGATCGCCGCTGACGATGAAAGTTCCCCCGGATGCCACCAGGGGTTCAGTGTCCACATCCCAAATCCAAGAAACGTCGGTGCCATCGGCAATGCGGTCATTGAGTACCAACAGGGTAGTGGAGCATTGTCCTTGCAGTTTGAGGTCATTGACGGCCCGAATGGTTTCATTTAAGCCCACCGGATTTTTAGACAGGAGAATGCGGACATGTTTGCCCTCCACGTCTAACTCTTCTGCCCGACCAAAGGCCGCCTTGAAACTGCGGATGTTGTTGAAAATTTTCTCTGTGTTGATGCCCAATTGTTGAGCTACCAAACCGGCGGCTAGGGTGTTGTATTTGTTGTAAACACCAATGAGAATTTGGGGCCACTCACTGCTATGGAAAGCCGGCTGGCTTTTGTGAAATCCACAGCTAGGACATTGAAAATCCCCCAAATGGGAAAGGTAAACCCCTTGATAATCTAGGGAAGTGCCGCACTGGGGACAGTAAATGGAATCCACCGCATGGGGAATTTCCTCCAGGTATAAATCTGGTTCGCTCAAGCCAAAGTAACAAACCTGTTGGGCTAACTTTTGCCCCAGATGGGAAAGGGTCGGATCATCAGCATTGACGGCAATGATGGTGTCTTCCGGCAGGGGGGCGATCGCCTTTTGCCAACGCTGACTAATGCTATCCACTTCCCCATAGCGGTCTAGTTGATCCCGGAAAAGATTCAGGGCCAAAATTGCCCTGGGTTGACAATCCTTGAGCACCAGGGGGAGGACATTTTCATCCACTTCCAAAATGGCAAAATCGGTGGATAAACGCCCAAATAGGTTGGCATCGGCCAACAGAGCAGTAATTAAACCATTGATCAAGTTAGCGCCGGTGGCATTGTGGGTCACCCGATAACCCTGGTCCACCAAAATTTTCCTTAGCAGCAATGAGGTAGTAGTTTTGCCATTGGTGCCCACCACTAAAATCACCCCTTGGGACACTTGTTGAGCTAACAGCCCCAGCATTTTAGGATGTAAACGACGGGCAATTTCCCCCGGTAACACACTGGCGGAACCCAAGCGCAGGGCTTTGACCACGGCTGTAACAGTCTTGGCCACCCCCACTGCAATACCGAGGCGGACCCCATCGGCGATCGAAAGATTACTCATAAACTATCAAAGGAAAATTGACTGCTCCCCCAGGCAGGGCAACGAAACTGGGTTGCATTGACTCCGGGGTGGGAATAACCGGGGTTTTGCATCGAAATGGTCAACGCCATTGTCCATTGAGCTGGGGCCGATCCCAACTTCAACTCCATCGGGCTGCTATCTTGCCTGATTGCGGTGCAAGCTTAAGATTACCCAATCGGGGTAGAACGGGGCAAAAAGCTGGGCAGATCAATGGCACGACGAGAAGGTCGAGGTTCTTTGACTGCAAAAGTTAGTCGATCAATGGCTGGTACTGCTGGGGTCGGGGAAGGTTGGGGCGGGGGAGAAATTTCCTCTGTTTTATCCCCATGGGTTGCCTCTGTTGGGGATGTAATCTCCTGGGCTGGGGTGGGTAAAAAATTAACTAGACCCGGTGTTAGGTCGGCCACGGGAGCACTGGGCGGTTCATTGTTAACACTGGAGAATGAAGCCAACACATCGCCGACGCTGGCCCAGGGTTTCACTTCCTTGGACTGGGCCGTTACATTGGCCACCACCTCACCAATGTCGCCCAGGGGCAGAAGATCAGGTTGGGCCAGGTATTGCTCCAGGGCGGACTTATATTGGAGGGCGTAGCGTTGTTGCCTTTGCAGACGGGCCCTCAGTTCCTGGAGTTGTTGCTCAAAGCGGGCCACTTCCGAGTCATGACGGCCGATCTGTCCTTTTAATTGTTCATTTTCCGCTGTGAGGCTAGTTACTAGAGCTTGGAGTTCTTGGTTTTCCGCCCCCTTATCAGCCATTCCCCCATCCAGTTGATTTTGCTGAGCGATGACCTGCCCTTGGCTCGCCTCCAATTGTTCCGTTAGGGTTTCCACCTGCAATTGTTGTTGCTTACAAGCTTCTTGGTAAACCTGCAGTTCCGCCACCGTATGGGCCAATTGTTCCTGGGCCTGGGTTAGGGCGATCGCCTGGTCTTGAATCAAATTTTCGGCACTGGAAGCTCGACGCTGGTGTCCCAGGAGTTCCTGTTCTGTGGAAGCTAGACGTTGCCCCAGACTAATAACCTGTTCCTGTAAGGCTTCATGGGCCCGGAGAAAGGGTGGAATTAGGACCACAGGGTTATGGTCGTCCACTTCTTCGTACTGTAAATCGTCTCCCTCGAACATAACGGACGTTTCCTGCTCCAAGGGGGTCATTTCCTGCAGGGCCACTTCCCCAGCCAATTCCGTTTCCACCAGCATTTCTTCTAACATTTCAATGCCATCGAGCATGGTGCCGAAATGCTCCTGGTCAGAGGGATTTACCTGCTCCTGTACCTCTCCGCCTATCCCATTGAATAGCAGGGCCAATTCTTCGGCGTTGACATCCGCCGTATCATCATTGTCAGGCTCAGGGAAAAAAGACAGGAAATCGGAATTATTCATAAAAACTTGGGGCTGGGGGAAAGCAGAGGACAATGGCTATGGGCCGGGGGCAAGCCGTCACTGCCTATTGAAGATGGCTCGACTCCGGTTTAAGTTTCCAAGGCTGGGCATAAATTAGCCAGATTTGTTCAATTTTGCACAATTTGCATGCTCAAGTCTAACCAGGGGGAACGGGTGATGGGGGCACTGCTGGAGATAAAGTCCACCCCCGTGCTGGCGATCGCCGTGAGATTGGCCAGGGTAACGTTGCCGGAAGCTTCAATGCGGATGAGGGGGTTGGCTTGGCGGATTAATTTAACTGCAGCGGCCATGGTTTCAGTGTCCATGTTATCCAGCATGATAATTTCCACCTGGGCGCCGATCGCCTCTTCCACTTCCTCCAAATTGCTGGTTTCCACCTCAATGGCCAGGGGATAGGGCAAATTTTGCCGTAGGGTCTGCACGGCTTTAGTAATACTTCCGGCCGCTTGAATGTGGTTATCCTTGACCATCACCGCATCATCTAAGCCGAGACGATGGTTCATGGCTCCCCCCAAACGGCTGGCATATTTTTCCAACACCCTCAACCCTGGGGTGGTTTTCCGGGTGTCCACAAAACGGCTGGGATAGTCGGCGATCGCCTGGACGTATTGCCTAGTCATAGTGGCAATGCCGCTCAAACCCATCACCAAATTGAGCGCCACCCTTTCCCCAGTCAGTAAACTGCCTAAATCTCCCGCCATGGTGGCAATTATGGTGCCGGACTGAACGGTTTTCCCTTCTTGGTCTAATCCCTGAAATTCCATGGAGGGATCCAAAAGCTGAAAAATCCGAGCGGCCATGGGTAATCCCGCCATCACACCATTTTCCTTCGCCACCCAACAGGCTTGGCCCCGATGCTGTAAACCAAGGCCCTGGGTCGACCAATCTCCCCGACCAATGTCCTCCGCCAACCATTGCTGGAGCCAGGGGTCAATAATTATCCATGGGGGTAAACAGGTCATGGGGACTGGGTTCGTTACCAAAATTTACGTCAATTCCTATATTCTCCCTAAATTGGGGTCAATCTAACGTTGAGCAACGTCAACTAAAGCCTCTTGAATTACTTCATCAGTGACACCGTGACGCTTAAGGCTGGCAATCAATGCCAACACGGCGTCATTTTCTAGGAGTTCCAAGTCAGACCGCAAACCTTGACCAATATAAGTTCTTGCCAAGGATTGATGGCCGGAAAAACCAAGTAAAGGCGCAACTCGCTTCAAATCTTCAATTACATCTGCCGGTATGCGGACTGTAATAGTCGTCATAGGACGATTTTTGTCTAACCGCTTTTTTAATGTCTCAGGCTTCATAAAGATCCCTCTCCTGACGTGTCGCTTTGCGGGCTGAAATGATTCGAATAGCCTCATTCTCTCGTTCAATGAAGACAACGTACAACAAGTTCCAACGTCGATCCAAGCCAATCACCGCCTCCCTTGCTTCATCATTGCGACTGGCATCAACCACCACAAGCATGGGATCGAAGAAAGCTTCCACAGCCTGCTCAAAAGTAATTCCATCATGGTTGAGTGGATTAATTCTTGCTTTCCCCTCATTCCAGATGAATTGAATGCCGTTAAAGCAGAAGTTGACATCCATTGACAATATTTTGGTTGGGACAAGCTTAAATTCCTGTCAAAAATTTGGGTGTTGAATATCCGATCGCCCTTGGAGAGCATTGGCCGGATAGACCAATAACGTATTGCCACTGCGCCCCACCACATAAACTTTTTCATCAATGGCGATCGCCACATCGGGATCCTGACATTCCGCTCGCCAGGAATTGCCCTCATAGAGCACCCGACCAGTTTCCCCGGGCAAAATAGCTGTCAAACACTGGCCCTCCACCGCATCCCGCAAAATACTTTTCTGCCGAGGACGGGGGAGAAAGCGCCGCAGTAAAATAATTGACAACACCGATAATCCCAGCCAACAAAGGGACTGGAGCGCAAAACTGCCGGGGACCAACAGGGCCACCCCAGCGGTGGCCACAGCGCTTAACCCCATCACAACGGCGACAAAATCCACCGGGAAAATAACTTCCACAAGGCAGAGTATGGTGCCTGCTACAATCCAAAGATAAACAGGGGACATATAAATGGCTTGGGCCTGCGGTTGAAGCCGGAAAATCAGCAACTGGGAAGAAAATGCTCCCCTCTTCCCCAATCCTAACCCAGTCCATTGATTCCCGGTGATGGCAACTCTGTTGAATTTTCTTTACAATTGTGCTTGACTTGACAGTCCAGCTCCCCAAAGTTGAGTTAAGCTGAAGGTAGTTGAGCTAAGGCCGACAACATAGCTGTATTTGGCTGTTACCTCAAAGTTACGTCGGACCCCGTTCGTTGTTTCCTGACCACCACTGCGAGATATAAAAATATGACTACTGCTACCCTTGCATCTGCTTCTAACTCTGATTCCGCCATCTGGAACAGTCTCAAATTGGCGATCGCCGACAGCTCCGGTTTCAAATGCTGGCAGGATGATAACGGTGAGGCTGTGGTGTCTAAAACGGAAACTGTGGCCCCTCTCCTGCTGGACGCCCAAGTACGTCACTATCTGCGTCAAACCCTAGAAACCCTAGCCTACTAGACACCACTCTTAAGTTTTTGTTCATCTATGACTGCGGTGATTTTGGCTTTTAGTGCCCTACTCCATTGTCTTCTTCCTTCCCCTGCCCCAGGGGTTTTTTTCTGCCTTAATCTGGGGAGAGCATCGACAAACCGCTGGCTGTAGCCTGGGATGCGGAGTGAGGGGGTGATAATCCCGTAGTATCTTGTACAGTAGCAACGCATTCTGGGTGTTGTTAGCGTCACTATCTTGTCCTAGAGGTTCCCATGAACTTGGCAGTTCCTGCATTCGGTCTTTCCACTAACTGGTCTGGTAATGGCAATGGTTCCAACTCTGAAGAAGAGTCGGTGCTTTACCAGCGGTTAAAGATGGTGGAGGAATTGTGGGAAAGGGTGCTACAGAGTGAGTGTGGCCAGGAATTGGTGGATTTACTGACGGAATTGCGGCTCCAGGGTACCCATGAGGCGATCTCCAGCGAGATTTCCGAAGAAGTCATCATGGGCATTACCCAGCGGATTGAACATTTGGAACTCAATGATGCCATCCGGGCAGCCCGGGCTTTTGCGTTGTATTTTCAGTTGATTAACATTGTTGAACAGCACTACGAACAAAACGAGCAACAACGTAACCGTTGGGAAGCTTCCCAGGAAACCAACTTCTATGAGCAGGCTGGCAATGAAGAAGAACTGGTGAACCCATCAAGACTTGGGTCCTCGGCGGGGCCCTTGCCGGTAGGCATTGATCAAAACGAAGTGCAAGCTTCAGTGGGTACTTTTCACTGGTTGATGAGGGAGCTAAAAAGTCTCAATGTGCCCCCCCAACATATCCAAGATTTACTGGATCATCTGGACATTCGTCTGGTGATCACCGCCCACCCCACGGAAATTGTCCGCCACACCATTCGCCGCAAGCAAAGAAGGGTAGACCGCATTCTGCGCAAGTTGGACCAACTCCAGGGTTCCGTTGTGGGTCGGGACTGGCTCAATACCTGGGACGCCAAAACGGCGATCGCCCAATTAACAGAGGAAATTCGTTTCTGGTGGCGCACCGACGAGCTCCATCAGTTCAAGCCCACCGTGTTGGATGAAGTGGACTATTCCCTCCATTATTTTGATGAGGTGCTATTCGATGCGGTGCCGGAATTGTCCAAACGCCTAGGGCAAGCTATCAAGGAAACCTTTCCCCATCTGCGGGCCCCCCGGGCTAATTTTTGCTATTTCGGCTCCTGGGTCGGCGGCGATCGGGACGGCAACCCTTCCGTAACTCCGGAGGTAACCTGGCAAACGGCTTGTTATCAAAGGGGTTTAGTGCTGGGGAAATATCTGTTTAGCTTGGGAGAACTGGTGGCTATTCTCAGTCCTTCCCTCCATTGGTGTAAGGTGTCCCAGGAATTGTTGGATTCCCTAGAACGGGACCGCATTCAATTGCCGGAAGTGTACGAGGAACTTTCCCTCCGCTATCGCCAGGAACCCTATCGAATGAAGCTGGCCTACGTTACCCAACGGCTGGAAAATACCCTGCGGCGCAATAACCGTTTAGCCAACCCGGAAGAACGGCAAACCATGATCACCATGCCCGCCGAAAATCACTATCGCACTGGGGAAGAATTATTAGAGGAGTTAAGACTAATTCAGCGTAATCTCACCGAAACGGGGCTGACCTGTTTGGAGTTGGAAAATCTAATTACCCAGTTGGAAGTCTATGGCTTCAACTTGGCCCAGTTGGATTTCCGTCAAGAGTCCTCCCGCCATGCCGAGGCGATCGCCGAAATTGCTGAGTATATGGGGGTACTCACCACTCCCTATGAGGAAATGCCCGAAGCGGATAAATTGGCCTGGCTGGCGATCGAACTCCAAACCCGCCGGCCCCTAATTCCCCAAGAAATGCCCTTTTCGGAACGGACCAGGGAAACCATTGAAACCCTCCGCACCCTGCGCCACCTGCAGATGGAATTTGGGGTGGATATTTGCCAAACCTACATCATCAGCATGACCAATGATGCCAGTGATGTGCTGGAAGTATTATTGCTGGCTAAGGAAGCTGGATTGTATGACCCAGCCACGGCGGCCAATTCTCTCCGTATTGTGCCTCTGTTTGAAACGGTGGAAGACCTGAAAAACGCGCCGGGGATCATGGATTCCCTGTTCACCTTGCCCTTTTACCGTGCCACCTTAGCCGGCAGCTACCAATCCCTGCGGGAATTGGAAAGTCATCCCCTGGATTATTATCAAATTCCCACCACCAAGGCCCAATTAAATCCCGGTAATCTCCAGGAAATTATGGTGGGCTATTCCGACAGCAACAAAGATTCGGGCTTTTTAAGCAGTAACTGGGAAATCCATAAAGCCCAAAAAGCGCTCCAGGCTGTGGCCCAAAAGCATCGGGTCATTCTGCGGTTGTTCCACGGTCGGGGAGGGTCCGTCGGTCGGGGGGGAGGCCCAGCCTATAAAGCCATTTTGGCCCAGCCCGCAGGCACCGTGGATGGTCGGATCAAAATTACTGAGCAAGGGGAAGTGTTGGCTTCAAAATATTCCCTGCCGGAGTTGGCCCTCTACAATCTGGAAACTTTAACCACGGCGGTGATCCAAGCTAGTTTACTTAAAAGCAGTTTTGATTTCATTGAGCCCTGGAACCGGATTATGGAGGAGTTGGCCTGCACCGCCCGCCAGGCCTACCGCAGTCTGATTTACGAAGAACCGGACTTCCTGGACTTTTTCCTTACGGTCACTCCCATTCCCGAAATTAGCGAGTTACAAATCAGTTCCCGCCCGGCCAGGCGTAAGGGGGGCAAAGCGGACCTCAGCAGTTTGCGGGCCATTCCCTGGGTGTTCAGTTGGACCCAAACCCGTTTCCTTTTGCCGGCTTGGTATGGGGTGGGTACGGCGTTAAAATCCTTTGTGGACCAAGACCCGGTCAAGAATATGAAGTTGTTGCGCTACTTCTACTTCAAATGGCCTTTTTTCAACATGGTGATCTCGAAAGTGGAAATGACCCTTTCCAAGGTGGACCTCACCATTGCCTCCCACTATGTGCAGGAGTTATCTAAGCCAGAAGACCGGGAGCGATTTGATCGCCTTTTCCAGCAGATCAAGCAAGAGTACCAATTAACCAGGGATTTTGCCATGGAAATTACGGCCCATCCCCACCTCCTCGACGGCGATCGTTCTCTGCAACGGTCGGTGTTATTGCGCAATCGCACCATTGTGCCCCTGGGACTACTGCAGATTTCCCTGCTGAAACGCTTACGCCAGGTAACCCAGGAAGCGGAGACCAGTGGTGTGCGCTACCGTCGTTATTCCAAAGAAGAGCTACTGCGGGGGGCCCTGTTGACCATCAACGGTATTGCAGCGGGAATGCGTAATACTGGCTGATTCGGTGATAGGGTACCTAATATTGAGCTAGGGGTAAGGGATTATCCCCTTCTACCTCCGCTGTGTTTGAACATTGCCCAACACCATAACCCCTAACCATGGAGAAAATTCGCATTGCCTTAATTGAAGATGAAGATTTAATTCGCCAGGGCTTGCGGGATGCTTTGAACACCGAGCCTAGTTTTCAGTGGGTGGGGGAAGCGGCCAATGGCCGATTAGGGCTGGCAATGATGGAAGAACAACGCCCCGATGTGGTAATCATCGACATTGGTTTGCCAGACATGAGTGGCATTGATGTTACCCAACGGCTCAAAAAAGGCCCCCTTAATTGCCAATGTCGGGTGGTGATTTTGACCCTCAATCACCAGGAGGAAACGGTGTTGGCCGCTTTTAGTGCCGGGGCCGACGCCTATTGCATGAAGGACAGCCGCACGGAGTTGTTAATTGAGGCTATTCAAGCTACCCACGGTGGTTTTGCCTGGATTGACCCGGCGATCGCCAGAATAGTATTGGCCCATGCCCCAGCGGCGGAACCATCGGAACCGTCTTCCCCCACTCGAACATCTTTGTCCTATGGGTTAACGGAAAGAGAATTGGAGGTTCTGCAATTAATTGTGGACGGTTGTAGTAATGCCGACATTGCAGAAAAACTCTATATCACCGTGGGCACAGTGAAAACCCATGTCAGAAATATCCTTAATAAGCTCTGCGCCAACGACCGTACCCAGGCGGCGGTGCGGGCCATCCGCTCTGGACTGGTTAACTAAGGTCAATCAATTTGGGTCATTGACATTGCCGGTGGTGATGGGGCCCCAAAGTGAAATGCTGGTTCTTACCCTAATTGCTTGATCGGAAAGAGTGGGCATGTCGGCCCCAACCCTATCTCCGCCGACTGGAACCGGGCAGGACTGTGCGCCAATTGGTTTTAGCAAGCTTTAACTGCTCTGGGGATACCTTGGCTGAACCCAAATCTGCCCCGGAGAAGTTAGCACCCTGGAGATTAGCGTATTTAAAATTAACGCCGCTGAGATTTGCTCCCCGTAGATCCGCCCCCCGCAGGTCGGCATAGCCGAAGTAGGCATCGCTCAAATTGGCCCCTTTGAAGACGACATTTTTCAATCGGGCCTTGCCAAAGTCTGCCCTAGTCAGCTCCGCTTGCTCAAAATTGGCATTGGTCAAATTAGCTTGGTAACAGTTAATTCCCGGCACAAACGCCTTAGCCAAAACGATGCCAACTAAATTCTGATCGGCAAAATCCCGTTTCCCCTGGGCATACTCGGCTAAAAAAGTTTTACCATTCCAACGTTTAATCTCCGGTTGGTTGGCGATCGCCGGTTTTTCCTCTTCCCGTTCCCGACGAGAAAGGGGCTTTTGGTTAACCATATTGTAGTCAATCCCCCCTGCCCCAACAGGGCCTCCATCCCCTGCATTGGAAGCAGGGCGCACCCTAGTGGCCGGAAGCTCAACATTTTTGGGTTTAGCGGTGCGGGTTTTAATGCCAGTGTTAAACCTAGTGGAGCTAGGTCCCCTGGACTGAACATTAGTGTTAAACCGAGTGGATGGGTCACCATAGTCTGGGGAAGAACTATTCCCCATGTGGATCCCCGTCGCCGGTTCATCCCCAGTCCCCGTTATGGAGCTAAAGGGAGTGGAAACCATGCCCTGCATCATGCCATCTTCATAGGTGGGCATCTCCAGGGCATCCAGCACCTGTTGGGCACTCTTGTAACGGTGACGCACGGAAAGTTCCAACATTTTGCGGATCACTTCAGCAAATTTGCCAGAAACTGTCACATGTTTTTCCCAGTCCATTTCCCCCGTTTGACTGTTGCAATCAATCTCCTTGGGAGTCTTGCCAGTTAGTAAATATAAACAAGTTACCCCAGTGGCATAAATATCGCTGGCGTAAACTGGGCGCATGGCCATCTGTTCCGGGGGGGCAAAACCCGCCGTGCCCACCGCAAAAGCCGTTAGGGCCGTTTGAGCTGAGGTGTTGGAGGATAAAACTGAATCAATTTGATTTTTCACCGCCCCAAAATCAATCAGCACTAATTTTTGGTCCGTTTGGCGACGAATTAGATTAGCTGGCTTGATATCCCGATGAATAACTTTTTGGGAGTGGATATAGTCAAGGATGGGCAATATTTCTGTTAAAAATTGCTTAACACTGCCCTCGGTAAAAGTGCCATTTTTTTTCACTTCTTGGTGTAAATTATGGCCTTTTACATACTCTTGCACTAAATAAAACTGATGATCATCCTCAAAGTAATCCAGTAAACGAGGCACCTGGGGATGATTACCGACCCGACCCAAGGTCTGGGCCTCCCGCTCAAATAGTTCCTTGGCCATGCGGAACACATTGGGGTCATCGGTTTGGGGCCGCAACTGCTTTACCACACAGATGGGAGTTCCGGGCAGTGCCACATCCGCCGCCGCAAAAGTAGCCCCAAATCCTCCCTTTCCCAATAAACCCAAGGTTTGGTAACGACCGTTCAGACGCAAGCTACCGCCACAGGCTTGGCACACCTGCACGTTATTCGGGTTTTTAGGATGGGGACAATTGGGATTAACGCAAAAACTCATTCCGGTTCACCAGATGGTGTGATGTAAGACTAACCTATGCTTTATCGAATTCGTTAAATTTTCCGAAAAGTTGATGGGATTGGGAAGGCCACTCTATTTTAGGCTAGTTAGCGGGAAACTTTGGTTCATTGAGCCCCTGCCACTATAAATTTGTTCCGAAAGTTGTCAAACATTGGTTGGAATGGCCTGGGGTAATGCCTTCAGCGATACAATAGATGCCGCTGACGCCATAGCAAACCAAGCAAGCATTAATAAAAATCAGTAGAAAAGGAAACCCATGCGTATCTCTGTCAACTGGCTGCAATCCCTGGTTGAAGTTAATTTGTCTCCGGAAGAGCTTGGGGAATTGCTAACGATCGCCGGTTTGGAAGTGGAGGAAATCGAAGACCGTCGAAGCTGGGCAGCGGGAGTGGTGCTGGGGCGAGTAATTTCTCGGGAAAAACACCCCAATGCGGATAAATTAAGCGTTTGCGTGGTGGATATTGGGGCAGAGGAACCCTCCACCATTGTCTGTGGAGCCCCCAATGTGAGGGCAGACATTCTCGTGCCAGTGGCTACCCTGGGCAGTTATCTACCTAAAGTAGATCTGAAAATTAAGCCAGCCAAGTTAAGGGGCGTAAAATCCTCCGGCATGATCTGTTCTTTGGCAGAGTTGGGTCTCAGTAAGGAGTCGGCGGGCATCCATATCTTTGCCGATTTGAATTTGCCCCTGGGTAGTCCCGTGGGGCCTCTGCTGGGCTTAGATGATGTGATTTTGGAAATTAGCCCCACTGCTAACCGGGCCGATGCCCTCAGCATGGTGGGGGTAGCTCGGGAAGTGGCGGCCCTCACCGGGGGTAAGTTAAGCCTGCCGGAAGTGGAGGAAGTCTCAATATCGGACCAGGATTTGCCCATCAGTGTGACGGAAACCCAAGCTTGCCCGGCCTATGTGGGCACTGTGATGCGGGGGGTGAAGGTGGGTCCTTCCCCAGATTGGTTGCAACAACGGTTATTGGCCGCGGGGACCAGACCTATCAATAACGTGGTGGATGTGACTAATTACGTGCTCTTGGAATGGGGCCAGCCTCTGCACAGCTTTGACCAAGATAAATTGCAAGCCCTAGGGGCCGGAGCAGATATTCACCTGGGGGTACGGTTTGCCAAGGCAGGGGAAAAGTTAATTACCCTGGATGACCAGGAACGGACATTGCAACCCCAAAATTTATTAATTACCGCCCATGACCAACCAGTGGCGATCGCCGGGGTGATGGGGGGAGCCGCCACGGAAGTGGATGAAAATACCCAAAATATTGTGCTGGAAACTGCCCTATTTGATGGGGTCACCATTCGTAAATCCAGTAAGGCCATTAACCTCCGTAGTGAATCTTCCACCCGCTATGAACGGGGCGTGAACCAGTGTGAATTGGAAGTGGCTCTGCATCGGGCGATCGCCTTAATGACAGAATTGGCCGGGGGCACTGTGGTTCGTCAGGGCAAGGCCGATCAACGGCAGAACCTAGGGGAAGCCGTAATTAATCTGCGTTTAGAACGCCTGCAACAATTGCTGGGTAAAGTGAATACCCCCAATGGTATTGGCGAGATTACCGCTGAAGATGTGGAAAGAATTTTGACCGATCTAGGCTGTGGGTTAACCCGACAATCCGATAGCGCCACTCCAGTGTGGGCTGTGACAGTGCCCTCCTACCGACAACGGGATATTGAACGGGAAATTGACCTCATTGAAGAGGTGGCCAGGCTCTACGGCTATGACCATTTTTGTGAACAGTTACCCAACAATGCGGTGCCCGGTGGTTTATCCCCCGCCTATCAAGCTGAGTTGGCCCTGCGGGAAGCCTGTCGGGGTGCGGGTTTAACGGAGGTAGTCCATTACTCCCTCGTCAAACCCCAGGGACCCGAAGTGGTATTGGCCAATCCCCTCTTTGCGGAATATTCCGCTCTCCGCACCAATTTACTCGATGGTTTGATCACCGCCTTTGCCAATAACCAAGCCCAAAATAATGGGGCCTTGAATGCCTTTGAAGTGGGTCGAGTTTTTTGGCAAAACGAAGGGGACATTGGTGAGGCGGATCACCTGGCGGGCATTTGCGGCGGCCCCCAGATTACCCAAGGCACCTGGCCCCAGGGCGGCAAACCCCAATCCATGGGTTGGTACGATGCCAAAGGTTTATTAGAAGAAATTTTTCAGCGTTTGGGGGTAACGGTCACCTACAACGGCGATCGCCAAGACCCCCGTCTCCATCCTGGTCGCACGACCCTATTAAGTTGCAATGGCACAGTGTTAGGTCAGTTTGGCCAACTCCATCCCCAATTACGGCGAGAAAAAGGTCTGATTGATGAAGTTTACGCCTTTGAAATCGCCTTAGCCCCCCTATACCAAGCCATGGAAACCCAAATTCTGGGTACGCCCCATTTCCGTCCCTACTCCCCCTACCCAGCGGTGGCAAGGGATTTGGCCCTCTATGCTCCCCTGGAATTAACGGTGGCGGAACTTACCCAAGCCATGGTCAAAGCCGGTGGCAATTTACTCGAACAGGTGGAATTGTTTGATGAATACCGGGGGCAATCCGTCCCGGCTGGACAACGCAGTCTCGCCTTCAGTTTGGCCTACCGGGTCGGCGATCGGACCCTCACCGATGCCGATGTGGAACCCCTCCATAATCAAATCCGGGAAGCGTTGACCAAGCAATTTGCCGTTAGTTTACGCAGTTAAAAAGGCTTGGAAAAGCTCACCCAAACCTCTAAGACTGGGGGAAAATGGACAAAAGTCCCCCCATTATTGCCATAGCTTTAGTAGGTTTATTTTTTGGGAAAAACTAAAACTTTGCCAATGGGCTTCTATAGTCATTTTAAATAAGACTGAGATTGAAGTCATTACAATAAGAGCGGATAATTTCATCAAGGCTTGTTCCTTCTGGAGCGTACATTCTATTCCTTTTTAATACACTAAAATCATGCTCGATATCATTTAAATCAGGAGAATACTTGGGTAAAAAGACAACCAGATGACCTGCTTCATTAGCTAATTCTCTAATAGCTGTTTTACGGTGAATAGGAGCATTATCCATTATTGATATTGATGGAATGCCGAGTGACGGTAACAAATATAAACTTAACCAACTTTCAAAGCCTTCTGCATTCATACTCCCGGTAAAAACCATCGGTGCAATCAAATCTTTTTTTCCTTTTCTTCTTTCTGCCACTAGATTTTCTCGGACTCCCCTTTTTCCTTGTCTATCTCCATAAATTTTCTTTCCTTTTTTTGACCAGGCATAAATACAAGCTTCGATTGCTTCAAATCCTGATTCATCTATGTAAACTATCGCCCGACTACCATAGACCTTGATTAACTCTCTTAATATTCTATAGTACTTCATTCGTTCATCTCGGTTTCTTTCTCGATAACGTAGTTCTTTTTTTCTGTTTATTTTCCTTTTCTTTAATGCATAACATATGGCACTCGGCCTTACTCTAAATTTATTGGCTCTGTCTATCAATCTGGGAGCATCCCACTTTTGCAAAAGTCTTACTGGGCAAACTGTCAAGCAATTCTCAAAGCCTTATTCTGAAACGCATCCAAGTATAAGTATTTATACTTAAAATCATTGAGCTGGAAAAAATGGGAT
>NZ_JADEVV010000065.1 GCF_015207985.1 Synechocystis salina LEGE 00031 | reverse complement strand
GGTTGGTGGGTTTTATGGGCTTAATTTGGTTGGTGAATCTACCCTACCCGATGGTGCGACGGCCCGTGGCCAGAGTAGCGCCCATGTTGCTTTTGCCCAGTTACCTGAGTATGGACAGGAATTACCGCGAGGCGATCGCCCATGGAGAACAGGCGGATCAGTTGGTGAATAATGCCACCAGCGCAGCGGATATTGAATTGGGGGCGGAAAAAGTGCGCCTCGCTCAGCAAAATTTAGACCAGTTGCCGGTGTGGTTCCTTGGCTATGAACCGGTGAAAGTGTGCCAATTTATGGGGGGCTGTTCTTGGAATTTCACCTTCGACGAATTTCAGCAGGCCAGGGCCCAGGTGGGACGTATGGAAGCCAGGGTTTTTCAGGAAAAAAATGCCCTATCGGCCCTGACTACGGCGGAGCAGAATATCCAAGGAGCCAAAACTAGTTATGAACAGGCCACTACCCCCGAACAACGGCAAGCGGCGATCGCGAGTTGGCAAGGGGCCATCAATCAATTGACCCTAATCCCAGAGAAAACCTTGGCCGGAAGTCAAACCACCAATCGTTTACGCAACTATGAACAGGAATTTCAACAGGTGGCGGGTTTAGTGGCGGGTACAAATCAAACCCAAACCATGGTGATGGCAGCCCAGCAATTTGCCCAGCGGGCTGATCAAAGCATTGCCCAGGCCCCTTTAACGGTGAATCAATGGCAGGAGGTGCTTAATTTGTACCAAGAAGCCATCCAGAGATTGCAAATGGTGCAACCCCAAGATGCCCAATATTTGTCAGCCCAAACCTTTTTGGCGGAATATACGGAAACCCTTGGTAAAATTCGCATCAATTTAGCGGCGGAACAGGGAGCTATAGCCCAATTTGACGAGGCCCAAAACCAAATTCAAAACCTATTAACTAATCTCCCTCCCAGCAGTGATAGTCAAGGCCGCAACCGTATTAAGGGGGAAATTAGCCAAATTATTAATCAACTACAAAAGGTACAGCCAGGCACTACCGTTTATGACCAGGCCCAAACCCTAATTGACCAAGCCCAAAGTCGAGCCCAGCAACTTTAGTTGGAATTTTTAGGGAATTAAAACTGATTGGATAACCACAAATTCAGCACCGTAGCTAAAAGTTTTACCTTCCTATTGTTGGGAGGTATAGCTATGGGTTTGGCTACCGCTTCTTTAGGCTGGACTTACGCAGCTTGGTTTGGACAAATTCCCCTCTGGCTTTGGGTTTTTAGAGCTAATCCCACTAAGCTTAATTTTACCCAGCTCAAACAATTTTTAATTTCAAGGTTGATAACAGCCATAGCTTGGGGAGGAGGATTTTATGGCATCGCCTTATTTTGGATTACCGGAGTCCATCCCCTCACTTGGTTGGGGGTACCTTGGTTGGCCAGTCTGGCGATCGCCGCTTTTTGTTGGTTGGCAATCACAGCTTGGGGCATTGTCCTGGTATGGGTTTGGTTGTTGGCCATGGCAGCTTGCCAAATTACCACAGCCCGGACAACGGTTAATCCTATTTTTAGAAATTTGTCCTTCATTCTTTGGGGTACCGCCAGTTGGTGTACTTTGGAAATCCTCTGGAGCCATTCCATTCTTTGGTGGAGTCCGGTGGCCTATACCCAAAGCCCTAGTCAGTTACATTTTTTGCAGTGGGGAGCCTTGGGTGGGCCGGCGTTATTAACCGCTTTTATTGTGGCTATTAATGGGCTGTTGGCTTTAGGTTTGACTAATTCTTTAGACACTAAAACCACTAACAACGATGGCCGTATTTGGCCTTATTTATTCCTGGCTATGGTGATGTGGCTTGGTTGTCAGGGGGGAGGGTGGTTACTTTACCAAAAACCCTTGGCAGATGTACCGGAACAAAGCATTAATGTGGGCATTATCCAAGGTAATATCCCCAATCAAATTAAGTTTAATAGTGAAGGTTGGCGCCGGGCGATCGCCGGTTATACAGAGGGCTATGAAAAACTGGCGGGGCAGGGAGTGGATATCGTACTTACACCGGAGGGAGCCTTACCCTATCTTTGGGAAACGGTGGTGGCCAGGAGTGGTTTTTACCAAGCTATTTTGCAAACCCAAGTGCCGGTGTGGTTGGGGGCCTATGGCACCAAGGGAGATGGTTACACCAATAGCCTCTTTACCATTGATAGCCAAGGACAATTACGGGGGCGCTACGATAAAGTTAAGCTGGTACCCTTGGGAGAATATATTCCACTCAGTAACGTTTTGGGGCAATTAATCCAACGGCTTTCCCCCCTCAAGGAGCAGTTACTCCCTGGCGATCGCCCCCAGGTTTTACCCACTCCCTTTGGCCCGGCGGCGGTGGTCATCTGCTACGAGTCTGCCTTTCCCCATCTGTTGCGGGCCCAGCTATTGCAGGGGGGAGAATTTATTCTTTCCAGTGCTAACAACGCCCATTACAGCGACACCATGGCCGCCCAACACCATGCCCTGGATGTGATGCGAGCCATTGAAGGCGATCGGTGGTTAGCTCGGGCCACCAACACTGGCCTTTCCGCCATCATTAATCCCCGGGGGGAGACCCTCTGGTTATCGGCCATGAACCAGTATCAAATCCATGCCGCCCCCATTTATCGTCGTCAGCACCTTAGCCCCTATAGCCGTTGGGGAGATTGGCTGGTGGTTTTATTATTAATCCTGTCGGCGATCGCCTGGTTTTATTCCCTGGGCACCAGGACTCATTTTTAAGGGGCTACCTAGGTTTTCCTGGCCCTTAAAGTGGAAACAGACAAGACGGCACCAATGGTGGAAACTAATCGCAACATTATGGAATTAATTTTATACAGCAAGCCAGGTTGCCATCTCTGTGAAGGATTAATGGAAAAATTAGTCCAAATTGACAACCTGGCCATTGAGCTAGAAGTCCGTGACATTACCGCCAACGAAAAATGGTGGGCCGCTTATCAATATGAAATTCCGGTGCTAGTGTGGCGATCGCCTTCGGAGGAAATTACCTTGCCAAGATTGTCCCCCCGGGCCCCCGTCAGCCAATTGGAAAAGTTACTGCAACAATACGTTAAAGTCTGACTTGCTCCGGCAGGCGAAGGGGTAGGCTTAGATGGAACGCAACGGCGATCGTTCATTGCGCCCCCCAGGGACAACGGATGAATAAGTGGTTTAGTAAAAAGTTTTTAGCAACGGATATTCGGGCTCCCCATAATTTTACCGGGGTGCATTTAGCTCCTCCCCAGTGGTTGAAGCTAATTTTTTTGCTAGGGGCGGACTTTATTGCCTTGCTGGTAGCTTGGATTGCCGCCCATCGCCTCAATGATTTTTATTCCCCGCCTCCGCCCCAGTTTGTTTGGTGGACTTGGTGGGGGCTGCCCAGTTTATTTTGGTGTTACGCCGCTATTATTCTGGTTGTTTTTACCTACGCTGGTTTATACCGCCCCCAAACCCGTACCCAAAACTTTCTCGGCGTCATTAAACTGATCAGCTACGTTTTTCTCCTCACCCTGGTGGCGAAATATTTTTACGATCCGGCGATCGACCTGCCCCGTTCCCTATTTTTTTCGGCTTGGGGTACTAGCATTATTTTTGTCACCCTAGCCCGTTTTGTGACTAGCCTAGTCCTTAGTCCCCTGGAAAGTCGCCAAGCTATTCCCATTTTCCTCATCGCCACCTCCTACCGTATTCAGCACCTCACCGTCACCCTGGAGAGACGTTCCCAATACCGAGTGGTGGGGGTCGCCCTCGCCAGCACAGCCCACAGCCATCATACTTTGCAACAAATTTTGGCATCCGGGGCCCAGGAAGTTCTCGCCGAAGCCTTACCTGAAGCTGATTTAGCCTCTAGTTTGTACTGGCATTTACGGGGGGAAAACATTGCCCTCAGACTATTACCGTCCAGCCGGGATATGCTCTACCGCCGAGGCATGCCGGAAATTTTTGCTGGTCTGCCAACGGTGCGGGTGGAAATTCCCTTGCTGGTGGGGTTAGATTACCGCCTCAAAAGAGCTTTGGACTACGGTGGGGCTTTATTGGGCATTGCCTTGCTTTCTCCCCTATTTTTGGCGATCGCCATGGCCATCAAACTATCTTCCCCGGGCCCGGCTTTTTTCCGTCAGGAGCGGGTGGGACTCCAGGGCAAAACTTTTCAAATGTGGAAATTTCGTACCATGGTGGTCGATGCTCCCCTGCTCCAGCAACATCTAGAAGCCGCCAACGAAAACGATGATGGCATCATGTTCAAGCTCAAACGGGATCCCCGCATTATTCCCCTCGGACATTTTCTGCGCCGCAGTAGCTTGGATGAAATTCCCCAATTATTCAATGTGGTAATGGGGCAAATGAGTTTAGTGGGCCCCAGGCCTTTGCCTCTCAGGGATGTGGAACGGTTTGATGCTTGGCACCATATTCGTCATCAGGTCATGCCTGGGGTCACAGGACTATGGCAAATTTCCGGGCGATCGGATATTGGCAGTTTTGACGACGTGGCCCGCCTAGACTTGTACTATATTGACAACTGGTCATTAAACCTTGATTGGGACATTCTGGTGGAAACGGTCAGAATATTATTGTTTAGGAAGGGGGCTTATTAGAAATGGTTTTAAAAGTAGTGTTATCAGCCCGAAAGTCCCCCTTGATATAACCAGTTTCTACCAAAAAAGCCCGCAGGGCCTCGGGATAGGAGTCGTATTTAACCTCGTTTAAACAGTTACTTTGGTCATCGTATTCCAAGCAATCGCTTAATCCCCAATCAGAGTCACGGTCATAGTATTTGAGCATGGTCTGCCAGCTATCATCCAGTTCTCCTATTAGGGCTTTATTCGCCACGTAGGCCGCCAAAAACCCGTTCTTTTCCCAATCTTGCGCCATGATTTCCGGCAATTCTTTTTCCATGGACTGGGCATTTTCTCGATGGATGAACTGAAAACGAGGTTCAAAGGTAACGTCCACCAGTTCGTCGTTGCGTAGGGCAAAAATTTGGGCCGGGGCCGCACTGCCCGCATAGGAGGAAAAACGGTAAAGAAAACGGTTATCTATTTCAGCGTACTCATACCAACCATCCCCATCTAAGTCGGCGGCTTCGTGGGGGCCACCATTAAATAAACCCAAATCCACCACGGACCAATCCTGTCCCTGGGCTTGACTGGTAATGACTTTGACTTCGTTACAACAATGGGCCCCGCCGGTATAAGTGGCAAAGACTACTGCGGGCTGGGCATTGTCCGCATCCATGGGAGCGATTTGTATTAAGGCGGCGGGAAACATGGCTTCCGTACCTTCCACTACGGCCACCGTTTGTCCTTGCCATTGCACTGTGACGGTGGGAGTCCAGGATTCGTATCCATCCTGGGTCACCTTAGTGTGCTTGAGGATGGCGGTGAGTTGTCCCTCGCTTATTTGGCCATCGATTTTGCCCGACTCCTGATCGGCCATAAAAATACTTGACTTAGGAGCGTCGGCTAGATAGGTTCCTTGGCGATCGCCACTTTCCACTTGACTGCTCTCTCCCGCCGCGGGGAAGGAGGGGGTAATGGCACAGGCGGATAGGGGCCAAACTGAAGCCAATGCTAGCCCCAGGGCACCAATGTAAAAACCTTGATATAAAGCCATAACTATCACCCCACAAAGATTGGACTGTTAGATTTTTGCCAATTTCCATTGTGGCAGGAATTTTTCGGGGCCATAACTTTTTTGCTTAGGCAGTAACTAAACTTAAAGCTTCCCCAGTAAGGCTAAAGGCCCGAGCTTCGGTAATTTTTACTGGTACCTTTTTACCCAAAAGTTCGCCAATCTCTCCTTGGAAGAAAGTTAAGCGGTTGCCCCTGGTGCGTCCCATCACTTGCCCCGGACTCTTAAGGTTTTCCCCTTCCACCAAAACTTCTTCCACTCGCCCCAGATAACGCTGGGAACGTTCCATGGCCTGGGTAGAGACCAAATGATTTAGCCTCTGTAGGCGATCGCCTTTGACTTCCTCGGATAACTGATTGTCCCAGAAGGCGGCAGGGGTGCCGGGGCGGGGAGAATAGGCAGCGGTGTTAAGTAGGTCAAAACCCACCTCTTCAATGAGTTGGAGGGTATTTTCAAACTGGGCTTCCGTCTCTCCAGGAAACCCAACAATCACATCGGCACTAATGGCCGCATCGGGCATATAGCGACGAATTTTTTCAATAATTTGTAAATATTTTTCCCTGGTGTAGCCCCGTTTCATAGCTTTAAGAATTTCGTTATCCCCCGATTGGAAAGGAATATGGAAATGTTCACAGACCTTGGGTAACTCCTGACAGGCTTGGATTAACCGTTCGGTGAAATAACGGGGATGGCTAGTGGCAAACCGCAGGCGATCGATCCCCTCAATGTCATGGACGTGGTAGAGCAAATCGGTCAGGGTATGGAGATGGCGGCCCGAAGGAGTAGTGCCTGGTAAATCCCGGCCGTAGGCATCAATGTTTTGCCCCAGCAGGGTGACTTCCTTAAATCCCTGTTGGGCCAGGACTGCCATTTCCTCATAAATTGCCTCTGGGGTACGGGATTGTTCTACTCCTCGCACATTGGGCACCACACAATAACTACAGCGTTCATTACAACCGTAGATAATATTCACCCAGGCACTAACGGTACTTTCCCGCCGGGGTTTGGTGATGTCCTCCATAATGTGCAAGCTTTCCGTCGCCACCACCTGACTACCCGCCCACACCTGTTCTAGTAACTGATCTAGTCGATTAGCATGTTGGGGGCCCATTACTAAGTCCAACTCTGGCACCCGCCGCAATAACTGTTCTCCTTCCTGTTGGGCCACACAGCCCGCCACCACCAGGGTTAATTCTGGTTCCGTTTGTTTTCGTTTGGCCTGTCTTCCCAGGTAGGAGTAGACTTTTTGCTCGGCGTTGTCTCGGATGGAACAGGTATTGTAGAGGACTAAATCCGCCTGGTTGGGGTCATCGGTATAGGTCATGCCCAAATTGTCCAGAATGCCGGCCATCCTTTCCGAGTCCGCCTTATTCATCTGACAGCCAAAGGTAATAATGTGATAGCGACGGTGAGAAACATTCATGGGAAATAGGGCAAAGCAATGAACAGCACAATGTCTGATTATAGTTCCCTGTCTTAACCCCCGGCTGTCCCCCAACCTGATAAATTGGACAGATATCAGTGATAGACATTTACTCGGATTTAATATGAGAGCTCTGGTTATTGGCGGTGATGGTTACTGTGGTTGGGCCACGGCACTGTATCTCTCTAACAAAGGCTATGAAGTCGGTATTTTGGACAGCCTAGTCCGCCGCTATTGGGATGCCCAGCTAGGGGCAGAAACCCTAACCCCGATCGCCCCCATCCGGCAACGCCTTGATCGTTGGTATGAGTTGACCGGCAAGAAGATTGACCTGTTCATTGGCGACATTAACGACTATCCCTTTTTGACCAATTCCCTCCGCCAGTTCCAGCCCGATGCGGTGGTGCATTTTGGGGAACAACGGTCGGCCCCTTTTTCCATGATTGACCGGGAACATGCAGTGTTGACCCAGGCCAATAACGTGTTGGGCAACCTGAATCTGCTCTATGCACTGAAGGAAGATTTCCCCGATTGTCATTTGGTGAAACTAGGCACCATGGGGGAATACGGTACGCCCAATATTGACATCGAAGAGGGCTACATCACCATCGAACACAAGGGGCGCAAAGACACCCTGCCCTACCCCAAACAACCCGGTAGTTTCTATCACCTCAGTAAGGTCCACGATAGCCACAACATCCACTTTGCCTGCAAAATTTGGGGTCTGCGGGCTACTGATTTGAACCAGGGCATCGTTTACGGGGTGCTCACCGATGAGACCGGCATGGATGAAATGCTGATCAACCGTCTTGATTATGACGGTGTATTTGGTACGGCCCTGAATCGTTTTTGTATCCAGGCGGCCATTGGCCACCCCCTGACGGTGTACGGCAAAGGCGGCCAAACCCGTGGTTTGCTGGATATTCGGGATACGGTGCGCTGCATTGAACTGGCGATCGCCAACCCGGCCGATAAAGGTCAATTCCGGGTGTTTAACCAATATACGGAACTATTCAGTGTCGGTGATCTAGCCCAAATGGTACAAAAAGCTGGCGCAGATCTCGGTCTGAAAGTGGAAATCGACCACTTGGAAAATCCCCGGGTGGAACTGGAAGAACATTACTTCAACGCCGTCAACACCAATCTGCTGGATCTAGGACTGCAACCCCATTTCCTGTCCGATTCTTTGCTTGATTCCCTGTTGAATTTTGCCACCAAGTACAAAGACCGGGTGGATCAAAAACATATCCTACCGAAAGTTACCTGGCGTGGCTAGGTCTTAATGAAAGCGACCCTCACTAGTTTGGTGGGGGTTTTCTTTAGCATTTTCTTGTCCAATGCTTTCACTGTCTGGTCATCGAAGAAATGTAAAAAATGGCAACAAAAGTACGGGACATCATCAAATTGCTAGAATCAGATGGTTGGTTTTTGGTGAACACTGTTGGTAGTCATCGACAGTTTAAACATCCTACTAAAACTGGTAAAGTGACTGTCTCAGGAAAATTGAGTGATGATGTTCGCAAAGGAACCTTAGCCAGTATCCTCAAACAGGCAGGATTGAAATGATTGATCGATATCTTGTGGTCTTAGAAAAAAGTGGCACGGGCTTTTCTGCTTACTGTCCCGACGTGCCCGGCTGTATCGCCACCGGGGAAAACTTGGAAGAAACTACAGCACAAATGAAATCGGCTCTGGGGTTACATCTAGCAGATATGGATTCCTTGCCTCAACCAAGGGGTATTGAATCCTATTTGGAAGCCTTGCAGGATTCCGCTGGGGAAGAATTTTTCCTAACCCACATTGCCCCGGACAAAATCTTAGTTAATTTTTAAATTTTTTATTTTTTCATTTGCAAAAATTATGGCTGATCCCCTCACTCCGGCTATCAGTGACCGCATTTGTAAGCACATGAACGAAGATCACGCCTCGGCGATCGCCCTTTATGCCCAAGTGTTTGGCCAACAGACTGACGTGACTACTGCCCAGATGCAGGCCATTGACCCCACGGGCATGGATTTAGTGGTGGAAAGTGATGGGGGTGCCAAAACCATCCGCATCGAATTTGAGCAACCCCTGAAGGATTCGGAAGATGCCCACCAAGTACTAATTGCCATGGCTAAACAGGCTCGGAGTGCTGGGAAAAATAGCTAATTTGCTCCATTGGGTTCGTGTTGCTCGGCCAACTGTTAAACGTCAATGCCGGCCTCCGCTAGTAATGCCTTGAGGCGATCGTTTTCTGCTTCCGCCAACTCGGCCCGGAGTTTTTCCCGCTCAGCTCGTTGAAACTCTTGCTCTGCCTGGGTTGCTAATGCCACTGTGGAGAGAAAAGGTCGCCCGTCGGGGTAATAAACCCGCAAAGTCTCGGC
Source organism: Synechocystis salina LEGE 00031 (assembly GCF_015207985.1). GTDB lineage: Bacteria > Cyanobacteriota > Cyanobacteriia > Cyanobacteriales > Microcystaceae > Synechocystis > Synechocystis salina. The sequence continues at coordinate 12,001 of NZ_JADEVV010000065.1, read as the reverse complement.
ATCCAACTCGAATTTTATGCCCAACAAAGGACTAACCCAATGGGCCATTTCCTCAATGATGGTCAACTCTCCGCCAATTCGTTGCAACCCAGTGAGTTCATTGTCATCCGGATCGTAAATATAGTACTCTTCGACGCCATGATGATCATAGAATTTTAACTTTTTGGTCATTTCCTTGAGGGTATTGCCGGGGGATAAAATTTCAAACACCACCTGGGGCGGTTGGTTATTTTCCTGCCACTGACGGTAGGAACCTCGTTTGCCCTTGGGTCTGCCCAAAGCCACCATCACGTCCGGTGCCACACGAATTTCTGGATGCCCTTCCACCGGGTACCACAACAGGTCTCCCCCTACGAATACGTCCGGGTTTTGGGCAAAGAGACATTCCAAATTTTCTTTGAGGAGGACAATCCACTCAAATTGTTCTGTGTTGTCGGCCATGGGCTGTCCATCGCTGTCGGGGTAAATGATTTCTCGGTCGAGGGCTACGGTCATGGGGTTAATCCTCGCAATTTTTTCTCCAGTCTAGACAATGCCTTGCCATGGTGGAATTTTGGCTGAGTGGGCTGAATGGTAATGGTGATGGCAAAGTTTGGGCTTTCAAGACTTTAACCATTTATCTTCGTCGGAACTATCCTTGGCGATCGCCAGGTAGCCATAACCTTTGGGGGACTGGTCGATAATCAAAATTTCCTGGTTATGGTGGGGAATTACGGTGGCCCAATCCGGTAGGCTGACGCTCAAAGTTAGTAGGTTGCCAGCGTTGTCGTAAACGTGGGCTTGGCCGATGGTGCCATTGGCTAGGTAGGGTAATTTTTTTGAGGTGACAGTGCCGGTGCAACCAATGACTCGCTCTGCACTGACATCTTGACTAAAGGTTTTAAATAAATTGGCGATCGGACGGGATGCCAGGCGACCAAACCAAAGACTGATGGCCAGGGAAACCAGGAAAATTATCCCAGCCCAACCCAGCAGTTCAGTAGACATAGTACCCATTACCGTAGCGACAGCCACATTGAGTATCCAACCAATTACTCCCCAGAGGCTAAAATCAATGCCGAGGAGAATCATTAATGGAACTTTGCCCAAACCAAAAAAGGAGAGTACTTGCAGAGCCATGGGCACCGCTTCCCCTTCTTCCATCGCTCCCCCCTGGTCAAGCTCCACGTCTAAATGGGTGATGTCCACATCGGAGCCAGCTTCTAAGGACATTTCTACATCCAGTTCTTCATCCCCATCACCGGAGATAATCATTAACCCCAGGCAGAGCACCCCCACCGCCAGCAGCAACCAGTAGGGCAAATTAGCTAAGTGGAAAAGCATAATGGTGGCATTCCTTGATACTAGCGATGGTTTTTGGGCAGACGCACCGGCGCCGGATTGAGGGGACAAAGGAGTTGGTTGAGGGTACGGAGTTGTTCCACTGTGCCCAGGCAAATGAGGGCATCGGCATCTAGTAAGTGGGTGTCTCCCATGGGTCCCACAATTAATTTATGGTCTTGGCGACGAATGGCCAGAATTAATGCCCCCGATTGGGCCCGGAGTTGGGCTTCCCGCAAGGTTTGGCCAATGTAGGGACAGTCTTGGGCCCCAATACGAAATTCTTCCATATAAAAAGACCGATCCGCCCCAGTCAAGATGCCATCGACAAAACTTACCACCTGGGGCCGCAATGCCGCCGCCGCTAGCCTTTTACCTCCGGTAATGTAGGGAGAAACTACCTCATCCGCCCCGGCCCGTTTCAGTTTTTGCACCGCTTCTTCCGAACTGGCCCTGGCGATCGCCCGAATTTCAGGATTGAGGGTTTTGGCGGAAAGGACGGTGTAAAGATTTTCCGCATCGGAGGAAAGGGCAGAAACAATGCAAGTGGCCCGTTCAATATGGGCCGCCAGGAGAATTTCGTCCAAGGTGGCATCTCCCTGGAGGACAGCATAGTCCCTCAGCTTTGCTTGGATGATAACTTCTGGGGAAGCATCAATCACCACAAAGGGAATATTTTCCACCGCAAACTCAAAGGCAATTTGTTGCCCTGTGCGTCCATAGCCACACAGAATGTAATGGTCTGCCAATCGCTCAATCACCTTTTGCTCCTGCCGCCGGCGTAAACTGTCTTGAAAGTATCCCTGGATAAAGGCTTCGGTGAAACGATTTACCATGTAGCCTATGGTCAATAGGCCCATCAAAATCAGCAAAATGGTAAACAAACGGGATGCCGGACTGAGGGGATGGGTTTCCCCAAAGCCGACGGTGGCGAGGGTAATGGTGGTCATATAGAAGGCATCCAACCAAGTCCAGCCTTCTACGTACCTGTACCAGGCCGTGCCGATCACAAATAAGCCCGCTAGGGTAATGGCCCCGGCCATCAATTCCTGTCTTAACCTGCGCCCCTGGCGATCGATCAGATTTAACAGGTTTTCCTGACTTGGTGATCCCAATCCCATCCTAAAACCTCACTTAAAACAGGTCAGTCGATTTAAGATCAGGAGACAATTATTTCAGAGGGGTGACCCTACCCCTGCAGACCATATCCAAATTTGGCCAGTCTAACGCGTTAGGAGCCCCCCGTGACCTATTCCCCTGTTGTTGAACCCGTCGAACCCCAAGCTTTTGCCGTGACCGACCTATCCGCTGCCGCTGAGTTTAAAACTGAAGATTTTGATGCCTATGTGATGAACACCTATGGGCGTTTTCCCATTGCGATCGCCAAGGGCCAGGGAAGTACTTTGTGGGATACCCAGGGCAAAAGTTATCTCGATTTTGTCGCTGGCATTGCCACCTGTACCCTCGGCCACGCCCATCCAGCCCTAATTAATGCAGTTTCTGAGCAAATTCAAAAACTCCACCACGTCTCAAACTTATACTACATTCCTGAGCAGGGGGAACTGGCTAAATGGATTGTGGACCACTCCTGTGCGGACCGGGTTTTCTTCTGTAACTCCGGAGCAGAAGCCAACGAGGCGGCGATTAAATTGGTGCGAAAATATGCCCACACCGTCCTAGATTTCCTCGAACAGCCCGTTATCCTCACCGCCAAAGCCAGTTTCCACGGTCGCACCCTGGCCACCATCACCGCCACAGGTCAACCGAAATACCAGCAGTATTTTGACCCCCTCATGCCGGGCTTTGATTATGTGCCCTATAACGATATCTGTGCCCTGGAAAATAAGGTGGCGGATTTAGACGAAGGTAATAGTCGGGTGGCGGCCATTTTCCTGGAACCGTTGCAGGGGGAAGGGGGAGTCCGCCCCGGGGATTTGGACTACTTCAAAAGGGTGCGGGATATTTGTGACCAAAACGATATTTTGCTGGTCTTTGACGAAGTGCAAGTAGGAGTAGGACGTACTGGTAAGCTGTGGGGCTACGAACATCTCGGGGTAGAGCCAGACATTTTCACCAGTGCCAAGGGCCTAGCTGGGGGCATTCCCATCGGGGCGATGATGTGCAAAAAATTCTGTGATGTGTTTGAGCCGGGTAACCATGCCAGCACCTTTGGCGGTAATCCCTTTGCCTGTGCTGCTGGGCTAGCGGTGTTAAAAACCATCGAGGGCGATCGCCTGTTGGATAATGTCCAAGCCCGGGGGGAACAGCTACGGAGTGGTTTGGCGGAAATTAAATATCAATATCCCACACTTTTTACCGAAGTCCGGGGTTGGGGCTTGATCAACGGTCTAGAAATTAGCGCCGAAAGTTCCCTTACCTCCATTGAAATTGTCAAAGCCGCCATGGAACAGGGTTTACTCCTAGCCCCCGCTGGTCCCAAGGTGTTGCGGTTTGTGCCCCCCTTGGTGGTAACGGAAGCAGAAATTGCCCAGGCCGTGGCAATTCTCCACAAGGTGATCGCCACTTTAATTTAATCAGTTAACGGTCAAATAAATATCACACCGCTCTAGTTTTTTAATCTAAGTCTGGGGCGGTTTATTATTGGAAAATCGAGCCATTAGTCTAGTGGGCTTACTGGCATTTTTGCTCCATGCTATACCATGAAAAACCTGTGGCAATTGCCCGATCCCCTACCGGATCAAGAACAATTTGACCTGCTACTGCAAAATCAAAATATTACTTTGGAACGAATTATTTCCACTGGGCAGATTACTCCAGAGGGGAAATGGTATGACCAAGACCGCATAGAATGGGTAGTATTGTTGCAGGGAAAAGCGGAAATAACCTACGATACCGGTGCAGTGATTAACCTTAATAAAGGGGATTATTTGCTTATTCCCGCCCGGCAAAAACATCGGGTAACATTTACCAGCAATGAACCACCCTGCATTTGGCTAGCCTTACATTTTGATTAAATTACTCATGGCCCCAGACCGTCAAGCCTTAAAGCAAAAACTATTCACACTGATCCAGCCTCTACAAAAAGCCAAGCGGGGTGCCCCCCTCACCAACCGTACTTTACCGGCAAATACTTCCAACCAAATCGAAGCCCTAGTAACGGCGATCGAAGCCTTAAATCCCAACCTATACCCACTGTTATACTCACCCCAATTACTAGATGGCAATTGGTTACTAAACTATTCCACTGCTAGGGAAATTAGATCCCTAGATAAGCTGCCCCTAGGGCTGAAAGTTGGCCGTATTTATCAAATCATTAACGTCCCCAATCAATCGTTTCTAAATCAAGCTTTTGTTTACCATCCCCTCGGCCTGGCTAAAGGTTATGTCAAAGTGACAGCAAAGTTTGAGATTGCCAAACCGGCTGGGGAAGTGTTGCCCGATAAACGCATCAATGTGGAATTTCTCGAAAGGATAATTTCTGTGCAAAAACTAATGGGTGTGCCTACCCCCAAGTTAGATCCAGCCAAAGTTGTGCCTGCCCGATCGCCGGAGGGAAGAATTCCCTTCTTAGAAATCACCTATCTTGATGAGGATTTGAGAATTGGCAGGGGTGGCGAAGGTAGCCTATTTGTTTTGTCAAAAGTGGCCCAGGTTACTCCATAGCGTTGACTTATGATTGGGAGCAGGTATCAATGAAAACTAAGTTGGCAATGATATTAGTTTTTAATTGTTTATTTTCCGTCTTCATTAATCCTGGTATGCGGGCAGAAGAAAGCATCAACGCCGCTGATTGTAGCTTTAATGGTTACCCCCTCTACGGCAAAATTCAATTAGTTGATTCTTTTCCCGATCTCACAGTGCAGGTGGTCAATGCCTTTCCCAATCTTAAGGTACAACTAGTAGAGAGTTTCCCCAATCAATGTGGGCTATGGCAAATTGTGACCTCCTTTCCCGATACCAAAATTAAAATTTTTGAATCATTTCCCGACGTTAAAATTCAGTACGTGGATAGTTTTCCTGGGCTGCCGTAGCGCCCATTGCTTTAAATGTTTTTCGGGCATAGCAATAACAAAAGAAAGTTTTTTATTCCCTTTAATAGGATTAGGCACAGATTAGTCTAGCAACGCCGCTCCATGCCAATCAATATGCTCACCCATCAAACTGGAAATGAAGTAATAGCTGTGGTCGTAGCCCGGTTGCAACCGGAGGGTGAGGGGATGGTTAGCTGCTTCGCAAGCCGCTTGGAGTAACTCTGGCCGCAGTTGGGTGGTGAGGAACTGATCGGCGTCCCCATAGTCCACCAAAAGGGGTAGCCGCTCCGGGGCGGATTGAATCAAAGCACAGGTATCCCACGGTTGCCAGCTCAACTGGTCATCCCCTAAATAAGCTTGGAAAGCTTTTTGTCCCCAAGGTACTTTGCTGGGGGCAACAACCGGGGCAAAGGCTGAAACACTGCGATAACGACCAGGATTACGCAGGGCAATGACCAGGGCACCATGACCCCCCATGGAATGGCCAAAAATACTCCGGGCATTGGTGGCGGGAAAATTATTCTCAACCCATGTAGGCAGTTCTTGCACCACATAATCATACATACGGTAATGGGCGGCCCAGGGCGGTTGGGTGGCATTGAGATAGAAGCTGGCCCCCATACCCAAGTCATAATCTTCAGAGTCAACTATGCCCTCACCCCGGGGACTGGTGTCCGGTGCCACAACAATTAGTCCATACTTTGCGGCGTGTTGCTGTAAACCCGCTTTGGTGATGGCATTTTGTTCCGTGCAGGTGAGGCCAGACAGCCAGTACAAAACTGGGCAACGTTGGTTGCTGGCCTGGGGCGGCAGATAAATACCAACGTTCATGGCGCAATTGAGCACAGCACTGTGATGGCGGTAAACGCTCTGCCAACCCCCGAAGCTAGCGTGGTGTTCTAATCGTTCCATGGGTTGAATTAATAATGAATAACACTGCGAATTGATTTGCCTTCGTGCATGAGGTCAAAGGCTTGATTAATCTCGCTGAGGGTCATGGTGTGGGTGACAAAGGGGGCCAGTTCAATCTCCCCCCGCATGGATTGTTCCACCATCCCCGGCAGTTGGGAACGGCCTTTAACACCACCAAAAGCTGTGCCCATCCATCTGCGACCGGTGACAAGCTGGAATGGTCTGGTGGAAATTTCTTGGCCAGCCCCCGCCACGCCAATGATCACCGATTGCCCCCAACCCCGGTGGGCACATTCCAGGGCAGAACGCATTACCTCCACATTGCCAATGCATTCAAAGGAGTGGTCCACTCCCCAGCCGGTCATCTCGACAATGACTTGCTGAACGGGTTGGTCATGGTCCTTTGGATTAATACAGTCGGTGGCCCCCATCTGTTTGGCAAGCTCAAATTTGGCTGGGTTGGTGTCGATGGCAATGATGCGGCCAGCTTTAGCCTGTCTGGCCCCCTGCACCACCGCAAGGCCGATGCCCCCCAGGCCGAATACCGCCACTGAGTCCCCCGGTTGCACTTTGGCAGTATTGTGTACAGCACCAATGCCCGTGGTGACGCCACACCCCAGGAGGCAAACGTGTTCGTGGTTAGCCTCAGAATTAATTTTGGCCAGGGAAACTTCGGCAACGACGGTATATTCACTAAACGTACTACAACCCATGTAATGGTAGAGGGGTTGGCCGTTGTAGGAAAAGCGACTTGTACCGTCCGGCATGACCCCTTTCCCCTGGGTGGCCCGCACTGAAACGCACAGATTGGTTTTGACAGAACGACAAAATAAACACTCCCCACATTCGGCCGTGTAGAGGGGAATAACGTGGTCTCCCGGTTGAACACTGGTTACCCCTGCCCCTACTTCAACCACAATTCCTGCCCCCTCATGGCCCAGCACCACAGGGAAAAGTCCTTCTGGATCATCGCCGCTGAGGGTAAATGCGTCCGTGTGGCAGACTCCGGTATGGGTGATCTTAACCAGGACTTCCCCTTGCTTAGGTGGGGCCACATCTATTTCTACGATTTGCAAGGGTTGGCCCACTTCAAAGGCAACGGCGGCGCGGGATTTCATAGCAGATCCTTAACGTTGAAGGGAATAACGGGTGCGGCAGGATTCGAACCTGCGACCGTCCGCTTAGAAGGCGGATGCTCTATCCACTGAGCTACGCACCCAGGCTTGCTACTGAAAACTATTCTCCCATATTTTTTGAGGCTAAGGTTTCACCGTTGCAGGCAGGTTCCCAACCTTGTGTCAAAATGGTTAACGGCCGGATTTTAGCCGCCCCCGATGGAATGCCAAAACTTGGTTGATCTTGGCGGAGTTCAATTACCCTGGCCAAGTTTGATTTCTGGTCCCACGGAATCTAAAAGTTTTAATTATTTTTTATTTTTGTCCCTTTGCCCATGACTGCCACCCTTGCCGCTCCCAGCAAAACCCGCCGTGTTGTTTTTCCTTTTACGGCGATCGTTGGTCAAGATGAAATGAAGTTGGCTCTGTTGCTCAATGTCATTGATCCCAAAATTGGCGGTGTAATGATCATGGGCGATCGGGGCACTGGGAAATCCACCACCATTAGGGCCTTGGCGGATTTGTTACCGGAAATTGAAGTGGTGGCCAATGATCCTTTTAACTCTTCCCCCCATGATCCGGAAATGATGAGTGAGGAAGTACGCATCCGGGTGGATAGCCAAGAGCCCCTGGCCATTGTTAAAAAGAAAGTCACCATGGTGGACTTACCCCTAGGCGCAACGGAGGACCGGGTGTGTGGCACCATCGACATTGAAAAAGCTCTTTCAGAAGGGGTTAAGGCCTTTGAACCGGGTCTATTGGCTAAGGCCAACCGGGGCATTTTGTATGTGGATGAAGTCAACCTCTTGGACGATCACCTAGTGGATGTGTTGTTGGACTCCGCCGCTGGGGGCTGGAATACGGTGGAGCGGGAAGGTATTTCCATTCGCCATCCGGCCCGATTTGTCTTGGTTGGTTCCGGTAACCCTGAGGAAGGGGAATTGCGACCTCAATTATTAGACCGATTTGGTATGCACGCTGAAATTCGCACTGTGAGGGAACCGGCCCTGCGGGTAAAAATTGTGGAGCAACGGACGGAATTTGACCAAAATCCCCAGCCCTTCTGTGACCATTATCAAACGGAACAGGAAGCGTTGCAGGCAAAAATTGTTAACGCCCAAACTCGGCTTCCCCAGGTGACCATTGATTATGACTACCGGGTGAAGGTGTCTGAAGTTTGCGCCGAGCTAGATGTGGATGGATTACGGGGGGACATTGTTACCAACCGGGCCGCCAAGGCGATCGCCGCTTTTGAGGGGCGCACTGAAGTAACCGTAGATGACATCAGCCGGGTGATTGTACTTTGTTTGCGCCATCGTTTACGGAAAGATCCCCTAGAGTCCATTGATTCTGGCAGTAAGGTGGAAAAGGTATTTAAACGGGTTTTTGGCATTGTCGATGAAGTTTAGGTTTTTTGCCATTCCCCCTTTAGTTTTTGCTGGGTAAGTGAGGGTAAACATTGGTGAAACCGTCCCTTCCTAGGAATTTCCCCTCATCAAGGGGGCTGGGGGATAGGGGGTAAAACCTATGCTTAGTTTAATTACATCTATCTAGTTAATCCATGGCTGTACATTCTGAACCCGATTGGCTCTGGCGGGGGACGGCGGAAATTTTTCCCCACAATGCTGATTCCCACAACTCCTTGGAAAATTTGGGGGTTTTAATCCAGGGCGATCGCCCTTTGCGGATCAAGCTGGGCATTGATCCCACGGGCACGGACATTCACCTCGGCCATAGCATTCCCTTTCGCAAATTGCGGGCTTTTCAGGATGCGGGCCACACAGCGGTGGTAATTATTGGCGATTTCACGGCCCAAATTGGTGATCCGACTGGAAAATCGGAGGTGCGGAAACAGTTAACGGCGGATCAGGTGAAGCGTAATGCGGAAAGTTACCTGGCTCAGTTGCGCCCCATTTTAGATTTTGATACCCCTGGAAGGTTGGAAATCCGCTACAACTCGGAGTGGTTGTCCCAATTGGATTTATCCCAAATCTTAGAGTTGCTGGCCAAGATGACGGTGGGGCAAATGTTGGCCAAGGAGGGGTTTGCGGAACGTTTCCAAAAGGAAAATCCCATCTTTTTACATGAATTTCTTTACCCTTTAATGCAGGGCTATGACTCCGTAGCAGTGCAAGCTGATGTGGAATTGGGTGGCACAGATCAAAAGTTTAATATTGCAGTCGGTCGGGACTTACAAAGACATTTTGGCTTGAAGCCCCAGTTCGGTTTGCTATTGCCAATTTTGTTGGGGACAGACGGACAACAAAAAATGTCTAAGTCCCTGAACAATTATGTGGGCTTACAGGAAGATGCCTTGTCCATGTATTCCAAGCTAGAAAAAACCCCCGATCGCCTTTTGGGGGAATACTTTGAGTTGCTGACTAAGTTAGATCTGGGTCAACTACCAGATAATCCGAGGGAGTGCCAAAAACTTTTAGCCAAAGAAGTTACCAGTCAGTTTCATGGAATGGAAGGGGCGATCGCCGCCCAGGAAACAGCGGAGGCCATTGTTACCCAGGGGAAAGCGGGCAATACGGACAGTGTGCCGGAATTTTGCCTAGGGGAAGTTACCTTTCCGGTTAAATTGGCCTATCTCCTTAGTGCCACCGGCCTATGCCCCAGTAGTAGTGAGGGTCGGCGTCAAATTAAGGGAGGAGCCGTGCGTTTAGATGGCGATCGCCAGTCAGATGTTAACCAGGAATACCAACAACCGCAGGATTTAGACGGCAAAGTACTCCAGGTAGGCAAGAAAAAATTTATTCGCTTCACGGTGAATTAGTAGTTAAAATAGTAGATTGTGACTACTCTCTCCGTCGGCGATCGAGGTAGAATTGAGCCGAGCTGATTAGACCGGTCAATCCTGCCCATTCCTGCCCGATTCATCAAGATTCAACCAATTGCTGCCCAACCTTAGAATTTAGGTCATCGCCCCCATGAACAATTTTGTTTTAATGGCCACCGTCATTCGGGAGCCGGAATTGCGCTTTACCAAAGAAAATCAAACCCCCGTCTGTGAATTCCTAGTGGAGTTCCCCGGTATAAGGGATGATTCCCCCAAGGAAAGTTTGAAAGTGGTTGGTTGGGGCAATTTGGCCAACACCATTAAAGAAACCTACCACCCAGGCGATCGCCTAATTATCGAAGGGCGCTTGGGCATGAACATGGTGGAGCGGCAGGAAGGCTTTAAGGAAAAACGGGCTGAGCTGACTGCCTCCCGCATTAGTTTGCTGGATAGCGGCAACGCCACCGCGCCTGGGCCATTCTCCCCCCCCTTAGATGAGTTTGAGCCTGTCGATGCCAACGGCGGTACTGACGATATTCCCTTTTAACAAAAATGCCGTAGAATTCCCCTTCCTCCCTTGCAGAGAAGGGTAGTTCACGTTAGCTATGCTCAGTCAGATTTTTTTGTTAACCCTAAAATTTTCACAATGGCGGATTCCCTTCCCGATTTAGCTGATCTCAATCCCTTACCGTTTCTAACTGAGGCGGGGGAAATTGATCCGAGCTACGAAAAACGTATTGGGGTTTACGCCATTTTTGACCAGCATCAGACCCTGCAGTACGTGGGCTATTCCCGTAATCTAGCCATTAGCCTACTGCAGCATTTAGTGCGCCAACCGGAGCATTGCCATGGGCTCAAGGTACACACCATCGACCACCCCGATCGCCAACTATTAGTTCAAATTCAAAACCATTGGCTAACTGGACAAAATCCCCCTGGAAATGGTGATAGCCAGAAAATTTGGGCTGAATCCATCAACGTCCGGGATTATTGGACTCCGGAAGAGGCCGCTGCCGTTGCGGTCAGTGAACCAGGGGATACTCCCAAGCTCCTGAAAAAAATTGCCCGTAGGCTAGAGACTGAAGTATTGGCCAAACTGGAAGCCAGGGGCGTGGGGCAACCAATTCGCTTCAATCCTAAACTCAAAGAACAAGGGCTGTTGGACGTCACATAGGATTCAAGCTATAACCGTCCATTAAAATGAAGGGAATCCAAGAATTGTGTCGATGTGGCTAAATTTTCTGGGGTTATTGCCCTCGACGGTTTTGACCCTGCTGTTGATCGCCATTGCGTTTTTGAGGTTCTATGACCAAACCGACTTTGAATTCCTCGGACTTGTTGCCAACCCCCGGGGGTGGAGCAATGGACTCACCGTGGCGGCCCTCTTGGCTACACTGGCTAATTTCGGCGTTGAGTGGAACCCTCGAAATCGAGAAGCAAATCGCTTGGCTCAAGAAGAGCAACGAAGAGCGGAAGATCTTGCACGAGCAGGGGATGAAAGAGCTGAGGAAAGGCAACGCAGAGCTAGAGCAGAAGATATACAACTCGCCGAACTAGAATCGAAACTCGATGCCGTATTGCCGAAATCCAGTTTCAGCTTGACCCCTCCGAATCCAACCGACGAAGCTTAAGAATTGCCTTAGCAGTATTGGCAGAATTATGGAGATTTGTTTTAACTTTCGGTTGATCAACAGCGATCGCCTTTGCGGTGGCGGCCCGTCTAGAGTCGGAAATTTTGCCGACAATAATGTTCTAACCTACATTCCGCAGGCTCTACCAATAGTTACTAAATTTTCGGGAAAACACTACAGATAGCGTAGTTTTCTAGTATTGATTGACTGGGAGTCAAGAGGCAAACCCCGAAATAGGCTTGCCGTCGT
>NZ_JADEVV010000064.1 GCF_015207985.1 Synechocystis salina LEGE 00031 | reverse complement strand
CGCCCCTAGGGTTGAGTCTCCTGTGCCAACGGAACCGGCCTTACCCCCGGTGGAAAATCCCCAAAATTAACCCCTGATAGGCCTTGCTTAGCCCTATTTGGGGACGACCGACCAGGAAGATCTCCCCCTTGTGATAGCTTGGTAAAGCTTTGGCAATTATTGCTTTCCCCAAGCCTTTGCTTTGCCGTTCCCAAATATTAACTAGATTAAAGATTAGCCCTATGGTTGAGCTTGCGCCTTCCCCCGAAGCCATTACCGCCGCGCTGGAAATTCCCGCTGACATTAACTTTGCCCTGCCGGATCCCGCCGATGAGGAAATCCAAGAGCATGAGTTTCAGCAGCAGTTGGATGATTTTTGGCAACTGTGCGAGCGCTTTGACCTCCAGACGGAAATTTGGCGGGGGCGCATTCTCCGGGCGGTGCGGGACCGGGAAAAAATTGGTGGCGAAGGTCGGGGCACTGGCTTTTTAAATTGGCTCAAGCAACGGGAGATTTCTAAAACCCAAGCCTATGCCCTCATTCAACTGGCCAATAGTGCCGATACCCTCATTGCCGAAGGACAACTGGACCCCGGTTCCATCAACAATTTCAGCAAACGGGCCTTTGTGGAAACGGCTAAAGCTGATCCAGAAGTGCAAAAGTTGGTCAGTGATGCGGCCCATAATGGCGACCGGATTACCCGACGGGAAGTGAAGCAGTTGGCGGATGAGTGGACTGCCATGAGTTCGGAACTATTGCCCGATGTGCTCAAGGAAAAGGCCACCGACGGCACTGTGCCTCCTCGTCATTTGGCTCCCCTGGTGAAGGAATTGGAAAAGGTACCAGAAGTTCATTTACAAGCTCTACAGGAAGAGGCGATCGCCTCCCCCGATGTGGACACAGTTAAATATCTCACCACTTCTGCCCGCAATCTATCTAAATATCTAGATGCGGCAGCCAAGGTACAAACCCTAAAAGCTTTCCCGTTAGATATGGAACTGGCCTTAGAGGAGGCCCTGCGCTTAGATTGCCTCAACACAGCGGCGGATCTGCTCAAACAAGCCACCCAATTGGAGCAGTCTGTGGGCAAACTATTCACCACCTGGAAACGTTTAGCCACCCTATCCGATCGCCTCTATGTGGACACCGGAGCCAGTACCCCCAACCTACGTTCCCTGTTAACGGCCATTGAAGGATTAACCCAGGAAGTAATTGAAGTGCCCCTGGATGAGGATGGCAATAACACAGTACGTTTAAAAATTACTTGTTCAGACGGTCTAGCAACCACAGGGATGACAACAAACCAGTGAAGTGGGCAATGATGGTGTTGATGTTAGCCTGAATGGCTAGTAAATCGGTGGATTGCACAAAACGGTTGGGGTCAGCAGCGGAAGCAAAGGTTCCCGGCGGCACACTGAGGGCTTTGCCCAACACAATGCCACTCATGGCCGCTCCTCCGATGATGGCGGTACCCATGCCCACCAAGTTGATGATCAAGCCAATACGAATCAGCTTGAGAATATCCGCCCGACGGGGATGCTTGGTGGCTTCCGAATCTTTGAGATTGCGCCCTAAACGACGGTAACGGGTGGAAAAGAAAATGCCAAAGCCCAACAGGACAATGGAAATAAAGGCCGAAAGAATGCCCGCTTCAATGCCGGTGGTGCGATTGGGGCCACTTAAACTAAAACCGGCAAACAAAAACGTGACGACGGAAAAGGCTCCCAGGACAATCTGCACCCAAAAGCCGATGTTGCCCCAGGTGGTTAAGTCTACGGAGGCCCGCAAGGCGGCCTGGGGAATGGGATTGGCCAATTCGGTGTTGCGTCGGTTCATGGTGGGGCGTAGGCGTTAACTTGTCCGTATTTTAGCCGTTATCCGCCCTGATCGTAGCCTAGACTAATGGTGCCGGGGAGGATTATTTCCCGCCGTTGATCTATCACTACCACCAATTCCCCCTGGGGGGTGATGGATTCAATGATGCCCATACCCTGGGGTAAGCTGATTTCCCGACCCCGATGGGCAAATAATTGCAGGTAATCCGCCACAATGGCCCCAATCCCCTCGCTTTGGTAACGATGCCAGCCGAGGGTAAGCCCTGCCAGGGTAATTTCAGCTAAGTCCGTCAGATTGGTCACACTCTGGATTGATTGGGCTTTGCAAAAGGGCCCTAGGGCAATGCCAGTGGCCGGTACGGGGTTAATCCAGTTAATGCCCACTCCCACGATGGCCGCGGTAATTATGCCCCCACTGATTTTGCTTTCAGTTTTAATGCCGGCCAATTTTCTACCTTGTAACAGCAGATCATTGGGCCATTTGAGTTGTACCGGAATGCCGTGCTGAACTAGGGCGTAGGCGATGCCCCAGGCACTCCATAAAACCAAGTGGGGACTGTGGCTTATGGGTAAATGGGTGGCTAACCACAGGGATAGATACAATCCCCCCGGTGGAGACTGCCAACTCCGACCCCATTGCCCCCGACCAGCAGTTTGTTCCCTGGCGATCGCCGCTAGGGGCGGTTGATAACCCTGATGTCGTAAGTCCCACAGCAGTTGGTTGGTGGAGTCGGTACAGGCAGGGGCGATAATCTTTAACCCGGAGAGGATATCGGGGCGGTTCAGGCATAGGGGTTGGCCATGGTCTTGCTGCCAAGCTTGGTTGAGCCAATCCCCGTCCCCAACGTTGCTGATTTCTGCCATGGGAATTGGGGACTAACCCTAGGGCACCACCAGCACTGGGCAAGGGGAAAGATTAATTACCCTTGCAGTGACGCTTTCCGCCGCTCCTTCGGTGGTGAGGCCTAAACCTCGACAGCCCATCACGATCAGGTCTGCATTTACTTCATCGGCCACGTCACAAATGGTGAAAGAAGCCATGCCTTCCCGTTCAATGGTTTTGGTGGCAATGCCCTGTTGGGAAAAAACAGCCTGGGCTGCCTCCAGTAATTTGGCCACCGCTTCCGGGGAATCCATGCCGTGGGCTTCGTGGTCTTGGCCGGGGGGAGTTTTTTCCACCACCGACAACAAAACTAAATGACTTTGGTGGATTTTGACCAAATCCGCGACCATTTGGGCCGCATCCCTTGCTTCTCGGCTCCGGTCCAGGGGAAATAGAATGGTTTTGAACATAATGACACCTCCGCTATCTCCTACCAATAGCGCGATTAGGCGATCGCCAGCAATTAATCGACATCAAATTTTACAGGCACTGGCTGATCGGGTCGCCAAATTTTGCAGAATCCCAGCAACCTTATACCTAGCCAATAGAGTCTTTTTCTGCTACTAAAACCCCCATTAAACCGGCGGCAATGGGATAGTGGACAGCTTTGGCAAACCCTGCTTCTAAGGCAAGTTTGACTTGGGCTGGGCCGGTGGGAAAGCGGTCTAAACTCGGTTGCAGATAGGCGTACTCCTCAGTTAAACGCCATTGCTTGGCCATGGGCACCACCACATTGGCCAGGTACCAACGCTGAAAGCTGGCCACCAAAGCATTACTTGGTTGATGAAAGTCGAGAATAGCCACTTTTTTGCCCGGTTTGAGTACCCGGTGCAACTCCTTTAGGGCTTGGGGAATATTGCCTACATTTCTGAGGCCATAGCCCATGGTGGCCCCGTCAAATTCATGATCGTCGAAGGGTAAGGCGAGGGCATCTCCTTGCAGCCATTGCATCGGCAACTGGGCATATTTACTTTGATGTTTGCCAGCGGCGATCGCCAATAGTTCAGCACAGAAATCCAACCCAATAACTTTTCCTCCCGTGCCCACCACCTTGGCCCCCTGGAAAGCCAAATCCCCGCTGCCGCAACACACATCCAACAGAAGATCGCCAGGTAATACGCCACTCCACTTAACGGCCATGGCCTTCCAAATATGGTGCTGACCAAAGCTCAAAAATGTGTTGAGGTCATCGTACTGGGGAGCAATGCGGGCAAAAATTTTCTGTACATCCTGGGCCGCGGGCTGGGGTAATCGGGAAGAATTCATGGAAAAATCAGGACTGGTCAAGTTTATTTTGGTGATCGCCGTCTTTTGTGAAAATTTTTGGTAAAAGCAATGATCACATTTTATCTAGCCATAGATTGGTTTCAGTAATAAGAAAACCGCCCATTGATTACCGTGTCTCTAGGGAAAAAATTTCGTAACGGCCAATGCAATCAGAGCTTCCAGAAAGGATTATGATCTGCTCCGTGCCGTTTTTTCAATGACAATTTGCTATGTACGAAAAACTTCAGCCCCCCAGCGTTGGGTCAAAAATCACCTTTGTTGCAGGTAAGCCCGTAGTGCCCAACGATCCGATTATTCCCTACATCCGAGGGGACGGTACTGGGGTTGATATTTGGCCCGCCACCGAGTTAGTCATCGATGCGGCGATCGCCAAGGCCTATGGCGGCGAGAAGAAAATTAACTGGTTTAAGGTCTATGCGGGGGACGAAGCCTGTGAACTATACGGCACCTATCAATACTTACCGGAAGATACCTTAACGGCGATTAAGGAATACGGTGTGGCAATTAAAGGGCCTTTGACCACCCCTGTGGGCGGTGGCATCCGGTCTTTAAACGTGGCCCTGAGGCAAATTTTTGATCTCTATACCTGTGTGCGGCCCTGTCGCTATTATCCCGGCACTCCCTCCCCCCATAAAACCCCTGAAAAATTGGACATCATTGTTTATCGGGAAAATACAGAAGATATTTACCTGGGCATTGAATGGGCCGAAGGCACCGAAGGAGCAAAAAAATTAATCGCTTATCTCAACGATGATCTGATTCCCGCGACTCCGGCTTTAGGCAAAAAACAAATTCGCCTTGATTCCGGCATTGGCATTAAACCAATTAGTAAAACCGGCTCCCAACGTTTAGTGCGGCGGGCCATTCTCCATGCGTTGCGGTTACCGAAAGCCAAACAGATGGTGACGCTGGTCCATAAGGGCAACATTATGAAATTCACCGAAGGAGCCTTTCGGGATTGGGGCTATGAATTGGCCACCACGGAATTTCGGGCGGAATGCGTTACGGAGCGGGAATCTTGGATTTTGGGCAATAAGGAAAGTAATCCTGATTTGACTATTGAGGCCAACGCCCACATGATTGACCCCGGTTACGATACCCTCACTGAAGAGAAAAAAGCGGTGATTAAAGAGGAAGTGGAGCAGGTTTTGGACTCCATTTGGGCATCCCACGGTAATGGCCAGTGGAAAGATAAAGTAATGGTCAACGACCGCATTGCCGATAGCATTTTCCAACAAATTCAAACCCGCCCCGATGAGTATTCCATTCTGGCGACGATGAATTTAAACGGGGATTATCTTTCTGATGCCGCCGCCGCTGTGGTAGGAGGTTTGGGCATGGGTCCTGGAGCTAACATTGGTGATAGTGCGGCCATTTTTGAAGCAACCCACGGCACTGCCCCCAAACACGCTGGGCTAGACCGCATTAACCCCGGCTCGGTGATTCTTTCCGGCGTCATGATGTTGGAATTTATGGGCTGGCAGGAGGCCGCTGACCTGATTAAAAAAGGTATTGGGGCGGCGATCGCCAATCGGGAAGTGACCTATGACCTGGCCCGGTTGATGGAACCGAAGGTAGATCAGCCATTGAAATGTTCCGAGTTTGCCCAGGCGATCGTCAGTCATTTTGATGATTAACGTTGAATAAAATCCGTTGAGTCAACCCGTCATGATTTCTGCATCTGAGTCTGCCCCATTCCCAAAGCTCAGCCCCGAAGAATATTTGGCATGGGAAGAAAGGCAGTTGGAAAAGCATGAGTATTTTGACGGGGATATCTATGCCATGGGGGGCGGCAGTAAAAACCACAGTGTTATCAGTGTCCGCCTATCGACTTTATTTTGTAATCATCTTGATGGCGGTGATTGTGAAACGGGCAATTCGGATTTAAAAATCCAGATCGTCAACACCCAAAACTATACCTATCCCGATGTCAGCGTTACCTGTGACCCAAGGGATCGGGAGTCAACACAATTTATTACCTATCCCTGCCTGGTTGTGGAGGTTTTATCCCCCAGTACCGAAGCCTATGACCGGGGCAGCAAATTTCGGCTCTATGCCCGTAATCCTATGTTGCAGGACTATCTCTTGGTCAGCTCCACCAACGTGGAAGTTGATCTCTATCACAAAAATGACAACGGTGATTGGTTAATCCTCAATTATCAGGCCGGCGATCGGGTGGAACTTAAAAGCATTGGTTTGAGCTTTGCCGTAAATGCCATTTACCGAGGTTTAGCCCTTTAAAATCCTAAAGGCGATCGCCAGTAAGGTAAGGGTTTGGGCTAATAGCAATGGTGAATGCCCTTGGGATTGACGCAGGCGGAATAAGTAGGGTGTAGGGTTTGGTTGATGATCAGCTAAAGCTAAAATTACTCGGATATTTTCTGGTGTTTTGATCTCAACATAGTAGTATAAAGCAAGGTTAAACATACCGTCACTTTAAAGAGTGTTATATAGAAACCTGTCGTATAATACGTATAATGAATAGTTAGGTGGCCGATCAACCAGGGAAAAATAAAGTAGCGTGATACAGGGTAAGCTTATGGAACTTTTCTTTCACGATGTGGGCTTGAAGGGCGCAACAAGAGATTTTCCGAAAACTGTATTTAATAAAGTTCCTGTATCATTTGTTGAACAAATTGTTCCAAATACTGAGAAATATAAGTATAAGCTTTTGGAAGAATTGAAGGATAAATTTCCCTCTGGCTATTTTAATTGCTGGGGAGTACCTTCAGGGGCAAGTAGCGTTATAAGAACCCTAGATGTAAATGATGCTATGCTTCTCATTAAAACTACTGGTAGCAGTGGAGAAATACCAGTTTTGGCGATCATAAAAGTTTTTCATAAATATCAAATGTATGAATTATCCATAGCATTATGGGGAGAAGGCAGGTTTCCATATATTTTTTTCTTTGAAACCAAATTAATTTCCTTAACATGGCACAAATTCAAAGAAGATATGGGTTATGCTTCGAAGTTTAGACCGAGTGGTAATGTTTACAGAGTACGCAGTGACAGGCTTGAGAAGTTTAACGGAGTTGAAGGATATTTAATCGGTCTTGGTATTCAGAGCGATAAATATCAAGATCATCAAGGTAGTAGGTTTTCAAAACATAAGGTAAGAGAGAGAACCCAGCAAGAAGAATATGCTGAAGGAACTCGAATATTTAAAGAATATGGATTCTTTAGTCGAAATCCTGAACTAATCAAAGAAGCAAAGGCTTTTTATGGCTATACTTGCCAGGTTTGCAACTTCAATTATGAAAAGAAGTACGGAGAGCTTGGGGTTAGCTACATTGAGTGCCATCATCTAAACCCGCTGTCTGAACGTCCTGAAAGTGAGTGGGACGAAAATATTAAGACCAGTATTAAAGATGTTAGAGTGCTGTGTGCCAATTGCCATAGGATGATACATCGTAAGCGCCCCGCCCTAACAGTTGAAGAGTTGCAAGAAATCATTAAATCTCAAAATGTCACCTAAAAATTTGATTGGAGTGGACTGTATTTTACATAATAAAGATGCTAGTGATATAGCTACTTGAAATAAATTAAGACAGTGAGAACTTCTGCAAGTATTGCAGTCTTGTATTAAAAATATTTGACTTGTTTATACCTAATTTTCTGTTTCCAACCTACATTCCGCACGTAGTACACCTTCGTCTAAAATCGAGTACGACGGCAAGCCTATTTCGGGGTTTGCCTCTTGACTCCCAGTCAATCAATACTAGAAAACTACGCTATCTGTAGTGTTTTCCCGAAAATTTAGTAACTATTGGTAGGGCCTGCGGAATGTAGGTTCCAAAACTCTAGTTTACACAAAATTCTGTTCAGTCCCCCAAAAGATCGGTCAAGCCATATTCGGTCCAATGACCATTTCAACCTTAATTCTTGTGGTTAGCAACAAATCGACTAACCAGTTCAACATCAATATCTAATTCCTTGGCAATTTCGGCAATTGTCAACCCCAATTTTTTCAACAGAGGTATGGTTTCTAGTTTGCCCTCTAATTTTCCCTCCAGCCGACCCTCCAGTTTTCCGGCAATTTTACCTTCTTCTAAAATTTCTTGATAGACAGCGGATTCCTTCATAATTTCACTCCTTAAAATTGTCTTGATAAGCTCAGGGGCCAGCAGAATTCCGCCAAAAACCGAGGTTGCCGCCATGAGATTTGCCTTAACTCGATTATCTTCAATCTGTTCCAATGCAGTCGCCACTTCCCTCAATTTTAATGTAGGGTCAGAGGTCTGCGTCAATACCGCTAGGGGCAATAGCCCTGGACTTTGGAGAAATGTCTCCGATGGTTGCTCCCAGAGCCGAATCGCTTGATAACGGTGCACAGTCTCTCCCAACTGAAAACTGTCCCGATAAACCAAGTCATTGTTACTACGTTTTAGGTAGATGACAAATTGGTGCATCGTCTTTTGGGGGAAACGGCGGTAAACCCTTACCCGATAGTCCAACATCCGAAAGCCCATGGTTAGGTCAGGCTCCGTTTGGAATTCCAGATGCAACACCAAGTCTTCCGATTGCTCCAAAATCAGGGAGTCAGCCCGAATTGGCTCTAGAGAAAGTTCCGTTGGACTGAGCTTGGTCAATTTGATTGGTCGTCCCAGTAACCAGGCGGCGTAGTCTTCGGAAAAGGATTCAGCGAGGAATTTGCAGAGATTGTCAAACATATCCAAGTTCTATTGGTCATCTCCTAGAGATCCGCCAGGCGATCGCCAGATAATTGGCAAAAATTTAAGGAATTTAGGTGGGGAAAAGCTGAAGTTAAAGAAATTATTCCCATTGATAGAGCCCAATCTCTGACTGCTATAACGAAAATCTCAAAAAAAATTCTCAAAAGTTTACAAAGTTTAATATAATCGGAGGAAGATCACTAGGTATTTATTCTCATTACCATGTTGGAACACTTCCCCTGGCTGACAACGATGATTGCCCTGCCGTTAGTCGCCGCCCTCTTCATTCCGTTAATTCCCGACAAAGACGGGAAACAAGTCCGCTGGTATGCCCTTGGTGTGGGTCTAGCGGATTTTGTTTTGATGAGCTACGTTTTTTGGACTAACTACGACATCAGCAATACCGGTTTTCAGCTCCAGGAAAAATTTAGCTGGATTCCCCAATTTGGGCTCAGTTGGAGTGTTTCCGTGGATGGTATCTCCATGCCCCTAGTGTTACTGGCAGGACTGGTTACCACCCTTTCCATCTTTGCCGCTTGGCAGGTGGACCATAAGCCCCGCCTCTTCTACTTCCTGATGTTGGTGCTTTATGCGGCCCAGATTGGGGTGTTCGTGGCCCAGGACATGCTCCTACTGTTCATCATGTGGGAACTGGAATTGGTGCCGGTTTACCTCCTAGTTTGCATCTGGGGTGGCCAAAAACGGCAGTATGCCGCCATGAAGTTTTTGCTCTACACCGCCGCCGCCTCCGTATTCATTTTGGTTGCCGCCCTGGGCTTAGCTTTCTACGGTGATGTAACCACCTTTGACATTGCGGAATTGGGTCTGAAAGATTACCCGATCGCCTTAGAACTGTTTTTATACGCCGGTTTACTGATTGCCTTTGGCGTTAAATTAGCCATTTTCCCTTTCCATACCTGGTTACCCGATGCCCACGGTGAGGCCTCTGCCCCTGTATCCATGATTTTGGCTGGGGTGCTGCTGAAAATGGGCGGTTACGGTCTCATTCGCTTGAACCTTGGTCTGTTGGAAGATGCCCACGTTTACTTTGCGCCGATCCTAGTCATCCTTGGGGTGGTTAACATCATCTACGGTGGTTTCTCCTCCTTTGCCCAGGACAACATGAAACGCCGCCTGGCCTACTCCTCTGTTTCCCACATGGGATTTGTTCTACTCGGTATTGCTTCCTTCACCGACTTGGGCATCAGTGGAGCCATGTTGCAAATGCTCTCCCACGGTTTAATCGCCGCCGTCCTCTTCTTCCTGGCTGGGGTTACCTACGACCGGACCCACACCCTTTCCTTGGCCCAGATGGGGAATATTGGCAAAGTAATGCCGACGGTTTTTGCCCTGTTCACCATGGGCGCCATGGCATCCCTCGCCCTCCCCGGCATGAGCGGTTTTGTCAGCGAATTAACTGTCTTTGTCGGAGTGAGCTCCAGCGACATTTACAGCACCCCCTTCAAAACAGTGACCGTTTTCCTCGCTGCCGTGGGTTTGGTGCTTACCCCCATTTACCTGTTGTCCATGTTGCGCCAACTATTCTATGGCAACAACATCCCCCCTTCCTGCAATCTAGAACAGGATAGCCTCTCCCCCAATTCTGATCAGGAAGCGGTTTGTTTTGGCACCAGTTGTGTGCTCCCCGGCAATGCCATCTATGACGATGCCCGTCCCCGGGAGGTCTTCATTGCCGCTTGCTTCCTCTTGCCGATTATTGGAGTGGGTCTTTATCCCAAATTAGCGACCCAGGTTTACGATGCCACCACGGTAGCGGTGAACAGCCAAGTGCGCCAATCCTACGTGCAAATTGCCGAAACCAATCCCCGGGTTTATGCGGAAGCATTAACTGCGCCCCACATTCCCACCACGGACTTTGCCACGGTCAAAGTTCAACCCTAGTGATCTAGTCTTTTGAGTTAATTAGACTACTGCGTGATTTTCTTAAATAAAAAGGAGTGGGGGCAATCAGTCTCCTACTCCCTTTTTTTATTTACGAATCTGTACGCTGCCAATATCGGGCACAAAGTAAGGTAGCCATTACGAGCATTGCCAGTCCCAAACCTTCTTGAATCTGAACGGGTTTGCTTGACCAATAACGGGTAAAAATATCCCCCGCCAGACCGACACAGCCAAAATATAAACCGATGCCCACACCGGTCTGATTACCCTGGAGGATTTGTAGCAGTAATGGGATTAGTCCATTGTTTAAAATGCTCGACCCCAATAACCAGGAGAAGGCGATCGCCGGTAGCCAAAAGTCATTGAGCAAAAAGAATAAGGTCAGCACCAGAAGCCCTAGGGCAGTGGTTAGGGATGCCACTGGATGACCTATTTTGCGAATCAACCAGCCCATGGGCAGGGCCATTAATGCCAGCAGCAGTTGCAAACCCATGAAGCCATTATTAATCCCCTCCAATTGCTTGGTTAAAACCAGCATTAAGACCCTAGTGCCCCAGGTAGTGCCAATGGCGAAGAGAGCAATATTGACCATGGCAATCCAAGGAAAAGCTTTAACCGTTGCCGGGCTTGGTTCTGCGTTTTCGTTAGTCGGTGGCAAAACTCGACTTAAAAATAGACTGGCCCCCAATAAAACCACTGAACCAAGTAAAAAAGCCGGTAAACTACCCAAACTCAATAGCCACTGACCCATGGGTTTCCGAAAGGCGGCAAATAGGCCACCCACCAGACTCAAAATTCCCATGGCCAAAGGCAGTTGATTAACAGGGGCACATTGACCAATCAGCACCATGGTGGGACTACGGAATAGGGTCATGGCCAAGGCCCAGGCGATCGCCAATGCCGGTAGTAAGAACCGAGCTACGTTGGCAATGGGCAGGAAAAATACCAGGGGAATTAGGAGGAAAAAACCGGCGGCGAGAATTACCCCCAAAGAAATTAGCGGCAATCGGGTGCCTAACGTCCGCTGTTGACGATCGCTCAGAGCACCAAATAGGGGTTCCATCACCACCCCTAAAACCATCTCAAATGTTAGCAATCCGACCACAAACTCCGGCGAAAATCCCCAGCTCTTGAGCAAATCCCCCAGATAAAGACGGTAAGTTATCCACATCAAGGTTACCGAGCCCTGCACCAGAGCAATGGCCCAAACCCGCCGCCACAAAACCGCAGAATGCTGAATCATTGGTTATTGTCCATCCAAGGGGAAATTTAACTGCCCGCCGTCAGTTGGGAAAGCTCCCAGCTAGTAATCGCCAACGTTGGAGCTGAGCCTATCGCATTTGCCCCACCAAATCAATTAACTATTTCCAGGGCCACGAACCTTGACAAACAGTTACATTAAGAAATGTAAAGAAAATTTCCCCACTATCCTTTTCCCATGGCCTCGAACAATGCTGAATCTCAATCTGTGGTTGTAGTTGGTGCTGGCATTGGCGGTTTGACAACGGCGGCCTTGTTGGCCCAGCAGGGTTACCAAGTCAAAGTTTATGAACAGGCGACCATGGTTGGGGGTTGTGCTTCCACTTTTCGACGACGGGGTTTCATTTTTGATGTGGGGGCCACCCAGGTGGCAGGCCTAGAACCAGGGGGCATTCACCACCGCATTTTCCGGCAGTTACAGGTGGATTTACCAGAAGCAACCCTTTGTGACCCCGCCTGTGCCGTTTTTTTACCTGGGGAAAAGCAACCAATTAACGTTTGGCATAATCCCGATCAATGGCAAAGGGAAAGGGAGCGGCAATTTCCAGGAAGTGGCAGATTTTGGCAATTACTACAAACCTTGTTCCAAATTAGTTGGCGTTTTCAGGCACGGGATCCCGTTTTACCGCCCCGTAATGCCTGGGATTTAGGCCAATTGTTGCAGGCCTTGCGGCCAGATACTCTGCTTACGGCCCCTTTTGTCACCCTCACGGTGGGGGATACTCTGCGGCTATTGGGTTTAGGGGCAGACCGCCGCCTAAAAACTTTCCTCGATTTACAGTTAAAACTCTATTCCCAGGTAGGAGCCGATGAGACAGCTTTGTTATATGCAGCTACGGCCTTGAGTGTTTCCCAAGCGCCCCAGGGTTTATGGCATCTCCAGGGCAGTATGCAAACCCTAGGCGATCGCCTGGTGGAAGCTTTAAAACACTATGGAGGGGAGGTATTTTGCGGTCAGCGGGTGGAGCAGATCCATTGTGACCAAGGGCAAGTACAGGGGGTGACGGTGCGGGATGTAAAAAGCGGCGAAGTACGTCGGGAGCAAGCTCAGCAGGTGGTGGCCAATTTAACCGTGCAGAATTTACTCAAAGCGGTGGACCAGCCATTGCCTGGTTATCATCAAAGGGTGACTAATTTACCCCCTAGCTCCGGTGCTTTTGTCATTTATTTGGGGGTCAGGGAAGATGCTATTCCGCCCGACTGTGCTCCCCACCTACAATTTTTGTACAACGGCAGTGGTCCCATTGGGGAAAATAATTCCCTTTTTGTCAGTGTCAGTAAACCAGGGGATGGCCGGGCTCCCAAGAATTGTAGAACCGTAATTGCTTCTTCCTTCACCGATGTGGCTCCCTGGTGGGATGCTTCCCCAGAAGAATATCAAGCCCGCAAGCAAAGTTACACCCAAACGGCGATCGCCAAATTGGGAGAGTATTTCAACCTAAACGAATCGACCATTGTGCATCAAGAAAGTGCCACTCCCCGCACCTTTGCCCGTTACACAGCTCGGGAACAAGGCATTGTGGGCGGAGTAGGCCAACGCCGATTCACCTTTGGCCCCTTTGGCTTTGCTCCCCGTACCCCCATCCGTAATTTATGGTTAGTGGGGGATTCCGTCCATCCAGGGGAAGGCACCGCCGGGGTAAGTTACAGCGCTCTCACCATTGCCCGGCAAATTTGCGCCAGTGGAGCAACAAATTTCTAGGGCCAGGTTAAGATGAAAGACAATTGTTCATTGCTATCGATATCACCATTGCCACTATGGACCTACTCCTTTCTACCCTCGTCAGCTTCATCAACATCTACCTAGTGTTGTTATTTGTCCGCATTTTGCTGTCCTGGTTTCAAACTGCGGAGTGGGCCGGCAACATCATGGGTTTTCTCAGCCCCGTGACCGATCCCTATTTGAATATTTTCCGTTCTTTTATCCCGCCCTTGGGAGGCATTGATTTTTCCCCCATTCTGGCCATTTTTGCGTTGCAGTTTCTCCAACAGGCCCTCAGCAGTGTGGCTGTTCCCTACGCTGGCTTTTAATCGACATAATTCCGGTGGCTAAAAATCTAATTGGTGGTTAGAGTCCGCAGGGTCCAGTTCCACCGACTACGGTTCACATCCTTTCCCTCTGTTGCGCCAGGGGGATTTTATTTGCCCCAATTACTATTAATAATAAATTCTGTTAGTGAATAGGGCTTCTTATCAGCTAAGGCTATCACAATCTCAGGATAGCAAAAGCAGCTCGACAGTGTCACCATGGTTTAGACTTGGTTGAATTTCTCTCCTCAGTCTCCAAAAGTGCTTCAAAATAACAGTTCTGGTCTCTCCATCCCCAACCAAAGGAATTTTTATCCTCAGATTTTATGAGCAAAATAATAGGACTTATTTATCGCACTTGGCCGGAGCCCCCATCAAATAATCAGAAAAATTATTAAATATGTCTCCACCGCTGATAAAATTATTGAGAATTACTTTTGTTAGAGGAGTGAGAAAACTCAGCCGCCATGGTCCAAAAATTATCCCGTCGCCTATTTTTGTCCATCGGAACCGCCGTTAGCGTGGTGGTGGGTTCCCAATTGCTTAGTAGCTGTGGCCAATCCCCCAATGCCCCGATCGCCGATACACCAGGGGAACAACAGGAGATTAACCTATATTCATCCCGCCATTACAACACCGACAACGAACTCTACGCCAAATTTACCGAAGAAACAGGCATCAAAGTTAACCTGATTGAAGGCAAGGCAGATGAACTGCTGGAAAGGATTAAGTCCGAAGGAGCCAATAGCCCAGCGGATGTGCTGCTCACCGTGGATTTGGCCCGGCTATGGCGGGCGGAGGAGGATGGCATTTTTCAGCCGGTGGAAAGCGAAATTTTACAGACCAGTATCCCGGAATATCTCCGCTCCCCAGATGGCATGTGGTTTGGCTTCACCAAGCGGGCTCGGGTGATTATGTATAACAAAGCCAAAGTTAAACCAGAGGAGCTGTCCACCTACGAAGACCTGGCGGATCCCAAATGGAAAGGCCGGATAATTATCCGTTCCTCCAGCAATGAATATAATCAATCCCTGGTGGCTTCATTGATAGTGGCCGATGGGGAGCAGTCCACTTTGGAATGGGCCAAGGGTTTTGTCAGTAACTTTGCCAGGGAACCCCAGGGCAATGATACGGCCCAAATTGAAGCGGTGTCCTCTGGAGAAGCAGATTTGACCTTGGCCAATACCTATTACATGGGGCGACTGCTGGAAAGTGAAGAGCCGGCCAAAAAGGCGATCGCCGAAAATGTCGGTGTATTCTTTCCCAACCAAGAAGGGCGGGGTACCCACGTCAATGTCAGCGGAGTGGGGGTAGTCAAAACGGCTCCCAACCGGGAAGGGGCGGTCAAATTCATTGAATTTTTAGTCAGTGAACCGGCCCAGGCATTTTTAGCCCAAAATAACTACGAATATCCCGTTTTGGCTGGGGTTCCCCTGAACAAGTCCGTGGCTTCCTTTGGGGAATTTAAGTCCGACACCACCAATTTGGATAAGTTGGGCCCGGCCCTAGCTCCCGCCACCAAAATCATGAACGAGGCGGGCTGGAAGTAGTGTCCTCAAACCTAGTGGCAATGGTTGAGCAAAGGGTTTAAAGATCTGTTCCCTGCCTTAGCCATTGTCCTTGAACTAGGATTTACCTCTTAGGGGGAAGGCTGTTGATTTTCCCATTTTTCCCAAAGATCCGGTCTTCTCTGCTGGGTACGTTCCTCCTGTTGCTCTAATCTCCACTGGGCGATCGCCTGATGGTTACCAGACAACAGCACTGGCGGTACGGCCAAGCCTCGAAACACTGGTGGCCTGGTGTAGTGGGGATAGTCCAACAGGTCGGTGCTAAAACTCTCGGCAATTAGGGAGGCTTCTTTGCCCACGGTGCCGGGCAGTAGCCTGATTACACCGTTGATCAAGGTGAGGGCGGGGATTTCCCCGCAGGTGAGGACAAAATCTCCGAGGGACACCTCTCTGGTCACCAGTTGGCAGACTCGTTCATCCACCCCTTCATAGTGGCCACAGATCAGCACCAGTTGGTTATAATCCGTCAACTCCCGAAACAAAGCCTGGTCCATGGGTTGCCCCTGGGGAGTCAGCAAAATTACTTCCCGTTTGGGCAGTACCGGCAACGATTCCACCGCCGCAAAAATTGGCTCCGGCTTAATTACCATACCCACCCCGCCCCCGTAGGGTTCGTCGTCCACTCGGCGATGTTTATCGGTGGTGAAATCCCTGGGGTTAATCAAATTAACGCTGGCGATCGCCTTTTCCAGGGCCTTACCGAGGAGACCGGATTGGAGAGGGGAAGTGAAAAAATCAGGAAACAGGGTGAGGACGTCAAACTGCACAGAGGGCCAATCAAATTAGATCAAACTGGTGACACACCATACCACAAACACTGGCGATCGCCGTGATCATCAAAGCAACCAGAGGGTCTTGCCCCTGATTAACGGCAAAGGAAGTCACAATGCCAGCTCCCAGGGCAGAAACTAAACCAGCACTAATCAAATCTTTGTTGGGACGATCAAACATAACCTCTAACCCCCACCCTTATTTATTGGTTAAATTTGTTAAAGTTATCGAAAAATTTTCGTCTTACAAGGTATCACCCCCCTGGGGAAGAGGGGAGAAAAACGACGGTTTTCGCAACTAAGCTTTAAAATCCGCCATATTTCTTTACAATTATTTCCCCTCACCGGAAAAAATTCCCCCATACTGCCTACTGCCCCTAGTTAGGCTAATCATTGCCGAGGCAAATGCCCAATCCCCGGGCGGTTTTGACCAATGCCCCATCCAACTTAACCGTTTGATAGGTTTGGATCGCTTCTTCAATGGGCACACTAATGGTTTGACGGTTACGCCAGGCCACCATGTGGTCAAATTTGCCCGCCGCAATTAAGTCCACCGCCGCCACTCCAAACACACTGCCCAACAGGCGATCGAAGGGAGAGGGAATGCCTCCCCGTTGGATGTGCCCCAGCACCGTCACTCTGGTTTCTGCCCCGGTGCGCTGGGCAATCTGTTCAGCAATGTATTTGCCAATGCCGCCGTAACGATCTTCGCCAAATTGCTGGATTTGTTTGACCTGATCCCCCAATTCCGTGCGTACCGCCTCCGAGACCATCACCAGGCAAAAGTTTTTCCCCTGGGCCTGTCGTTGGCGAATTTTGTTGCACACACTTTCAATGCGGTAGGGAATTTCAGGAATGAGGATAATGTCTGCTCCCCCTCCGATGCCAGCGGCCAAAGCGATGTGCCCCGCATCCCTACCCATAACTTCCAGCACCATAACCCGGTTGTGGCTAGCGGCGGTGAAATGGAGGCGGTCCAAGGCTTCGGTGGCAATGTTGGTGGCGGTGTCGAAGCCAATGGAGATTTCGGTGGCTCCCACGTCGTTGTCAATGGTTTTGGGAATTCCCACTAAATTAATGCCCCCCTGTTGGGCAATGCGGCGCAAAATGGCCAAACTGCCGTCCCCCCCAATGCCGATTAGGGCATCAAGGCCCAACTGGCGATAACCGGCAATAATATCTTCTGTGCGGTCCTTTACCGTGCCGTCCCCCATGGGAAAAGCGAACGGATTACCCTTATTGGTGGTGCCTAAAAAGGTGCCTCCCATCATTAACAAATGGTCAATGTTATCCCGGTGCAGGGCGATCGCCTTGGGGGGATTTTCCATTAGTCCCTGGGTTGCTTCCTGAATGCCAACAACCTCCCAGCCGTAGGTGCCAATGGCATGGTGTACCACGGAGCGAATCACGGCGTTTAGTCCGGCACAGTCTCCTCCACTGGTTAAAATACCAATGCGTTTAATTTCCCCCATGGTTGTCCCTGCAAAGTGGTTGCTCACTTATTTGTAGAGGTAAATTCCGGCAGAGGAACTAAATTGTGAGAATTCTTAAAATTGTCCTCAATTCTTAACCGACTTTTAAACAATAGGGGCTGATTTATGCTGATGTTTGATTATTTGTCATCAACTGATACTAGTCTGCTGAGCATTGCCAAAGATTTTTTCACCATTGTGAATTACTCTTATTTTGAAAAAATGGTCTAAATATGAAAATTAAATCCGATTAAATCTGTTTATTGACAAGCAAAAAAATTAGCTTTTAAAACTATTTACACCGAGCAAATTAATAATTTGGGGCTGGTCTGAGGCCTTGATTTAAAGGCGATCGGTTTCCATCGGTTTAGGGGGAAACTAGGGAAAATTACCTCAGCCTTACTGGAGTTTTAGTGGGTAGATTGGAGAATCAAACCATAATTTTAGAAACGGGCTCCAAATCTGGTCAATGCTCTTTTTCGTTAATCCCTAGGGCAAAATGAGGGGGATATTCACAACAAAGCCATGCTAGCTAAGCTCCGTCAACGCCTTGCTTTTTTAATCCATACCAATGGCACCATTGATGGGGGTAGGGGAATTCGGACTTTTTGCGGCATGGCTGTGCCCTACTCGGCTGGCCTGGTTTTGGGGGATCCCCAGCTTGGTTTGGGCATTGGTTTAGCCTCCCAGTTAATTTTGCTGGCGGACGTGGGGGGGCTGTATTCAGTGCGCTTGAAAACTATTTTGGGGGCTTGGATCGGAGCGGCGATCGCCATGGCGATGGGGATGGTGGCGGTGCATTATGGCGGCATCGGTCTAATTGCCACAGGGTTAGTGCTATTTGTTTCTGGTTATTTAACGGTGTACGGAGAGCAGGGGGGCATGGTGGGAGTAGTCAGCAGTTTTGCTTTTCTGTTGGGTTCCCAAAATGTTAGTGCTGATTCTTTTGAACTTATTTCCCTGGCGATCGGCGGTCTATGGGGTTTGGTGTTAGCCATCGTTATCTGGCCCTTCCGTCCCAATCAACCTTTACGGCAAATGGTGGCTAATAACTTCACCATTTTGGCTAATTATCTCAAAGCCATGGCGGCATCAAGTTTTGACCAAGACGATCCGATGGTCCAGCCCCTGGTGGTGCAACTAAGACAAAATCTGCTCAAATCCCGCCAAGCTTTAGTGGAGAGCCAACGGGGTCTGTGGGGCCAGAGCAAATTACGGGAGTTATTACTGGTACTGATTGAACATACGGAACGTTTGAATAAGCCCCTAATGTTACTGAGTGAGATTATCAACTTTCACAATTTACCCCAATTGCAAACAGTACAAATTTTAATGGAGGATGCCATTAGTGCATTGGGAGATATTTGTTTGGATTTAGCCCAAATGGTGACGGGAAAACGGTGTATTCCCAATACGAACCGTCTGCAACTATTACTGCAAGCTTTACAACAACAACAAACCTTACAAAAACAGGCCTTGACGGAAGATTTTGCTGACTATAATAGCCTGACCACTGTCACCCAATTGGTTACCCATTTAGAAAACCTGACCAATCAGTTATCCCAGACTATTCAAATGGCCCAACTACTGGAAAATCCCCGGCTGTTTCACCCAGGGGAAGGACCTGATGATGAGGGATTTTCCACCCCAGCCTTTACTCCTTGGTGGGAGCCCCTGAAAAATAATTTTCAGCTCAACTCTCCCCTGTTTCGCCATGGTTTACGGTTGGCGATCGGCGGCATGGCGGGGCTATTAATTGCCCAAATTACCGGTATTCCCTATGGTTTTTGGATTGTTTTAACCCTAATTTTTGTGCTCAAGCCGGATTTTAGCTTGACTTTCCAGCGCCTATCCAACCGTCTGGTGGGCACTCTGTTGGGGGTGTTGGTCATGTCCATTGCCCTCAAACTGGTTCAAGATCCCCATACCCTTAGTTTGCTTGGTATTTTAGCGATCGCCTTGGGTACTTCCCTGCTGAGATTTCATTACAGTGTGGCAGTCTTTTTTGTCACAGCTTTTGCTTTAATTCTTAAGGCTATTGTGCCCGAAGTCCCGACGGAGTATGCCCTGGCGTCCCGCTTGGTCTGTACCCTCATTGGCAGTGCAATCGCTCTGGTGTTGGGGTTCAGTTTTTTGCGGCAGTCAGAACGTTTTCGTTTCACCCAAGCTGGGGTCAAAATGATCGTCAATTTAGAAGCTTACTTTCAACAGTTAACCCCTGCCCTGTTGGGCCAAGGAGCCATTAATCAGCGAGAAGCAGAAAGAGTCCGCAATCAGAGTCGATTGGCCGCCACCGGTATGCAAATTGCCCTAGACCGTTTTATTAATGACCCCAGTACTCCCCTAACAAAAAAGGAACCAGCCCTGACTACCACTAACTATTTAGCCCGCCTAAGTCGGGGTTTTCGGGTCTTGATCAGTCATTTGGAGAATAGTTCTGGCAGTAATCCTCCCCCTGCCATGGAACTGTTTACAACCCAAGTCGAGCAAAGTTTAACCGATTTACGCCTTTCCCTGGAAAATCAATCTTCGCCCGCAGCGTTGCCTCCCATGGCGGAAACTTTAAAGCAAATCCGAGATTATCATCAGCATTACCAGGCCCAAAGAATTGCGGAAATTGGTCAGCAACAGGGCAATACCCCCATCCGCCGTTATTTAAATGACTTTAACCTGGTGGTGGAGGAATGCCAGCAAATTTACCAACGCCTGGAAACCATCCACTCGGCGATCGCCAGATTTACCGACTCCCCCGATCTGGCCCAGGAAATCAAACTCAAAAGTCAGCCCAGTTAAAAACTGTAGGCAAAACCAAAAACCACCCCAAACAATGCAACGTTCAGAGTGGTGTGGATATTCATGGAGGTTGGGAAAGTCAATAACTGTTCCATCTCAGCCGGATCTAGGCAATGGCTGGATAGCAATCAGTGGAACAGTGGAAGTTTTAGTAAACCCCAGGATTAATGCGGTCATCGCCGGAGATCAGTTCAATGCTGGGTTCAGTGACGGTGAAACTACCCAAATTGGCTTCCAAGCGGCTTTTTTGAGTTTCGCTCAAACCAGGCATGTCCAAAACTTCCTCTACGGTATCGTAGGGAGCATTTTCGATGATTTTGCTGGCCAAGTTGGGATAAAAACCCCGCAGGTTACGAAAGTCCCGAATATCACTATTATTTAAATCAATTTTTTGGCCAAAATCCGTGGTCAATTTAGCATCCACAGCGTTCAGTTCAGCCAACAGAGGATTGGGGGTAAGGGCCTGGGCCAAATCCGCTCCCAAAAAACCCATTAGTCCAATCAATAAGCTACACGCGACCAGTAGGCGGGAAATAAATTTCATGAATTGTCTCCTATAAACCAAGGCAATGAATTGTTACTATCTAAGAAAATTATGCCGACTGCGCCGATTTTGGCAGGTCAAACCAGCGCTAATTACAATAGATTGTATATTCTTGGGGCACTGCTGACCATCTTCCCCGGACTGACTGAGTAATTATACTTATTAGGATTGTGGTTGGTTTAACCCCTGGGGCGATTAAATACCAATCACGTATTTTCGCCATTCATGGTTGCGGTCGTTGCGGGTATGTTTAATGATTTCAAACAGCAAACTGCTGTAGGGGCGACGGGGAGTATAATTTAGGGACATTTGTGCTTCCCTGGGGGTACGATTGCCCTTTTTGATGTTACAGCGCACACAGGCAGTGACCAGGTTTTCCCAACTGTCACCCCCACCCCGGGAACGGGGAATGATATGGTCTAGGGTGAGTTGTTCTCCCTTGTAATTACAATATTGGCAAGTATGACGATCACGCTCTAGCACATTGCGGCGGGTGAGGGGAATTTCTTTGTAGGGAACCTTGATATATTGCCGCAGGCGGATCACAGATGGCAGGGGAAAATTGGCATAGATCAGCTTGCCGTTATTTTCCAGAGCTTCGGCCTTGTCTTTCAGCAGTAACACCACTGCCCGTTGCCAATGGGTAATGTTCAAAGGTTCATAGGAAGCGTTGAGGACTAAAACCTTAGCCATGGTCTGCCATCGCTGAATTTTTCCCTAGATGCTAGCACAATCAGCTTTTGAGATTCATGGCTGATTGACTGACAAAAGAAGTGAAAAGCAGTCTAGGTGGGGATTGTAGAAAAGAGGGGAGGTCACGTTCTAGGATTAGATACCACTCAAAACCTGGAACGCGATGCATAATCACTCCCCCCTCT
>NZ_JADEVV010000063.1 GCF_015207985.1 Synechocystis salina LEGE 00031 | reverse complement strand
GCCCCCCTTCACCGTCTCAATTTTAATTCCAGCACGAAATGAAGCCAATGTACTTAATCGCATCGTAACAAGTATTTTTGCCTCTGATTATCCCGCCTCCCGACTAGAAGTATGGGTCATTGACGATGGCAGTCAAGATCAAACACCGCAACGGTTAGAACAATTAACGACCCAATTTCCCCACTTAAAAGTACTGCGTCGCCCCAAGAGCAGTGGCGGTAAATCGGGGGCATTAAATGCCGTTTTTCCCCAGACCACTGGCGAAATTATCGGAGTTTTTGATGCGGATGCCTGGCTTGAGCCTAACGTGATCCGCCGCGCTGTACTCCCCTTTCATCAGCCAGAGGTGGGAGGCGTTCAACTGCGAAAAAAATTGCTCAATGCTGGCATGAACGGTTTAACCCAATTTCAACAGTGGGAACAGAGTTTTGATGCCGCTTTACAGTGCCAACGATCAGCCGCAGGGGCCTGGGTTGATTTGCGTGGAAATGGCACATTTATTCTTCGCCAAAGCCTACAGCAGTGCGGTGGCTGGAACGAAGACACCCTCGCAGATGACCTAGACTTGACTTTTCAGCTTTACTTGGCAAGGTTTAAGATTGTTTTTCTGCCTGATACCTCTGTTTACGAAGAAGGGACAACAAATTGGCGGCAATTTTGGCAACAACGCTGTCGCTGGGCAGAAGGTGGTTATCAGCGTTATATAGATTACTTTGCCCCGCTTTGCCAGATTCGAGGGTATGCGGCCATTGATTTATGGATGTTTTTGATATTGCAGTTTTTGCTACCGCTAGGACTATTAGCCGATGGCGCGTGGTCACTAACAACGGAACAATTACCTGTTTTGTGGCCATTGCAAACCATTTTAGGGCTGATTTTAATGGTGGAGATGGGGCGGGGATTAATTAAATTTGAGAGCCGACGCGGCTGGGGATTACTCAATAGTACGGTGGGGGGATTATTGTATATGGGGCATTGGATTCCAGTGATGCTGGTAACGGTATTGAAGCTCTGTATTGTGCGTCAATCGCTAGTGTGGCATCGGGTGGAACATGGGCAAATGGTGGGAGGAGGTGAAAACTAATGTGGGATCTGGTCATTCAAAATGGACTCGTTTTTGATGGAAATGGGTCACCTCCTATCTTGCAAGATGTTGCTGTTGCCCAGGGCAAAATTGTCGCCCTGGCCCCCCAGTTAAACCTACCAGCGAAAAAAGTAATTGATGCCCACAATCACTGGGTTACACCTGGCTTTTTAGATATTCATACCCACTACGATCTGGAATTAGAAGTCGCACCTGGGTTAACAGAATCAGTGCGGCATGGGGTCACGACGGTTATTATCGGAAATTGTAGTTTATCCATTGCAATTGGTGAGCCAGTCATGTTGGCTGCCATGTTTCAACGAGTAGAAACCCTGCCCCATCGTTTTCTGCAAAAATGGCTAGAAAAGGCGATCATTTGGGATAGTCCTGGGGAGTATTTAGCCCATCTCCAAACCTTGCCCCTCGGCCCTAATGTAGCCCCTCTCCTCGGTCATAGCGGTCTCCGTGCTCACGTTATGGGACTAGAACGTAGTTTAACTGACCAACCAACCCCCCTCGAATTGAAAACCATGGGAAATATCCTACAAAATGCCTTAGAAGCAGGTTTTTTAGGGTTTTCTATTGATATGTTTCCCTGGCATTGGATGAGTGGTCAATGGTCGGCCCATACCATCCCTTCTCAACACGCCCAATTTCCAGAATATGACTATTTAGCGAATCTGTGTCGTCAAGCCAATCGCGTTTTACAAGTAACTCCCAATCCCCAAAATTTAGCTTCTTTCTGGCACGTTTTTTGTTTAGGCATGGGACTGGGCCAAAAGCCCTTAAAAATGACTGTGCTATCAGCTTTGGATTTTGTTCATGCACGGCAATTATGGCGAGGGTTTGCTCCTTTATTGGCTCTATGGAATAATATATTAGGCGGTAACGTGCGGTTTCAAACCTTAACAGAACCCTTTACGGTCTATGGAGAAGGGCCAATGACTCCCTTATTTGAAGAATTTCCAACGGGGGCCAAGTTAAATAGTTGTACAAACCGAGTCGAGCGGCAAAATCTGTGGCGATCGCCCCTTTTTCGAGAGCAGTTTCGTAACGATTGGGAACGAAGTAAAAACAAATCTTTTCATCGTCAATTAGAGCAAATGATCATTACCCGTAGTCCGATTGCGGACTGGGAGGGACGAAACATTGCTGAGGTGGCAGCCAAGGAAAACCGAGATCCCCTAGGCTTTTTTATAGAAGCTCTAGTTGAATACGATACCGATCTACGCTGGTTGACTACTGCCGCCAATGATCGTCTCCAACCTCGACTAGAGCTAATGAAACATCCCTATATTTTCCCTGGGTTTACCGATGCAGGGGCGCATATGCGTAATTTAGGCTATTACGATGGCGCACTGTCATTATTAAAACAAGCCATGACCACTGGATTTTTAACTCCTGAAGCTGCAATCCATCGCGTTACAGGTGAACCAGCCCAATGGTTTGGATTAAATACGGGGGTTCTTAAAGTTGGTTCTCAAGCTGATTTACTCATCCTTAATCCCCAAGCATTGCACGCAGAAATTAGTCCGATGGAGGCGATCGTCGATCCCAATTTAGATGGTGAATTACGGATAGTCAAACGCGGTTCGGAAACGATTATTGATGCTGTTTACATCAACGGAGAATTAGTTGTTCAAAGAGGGGAAGTAAGCAATCAATTAGGAAAGCAAGCCTATGGCTCTTTATTGTTTCCCCATACTCATTCCTAATCAGTCAATGCTCAGAAAATCAATTACTTTAGAGTCTCAATTAGCAAACAACTAATTTTAATATGCCCTCTCCTAGTCAAAGAAACAAAATTAACACTCACATTCTTGATCATCCTTTTACGGACTATTGGGATATTTTTGTTTTAAAGCACCAAAATCCTCTCAATATCGCGTTGCATTTAGTGGGTATTGTCATCTTCTATGGACTTCTATTAAGTGCTTGGCAATTACACCAACCTTTACTCTTATTTGCATTGCCCTTAAGTCAGTTAACAGGATTACTGGGACATTTTTTCTTTGAAAAAAGTCATATTGACTTACAAGATGCCATTTTTTCTTGGCGAGCTTCATTTTGCCTTGGTCGCTTATTTTGGCAAGTGCTCACTGGCAAATATATTCACACTATCGAAAGTCATTTAGAAGAATTGAGTAAGATTTATCCTATTCAAAATAATACGTTAAGGCTTAATGCTCAAAGCCCACCTTCGGAGGAGATAGTAAAGTTTACCATCTTATCGCATCCTATGGATGTTAAATAAGTCAAAAATAATAAAGACAAGTCACGGACATTTTCTTTTGCTTATCGTCTGTTTTTTCCCTTTTGTTACTGGCTGACTACCCACACCCAAGGTTACTGACCGGCAGACCCCCGAAGGCATAACAATTAACTTCACTTAAGGCTTATCTAGAAGATTAATGGCGCAGGCTGCGTGACGGATCTATAGGCGATCGCCCCATCAACTGAAGGTAGGCTGTCTGAGCTATTCACCATCCTATGAAAGAAATCCAGAAAATTAGTCAGCTAACTCCCGCCCAGGAAGACCAGCTCACCGATTACCGGAAGAAGTGGCGAAAATTGACGTTTTCCACCGACGCTTCGTCTGAGGCAGCAATTCAAGTATCAGTCGGTAAAGCTTACAGCTACCTGAATCTGCCGACACCTGAGATTTTTGTCGTTGAAAGTCTATTTGATATTCCAGATTCTTTCTGGGTAAGTTCTCACTGGCAAAATCCAGGCAATGCTGTTTCCTTACATGACAAGCTAGTGCAGCCTTTAATCGCAACAGTGTCTAGCCAGGTTGCCGGCCAGCTCTGGGGAAAATTATGGAATATTGCACCACCATTAGACTATAGCTTTATTACCCCGCTTTACCAAAGGGGATGGAGCCGGGATGACTGTGAGAAGATGCAGATTGATGCTTTCTTCAAAAGCTTATATGGGCTGCGCCACTGCGGTCGTATTGACTTTTGCCAAGGGGTTTTGGGCTGCACCCTGGACGTTGATGCCTGGGAGGCGCTGTATGGCTTGGTTCAACAAGGGGGCTGGCTGTTTCCCTACGAGCATCTCTGCCTCGCAGTCCAAAAGCGCCTGATTCGTTCCATCAGCGGTCCGTTCGGAGCTGAGAATAAAGCTCTTGTTGATAGCTTGACTCAGCCTAGCTCTCAAGTCCTTGCGAGTTTGCAATTAGCTGCTCTCGAAGCAGTTGAGGGTCATCCGAAACGTGCATACGAGCGTTGGCTCAATACGATTTCTATCGCTCAAGACCAACTGTCGGAAACAAGGCGAGACCGCGTTTTCTTGACCATTGTTCAACAAGCGAAGCCGATTACAACCTATACCGACAAGGATGAATATCCGTTCCGTGATGCGCGTTCACCCTTCGCATCTGAGATTTGGGACAGATGTCAGCAGATTGTTCAACTCATAGAGACACCGGAATTACAAATCCAGGCTCAGTCGATGCTTCCAGCAACCTAACAATCGTGGTGCAGCGGGTTGAAGCAAGCTGCTGATGTTGAGTTTGAGGGCGTTGGCAACCGCTGACCAGAATCGTTGGGCGATCGCCAAAAGTTATTGCTGGTCACTGATGTAAAGCAAAGTCCGCCCGGCTAAAGCCCGGCTTTCCGTGGAGTTTATATTTAATGGCAACGTGGATTACCACCTTGCATTGAGGATGTAGGCGGTCTACAAATTTTACTAGGGGTTTAATGGCGATCGCCGCTCCAATGCAGAAGCCATGGCCCTGAGAAGATGTTGCGCCAAATTTGGACTGGGCCTTGACCTGTGGAGGAAAAATAAGCCCCAGTCTTTAAAGATGGGACAACGGCGAGAACCGGAGAAACAGACAGTTTTAGCCCCAGGCAATATCTCGCGGGAGGAATGGCTCAAGAGAAAAGCGGGAAAAGCCTAAAAATCCATAGCTAGCCCAGAGTTTCTGGGATTTTTTATTTGGGAAGTATTTTTTTCCACAGATAATAATTTGGTTCGACCGCTAGATCATTTATGTTCCAGACGAAGCGGAAAAAAGTTCTGAACCTAAACGGCAACCTGCTCCTGTGCATTTGACCCAACCTTGGTAGACTGGGATATTTTTTGCCTTAATGGACTCGTCGACTGCTGACTTTGGTTATCAATGAGCCTTTGACCGGCAAGAGTTAACAAAATACCTAATTCGGCACTATCAAGAGAACTCACAAACTTCCCTAGGGATTGATGCCCGGCCACTGCTCGCCAATACTCATCCGTAAAACCGGGGCAGATCTGCTCTGCAGCACTCAGAACTTGCATAAAAGTTGTCAGGGTGGGATTTTTGCGACCCTTCAAGATGTCGCTGACATTCCCAGGGCTTCTGCCCAAAACCGCAGCAATATCATTTTGACGAATGGAATACCGTGCTAGTTTTTCTTTGAAAATCCCTAACAAATCTTTTTCCATTTCTTCCAATTTACTATTATAATCAGCAAATTACTTGTATAAAAGTAATTGTCTGCTTTACAGACCCAGTCTAGCACAAACGCAAAAAAATAACCCCGATCACAAGTCGGGGAAACGGATACAAGGCTTTATCACATAGACCTCATAACCACTCTGAGCCCCATTATGACACCTTTCCATAAACTGACAAACACCACAGAAAAGCTTTTCGGGAACCAAGCAGCCCTCTCCAGTCTGGAATGCCGACCATTGATAACTTCCCTAGACGTTTTAGCGATCGCCATGTCACAGGAGTAGGTAATTTAGGCCAACGCCAACAAAACCATAAGTGACCCATAGACGAATCTCTGGGTGACATTGACCGAATTTATGAGTTTTTGTATATCAAGGCACGTTTTTGCCATGGCCGTTCAGTTAAACAGTATCTAATTTGCTTGGTAGATATTTACCTTAAGCCTTTATACCTGCAACTAAACATTTTCAGGACTTAATTATATGAATCAGATCAGGGCTTTATCTCCGTAAATCCACACAAATCAGCCTCAAATTCGCTAAAAACGGCGCAATGCTGAAAACCAAATTGCAGTTTAGGAACTTATTCCAACAGCTTTAACCCTTTATCCACCCTACCCAAATAAAAAAAAGGCGAAGGGTCTTCTACCACCCAGCGCCAAAAAATTTCAAATACTATGACTCAATTCTACAAGCTAACAACCGAAAAGATCCACGAGGTAATCGCCGCCGACTTACCAAAATCAGCAAACAAGCTCTGGCTCTGGATTTGTGGACTCGACCCCTTTGGCGATCGCCAGGTGCAAATCACTTGGGAAAGGGCCAAAGAAGTTCTAGGCATCAGCAGAGCAACTTTCTACCGCGCCCTAGATGCATTAACCAATGCAGGTTTACTGATTAACCACAAGCTAAGCGGCTTTTGCGTCTATCTCAAAAATGAGACAAATTTCTCAGGAATGAGCAAAGAGTCTCAAGAATGCGTTTCCCCGTCTCAAAATTGGGACTCCTCCTTATATAAAGAATTTAAGATTCTCTTAGATTCTCCAGACAGCCAGAGCGAGGAAAAAGAAAAAATTCCAGATCCGGAAATAAATACAAATGGACGAAGTAATGGAATTAAACCAAAAATCCCAGAAAAACCAGCTACGGCAGAAGTTAACCAAAACTCATCTGCAAAACCTGTAGGTCAAGGAGAAGAAAAATACTCCGCCGCCCGCCGTACCAAAAAACGCACTAGTAAAAACCAAGGCTTTGATTGGCTGCCCCAGGGCCCCTGGAATATTGAGGGCAAGCTAGACCCCAACTTCCGCGATTGGTTGGCTATGAACTGGCTGAAACGATATGGCGGAGACTTCCACGATAAGCAAGCGGATGTG
This sequence comes from Synechocystis salina LEGE 00031, assembly GCF_015207985.1. GTDB lineage: Bacteria > Cyanobacteriota > Cyanobacteriia > Cyanobacteriales > Microcystaceae > Synechocystis > Synechocystis salina. The sequence continues at coordinate 15,004 of NZ_JADEVV010000063.1, read as the reverse complement.
TTGGCCCATTTCAAGAAAGACCCCGCTAATCTGCCCATTCGCTGGGAGCAGTACCAGAAAGAGTTTGTTCATCGGGTAGAGAATACCCAAATGCGCCTTGCCAATGGCTGTCAAATCCCCGAAGACCAGCAACGGAACCTAATCACCCATCAACGGGCTGTGACGGCGGTTCTGCCCCCAGAAATGAATCCTGTGGCTGTGGTGGAACCCACAATTGCACCGGTGCTTATGCCTGGTGTGGAGGAAATTACTAGGGGTTTGGAAAGTGTCGAACCTGTGGCGGACTTATCCCCTAGTAAAAATCTTGAGGAAGCTGAGCTGGCCCCCACGGAAATCCCTTCCCTGATTGTTGCTCCTGAGTGTGAACCTTCTCCCTGGGAAAGTGACTGCCCTACTGAGGAACCCCAAGAACTGACTGGGGATGTGTTTGTGTCAGCGGTGAGTGTTGAAACCCCTCCCGAAAATTCTTCCCCGACCCCTGATTCTGAATACACCATCCTTCCCGACGGCACTCGACTAAAAGTTTTCCAACGCCAGCCAAAATCCGAGCCGGTGGCCCCAGAGCAAGCCCAAGCATTCCGGCAAATGATGCAGGGTTTGCTCAAGGGTTTTGGTGGTAAGCGGGAAGTTTGCCCCAAACCCCAGTCCGAACTGGAACGACTCAATCAATGGCTTTTTGATCCCGCTCTACGAGAGGAAGCAATTCACTATGCCCGGCGATCGCCAAGTTACAAATATTGCCCCGACACTGACCAAATTATCCACTGCGAGGAGTTCTAGCCATGGAACCCTTAAACACCTCGACCTATTTGCCGGATGTGGCGGATTCACCCTGGCCGCAGAACAAACCGGAGGAAAAGTGGCAACAACTCAGTTTGTTGAAATCGACCCCGACTGTCATACCATTTTGTCCCACCACTGGCCCCACATCCCCATCCACGCCGACATCAGGGACTACTACCCAAGCCCAGGGCAATTTGACCTTGTTACCGCTGGTTTCCCCTGCACCGGCACCAGTGGAGCTGGAACCAAAACCGGCCTCCACCATCCCGAATCAGCCCTCTTTCGGGAAGTGTTACGCATCATTGCCCAGTGCCATCCCCAATTTGTCGTTATTGAGCAACCCCTGGGAGTTATCCATCGAGGCCTTAGAGCAATCCTTGGCGGACTCCGAATGGTTGGTTATCAAAGCGAAATTGAGATTATCTCGGCGCAGGAGCTTGGAGCGGGGCACCGCAGGGAAAGATTGTTTGTTGTTTCCTACCCCCACAGCCTGTTTGGGCACCTACCGCCAAGCTGGGTCGAACAAGTTGGAGCAATGGTTGAGGAGCAACGGGTTAATTCCCAATGGCTCACAGTTGAGCGCAACGGCCTATGCTCTGATTCAGGGTTATCCTTCTCACTGGTTTCAGGCCTTGGCCCCCAATTCTGCATTGTCCCCACCGGAACCACCGGCAGAATTAAAGCCCGCAAACTGGCCGGCAGAACCGTTACCCCAGGACAAGCCAGTATTCCCCTCAAGCGAATCCTCTACCTCCATTCCCTTATCCCCTAGTAAAAATTCTGAGCGAAAATCCAAACGGAGATCTCGGGGCCAAGGTAGTGGTTATATCCAATTGCACTATTGCGAAAAACAGACCTCAAGGGGTAAAAAATCCTATGAGCAGTACTATTATCACTATGAGCTTTGGGAGAATGGCATCAGACAGCACAAGGGGTCGAAGTATATTCCCAAGGATAAGCTTGATGTGGTGCAAGAATGGGACAGAAAAAAACTGGATGTAACCGTCATTCTGCAATACCTTGGCAAAGATTGTACTAACCTATGAAGCCTTCCTAACGCCTGTCGGTGACAGCTCACTTTTTGATGGATTTTGAACTAACCAATTATAATAACCGTCTAAATGTTTAGACAGTTATCTGTCTGTATCGTTAGCCGTTTAAGCACTTAAGGTTAAAGTTGAGTGAACGTTTCCCTGTTTAACTGTCTAGACGTTTGAAATAATCGACTAACAGCTCCTCCACCAATTCGGACATATCTTGTTCAGTGCTTAAGGTATGGGTGCGTAATTTCAGGTGGGTGGCTTTGGAAAGGTAGAGGGTTGTTTTTTTGAAATTGGGATCTTTGCTTTTGGCGATCGCCGCTTCTGGTTTTCCTTGGGCTGACTCTGAGCTAGTTGATTCCGCCTGAACAAAATTCTCAAAGCCTGCAAAGCGATTTTTTTCCTTAGCCATAAATTTCACCTCCTACGGTTTTGTAATCATTCCAACCGGCCCCCGCATATCGATCGCCTTTGACATCACGAACAACACAACCCTCTAAGGCAGCTTTGGGAAAAGCGGCATATCGAGTGATCATGCGTTTAAAAACAGGCAATCCTAAGCTTTGGAGATATTCCTTGGCCTCTATTCCTGCTGTGGAAGGTTTTGGCGGAACGATGGTCATTAAAATCCGAAAGTTTGGAATGTTTAGCTGTTTAAACGTCTGGATGTTTGCTTGTAATGCTCCCATGGAAAGGGCATCGGGGGAGGTTGGCAAAACCATCAAGTCACATCCTCTAGCAAGGGAGCGAATTTCTTCAATTTCTGGTCTAGCTGGAGTATCAACAACGATGTGCTCATAATTACGGGCCGCTTTTAGTCCTTCCCGTTCATCGACAACAGGGAAATCTAGCTTTTGGTGGGAGGCCCACAACAATGCCGAACGGTTCAAGTCCCCATCAATTAGGATTGTTGGAGCTTTGTTATTAAGGTAAGCCGCCAAGTGAATAGAGCTTGTGGTTTTACCCACTCCTCCTTTAAAGGCAGTAACGGTGATAATCATTGGATGGTTAAGTGTTTAAAAGTTTAGACGTTTAACTGTTTAAACTTCTGGATGTCTAGATAGGGAGACGTTTATAATCGTAAAATGTTGCCAGGGTGTTTTAAAAAAATTACTAGGGGTTAAGAGTGGGAGATGAATTTTTTACTAGGGGTTTGGAATGAAAGATAACCGCTATCCTCCCGACTGGCCTCAGTTGTCCCTGGAGAAAAAGCAGTCCGTTAGTTGGGTCTGTGAACGGTGCGGGGTGCAATGCTTAAAGCCTGGGAAGGGGAAGGGTTTATCCAAGGGGGAACGGTATCGGCTCAGGATGGCAGTTCACCATTGCGACTATGATCCAGGGAATAATGCGCCGGAGAATTTAAAGGCCCTTTGTTTGCCTTGCCATCTCCACTATCACCGCAGGCAACGGGGGAATATTACACCTGGGCAGTTAACGCTAAGGTTTTGTTGAAAGGTTTTAGCTGACCAGATTGGGTAGGAAATCAAGGGGGGAACCCTGCCTAGGAACAGTAACAGGTCTTCTCTCATAATCCCTAGTAATAATTGTGCCCAATGGTCGTAACCAGTATGGATCAAAACGAGTGGGTAATCTTTGCAGAATTACGACGGTCAGATTTTGAGTTAGTTGTGTCCATCTTGTCTGACCACTTCCCACGCTTGGAATGGGGTTCACAATGCGATGACTGGCTCTGGATTTATTGCCGGGACTACAAGTTAGAGATTGACTCGTTTTCGTCGATGGAACTGGAGGTGAAGGGCCCAAGGAAAGCCTATGGTTTGGCCCAGGAGGTTTTGCGCCTGTTGCCGCCTTCGGTATTCGTTCAGGTTTTTGAAAGACCTAAGTTGGATCTCACCCGCTGAAGCCCCGATTAATAACCTTTTAGTTAACTATCACGATTTGTTAAGACTTTGCAACGCTTGATCTAATCTTGCGATAGCATTCCGTCATACGCTAGAAAACTATTGTCAGTTATGGAAAGTCGGCGTTTATCTATCCGAGTTCCAGACCCGTTACTTGCTCGGTTGGAGTCTTATCTTGACCAGCAGGGTTTGACGGTGACTGAAGGAGTCTTGGCTGCTATTGCCTCTTATGTGGGTGATAACGACAGTTTGCCCCTGGTGGAGCGGGTTCGTAGGTTGGAGAAAAGGCTGGCGATATTGGAAGAGAAGGGTTAAACGTCCATGTCTTCAATCTATGACAATTGCGATTTTCCTCTACTGCCAGAGCTTAAGCATTGTCTAAAGGAAGGTTATCGTTCGGATTTTTGTGTTGGCTACTTTAACCTGCGTGGTTGGCGAGAGTTAGAGGATGAAGTCGAGCAATTTACTGCCGGGAAAGGTCAAAATTGTCGCTTATTGGTGGGAATGCAGAAGCCGCCTAACGATGAACTTAAGCGTAGTTTGTCTATTACCAAGCGTGCAAATCAGCGGATGTCGAATGAACAGGCAAACGAGTTGAAAAAGATTATGGCTCATGAATTTCGGGAGCAGTTAACCTATGGCGTTCCTACTGCAAGGGATGAAGCAAGCCTCAAACGATTAAAATCACAATTGCAAGCTGAAAAACTAGAAGTTAAACTATTTTTACGTCATCTACTCCATGCCAAGCTTTATCTAATTTATCGAGAAGATAAGATTACACCTCGCATTGGTTATGTTGGTAGTAGTAATCTGACTTTCTCTGGTTTAAGTGGTCAGGGTGAACTGAATGTTGAAGTCACAGACCGAGACGATACAAAGAAGTTAGAAGAGTGGTTTATTGAACGATGGGAGGATAATTTTTCTCTCGATATTTCCCAAGATTTGATTAAGGTGATTGATGAAAGTTGGGCTGGAAAGCAACTACCTCCTTTTTATATTTATCTGAAGATGGCTTATCATCTGTCGCAGGAAGCACGGGATGGTTTGAGTCGATATCAAGCTCCGAAAAATTTTGGTTTGTTGGAATTTCAAGAGCAGGCTGTACGAGTGGCGATGCAGCATATCTATAAGCGCAATGGAGTAGTGATCGGTGATGTGGTTGGTCTAGGGAAAACGTTAGTGGGAACGGCGATCGCCCATGTGTGTGAGGAGGAATACGGGACGAGTACCTTAATTATTTGTCCGAAGAATCTTGAGTCAATGTGGCAAGGCTATGTTGATCGCTATGGTCTGCGGGGTAAGGTTGTCCCGATTAGCCAAGTGGAACAAAGATTGCCGGAAGTGCCTGCCTGGTTTCGTTTGGTACTGATTGATGAGAGTCATAACCTACGTAACCGTGAAGGAAAACGATATCAGGCGATTAAAGAATACATAGAGCAGAGTGGCAGTCGTTGTATTCTGCTGACGGCAACCCCATACAATAAAGGCTATTTGGATTTATCGTCTCAGTTGCGTTTATTTTTGAGGGCTGAAGCAGACATTGGCATTAAACCAGAAGCCCACATCCGTAATTTGGGTGGTGAAATGCAATTTTTACGGAAACATAATGCAACCCCAGTACGCTCATTGATGGCATTTGAGCATAGTGATGAGCCGGAAGATTGGCAACAGTTAATGAGTCGCTATATGGTGCGTCGGACAAGGGGTTTTATTAAAAAGACCTATGCTAAAGAAGACGAGCGAGGCTATTACTTAGAGTTTCCCAATAGCGATCGCTTTTATTTTCCGAAACGTCGCCCAAGGACTGTTAAATTTAGTACAAGTGATGAAAAAGACCCCTATGCGAGGTTATACGGTGATCGTGTGGTGGATATTATCAATAGCCTAAATTTACCTCGTTATGGCCTAGGGAATTATCTAATTCAGTCCCCTGGTAATCAAAAAAAAAAACATAAGAAATCCCCTGGTCAAATGAGCTTGGCAACGGGCTTTGAGCATTTGGATGTCACCGAGGCAGAGCGAAAAATTCTGGCAAATCTTTCCCATGCTGGTCAGCGGTTAATGGGCTTCTGTCGCACCAATTTATTTAAACGTCTGGAAAGTAGCGGTGCGGCTTTTATTCAGTCTATTGATCGCCACATTTTGCGGAATTATGTCTATCTTCATGCGATCGCCAATAATTTACCAATTCCCATTGGCACCCAGGATTCGGCTTGGTTGGATGGGACAACGGATGAAGATCAGGACTCTTTGTTAGGTCAGGATTGGGAAACGGCGACGGATACAGAAGACAGATTTGATGAGGATCGGCTAACCCCCGGTGCAGAATTCAAACAACGGGCAGTGGCAATTTATCAGCTTTACCAAAATCAGTACCAGCGGCGATTTAAGTGGATTCGTCCTGATTTATTTACGCCGGAACTGGCTGATAATCTAGAACAGGATGCGAAATCTTTAATCAAGATACTGAAAATTTCAGGCCGTTGGAATGCGAATGAGGATGGCAAACTACAATCTTTAATTCGTTTACTAACGGAAGAACATCCAGACGAAAAGATTTTGATTTTTACGCAGTTTGCGGATACAGCGAGATATTTGGCTCAAGCTTTAGAAACGGCGGGGATTACAAATATTGGTTTGGCAACGGGAAATTCTCAGATAGACCCAACGATCCTTGCCCAGCGTTTTAGTCCGAGGAGTAATGGTAAAGTGATCGCCCAGTGGGCCGCTGACGATCAGTTAAGGATTTTGGTGGCGACGGATGTGCTGAGTGAGGGTCAAAACCTACAAGACGCAAGGATTATTCTGAATTACGATTTGCCTTGGGCAATCATTCGTTTGATTCAGCGGGCGGGTCGTGTGGATCGTATTGGGCAGGAAGCAGATGAGATTTTCTGTTATTCGTTTCTGCCAGCGGAGGGGGTAGAGCAATTAATTAATCTACGAGGTCGGCTTCGTGATCGCCTGAAGGAAAATCAGGAAGTGGTGGGTACTGATGAAGCATTTTTTGAGGACGATGAAGAGCGGGAAGTTTTGCTAAATCTTTACAATGAAAAAGCGAATATTCTTGATGAGGAAGACGAGGGGGAAGTTGATTTAACGTCGGAAGCTCTGCAAATTTGGCAGACGGCCATTGATGTAAATCCTAAGTTAAAAAGTATTATCGAAGATCTGCCGGACGTGGTGTTTTCCACTCGCCACCATGGGCCGACTGTTTTGGAACCAGAGGGGGTTTTGCTTTATCTCAGGACTGCTGAAGGTACGGATGCGCTGGCATGGGTGGATAAGCAGGGCCATAGTGTGACCCAATCTCAGATGCGAATTTTGCGAATGGCGGGTTGTGATTTAAATACCCCTGCTCTAAACCGTCATCCTGAACATCATAATTTAGTCCAAAAGGCAGCGCAAATCATAACTGATCAGACGAAAAAAGTTGCTGGCACAATGGGTAGTCGGCGGGGGGCAAGGGCCAGAACCTACGATCAGCTAATATCCTATTGCCAGTATGTACAAGAAAAGACACCGATTTTAGCCCAGGGCCAGGACTGGGAAAGTTTAGTCAAAGCCATTGAAATGATACACAATTATCCTCTTAAACAAAATGCGATCGCCTCCCTGAACCGTGAACTAAAGGCAGGTATTTCCGATGAAGATTTAGCGCAAAAAGTAACCTATCTTATGGAGCATGATGCGCTGTGTGTAGTGACTGCCGATGGAGAATTTGAGGGGGCAAAGGTGATTTGCTCGCTGGGATTATTTCAACGTTAGGATCAAACTATATTAATTGAGGAAAAATTAATGACAACAACTCAAGCTCAAATTGTTGAAATGCTGGAACAGTTACCAGATAGTGCTTTAGATGAAGTGAAATCATTTTTAGCGACATTACAAAATCGTTATCCTGCAGAACACGCCCCAAAGTTGAGTGAGGGCATGGCTTATATCGAGCAAGTTCGGGGAAAAATGCAGTGTGATATGACCACCGATGAAATTATGGCCTTGACAAGGGGTGAAGATGATTGATGGATTTATTCTGACAAAACATGCTCAGTTGCAAATGGAGCAAAGGGAAATTTCAATGATCTGGCTTGACAAAACATTACAAAATCCTGACCAAGTACTGTATTTAGCTGATGCTCATGGGAATACTCATTATCTAAAAAAAATTGCGGAATTTGGCGATCGCACTTTACGTATAGTTGTTAATTCTCAAGTTATTCCCCAACGAATTGTTACTTTATTTTTTGATAGGAGAGCCAAATGAAATTAACAGTAAATAAAGATGATGATGCTTTATATTTACGACTTGATGATTCTAAAATCGTGGAATCTGAAGAAATTAAAGATGGCATTATTCTTGATTATAACGAAGCTGGTCAAGTAGTGGGTATTGAAATTCTTTATCTTAGCCAAAAGACATCGAATCCTTTGCAACAAATTCTTTTAGAAACTTTTCTCTAACCATGAAATTGAACCGTACACGTACCCAAAAATATCTTAAGAATTTTGATTTTGAATCTCTTTTTATCGAAGAATTAGGTTGGGATACAATTGACCGAATAGCATTGCCGTTAGAAGTTGATGAGGATATTTTTGAGGCGATCGCCATCGCCCAGAAGCGTGGTTTTACTGTGTATTATTGTTCCACTACTGAGATTCCAGAGCGAAAGGTTAGGTTGGCTCTTGATCGTCAATTGTCGGATTATTCTAAATCTCACCTCTTGATTTTTGGGGATGAAGCGCAAACATCCCAAGTTTGGATGTGGGTCGAACAGGAAGGGAAAAAGCGCAAACCTATTTTCCATAGTTACAATGCAAATAAGTCGGCGGAACCATTAATTCAGAAGTTAGAGCCGTTATTTTTCAGCATTGATGAGGAAGATGATGCAACCCTTGTTAAGGCTGTGGAAAAGGTTAGTCAGGGTTTTAACATTGAGCAGGTTACGAAGCAATTTTTTCAGGATTTTGAGGGGTTACACAAGGATTTTTGTTTGGAGATTGATGGGATAGAAAATGAAGGCGATCGCCGTTGTCCATGACCTCTGTGTTGTGACTCGAAATGTCGGAAATTTTCAGAAATCAGAGGTGCCCCTATCTAATCCATTTTGATTCACCTGATTGCAGTCAACCCCCAGTAACATGGTTAACTAATCTCAATTTGTTGAGGATTCACTTCAATAATCACCTCATTACCATAGTGTAAATTTTGAATAAAACTGCTCATAATCTCCAAAATATCGGGAGGTTGAAAGTGCTCTGGTTTTGTTTCAGGGTGGGGGTAATAAATTAATCCTTTGATAGCTTGTTGATTACCGATAATGATACGACAATCAAAAAAAGAAAAGTCTTCAGCCGGGTCATTGTTTGACCATTTGACTTGCCTAAATGTGTATTTTGCTTGCTTTGCCTTATATTGGTGGGGAGCAATGCTTAGATTAATTGTTCCTAGATAATAATCGTCTAAACTCAAACCTCGCTCTTGAAAGCAAGCTTTTTGCATCGCAATGGTGCCTGCCGGAAATCGTGGATCGCTTGATTTACCAGAGGCAACACCATGGCCAGCTTTGACAACTCCTTTGATTTGAATCCAATTATTCACTCATCAATCTCCATAATTTTTTGACGGGAACCAAAACCGGTTTTAATTCTAATTACCTGTTTATTGACTTTAAATGGGTATTGCCAATAAAACGTAGTTATTCTCCCCAAAAGTTGCCAGCTTAGGTAGCGACTTGTCGTTAAGTTAGGCTCACTTTCCCCGTCTTCTAACCCAATGACCTCATTAATCAATCTCTGGCCCCAACTGTTAACCCACACCCAAGAACACATTCAATTAGTGGCGATCGCCATGACGGTGGCAGTTTTAATCGGTATTCCGTTGGGGGTGGTGATTAGTCGAGTACCCCGCTTAGCCCAGCCGATTTTAATTTTTGCCAATGCGGCCCAGACTATCCCTAGTTTAGCCATGTTTGGTTTTTTGATTACGGTGCCGTTTTTGGGTGGCATTGGCCCCACCCCGGCGATCGTGGCGTTGGTGCTCTATGCCCTGTTGCCTTTGATTCGCAACACCTACACGGGGTTACAATCCGTTGATCCCGAATTAAAAGAAGCGGCCTTAGCTTTGGGCATGACCCCTCGACAGGTCTTAATTTATATCGAATTGCCCTTAGCATTAACGGTAATTTTGGCCGGTGTGCGGGTTGCCACGGTGATTTGTGTGGGCATTGCCACCATTGCGGCGGCGATCGGTGGGGGAGGGTTGGGAGTGTTTATTTTTCAGGGCATTTCCTTGGTCAATAACCAACTGATTTTAGCAGGGGCGATTCCGGCCGCATTGATTGCTTTAGTCGCTGATTGGGCCATTGGTTTACTCGAAAAGCAACTTTCCCGTCGCGGCCCCCGTTTGTCCCGTTGGCAACGCAATTTACGCTGGGGGGCGATCGGCTTGGGGGGATTTCTGGGGTTATCGTTTTTGATCCATGCTCTCTGGTTTGGCAACCCGGCGAATATTACTATTGGCGCGAAAAACTTCACTGAGCAATACGTGTTGGGAGAACTACTCGCCCAGCAAATTGAGAATAAAACTGATTTGACGGTCAATCGTCGTTTTAATTTGGGGGGTACTAATATTGCCCATGAAGCAGTCAAGTCCGGGGCGATCGCCGGTTATGTGGAATATACAGGTACCGCTTACACGGCCATTTTGAAACAACAACCCATTTCTAACGCAGAACAGGTTTTCGAGACAGTTAAAACAGATTATGCCAGGAAATTTCAATTAACCGTTTTTCCTTCTTTGGGGTTTGAAAACACTTTCGCGCTTATTGTGCGTCCCACCGATGCCCAACGCTATGGTCTCAAAACTATTAGTGATTTAGTCCCTTTAGAAAATGAATGGCAGGCGGGGTTTGGTTACGAATTTCTTAACCGTCCTGATGGCTATTCCGGTCTAAGCCGTACCTATGGTTTGAAATTTGCTAAACCCCCGATCGCCATGGATTTGGGTTTAATTTATACGGCCTTAACGGCAAACCAAGTTGATTTGGTGGCAGGTAATTCCACCGATGGGCAAATTTTTAAAAATAAACTGATTGTCTTGGAGGATAATAAACGCTATTTTCCACCCTATTATGCTGTTCCAATTTTTAATGACAAAATCCTAAAAACTTATCCTCAACTCCGACCAGCAATCAATGAATTAGCCGGAATCTTGACCGCCACAGAAATTCAACAACTCAATTTACAAATGGATGAGGGCAATACCGACGTGACAAAGCTGGTGCAAGCTTTTTTGCAGACTAAAGGGTTAATTTGATCGACCCAAAACTTTGAGCGCCCTTCCATCCGTTTATTGGACGGTGAATTGTCTATAACTTTTACTACCTATTAATCACTCTACCCCTAGCATTCATAACCGTAACTTTTTGTTTGAATGTAACTGTTAGTTCTAGTAATAAATTGAATTTACTGTAGCCGAGGAATTATAGCCAATATGGATCAAAATGAGCGGGTTATTTTTGCAGAGTTACAACGGTCAAATTTTAATTTGATTGTTTCCCTAGAATTATTTTAGTGAATGTAGCTTTACTCGTAAATTATCCTTAGGTCGGGGACTGGGAGTAACAACCAGCTCTAAATTTTGTCTCGGTAATAATGTCCAATCAAATTGCTGGATTAATCGGGTGGCAAATAACTTCATTTCCAGCCGAGCAAATTCCTTACCTAAACATTCTCGTAAGCCACCCCCAAAGGGAACATGGGCAAAGGGGGGATTGTGAATCGTACTACCATCAGGGGCAAACCGTTCTGGATCAAACTTTTCTGGATTAGGATATAAATCAGGATCGGCGTGGGTTTGGCTAATTTGATAAGAAACTAACCAGCCCTTGGGAAAATGAAAACCCTGAAATTGACAGCCTTGGATTAATTCTCGAAAACCACCGCCCACAGGAGGGATTAACCGTAATACTTCCTGCAACACTTGATCTAAATAGGGCATTTTTTTAAGAGTTTCTGCTGTCAGTTCTTGCCCTAATTGCAATTTATTTTGTTCCTGTCTTACCTTTTCCCGAATGTCGGAATGCTGTCCTAACAATAGACAAAAAGAAGATAATGCCGAGGTTAGAGTTTCATGCCCCGCAAACAACAGCAACAAAATTTGATCCTTCAGCTCCGGTAAAGATAACGGTTGATTATTATCATCTCGGGCGGCTAATAACATGCCCAACGCATCTTCTTCCTTGGGGGGGTGCTGTTGTCGAGTTTTGATGATTTGTTCAAGCTCGGCCAATAACAAAGCCCTTGCTCGTTGGGATTTACCAAATAGGGTATTAGGCAAAGGAATTGGTAGACTAAATAGTCCTTGAATATAGGTTTCAAACCAAGGAAATAAATGAGGATTTTGGCTTGCTCCTTCCCCCATAAATAACGTTGCCGCCACATCGAAAGTCATTCGTCTTAATTGCGGATACCAAATCACCTCATCGGCTTTTCCCCATTGCTCCAAATATCCCTGAATAATGTCATCCATTTTCGGTAAATAACCGTTCAATGCCCTGGGCAAAAAAGCTTGGTATAGAATTTTACGGCGTGAGCGATGTATTTCCCCCATTTGAGTCGCTAACGCATTAGGCCCTAGCAAAATTCTGGTGCTGAGGGGCCAAGTTGCTTGAAAAGTTTCCTGTTCTTTGGTGAATAAAAAGCGGTTTGCTAATGCCCCAGAAACAAAAATGACATTTTTACCAAATAAACGGGTTTTAAAAATTGGCCCAAATTGCTGTTGCCGCTTTTTACTGAAGTCCCCATCATTAAGAAAATCGAGGGTTTCTCCTAACCATGGTAAGCCAAAGTCACCGGAGGGAATAGGTAAAGAATCTAAATTTGTAGGAGAAGTTGTCATATAAAAAGAAAGGGTAATTTGTTCAAGATTAATACTTACGAAGTCGTTGTCCTATCAATCAATTTTAAAATGAAATTTTAGATAAAGCTTGCTCCTTCTCCTGTTCAGAAACCTCCAGATAATGGGACAACACATTCAAATTCTTGTGACCACTAATCTTCTGAATAACTCGCAAATTAATACCCTTTCTACACATCATAGTTAACGCAGTCCTGCGGAAAGAATGGGTAGATACTCCCCTAACTCCAATCAAATCAGTGGCGGCTTTCAAAATTTTGTGGGCCATGGAAGGATGAAGGTGTGACCCCACCCGTTTACCCCGAAATACATAGGAGGATGGAAACCTAAAGCATTGCTGTTGCCGGTACTCATCAAACAAAGTTTGCAACGCCGGGGTAATTGCCACAGTACGGCTAGATTTGGTCTTGGTCTTTTCAATGCGGAAAGTCATGGCATCAGCGGTGACATCACTCCAAGCTAAGGAGCAAGCTTCCCCAATGCGGCAACCAGTATAAAGACAAATGCCAAACAAGAGGCGATCGCGGGGAGTAAGCAACCCAATGGTGAACAGGTCGTGCAATTCCTGCTCTGTAAGTACCTTTGCTTGCCCCTGACGGTTAATTTTCATTCAATAAAATAGAGAAAATATTGAGTAGCTTCCACAAGCCTAATTCTATCCTGGAATTTTTCCAACTCCCCATCGCTCAACACAAATTATTGCTAATTATTCTCAGTTGATAAATTCCGAAAACTGCCACTATGCCCTAAATCGTCTAATTTGGGTCTTTGCTGAAGAAAATGATGTAGTTAGCCTAAAAAGTCAAATATAAGGATTACAGGCGATTCTCAATGGTGTAATTTGTACTGCTTTAGTGCAACTCGATAAATCATATCGGTTATTGGCGATCGCCTTTTCTGTTGTGACCCCTAGCATAGTTGACTAGTGCATGCACTAGACTCATAATTACTAATAATACTGTATGTTCTAGTTTTTAAAGAAAGGGTTTTATTGGTTTCTCCCTTCACTACTCCCTGGTTGCTGCCATGTCTCTCCTGCCTATCGCCAACTATCTGGCCAACGTTTACTCTTGTCTGTCCGAATTCGCCCTTACCGATACCTTTTGGGCAAACTTTGAATCCATTTACGGCACAGAATACGATTTTGCTAAGGCGGAGGCGATACGAAGCAGTTGGGGCAACCAAGATTTTAGTGCCTTACCCTCCATTGAAGTGGTCAGTGCCGAGGTTTTAGGCTCTGCTTTGGGGGGCTATGCGGCGAGTAACAAGACCATTTATCTATCTGATGTGTTCCTGGCAACGGCAGCCTCGGAACAAATAGTAGCGGTGATTTTGGAAGAAATTGGTCACCATGTTGATGCCCAGGTGAACAGTACCGATACCCCTGGCGATGAGGGGGAATATTTTGCCAAGGTGGCGTTGGTCCAACCTTTAACCCAGAGTGAAGTAACTCGCTTGCAAGCTGAGAATGATTGGGCTGTCGTTACTATTGATGGGGTAGAAACGGCGATCGAGATGGCCACTTGGACTGTCTCTACTTACAGTGAGTTACTCGGTGCCCTTAGTTCTGCCGACACAAATGGAGTGTCAGACGTTATTAACCTTGGGGTCAATATTCGTCTAACCAGTGCTCTGCCACAAATAACTGCTAGCCATTCTTTAACGATAAATGGCAATGGCTACTCTATCAGTGGCGATGTCAATAATGGCGTCAATGATGAAGGAGATGTAAGGCTCTTTTACGTTAATGGTGGCAACGTTACTTTCGGCAATATCGTTCTAACTGGTAGTCGTGCCCAGGGGGAAGATAGGCAATCTCCTGGTGGTGGTGGGGCAGCAGGAATGGGAGGGGCCGTTAATATTTATGCCGGTACGGTAAATATTAATGATTCTCAAATCCAAAATAACCAAGCGATTGGTGGTGACGGTGGTGGTAGCTATAGGATTACCTACAGTATCGCTGGCACAGCGGATAGTTCTGATTACACTGGCGCAACTCCAGGGACAGGACAAATTACCTTCGCCGCAGGTTCTAGTACCACAACTTTAACCATTGACCCTACTGCCGATACCACGATTGAAGCTAACGAAACTGTTGCTCTCACCTTAGCAAGTGGCACTGGTTATACAGTAGGAACAACAACAGCGGTCACAGAAACCATTACTAATGATAATAGTAACTTACAGCGGATTGCGTTCCGATTTGGGACAACAAGCACGGTGAAAAGCTTACTATACCCTCATCTGCTGTCCCACGTTGATCTGCACACTGCTGTATCCCTCTTTCATCAAAATGGGTGAATTAGAATGGAGATAAAAGGCTGGAAAGCTTGGAGGGAGTATGACGAAGGTAAGAGAAGCGAAAAAGACAGTACAATGTGTAGACACGTATAGTGAACTGT
>NZ_JADEVV010000009.1 GCF_015207985.1 Synechocystis salina LEGE 00031 | reverse complement strand
AGGTAAAGCCGGGGGCGGCCCCAATAACTGATGCCCTTCCTGGTGTAACAGCCCAAGAATGGATTCCCGATAATTGACCATGGCCAGGTTAATGCGCACCGCCATTTTGGCCCAACAAAGCAAAGATTCCGCCTGGAAACCCGTGTCTAAGTCGTCTAAATTATCCAAGTCAGACTGTTGCAGTAAACGGATATTGACCTCCGTTAAGCGATGACCGGCAGTGAGGAATTTGCTAATGGCCGTAGCTCCATTGCCCACTTGGTTAAAGCCATAGCTAGCGGCCCAGAGATAACGGGGAATATTTTGGCGGATGCGGCCGAGGGATTGGCAAACGGAAGTGGCGGTTTGGATGCCCTGGGCAATACCCCAAACAGAGGTGAAATGGTTCTGCAGGTCAATGCTGACCCCGGTTTCCACTGCGGGACTGCTGAGCACAATGTCATAGTCGGCCAACACCTGATTGAGGTTAGTTAAACTGCCATGGGCTGGATGGTGGGGATCGGAGAGAGATTCGGCGTCAATGCGCAAAATACGGCGATCGGGAAACTGTTTTTTCAGGTAAGCTTCCAGGTTGCGGGTGCCCCAGGCGCTGGTGAGCTTTTGGGCAGATAAACAAACGAACGGTTTACCCCCTTCCCGAATATGGTGTAACAGTTGTTTGACCAGTTGCTTGGGATCGTTTTCGCCAAAGTGATAAATGGGCCAAGCCTCTTCTGCCCCCGGTTGCCAATGGTTACGGATCACATAGGGTTGGAGGGGAATACCGCTCAAACTGATCAAATAATCGAGGGAAACATCGGTTAAGTCCGCATCGGCCACATAAATTTGTCCTTCTCCTTCTAGGCTATGTTGCAGTAGTTGCTTGAGGTTCCGCAAAATAGCCACCCGCTGACGACGGCAGGTGTCGGAATTAAGTCCGTGCCAGAGCACTTGCTCCACTTCGTCGATGATAATCAGGCAATCTTGCCACTGTTCCGGGTCGAACTGGGCTTGGGAGTGGCCGTGGAGGGAGTCGATGCATAGACCAAAACCCCTTTGGCGAGCCAGGGGAGAAGAGGGTAAATCCCCCACGTAGGGCAACTGAAAACGGTGACAGAGTTCTTGTACTAAACGAATGCGGTGGCCAATGACCAGCACTGGCCTGTGTTCAGCCTGGGCCTGGCGGACAATGCGGGCCAGAAATTCGGTTTTGCCTGTGCCCTTTGGCGATCGCAGGGCAATTAATTTTTCTGTAGCGGAAATGGTCAGGGGCGGTAAATAGCGAGCTTCCACTTCCACGCCCCGGTTATGGGTGAGGCGATTGAGCCGGTGGGCTTTCCAAATTTCCAGGGGCAGGGCTTTACTAGCCAACTGTTGCAGATAATCACTGCCCTGGTTAGCAATCACATCATCAATTCCCTTACCAAGGTGGTGCTCCCATTGCAGAACTTTGACTTCACAGCCCTGACGACTGAACAGATAGCCCAACCTTTGAATGGCTAAATTCACCTGCTGGATGGTTTTGGGTTTACTGTCTTGGTCGAAGGCAATCAGAATTTGTCTGCCGGGAGTGGCCAATTTACCCAGGGCCGGAATTAATTGACATTTGCCGATGCGTTGTCCTTGCTCATTCCTAGGAGTGCGGTAACCGTTGTGGACCCCCGGTAAGGCGATCGCCCCGTAGCCCGCCGTGAGCAGAGCCCCGGCTTTTTTTGCCCCTTCTGTAATTACCAGGGGAATTTCTGGATGGCCCATTAACCATTGCCAAAAGCCTAAATCCGGCTGGTCTGGATCTTGATCCTCCGTTGTCAGGGTTACCCCTGCTTTAGTGGCAATCCTTTCCCAAAGATGAAGGGGCACCCGCAGGGCAAAAATTCCTGTGGGGGTTTTGGGGGGATGCTCATATTTAATAGTTTTACTGCTTTCCCCATCCTGTCTCGGGCGATCAGGTTTAAAACACCCCCATAGATCTTTCTCCCCGGACAATAAATCGATGCCAGAACACCACCAGCCCCCCGCGGCGATGTGGGCATAACGTTTCAACAGACCATCACTAACACGGCCATCATTACGACGCTGGATGGCATCGGCATAAAGCAAATGTTGGGCGGGGGCATCCCCCAGCAGGGGAGTAACATTAAGACGGGTCAGTTGGTCATCTACACAACTTTGCCGCCATTCTTGCAAGTGATTCATTCTGCCATCGGTCTTGCCGGAACAAGACTCCATATCTAGTGTGCGGGGAGTCTTATTGTAGGGGCAAAACGCTAAATGTGGTAGCAGCTAAAATGTTCAAATTCTGGCGATTTACCCCCACTGACGGCATAGATCTCGATTTGTTTCTGCGGCACTTAATCTTAGTCCAGTTTTCGCCCCGGCGATCGCCTAATTGGGTTTAGACCTGGAAGGAAAACCGTGTACAGTTAAACAAAGGTTTTGGTATCAAAATTATGGCAAGCTTTACCGTTACGAATCTTAACGATTCTGGCGCTGGTTCCCTACGACAAGCAATTTTAGATGCCAACCTCAACCCTGGCGCTGATGTAATTAGCTTTGCTGTCACTGGTTCGATTAATCTACTTTCTGCCCTGCCGGACATTATCGATACTTTAACCATAGACGGCACCACCGCCCCAGGTTTCGACGGCAATCCCCTAGTAGCGATTAACTTTAACAATAATCCTGGTCTTAAATTTACTAATTTCAATGGCAATAGTGCTGCAGGGTCCCAACTCCTTGGTCTAGGGATTATCGATAGTAGTACTAATGGAGTTACCGTTGAAGTTGATAACATCACTATTCAGGGTAACTATATTGGTGTCGATTTAGATGGCCAGACCGCCAGGGGAAACCAGGGAAATGGCATTTTTCTCGGTACTCAAACGAGCCAACATTTGATTGGTACTACCAGCAGTGTCAGCGGACAGTTTCAGCTTTCCAATGTTATTTCCGGAAACCAAGGCAATGGCATTCGTTTAGCAGGTTCAGCCAACAACCGCATCTCGATGAACTACATCGGGACAGATGTAACTGGACAGATTAAATTGGGCAATGGACTCAATGGTATTCTCGTTACCCAAGGATCTCGTGATAACCTCATTGGTGGTTTTGAAACCGGGGGCAATAATCCCGTGGATGCGGGGCCTTTTGGAGATGGGAGCCCGGTTAAATTCGTTGTTCCTCCCCAGGGAAACTTAATTTCTGGCAATACGGGCAACGGTGTTTCAATTGATCAACAATCGGAATCTAACACCCTAGCGGGGAACTTCATTGGCACTGTGGCTGATGGAAATTCTGCCTTAGGTAATGGAGCTGATGGCGTCGCCATTAACGAAGCTGACAACAACTTTTTGTTAGGAACAACTGTAAATCAAAATCCTTTTGTTTTCTACAACGTTGTCAGTGGTAATGGCGGTAACGGTCTGCGTTTAACCAATGCTGATAATACCATCATCCATGCCAACTTTTTTGGCGCTGGAGCTAATAATGCCACCATTGTTAGCAATGGTTTAAACGGTGTGATGGTGGAGGGAACTTCCCGCGATACTCGGTTCGGGAGCATAATTCCCTTGGGTAATGTAACTTCCGGTAATACCCTCAACGGTGTGGAAGTAAAAGACGAAGTTACCGGGTTTACCTCCTTCAATACCTTCAGTGGCCTATTTGCTTTTAGTACTATTGCTCCAAACGGTCAAGACGGCATTTTAATTACTTCCACCGGGGGCAATAATACCCTGCGAACCAATGCGTTTTCCGGTAATGTTCGCCATGGGATTCATCTTACGGGGAACGCTACGGGAGTAACAATTGATCCGAATATTGCTGGCACTAGTACTTTTGGCGAGAGTCCATTACCCAACGGTGGCCATGGTGTTTTGATCGGTGGCAATGCTAACAACAACTTCATTGGTGGTTTTCAAAGCCAAACCCCTTCTGCCCTCCCCATTAATCTTTTTTCCGCCAATAAGGGTTACGGTTTAGTCATTGGTGATCGGGCTCATAATAATACTGTTATTAATTCACAGATAGGAGGGGGATTTAATACTGATTCACCTCTTGGCAATGGTTTAGGAGGTTTGTTAATTACCGATCAAGCTTTCAACAATATTATTGGAGGTGCACCCAGCCCAGAGTTGCCCGATAATGATCCCCAGGTAATCGCCATAAATAATAATGGCTTTGGTTTTACCGTCAACACAACGGGCACCGGCAACCAATTAATTGATAATTTTTCCCAAGGCAATGACAGCGACGGATTCGCCATTGTCGGCAGTGGGGGTAACAATTTAACCGGGAATGAATCCCAAACCAACCAGGGCTATGGCTACAGCTTTCTCAATAGTCCTTCCACAAACAACACATTTAATAATAATCAAGGGGTAGATAATAATTTAGGCGAAACCCAAATTGCCAATGGCTGGATTAACGGTTTAGTCAGTCAAGCAGTGGGAGCCAATAGTTTTTCCTTAACCCAAACTACCGATTTAACTGTGGCCCGTACCGATAGCGCCGGTGGCACTTTTACCTTTGGCTTAACCAACGGCACTGTTAGTCTCACTGTGCTTAGTGATGCCCAAGCTAGTAGCGCCAATGTTTTGACGGTGGACAAAGTGTACTCCGATGATCCGAGCAGTAATTGGTTCACTTCTGAAGGGCAGGCCTTTGGTACCACGGCAGTGCAATCCATTGACACTGGCACCTGGACTCCCTTTGCCCAGGATAGTAGCGGTAACCAATTGGCCTTGGCCAGCTTATCAGTGGAAGGAAATAATGCCACAGCCACCTTTGCCGGGGGCATAACTGCTAGTTTTAGCTTACCCAATACAGGCACTAATACTAATTTTGCCGGGCAATCGGCGCCCCTCACTGTCCGTCGTCTGGCGGGCAATGAAAACGGACTGGCTTTCTATCGCACTGACGATTTAACTGGGGCAGTCAATGGCCTATTGCCGGGGCAGAGTGGTTACTTAGCCGCCGCTTTTACCCAGGCCCAAAATGAAGGTTTAGTGTTCTCGGCGGCCCAATTGCCAGCTTTTCAGGGCACCCAGGGCTTTGCCTTAGGACTCGACTCCACTGCCAACTATGGTGTTCTCTTATTACCCCAGGACAACATTAACGCCGCCTTTAGTTCCTATTCCAATGCCAATCCAGGAGGAGCGGCTCAATTCCAAACCTTTGGCAGTATGGGGGGCAGGCTTACCATTGGCATTGAAGATATCGCCGTCAATTCCGGCTTGTCAGACCGGGATTACAATGACTTAATTTTGACTTTGGCCGCTGATAATATTGGCGTAATTTAGCGGGAGCCAACCTGAAAGAAGGCCTGGCCAGTGTCAATTTTTGGGGCACTCTTGCAATATCAATCTGTTGAGGATGCCCGTTTAAAATAATAATCGCCAGGCCTCTACAATTTGTGATTCTAAGTCAGCAATTTGTCCAGAGTTATCCAGCACCATATCCGCTTGGGCAATTTTTTCCGCTAAAGGCATCTGAATAGCAATGCGGGCCAAAGCCTGTGCCTCCGTCAAACCGTTGCGCTGAATTAATCTTTCTATTTGCTGCGCCGGGCCACAGGTAACTACCCAAATTTCTGTCACCCAATGCGTTAACTGGGCTTCAAACAATAGGGGGATACTCAATACCACCGTTTGCTCCTGTTCTAATTGGGCTAGGGCGGACTGAAAACATTGTTTAACAAAGGGATGAATTTGGGATTCCAGCCATTGTTTTTCCTGGGCATTATTGAAAATAATTTCCCCCAGGGCTTGCCGATTCAGATGCCCCTGTTGATCGACAATCTCCGGACCGTAACGCCTGGCGATCGCCAAGAGAATTTTAGAACCAGATGCCACTGCTTGGCGGGCATAAAGGTCGGCGTCAAGGATGGGAACGCCATACTTTTGGTTTAAAAAGTCTGAGACGGTACTTTTTCCCGTGGCAATGCCCCCTGTCAAACCGATTAATCGCTGTTGAGGGGGCTTGGTATCCATGGATAGAGTATGGTCAACAAAAACTTTTGCAGCTTAATCTGCCCCTGTCGGAGTTGCGGAACTCCCCAAGAGCCATGGTGAATTAACCAAAAACCGTTTGGGGCTGTTGCTCAGCCAAGAATTTTTCGTGGACAATAGCCCGAAATGTATCCAAGTCAGATTGCCATGCTTCAATGTACTGTTTGGCCACATTGACCCGTTCCTGGGGGTTGGGATTGTTCAAGCTGTAGTTAAAATTACCCGCAAACAACAACGCACTCACCGCCTGGCGATCGGGAATCTGCAAAGTCGCCTGGTTAACTTTAAGGTTAAATTGACAGCCTTCCAAAAGATAGGTGAATTCCACCGCCGCCTGCACAGGGGCCTTGCCCAAATCTTGCCAGGAACCGGATGCCAGTAGGGTACCAGTGATGAACTTCCGGGCACCGTCATTTTGATCCGGCAGGGGAATTAAGCATTTGGGGGTTACCACCACACCGTTATATTGGGCATTGGGTAATTTTTCGACAAAGGCACTGGCGACTTTACCCACGGTTATCACTTCCGCCGTTTTATCGTTCATCCCTTCTAAAAACGTCAGGGAACGGGGCTGGGCCACAATGCTGAGTCCATTCTTAAACACCAATTGGGAGCCAGCTTTACTCACCACCGGCTGTTGGTTCAACTCCCATTCGTTGGGCACAATGCCACTGAACTTCAAAAATTGTTCATTGACTAGGCTTGGGTCTAGCTCCTTGACAGCAATGCTGATGGAAATTTCCAGGATTTCATTGGGGAGGGTGACAGGTTCTTGGGAAGTGGGAATTACAGTGGACATTAATTTTGCTCGACAATTACCGGACTTACAAAGAAATTGGCCAGGGTCCAATGGATAGAACCCCAGCCAAAACCATACTGGATATTAGGAAGAAACAGAAGTAGTGGAGCGCTTGCGACTACGACGGTAAACCTTGGTGGCGCTGACCGGCTGGCCGCTAGGCTCGGCAGTGGTAACCACTTTTTTTTCCGGTTTAGCTTTCACTTTCGGTTCTGGGGTTTTAGTCAGAACCACTTTTTTACGGGGTGTTGGAGTGCTGGAAGCAACACTGATGCTTTGGGGTACCTGATCCAATTCGATGGGGGTGTCAGTTTGTAACATCAACAAGACCATGGGACTACTTTGCAGTTCCCGTTTGATTAGTCGTTGCAGACTGGACTCCAATTCTTTTTGCAAAGCATTCCAACTAACCTCCGTGGAGCCATTGGAACCATGGGTGAACTCTGACCACCGCTCTGTCAGGAAATTTTCGATGGTACGCACAATTAGTTCTTCCAACAATTTAGGCTGAATGGTCATCACCACGCCCCGACAATGGACTTCCGGATAGGCTAATAATGTACCAGTTTTGCTCAGGGCCGCTGCCACCGTCACCAAACCGTCTTCGGCCATTTGTTGCCGCTCCGCCATGGTGCTTTCGTGGACAATCCCCGCCTGATCCACCAATTCAATGCCGGAAGGCACTTGTCCCGCCACCCGGATCCGATCGCCGGTCAGTTCAATTACATCACCATTATTGACAATGACAATGTTTTCACTGGGAATGCCCTGGGCTTGGGCCATCTGGGAGTGTTTGACCAACATACGGTGTTCCCCGTGCACAGGCACAAAGAACTTGGGTCGGGTGAGGGCCAGCAACATTTTGTGTTCTTCCTGGGAAGCATGGCCAGAAACGTGGATGCCCTGGTGCTTACCGTAAATTACATTGGCCCCCTGCATCATCAGGCGATCGATGGTGTTGACCACCGCAATGGTATTACCGGGGATGGGATTGGCCGAAAAGACCACCGTGTCTCCCTGGCGAATCTTAATTTGGGGATGTTCTCCCTTGGAAATTCGGGTCATGGCCGCAAGGGGTTCCCCCTGGGATCCGGTGGTTAAAATTAACTGTTGTTGGTCCGGCAAATTGCGGGCCGCCTTCAAGGGCACAAATAAATTGTCTGGGCATTTGATGTAACCCAACTTACGGGCATGGGCAATGACATTGAGCATCGACCGTCCCACCACAGCCACTTTCCGCTGATGTTTTTGGGCCAAGCTGAGAATAATATTGACCCGGTGCACCGAAGAAGCAAAGGTGGTCACCATCAAACGACCTTCCGCCTGGGAGAAAACCCGGTCTAGGTTGGGAATAACGGAGGCTTCGGAGGGGGTGATACCCGGCACTTCCGCATTGGTGGAGTCGCTCAGTAAACAAAGCACGCCTTTTTCGCCATATTCCGCTACCTTTTGCAGGTCAAAAAATTCGCCATCAATGGGGGTATGGTCAATTTTAAAATCTCCACTGTGCATCACTACCCCCAGGGGCGTGTGGATGGCCAAACAGTAACTGTCGGCAATGGAGTGGGTATTGCGGATAAACTCCACCACAAAGGATTTACCCAAACGCACCATTTCCCGAGGGGAGACGGTTTGCAAATTGGTGCGCTCCAGCATGCCCGCTTCCTCCAGCTTGTCCCGCAGCAGGGCCATGGCTAGCCTGGGGCCGTAGATAATGGGAATGTCAAACTGCTTGAGGTGATAGGCAATGCCACCAATGTGGTCTTCGTGGCCGTGGGTAACCACCATGCCCTTGATCTTCTCGCGATTTTCCCTCAGATAGGTCATATCGGGCAGTACAACATTGACGCCATGCATGTCATCGGTGGGAAAAGCGAGCCCAGCATCGAGCAGTAAAATTTCATCGTCGTACTCAAAGACGCAGGTGTTTTTGCCAATTTCGTGCAGGCCACCAAGGGGAAGAATTTTAAGGGTAGGGGTTTGGGTATTCTTAGCCATAATGTAAATAAAAAAACGTTGTAATTTAGCTAGGGAAAATCAACAGTTGCGGCACAACTTGAAGAAATCAAAGAAAAAACTGAGGCTTGAGTAGAGCAAAAGTGGGGCTAAGTGACCAGCAAATGACCGATGCAATTCAATCTTTGGGTTAGTATTCCACCTTATTTCTTGGGGAATAGGGATGGGCAGAATCGAATTTTGGCAACGTCCCAGGGAGTGAATGTATTTGTGGTCTCTGAAGCCATTGGGGAGAGAGCAAACTCTAGTGCTGGAGGGCTGCAAGGAATACTGATTGGGAAAAACTTAGCTCATCCTGGACTCGGAAACTGTCGAAAATTGGAAGAAGACGCTAAAGCCGGTAGCTAATCGGTGTAATGAACTAGCTTGCATAGAGGATGGATTATCTATTCAGGTTTGGACGGAATTGAAAAACTTACTTCGCTCTTAAGTTCATGCCATTCTAGCACATACTCTCCAGATAAGTACCTATGCTGAGAAAAAAATAGAGAAATTATCAACATTGGGTTGGGTTTTAGCAATGGGGGTGATGGTAATTGATCAAAAATTATTGTGGTCCGTCATTGACATCCTCTGACTGCCATGACCAAGGTCAAGTTTCCCCCTTCATCCAGTCTATTTTCCTCCGGTTGACCCAACAGTTATCCCCGGCTTCTCTCCCCTAGGGAAGTAAGGCTAAATCCCTTAGTACGGCTTGTAGTTGTTCAGTGTGACTAGAGGACAGGGCACAGAGGGGGGGTCTGAAGGCTCCCACGGGCCAACCCTGGAGTCCTAGGGCCGTTTTGACCGGGATGGGGTTGGTGGCGCAGAAGAGAATTTTAAATAGGGGGATTAACTGCAGATGAATTTCGAGGGCTTGGGCCGTTGCTCCCTGGGCAAAGTTTTGCACCATGGTCTGGAGGCGATCGCCAACGAGATGGCTGGCCACGCTGACCACCCCGGCCCCTCCCACTGCCAAAAGGGGTAAAGTGAGCACATCATCCCCGGCATAGATAGCAAAATCCTCCGGGGTATGGGCCCGGATCAGGGAAGCCTGTTCCAAACTGCCGGTGGCTTCTTTGATGGCCACAATGTTTTCCACTTCCGCCAGACGATATACCGTTTCCGGAGCCAAATTTTGGCCCGTTCTACCGGGGATGTTATACAACATCATGGGCAACTCCGGGGCACAGCGGGCGATCGCCTGGAAATGGGCCAATAAACCTTCCTGGGGCGGTTTGTTATAGTAGGGCACCACTTGGAGGGAACCATCTACCCCCAACTTGGCCGCAATCTGGGTTGCTTCCATGGCCTCCCTGGTGCAGTTGGAGCCGGTGCCGGCAATGACGGAGCCCCGATCGCCGACGGTTTGTTTAACCACCCGAAACAGTTCATGTTCTTCCTCCCAGGAAAGGGTGGGGGACTCCCCCGTAGTGCCACAGACCACCAGGCCGTCACTGCCATGGGTAATAAGATGGTCAGCCAATTTTTCCGCTACCCCATAATCCACCCCGCCATCGGCATTAAAGGGGGTGACCATAGCAGTTAACACAGAGCCAAAGGGGGAAGCGTTCACAAAATCAGCCATAGACTATCTCAACGGAAAAAGGGCAACGGGTAAGTGACCATCGGTGGGTTTGGAAAAATTCTACAGCCAACCCCGCTCCACTAACAGTTCGGCAATTTGCACCGCATTGAGGGCCGCCCCTTTACGAATCTGGTCACCGCACAACCACAGGTCCAAACCATTGGGGTGGGAAATATCCTGGCGAATCCGCCCCACCAACACATCATCCTGGCCGGTAGCATCTATAGGCATAGGGAAATAATTTTTTTGCCAATCTTCCACCAGTTTTACCCCTGGGGCCTTGGCGATCGCCGTTTTGGCCAAATCCACCGGGAACGGCGTGGCAAATTCCAAGTTAACCGCTTCCGAGTGGGCCCGGAGCACCGGTACCCGCACACAGGTAGCCGTAATTCTGATCTCCTCGGCGGCGAAAATTTTCCGCGTTTCCTGCACCATTTTCATTTCCTCTTCACAGTAATGATTGTCTGTGATGGGGGAATTGTGGGGAAAGAGGTTAAACGCTAGGGGATAGGGCAAAATTTCGGCTTGGGGAGTTTTTCCTGCCAGGATATCCCGACTTTGGTGTTTGACTTCCTCCATGGCCATGGCCCCAGCCCCACTGGCGGACTGATAGGTGGCCACCACAATGCGTTGAATGGGTTGAATTTGGTGCAAGGGATAGATGGCCACCCCCATTAAAATTGTCGTGCAGTTGGGGTTGGCAATGATGCCTTGGTGATTTTGGGCCGCCTCGGGATTGATTTCGGGCACCACGAGGGGCACTTCCGGCACCATGCGAAAAGCGCTGGAATTATCCACCATCACCGCTCCAGCCTTGGTAATTTCCTCGGCCCAACGTTTGGAGGTGGAACCCCCTGCGGAGGCTAATACCAGGTCACAGTCTTTAAAAGCTGACCCGTCCACCACCTGGATCGGTAACTTTTCCCCCTGAAACTCCAGGGTTTTCCCCGCAGAACGGGGCGATGCTAACAGTTTCAAATCCGCCAGGGGAAAATTCCGGCTGGCCAGTAGCTCCAGTAATTCTGTGCCAACGGCCCCAGTGGCCCCCAGGATGGCAACGCGTATCGGTGATGGCAAGGCTTACTCCTCCAGTAGCTAATCAGGATCAAAAGATGGACAAGGTGCTCAGACAGTGGCATTAAGCTCAATTAAACCGCTCAATCCAGCCAAGTTGGTCAAAGTCATTGGGGCAAAAAATCAGCAAGATAAAGAAAAAATAGGTTGTGGCGCAGGGCATTTCCCGGTAAACAGCAAGGCCATTATTGAATTGTCCAGCTAGAAAAATTATTGATTTTGCCCAATTCGTTCAAACCGGTCTGGGGGGCCACCATGGAAGAAAGAATTACCCATGGAACAATGGGCCCGGCGGGAAAAGATTCTTGCCCTAGGGAAAAATGGCACCCGGCTTATATTATGATCAATTGGGTTGACCGCCACAGGTCTTCCCCGAGTCATTGCGTTGCGGGGCTAGAAGGGAAACATTTCCCTCGGTCTAAGTGAACCTAGCATAGCACGGGTAGAAGGGCCCACAGACCAATTTCTGTAGTCCTTCCCAGCCCTCCAGGGGTGAACTTAGTGCCCACTGCCCCCATTGTTTCACCATCGAGATTTCCCATCAATGAAAGTTACCCAGGAAAAATTGCCAGATAGTCAAGTTGGGCTAGAAATTGAGATTCCCGCCACAGCGTCGAAAAAGGTTTACGAGAACGTCGTCAAAAAGTTAACCCGCACCGTTAATATTCCTGGGTTCCGTCGGGGTAAGGTGCCCAGGGCCATTGTGATCCAGCGTTTGGGACAAAGCTACATTAAGGCCACGGCCATTGAAGAGTTGATCGACGACAGTATTAAGGCGGCTGTCAAGCAAGAGGAATTGCCCATCATCGGCAATTTTTCCCTGCGCTCGGACATGGAGAACTTGATCCAGACCTTCGACCCCGATGCGCCCCTCACCATTAAAGTGGCGGCGGATGTGTTCCCCGAAGCGGAGTATGAGGCGGAGAGCTATAAAAAAATCACCGCCCAGGCGGAAGAAATTGAGTATAGTGCCGATGCTGTTGACCAGTGGCTCAAGGGAGAACAGGAAAAACGGGCTACCCTAGTGCCGGTGGAAGATCGCCCTGCGGCCCTGGGAGACGTGGCCATTGTGGACTATGCCGCTTTTGAAGTGGCGGAAGATGGCCAAGCCGGAGAGGCGATCGCCGAAGTGAAGGGTTCCGATTTTGAAGTGGCCCTGGAAGAAGGTCGTTTTGTTACCGGCATTGTGGATGGCATTGCCGGCATGGCGATCGACGAAACCAAGCTCATTCCGGTTACTTTTCCTGAGGACTACCCCCTAGAAGCGGTGGCCGGGGAAGACGTGCTGTTTGAAATTAAGCTCAAGGAAATTAAATTCCGGGAACTACCCGAATTGGACGATGACTTTGCTGAAGATGTCAGCGAGTTTGAAACCATGGACGAACTGAGGGCAGATCTGGAGAAGCAATTCCAGGACCAGGCCAAACAGCGCACCGATGACAATATTAAAGCCGCCATTAAGCAAAAATTGGGGGAACTGTTCACCGGGGATTTACCGGAAACCATGATCAAACAGGAGTGCGATCGCCTGGTGGCCCAAACCGCCATGGAATTAGAACGCATGGGTCTGGATGTTTCCCAGCTCTTCCGCCAAGGGGATGATATGCTCCAAACCCTCAAGGACAATTCCCGCCCGGAGGCGATCGCCAACCTGAAAACCCAACTGATGATAGGGGCTATTGCTAGGGAAGAAAAAATTGAGCCCACCGAAGCGGAAATCAAGGAACGCTGTGACGAACTCCGTCGGGAATTCAAGGGAGAAAAAATCGACGAATCCCGGCTGGTAAACTTTGTGGAAAGTTCCCTCACAGAAAGTAAAGTGCTGGATCTGCTCAAAGAATGGGCCACCATCGAACTATTGCCCGAAGGTAGCCTCAGCCCAACGGAGGAAGATGCCCCAGATGACGACGATGCAGAGGGGGAAGCCGTTGTTGACGTGGAAGCAAGCTCCGATGAGGAGTAACGAGGAGTAACCCATTGCCCCCACTCAGCCTTGGGGTGTCAGGTGCCATACCGGGCCTCCGCAAACTAGAGGAGAAATGTCCGGAATAGGTAAATTGACAGGGCAGATTAACCCCCTGCCCTCCCTGCCCTAGGACGGTAAACCCCCAAGGCTCAAGTCAATCTAGGTAAGATGAGACCATGTCAGCAACAAAGTTGAGTTAACCTAAAGCAAAGCAAGGAAAAATCTTTTCTTTCCCCCACCCTTGGACGCTAGTTTAATCGCCGTCCGCTTTTTTCTTAATTTCCCCTACCTTCTCCGTACCTAACCCATGGTCAACTCCCGTTCTCCCTACCGTTCCCCCCTCAGCACCCTAGGGGGCAATAACATCCAAAGCGTTGTTCCCATGGTGGTGGAACAGTCTGGCATGGGGGAGCGATCCTTCGACATTTACTCCCGTCTGCTGAGGGAAAGAATTATCTTTTTGGGCACCCCCGTGGACGACCAAGTGGCGGACTCCATTGTGGCCCAGCTACTATTCTTGGACGCAGAGGACCCGGAAAAAGATATCCAACTCTACATCAACTCCCCGGGAGGCTCGGTCTATGCGGGATTGGCTATCTATGACACCATGCAACAGATCCGCCCCGATGTGGTCACCATCTGTTTTGGGCTAGCCGCCAGCATGGGAGCCTTTTTGCTTTCCGGTGGCTGTAAAGGAAAACGCATGGCTTTGCCTAGTTCCCGTATCATGATCCACCAACCCCTAGGGGGAGCCCAGGGTCAAGCAGTGGAAATTGAAATTCAGGCCAGGGAAATCCTGTACATCAAACACCGTCTTAACACTATGTTGGTGGAACACACTGGCCAACCCATGGAGAAACTCCAGGAAGATACGGAAAGGGATTTCTTTATGTCTGCGGAGGAAGCAAAGGAGTATGGCCTCATCGACCAGGTAATTTACCGCCCCAACCTTCCCGATCCCACTACCCCCGTCACCTCCCTCGGTTAGTTTTATGCCCAAATACGACTCCCATCTGAAATGTTCCTTTTGTGGCAAATCCCAGGAGCAAGTCCGCAAATTAATTGCTGGCCCTGGTGTATATATTTGTGACGAGTGTGTGGAACTCTGTAACGATATTTTAGATGAGGAGTTGTTGGATGTTCCCCCTGCCACAGTTGGGGACAGGGAAGGGGGAGGCCAAAAGCCGAAAAAATCTAGCCAGCCCCGCCGCCGCCTCACCCTAGAGGAATTACCCAAGCCCACGGCGATCAAACAGTACTTGGATGAGTATGTGATTGGCCAAGATGAGGCCAAAAAGGTACTTTCCGTTGCTGTTTATAATCATTACAAACGCTTAAACTTGCTGGAGCGCAATCAGGAAGCGGATCCCGGCGAGGCGGTAGAATTACAAAAATCGAATATCCTCCTGGTGGGGCCCACGGGCTCCGGTAAAACCCTGCTAGCCCAAACCCTGGCGAAGATTTTAGAAGTACCCTTTGCTGTGGCCGATGCCACTACCCTGACGGAAGCGGGCTACGTGGGGGAGGATGTGGAAAATATTTTGTTAAGACTCCTCCAGGTGGCGGATTTGGATGTGGAGGAGGCCCAGCGGGGCATTATTTACATTGATGAAATTGATAAAATTGCCCGCAAAAGTGAAAATCCCTCTATCACTAGGGATGTGTCGGGGGAAGGGGTACAGCAGGCTTTGCTGAAAATGTTGGAAGGAACGGTGGCCAATGTGCCGCCCCAGGGAGGCAGAAAGCATCCCTACCAGGATTGTATTCAAATTGATACTAGCAATATTCTCTTCATCTGTGGTGGTGCTTTTGTTGGCTTAGAAAAGGTAATCGAACAAAGGTTTGGTAAAAAATCCATGGGCTTTGTGCGGCCAGGGGAGGGACCCAGCAAGGAAAAGCGTACCGCCGATGTGCTCCGTCAAGCAGAACCCGACGATTTAGTCAAATTTGGTCTGATTCCCGAGTTTATCGGCCGGATTCCGGTGATGGCTTGCCTTAATCCCCTGGATGAGGATGCCCTAATTGCTATTTTGACCCAGCCCCGCAATGCCATTGTTAAACAATATCAAACCCTATTGGGCATGGACCATGTCGAGTTGGATTTTCAACCCGATGCGGTGCGAGCGATCGCCACGGAGGCCCACCGTCGTAAAACCGGGGCGAGGGCGTTACGGGGCATTGTGGAGGAATTAATGCTGGACGTGATGTACGAACTGCCTTCCCGGGAGGATTTGACCCATTGCTTGATCACGAGGGAAATGGTGGAAAAACGTTCTACGGCGGAATTGTTGCTCCACCCCTCTTCCTTACCTAAACCGGAATCTGCCTAGGTTTCCACCAGTCTTGGGGCATTAAAAAATTTACTGACATCGATAGAGGTAATGGCTAAAATACCGAGTAGCCCGCAACTTCGACAGTCATTATTGTTACTTCCTTAAATAGTAGTTTGTAACTAAAAACCCAGCTAATTATCCCCAAGGTCTTGCATTTTTCCAAGATTTGAATCCGGAGTTGGTGTCATGTCTAGCACTGTTTTAAAACCAACAACTCTCTATGAGGTTGATTACTTACTTTGGACTGAAGAAATAATCTCCAAACTTAAAGCCAGGGATTTTGAATATTTAGATGTGGAAAACTTAATTGAGGAAATTGAGGATTTGGGGCGATCGCAAAAGCGAGAACTGAGACAGCGCTTGGCTACTTTGCTGGAGCACTTACTCAAGCGAATTTATGTGGGTATGCCCCAAGAATATAATGGTTGGGAGCGGACCATCCGAGAACAGCGCCGCCAGATTAGGTTTGAAATTAAAGCCTCCCCCAGTCTGAAATCAATTTGGGAGCAGTCCTTTGATTTAGCTTGGGAATTTGCCTTAGAAACGGTTCGTGATGACTATGCCGAGTTTAATTTTCCTGACTTGTGGCCATGGGAGTCTGACATTGACACCGTCTTGACAGTTAACTTTTGGGAAATTGAGTAAATTCTCCATAATCCTAGCTACTCTCGTGACAAAGGGGAATTGGGAATTTAGTGTCCCTCGCCACAATTTTCCAGGTCAGGGTTGATAAACTGCCTATACGGACGGTGTTTTTCTGTCCCTAGGCTTTGCTGATCGCCGTTTGTTCCGTTTAACTATGCAGAATTCCAATCAACGGCTCAAGCTGGGGGTATTGTTTTTCGCTGTCACCCTAGTTTTGGCCACTTTGGGCTACATCTGTTTTGGTTGGACAACGACGGAAGCGGTGTACATGGTGGTAATTACCGTTTTTGGGGTGGGCTATGGGGAAGTACGTCCCCTCACAACGCCGGCGGAAAGGTTATTCACCATGGGGGTTATCCTAGCGGGCACCACCTCTGCGGTCTATATTGTCGGAGCATTTGTGCAAATGGTGACGGAGGGAGAAATCCATCGGGCTTTGGGGAATCAACAACGGCAACGGCAAATTGCCAACTTGACTGACCACACGATTATTTGCGGTTTTGGGCGCATGGGGCAGGTCTTGGCAAAGCAATTGAAGCAGTCCGGTTTGCCCTTTGGCATCATTGATAATCAACCAAGCCAAGTGGCGATCGCCGAATCCTTGGGTTATCTGGCCCACTGTGGGGATGCCACCAGGGAAGAACAACTGCAAATGCTGGGGGTAATGAAAGCCCAAACCCTAGCCACCGTATTACCGGAAGATGCCACCAACGTTTTTATTACCCTGACCGCCCGGGAACTTAACGCCCGTTTGACCATTTTAGCCCGGGGGGAAATTCCCGAAACAGAGAGAAAATTGCGGCTCGCCGGGGCAGACCAAGTGATTTTACCCCTCACAGTGGGGGCCATTCAGATGGCGGATTTAATCACCCAGTCAAATCGCCGGGATTTTCTCCATCGGCCCGATGAACGGGGCTTTTTAAATGATCTGTTGGCCAGCGTAGAAGTGCAAATGGACGAATTAATTGTGGCGCCGGATTCCCCCGCCATGGGTCGTACCATTATGGAAATGGAAGTCCGCAGTAAGGGAGCTTTCATTGTCATTGCCCTACGACGGGCTGACGGTAGTACTATTCTCCATCCCCACCCTTCCCAAATTTTGAACGAGAACGACACCATAATTGTCATCGGCCATCGTTCCGAAATTCCCCGCTTTGCCGAACAGTATCAGTTTAAGCGCAAACAACTCAAAGCCCGTTGGCAAGAGGCGGCCCTGACACCATGACCTCCATCGATACACTCTGGGTCTTGCTCTGTGCTGGCTTAGTATTCTTTATGCAAGCTGGTTTTATGTGTTTGGAGTCGGGGCTAACCCGTTCCAAAAATAGTATTAACGTCGCCATTAAAAACTTTGCTGATTTTGGTATTTCCGTTGCTCTTTTTTGGGCATTTGGCTTCAGCATTATGTTTGGACTATCCCAGGGGGGTTGGTGGGGAGAGGGCTATAACTTTGTCAGTGTCGGCGAGAAGCCATCCTTAGCGGTCTTTTTTCTTTTCCAAGCCATGTTCTGTGGCACTGCCACCACTATTATTTCCGGGGCGGCGGCGGAACGGCTTAAATTTTCCGCTTATCTGTTGGTGGCCGGTCTAGCCTCTGGGCTAATTTATCCCCTCTTTGGTGGCTGGGCGTGGAATGGCCTGGCCACAGCGGCGGGCATCGAAACCATGGGGGGATGGCTAGAAAATTTAGGATTTCGGGATTTTGCTGGCTCCACCGTAGTTCATAGCGTCGGGGCCTGGGTGGGTTTGGCCACTATTTTGGTAGTCGGTCCCCGCCAAGGTCGTTTTCCTAAAACTGGCAAAGCCGCAAAAATTCAGGGCTCCAATATGCCCTTTTCCGTTCTCGGCACCTTAATTCTTTGGTTCGGCTGGTTGGGCTTCAATGGGGGCAGCACTCTTGCACTAACTCCCGCAGTGCCGGGCATCATCGTCAACACCGTGTTGGCCGGGGTAGGGGGCATGTTGATGGCAGGGTTGATCAGTCTACTCCAAGACAAAATGATCCAGGTGGAACCCCTGATGAACGGTTCCCTGGCTGGGTTGGTGGCCATTACCGCCGGGGCCAACGTGGTCATCACTCCGATTGCCATAGTGATTGGGGCTACGGGAGCGGCGATCGCCCACTTAGTAGGCAGACAAATGTTGCACTGGGGAGTGGATGATGCGGTGGATGCGGTGGCGGTCCATGGCGGGGCTGGGGTCTGGGGCACCCTTTGTGTGGGTCTATTTGGTCAATTAGCGTTGGTGGATACAGGACTGAATCGTTGGCAACAATGCGGAGTACAAATATTGGGTGTTGGTATTTGTGCGTTCTTGGCCTTTGGCTCAGCCTGGGTAGTTTTAACCTTTCTGAACCGGGTTTTCAGCCTACGCATCTCTCCGGAGGACGAGGAAATTGGTTTAAACGTGTCCGAACACCAAGCCACCACAGAAACCTACGAACTTTTTCAGGTGATGGACCGCCAGGCTAAAACCCATGATTTGAGTTTGCGGGTGCCGGTCAATCCCTTCACTGAAGTGGGGCACATTGCCGGCCGCTATAACCAAGTGATGGATGCCTTTGAAGTTCGCCATCACCGCAGTGTGGAGGACTTAGCCCAAATTTATTACGTTACAGCAGCGATCGCCGCCGCCATTGAAAATAACAGTTTTAAAGCCGACCAGTTGGGGTTGGAGGAAGTCACTAATCGAGCCGATGAATTGGGGGCGTTGGCCAGAACCATTCAACAAATGGCGGAAATGCTCCAGCAGAGAGACCAAGAACTGATCGCCGTTAAACAGCAATTGGTGCTCCAGCAACAAAAACAACAAAATGGCAACATTGGCACCACGGATTGATGCTTCCAGGCAATGGGGGAAAGTTAAACTTCACCATACAAAGCGGCGATCGCCTGTTGGGGGTCTGGTTGTTTCACCAGGGATTCTCCCACCAACACGGCCCGGGCTCCAGCCTGCTGTAATCTTTGCAAATCGGCTAACTCATAAATGCCGGATTCACTCACTAAAGTAATGCTTGCTTGGGTTAATTGCTCCCGTCGTTGGGCAAAAAGCTCCTCTGTGGTTTGCAGATCAACGGTGAAGTTTTGCAAATTACGGTTATTAACCCCGATTAGTTGCACCCCTTCCAGGGCCAACACCCGGTCCATTTCCTCCAGGGTGTGGACTTCCACCAGGGCAGCCATGCCCAGACCTTGGATAATTTTGAGGAAATAAGGTAAATCCTTATCACTGAGAATGGCGGCAATTAACAACACCGCATCGGCCCCCCGGCTCCGGGCTAGATAAATTTGGTAGGGGTAAATAATAAATTCCTTACACAGCAGGGGTAACTGCACCGCTGAGCGCACCAGTTGCAAATTTTCAAAACTGCCCTGGAAAAATTTCTCGTCCGTCAACACCGACAAACAGTTTGCCCCACCCGCTTCATAGGCCTTGGCGATTGCCACTGGGTCAAAATCAGCCCGAATAATGCCCTTACTGGGGGAAGCTTTTTTCACTTCTGCAATTAAAGCCGGTTGACGCTGGCTCTGGCGTAATGCTCCGACAAAATCCAAAGGAGCAGCCATGTCCTTAACCAAACTCTGGAGTTTGACCAAGGGCACCAATTCCCGCCGTTGGGCCACTTCCTTTTCCTTGTGCCAGACAATCTCCTCCAGAATGTGCCGGGGAGCCGCCTCTGGATGCTTAATTTGGTATTGGAGAATGTCAACGTTAATGGGGGGATTGGGAGGACGGCGACGAATTTCCATAAATTGCAGTCAATGCGAGGGATTATGTTGCTGGCTAGATGGTGAAACTAATCTAGTCCGATCTTAGATAGTAGGATGGAATTGTTAATTTTGTCGGCAGTGCCCCGCTGGTTGACGGCATCAGTTCACTTTCAACACTATTCTTTCAAATCCCAACCCCATCCCGTGCCCCCTTTCTGGAGCGATTACGAAAAAGTACTTTTACGGATTGTGCTCACCAGCTTAACGGCCCTGCTCGTATTATTCTGCCTTTGTCTGGGCTACCGTTTGGTTCGTTTCACCCTACTGGGATTTTGACAAAGCCCGCTCCAGGGGCTTAGGGCAAGGGTAAACTTACTGAGGAAATCCAATCCAAGCTGAAGTTGATCCTTTGGGCTACACTACTGGTTTGATTTTCGCTTCCACTGCATTTACTTTATATGGCCCATAGCGACCTGTTACCCAACCTTGATTCCTGTTTAACTACTCTCCGCACCGTCGGTTGGGGGGCCATGGCAATCCTCCAGTCCTACTACAACGGCGATAATCAGACTAATTTAAATGCCAACGAGGATAAACAGGATGGCCCGGTTACGGCGGCGGATTTGGCGGCTAACAAATATATTTTAGCTACCCTGCAGGAGACCTTTAGCCCAGAGGAATTTGGCTATCTGAGCGAAGAAACTCATCAGGGCAACGAGCCATTACCCCAGGATTGGGTCTGGATCATTGACCCCCTCGACGGCACCAGGGATTTTATTGATAAAACCGGGGAATATGCTCTACACATTGCTCTGACCTATCGCCAGCGGCCGGTCTTAGCCTTGGTGGGTATGCCAGAGGCAGAAAAGCTTTACTACGCCGTCCAAGGCCAGGGTTGTTTTCGGGAGACCAAAGCAGGGGAAGTGACTCGGTTGCAAGTAACCTCTAAATCGGATTCTAGCCCCTTAACCCTAGTGGTGAGCCGTAGCCATCGGGACCAACGTTTTCAGGATTTGATTGACCGCTTACCCTTTGGCGATCGCCATTATGTGGGCAGTGTGGGCTGTAAAATCGTCACCATTTTGGAGGGACAAAGCGATGTGTACATTTCCCTCTCTGGTAAATCCGCCGCTAAGGATTGGGACTTTGCGGCCCCGGAATTAATTCTCACCGAAGCAGGGGGCAAGTTTACCTATTTTGACCAAACCCCTGTGGTATATAACCGGGGAGACGTGCGGCAATGGGGCGGCATCATGGCCACTAACGGTTCTCGCCATGGAGCTTTGTGTGAACAAGCGGTGCAAATTTTGGCCCAGTTGGACCAGGGATAACAATTGAGCAATGAGTAATGAACCATAGTGAGGCCACCCAACGTTGGCTCGGTATTGATCCTGGTTTGGCCATTATTGGTTGGGCTATTCTGGATGGTCAACCGGATCTATCTGCCCAACTGGTGGACTACGGCATCATCGAAACATCCAAGCACCTCAGCACCCCGCAACGGCTGGTGGAAATTGAGAAAGATATTCACGCCCTATTGGAAGAATTTTCTCCCCAGGCGATCGCCATGGAAATGCCTTTTTTTAGTAGGCAAATCAAAGCGGCCGGGGGCGTAATGCAGGCCTTGGGGGTGATCAACCTGGTTATTTACCGAGAAAAGAGCATTCACCCCGTCTTTTTGCACCAATCCAGTTGGAAATGCCATCTGGGCAACGGTAAAGCCAATAAAGCCGAGGTGGCCGCCATGGTGCAAAATTTTTTTGGTCTGGAGGATCTGCCCATTGATGACAGTGTGGATGCCATTGCCATTGCCCTGGCTGGACTAAACGGAGTCCGCAACGAGATCAATTAAGGTACGGAGGTGGGGATTTCTGGGCAACCATGTAGGGGCGAGAGTTTGCTACAGTAAACACTACAGAAGCCTTGTCAATTATTGTTAAGCAAAACATCGACGCATTATGCCTGGGGATTATTACCAAACGCTCGGAGTGACGCGGGATGCCAATAAAGATGAAATCAAACGAGCCTACCGTCGGTTAGCCCGCAAATATCATCCTGACGTTAATAAAGAACCAGGAGCAGAGGAAAAATTTAAAGAAATTAACCGGGCCTACGAAGTCCTCTCCGAGCCGGAAATTCGTCAGCGCTACGACCAATTTGGCGAAGCAGGGGTCAGCAGTGGCGGCGCCCAGGGCTTTGATGTGGGCAATATGGGAGACTTTGCCGACATCTTTGAAACCATTTTTGGTGGCTTCGGTGGCGGCATGGGTGGCCAACAACGGGGTCGTCGCCGGGCTAATGGCCCCACCAGGGGGGATGACCTCAGGCTCGATTTACAGTTAACTTTCCAAGAAGCTATTTTTGGTGGCGAAAAAGAAATTCGCATTCCCCACCTGGAATCCTGTCAGGTCTGTGAAGGCACTGGCGCTAAACCGGGTACCGGAGTTAAAACCTGTGGCACCTGTAACGGCGCTGGCCAGGTCCGCCGGGCTACCCGCACTCCTTTTGGTAGTTTTGCCCAGGTTTCCACCTGTCCCACCTGCAACGGCACCGGGGAAGTGATTGAAGAAAAATGCGAAGCCTGCAACGGAGTCGGTCGTAAACAGGAAACGAAAAAGCTCAAAATTACCATCCCCGCTGGGGTAGACGATGGTACCCGTCTGCGGGTGGGCAAAGAAGGGGATGCCGGTCTACGGGGCGGCCCCGCCGGGGATCTATACGTCTTTCTGATGGTGGAAACAGATAAGAACTTTGTCCGGGAAGGGATGAATATTCGTTCCAACTTGGAAGTGAGTTATCTCCAAGCTATTCTCGGTTGTCGTTTGGAAGTGGACACGGTGGATGGTAAAGCGGAGCTGACTATTCCGGCCGGCACCCAACCCAACACCGTATTGACCCTAGAAAATAAAGGGGTGCCCAAATTAGGCAACGCCACCATCCGGGGAGACCATCTAATTACCATTAAGGTACAGATTCCCACCCGCATTAACTCCGAAGAACGGGAACTGCTGGAACGGCTGGCCACCATTAAGGGTGAGAGCCATGGCAAAGGAGGCTTGGAAGGATTTTTAGGGGGACTATTCCATAAATGAGCCAGGACAATGAACCAATTTTGCTAGATCTGCGGGGCACTCCCTGTCCGATTAACTTTGTCCGCACTAAGCTCAAACTGGCCCAGATGGCCCCAGGACAATGCCTGGAAGTCTGGCTGGATGGGGGAGAGCCGGTGGAGCAGGTGCCCCATAGCCTGGAATTGGAGGGCTATACAGAACAATCCCTACGGGCACTGAAGGGAGAATCAGCCTATTGTTTGACCATTACCGTTCCGGTGGCAGTTCCCTAGGGGGCTAGGGGTTAACAATGACCAAAGCGACGGATGACGGCACGGTTATTGCTGTTCAAGCTAACTACTATTGGGTGCGTTTGCGGAATGTGACTGCCCAGCCACTGCTCTGCACCCGCCGTACCCGTCTGAAAAAAGTAGGGCAAAAGGTCATGGTGGGGGATCAAGTCCGGGTGGAATTACCTCCTTCCTTGCTATTACAGAGTCAAGGTAAGGCGACGGAAGTGCCCATGGTGGCCGAGGGGGATTTAGGGGCGATCGCCAAAGTTTATCCCCGCCGCACGGTGTTGGAACGGCCGCCGGTGGCCAATGCGGAACAAATTTGTTTAGTCTTTGCCCTCACCGATCCTCCCTTGGAAGAATGGCAGTTGAGTCGATTCCTGGTGCAAGCGGAAGCCACTGGGTTGGAAATTAGCCTTTGCCTCAATAAACAGGATCTGGTGGAGGAAACAGAGGTTAAATTCTGGGGCGATCGCCTAACTAATTGGGGCTATACACCGATCATCCTCAGCGTGCAAAATTGCTGGGGCGTGGAAAAATTACAAGCAAAATTAAAACACCGTATTAGCCTCATGGCTGGCCCCTCTGGCGTGGGCAAATCCAGTCTGATCAACCTGCTGGTGCCAGGGGTGGAGCAACAGGTGAAAAAAGTATCGGGCAAATTGCGCAAAGGCCGCCACACCACTCGCCATGTGGAACTATTCGACCTCCCCGCCGGGGGACTACTGGCGGATACCCCAGGCTTCAACCAACCAGACTTGGCCGTTGAGCCGGCCCAACTAATTCATCTCTTTCCTGAAGCCCGCCAGCAATTGACAGGGCGAGAATGTTTTTTTAAAGACTGTCTCCATCGAGGGGAACCGGACTGTGCTGTGGGGCAAGACTGGGAGCGCTATGACCATTACTTAGCCTTCCTCGAGGAAGTTCTGGCCCAGCAAAATCCCGAACAGCCCAAGGAAGCGGACACAGGTTTGAAAACTAAAACTGGCAGTGATGGCCAAAAGTATGATGAGCCGAAATTAGAGACTAAAAAATACCGTCGCCATTCCCGTCGCCAGGAGCATCAAGAACTCCAGAGTTTCTGTGAGCAAACGGATTTAGATAATTTGCAGGAGGACTGGGACTGGGAATAGACCGGGACGTTAAGCCCAGAAGAAGTGGAGTACTAAATTAAAAACCATAACCAAAACCAATCAATTAATCATTTTCCCAACATTCGGAGGACATCAAGTCACCAATCTGATCCCGCAGTAAATAGTCATTTCTTTCTAACTCACATTCCACACAGACCCATTCCCGGGCAGGAATATACTGACAGAGGACATAAATCGGTTGGTGACGACTCACCGTGCCCCGCTCCACTAACAGGCGGGCTTCATCCTTGAGCATATTGATATCGTAGTCGAAGGAGGAAAGGGGAGTTAAAGTTGCAGTACTCATAGAAAGTCACCAAAATTCGGAGATCGAAACCTACACACAACTATAACCTAACCCCAAATACAAACAAAGGGGGGCTTTGCTGTATTATCTATTACAATTCTTTGCTCTCCCGTATAAATACCTAATTTTTCTAGGCTTTGGGCAACCATAAAATTTTTGTTAAGGTTTTGCCGATGGTTCTTGGTTGGCAGTTTTGTGGCTGAATTTGCCTTGCCCCAATCACGATATACTCAATGGCGATGATCAGGACAGAAAACCATTATGGTGGCGGTTGCAGTGTTAGCAGCGGGGAAGGGCACCCGCATGAAATCGGATTTACCCAAAGTGCTCCATCAATTGGGGGGCTACAGTTTGGTGGAAAGGGTATTGCAAAGTTGCCGTCCCCTCACCCCCGAGAGACAAATATTGATTGTGGGTTATCAGGCCGCCGCGGTGGAATCTTCCTTGGCCGGGCGATCGGACGTGGAATTTGTGGAGCAAAAGGAACAATTGGGCACTGGCCACGCCATTCAGCAGTTACTGCCTTGCCTCGAGGGCTACCAAGGGGATTTGTTGGTGCTCAACGGCGATGCCCCCCTACTGCGGTCGGCAACTTTGGAAAATTTGATTGCCACCCACCAACGCCATGGCAATGCGGCCACCCTGCTCACAGCCCATTTACCAGACCCAAAGGGCTACGGCCGGGTATTTTGTAATGGGGATAATCGGGTGACGCAAATTGTCGAAGACCGGGATTGTAATGCAGCCCAACGACAAAACCATCGGGTGAATGGGGGCATTTATTGTTTTCACTGGCCCCGGTTAGCCGCGGCTCTGCCCAAATTGTCGGCCAACAATGATCAACAGGAATATTACCTGACAGAAGTGGTGGACTACCTAGACCAGGTGATGGCGGTGGATGTGGATGATTATTTGGAAATTAACGGCATCAATGACCGCAAACAGTTGGCGGCGGCCAATGATATTTTGCAAAATCGCATCAAGGATGACTGGATGGCCCAAGGCATTACTTTGATAAATCCTGATAGCATCACCATTGACGATACGGTGGTGCTGGAGGCGGATGTGATCATTGAACCCAACACCCACCTGCGGGGTAAAACGGTCATCGGTCGGGGTAGTCGCATTGGCCCGGGTAGTTTGATCGAGGATAGTACCATCGGATCTAATTCTTTCGTTCTATTTTCCGTGGTCAGCCAGAGTCAGGTTGGGGATGGTTGTCGCCTTGGCCCCTATAGCCACATTCGGGGAGAAGCGGATATTCAAGCCCAATGTCGCATTGGTAATTTTGTCGAAGTCAAAAAATCTGTCATTGGCGCCCAAACTAATGTGGCCCACCTCAGTTATCTGGGGGATGCGCTACTTGGGGAGCGGGTCAATGTGGGGGCCGGTACCATTACCGCTAATTATGACGGGGTGAGTAAGCATGCCACGGTGATTGGTAGTGGCACTAAAACGGGGGCCAATAGTGTCTTTGTGGCCCCGGTGCAGGTGGGGGAAGGGGTAACGGTGGCAGCGGGATCGGTGATCAATCGGGATGTGCCGGCGGGATCTTTGGCGATCGCCAGGCCGCGGCAACGTATCATTGATAATTGGCAAGTGCCCCCAGCCCCGCAGTCGGGTCAATCTTAAATTGTTATGCTCACCATTGCTTTACCGAAAGGCTCGTTGTTGCGGGATAGTATTGACCGTTTCCAGCAAATTGGCCTAGATTTTTCTGCTTTCCTCGAACCCAAAAACCGTCAGCTACAAATTGTTGATCCCACCCATCGGGCCAAGGCTTTGTTGGTGAGAGCTTGGGATGTGCCGGTGTATGTGGAATATGGCCAGGCCCAGTTGGGCATTGTGGGCTATGACATTCTGCGGGAAAAAAAACCAGCGGTGGCCCAGTTGGCGGATTTAAATTTTGGGGGCTGTCGTCTTTCGGTGGCGGTGCCCCAAGCGAGTCCCTATCGGCGATCGGTGGATTTACCGCCCCATGGCCGGGTGGCTTCTAAGTTTGTCCATTGTGCGTTGGAGCATTTCCGTCGTTTGGATTTACCAGTGGAGATTATTCCCCTCTACGGTTCGGTAGAGT
Organism: Synechocystis salina LEGE 00031; assembly: GCF_015207985.1. GTDB lineage: Bacteria > Cyanobacteriota > Cyanobacteriia > Cyanobacteriales > Microcystaceae > Synechocystis > Synechocystis salina. Next base: position 67,163 of record NZ_JADEVV010000009.1, on the reverse strand, counting down.
TGGGACCCATCACGGGCATGTCGGAAGCTATTGTGGATTTAGTTTCCACTGGCCGCACTCTCCAGGAAAATGGTTTGGTGGAAATTGAAGTTTTGTTCGACAGTAGTGCCCGGCTCATTGCCCATCCCCTTAGTTATCGGGTGAATGGCGATCGCCTGTTGGATTGGGTGGAAAAATTACGGTCGGTGATCTAATCTTCTTGGTCGGGCCACAGTAAACGCAGGGCCATAACGGTAAAACCCAGAGCAGCCAATGCTTTGAGTAGCTTAGTAGGCAAAAACTGGGCTAGACTACCCCCCGCTAATACCCCCAGAAAACTAGCTAAAATCAACGCTGTGACGGAACCGAAAAATACGGCCCGGGGAGATTTGGCACTGCCCCCTAAGGCGATCGCCGCCAACTGACTTTTGTCGCCAATTTCCGCCAAAAAAACGGTAATAAAACTCAGACCAAATAGTTGCCAATCCATAGTGATGTCAAAACAGGAAATGTTAAGGGGAAGTTAATCCTTGTTCGCCGATTAAATAATCCACAAACTGCCTGGCTGTGCGGCCCGATCGCCCATTATGACGGGTAGCCCATTGCTTCGCCCGAAAATCTAACTCCGTTGCCGGCAAGTTAAGCTGCGCTTGTTTGGCCAGGTGATGTACTATCGCCAAATAGGTGTCCTGGTTAGCCGGCGGAAAAGTTAGAGTCAAGCCGAAACGATCACTGAAAGATAATTTTTCCTGCACCGTATCCCAAGCCTGTACTTCATCAGCATCCTGGGGCGAAGGGCGATCGCCAAAAAATTCTCGGATTAAATGACGGCGGTTACTGGTGGCATAAATGACCACATTGGCGGGTCGGGCGACCAGATCACCTTCCAACACAACCTTTAAACTTTTGAAACGTTCATCCTCCTCTTCAAAGGAGAGATCATCGACAAAAATGATAAATTTCTGCGGATAGCTGCGTAATTTTTCCACCAATAAAGGCAGGGTAATCAAATCCCGTGGAGACACTTCCACCAAGCGCAAACCCCGATCGCCATACTGATTAACCAAGGCCTTAACCAAGGAAGATTTACCACTGCCCCGACTGCCATAGAGCAACACATTTAGCGCCGGCAGTCCCTGCAATAGACACTGGGTATTTTGACAAAGGACTTTTTGAGGCTCATCATAACCCACTAAATCCGCCAATTGAACACCATCAATTTGGGGTACCCCCTGTAGGTTTTCCCCCTGCCAACGAAAAGCCCGGTAATGGGCCACGGCCCCCACGCCTTTGTGCCGATAATGGCCCACCAGATAAGCCAAATTGTCTCCCCATTTTTGGTCGCTTTCTGCGGGAAAGGTCATTTGGTTGGGCACCTGCCAAGCCTTTAACGCCACTGGGGTTTGGGAAGCAATAATTACCCACTGCAAAATCTGTTCTGGTGGGCATTGATACACCATTTGGATCAAATTCAGATCGTGGCGAGCCGCATCCTGCAAACTAGTTGGCAATTGGGCCAATTCTTCCCTCTGCACCCGCACACTAAATGGGTTTTCATCCTCCAACAGGCGATCGAGCAAAAAATCCTGCCAACTTTGACCCACCTCCGCCAAATGACGAAACCATGCCCCATAGGCTTGCAGACAAACTGTGGCTTCCGGCTTTTGGTTAGTCCCATTGTGGTGCAAACAGCGCAACAAATCTAGAAAAGCCTCCCCAATGGGATGGTCGAAAATACCTTGGTATAGCAACAGGCTCGAAACCTGATGGTACAAAGCTTTACTGGATGTGGCCAGTAGGGGGGTAGGGTAGGGAACCGTCATCAAATATCGTGCCAAAGTCTAGGGTAAAATTTCCCGGCCCACCGCTTTATAGCGACCCCAGGCCAAATGGGAACGGGGATCGACGTAATCTCGAATAATTACCCCCGACTGGGAAGCCCGCTCAAAGGCCACCAATAGGGGAATTTCCGTTGTGAACAGAGGTAAATTTTCCGCCTGCAATAACTGCCTTGCCTCTCGACCACTACGGGTACGGGCATCTACCTTGGTTAACAAAATTTTGTAGTTAACCTTGAGGGATGCCAACTGCTCCGCCGCCTTTAAAGTGGCATCCAAATCCAAGTGATTGGGGGTGGTGGGAATAATCAACAGATCGCTCCCCTCCGCCAAATCCCGAAACTCATCCAATTCCGGCATGGCCCTGGTGTCCACCACAATGTGGGGATATTTACGAATTAACGCCGTGGAGCCCGCCTGGGAAGCAACGTAGAAAGGTAATTTCTCTTCCCTGGCCCAAATCAACGCCGAACGGTTACGGTCCGCATCGATCAGCAATGTTTGATCCTTTTGTTGCAGATAGGCCGCCAGGTGGACAGCGGTGGTAGTTTTCCCAACGCCCCCTTTGAGGGCAGTGATGGCAATAATCATCGGCTAGGGCAAAAGAAAAAGGAGAGCGGTAACACTCTCCCAACTTTAGCTAATTGCTGATGTTTTGCTCAATTAGTTTTGTTTTTTAGCCATTTTTCGAGTGACGACTGTTTTACAAAACCTTAGAGAGCATTACCCCGGGGTAGTACTTCCTCAGGGAAGATAAAGTTTTCATGGGGTTGATCTTGGGGAGCCATCCAGGCGCGCATCCCTTCGTTCAACAAAATGTTTTTTGTATAAAACGTTTCAAATTCCGGGTCTTCCGCTGCCCGTAGTTCCTGGGAGACGAAGTCATAGGCCCGTAGGTTCAAGGCTAAACCAACGATACCCACGGAACTCATCCACAGACCAGTTACCGGCACAAACAACATGAAGAAGTGCAACCACCGTTTGTTGGAGAACGCAATACCGAAAATCTGAGACCAGAAACGGTTAGCGGTCACCATAGAATAGGTTTCTTCTGCTTGGGTGGGTTCAAATGCCCGGAAAGTGTTGGAATCTTCCCCATCTTCAAACAGGGTGTTTTCCACCGTGGCACCGTGAATGGCACACAATAGAGCGCCGCCCAAAATTCCTGCTACTCCCATCATGTGGAAGGGGTTCAAGGTCCAGTTGTGGAACCCTTGCAGGAACAAAATGAACCGGAAGATTCCCGCTACCCCAAAGCTGGGGGCGAAGAACCAACTGGATTGTCCCAGGGGGTACATCAAAAAGACGCTGACAAACACCGCAATGGGACCAGAAAAGGCGATGGCGTTGTAGGGACGAATACCCACCAGACGGGAAATTTCGAACTGACGCAGCATAAAGCCAATCAGACCGAAGGCACCGTGGAGGGCAACGAAGGGCCACAAACCACCAATTTGGAACCAGCGGGTCAGGTTACCTTGGGCTTCAGGCCCCCAGAGGAACAGGAGGGAATGGCCGAAGGCATCGGCGGGGGAAGATACCGCCACGGTCAGGAAGTTAGCTCCTTCTAGATAGGAACTGGCTAGACCGTGAGTGTACCAGGAAGTAACGAAGGTGGTGCCGGTTAGCCATCCCCCCAGGGCCATGAAGGCACAGGGGAAGAGCAGTAAACCAGACCAACCAATAAATACGAAACGATCACGCTTTAGCCAATCGTCGAGGACATCAAACCATCCTCTTTCGACTGGGGCGCGTCCGACTGCAATGGTCATGGCGCAAAATCTCCAAATAATAATTACGAAGGAAAATTTTCTCTCCCGATCTCCGACCCATGGTTTTGCCCGTCGTTGGGAGCAAAAATGAGAAAGAACCGGGAAATCTTAATTTTTCTTAATGTTTCCCATTGTAAAGCAAATTTGAGGAATCTGCCAGTGGGAAAGGGATTGGCGCATAGTTACAGGTCAAAGCCAGCCCAATAACATTCCAGCTAGTAACACAAAGCCAATGATGACGTTTTGTCCAAAAATTTGACCGTATAGTTTTGGTTCCGGCGTGGGGGCACTGAGTTGGATGTATTGGATTACCCAACCCACAATGGCGATCGCCAAACTGAGCCAATAGAGGGGATTGAGCATTAGAATCATGCCCAAATAAAATAGACAGCCAATGGTGAGGGCAAAAAATATCCCCACCGCTTCTCCGACGTACTGACCAAAAAAGAGGGCACTGGAATTAACGCCAATGCGGCGATCATCTTCCCGATCTGCCATGGCGTAAACGGTGTCAAAACCGAGGGTCCAAAACACGGTGGCCCCCCAGAGTACCCAGGTGGCATTGGTCAAATCCCCTGTGACCGCACTCCAACTAATCAGTACAGCAAAGCCCCAAGCGATGGACAGCACTAACTGGGGCACCGGGAAAACTCTTTTCGCACCCGGGTAAGCAAGAATGACCGGCACCGCCGCCACACAGAGCCAAAAACTGAGGGGAGTGAGGTAAAAAGCTAGTCCTGCCGCACACAGCAAGGCCACTAATCCCACCCCAATGCCCACCTGTACGGAGAGGGTGCGGGCCGCTAACGGGCGTTGCTTGGTGCGTTCCACCTGGGGGTCAATGTCCCGGTCCCACAGGTCATTGACCACACAGCCTAAACCACTGGTGGCCAGGGTTCCCAAGGCGATGACACCCAACAAAGGTAGGGGCGGCAGACCTTGGGCCGCTAAACACACTGCCCACAGGGCTGGAATCATTAAAATCAGTCGGCCAGCGGGTTTGTGCCAGCGCAACAGGTAAATGATTGTTAACCAAAGGGGCTGGGAAGATGGGGTTTGGGCAACCATAGAAAAGATTAAAGGACTATTGGGGGGAAGGGGGACGGTCACTGCTCCAGGCCCACCAACCCTGACCACATTCACACTGGTAAAATTCCTGCCATTTGCGCCGTCGATCATCCCCCAACACTGGCGATCGCCGATTGATCCATGCCCTGAGGGCCTGGCGGGGGCCAGCCTGACATTGGGGACAACAAAAACCCCTGGCATGAACAGTATCCTCAACCCAAGGGGGAGGAGTGGGGTCAAAGACTTCCATGGGTTTCTGGCATGGGTAAGGGATGCAAAAGCTCGTCTGGCAATGGCGATCGCCGCAGTTTACCAATGGGGTTAATGGGTCCGATGACTAGAACTCGTCGGGGTAATTATTCATGGTGGCTTCAGCGTTGTCCCGCTTGGAGCCTAGTAAATCCAAATTATTGACCCGGATTACCGGTTTGGAACGGGGGGTACCGGAGTTCCGATCTTCCCAATGGTCAAATTTTAATGATCCTTGGATACCAATCAAACTGCCCTTTTTGACGTAGTTACCGGCTATTTCAGCAGTTTTACCCCAAATTTCGAGGTCAAACCAATCGGGGGGTTCATCCTTTTTGCTTGTGCGTCGATTTACCGCCAGGGTGAAGTTGCAGACTACATTACCGGACTCAAAATATTTAACTTCAGGGTCACGGCCGGCCCTTCCCACCAGATGGATGCTGTTCACTGACATAAAAATCTTTCCTTGGGATCTTGAAGATTTTCCGATACGCTATTAGCGGTTAGCCTCAGTTTAAAGTCAAACCTCCATCTTCGTCATCTCAATTTAATTTATGACTTCCCCCTCTCCCCTGGTCGGTATCATCATGGGAAGCGATTCCGATCTCCCCACCATGGCAGCGGCGATCGCCATTTGTGAACAATTTGCCATACCCACGGAAGTGGCCATTGTTTCTGCCCATCGTACCCCAGAAAAAATGGTGGAGTATGCCAAAACTGCCCATCAACGGGGCTTGAAAGTAATTATTGCCGGGGCGGGGGGAGCAGCCCATCTACCGGGTATGGTGGCGGCCCTCACGCCTTTGCCAGTGGTAGGTGTGCCAGTGCAGACTAAAACCCTACAGGGAGTGGATTCCCTCTATTCCATTGTGCAAATGCCGGGGGGGATTCCCGTGGCCACCGTGGCGATCGGCAATGCCCAAAATGCCGGGCTGTTAGCGGTGCAAATTCTCGCCAGCCATAATCCCGTGTTGTTGGAAAAAGTACAAGAATATCGTCAAAGTTTAGAAACCATGGTCTTAGATAAGCAAACCCAACTGGAGCAACTGGGCTATCGGGCCTATCTGGAAAAGCAAAATCACTAATCCCTGACATCATGGCGATCTACCAAGGGTCAACAGCGGAGTATGGCAAAATAATGCTTAATTAAGTCGATCATTTCGATGTTAATTTGACCACCACATTGGGGAACCAGGGATCAGGGCTATGGGCATTAAGGCGTTGGCAGGCAGAGATCTATTGGCGATCGCCGATTTGACCATCGAGGAAATGAAATCACTCTTGCAGTTGGCGGCGGATCTTAAGTCCGGTGTGCTCAAGCCCCACTGTCAGAAAATCCTTGGTTTACTGTTCTACAAAGCCTCCACCCGCACCAGGGTTTCCTTCACGGCTGCTATGTACCAACTGGGAGGGCAAGTATTGGATTTAAACCCCAGCGTGACCCAAGTGGGCCGAGGGGAACCGATTCAGGATACGGCAAGGGTATTAGACCGCTACATTGATATCCTGGCGGTGCGGACCTTCAAACAAACAGATCTACAAACCTTTGCCGACCATGCCAAAATGCCCATCATCAATGCTTTGAGTGATCTAGAACATCCCTGTCAAATTTTGGCCGATCTGCAAACTATCAAAGAATGCTTTGGTAAGTTGGCTGGCCTAACAGTGACCTACCTGGGGGATGGCAACAATGTAGCCCATTCCCTGATTCTGGGGGGGGTGATGATGGGAATGACAGTGCGGGTAGCTACCCCCAAAAACTATGAACCCTTGGCGGAAATTATCCAACAAGCCCAACAAATTGCCGCCCCAGGAGGCAAAGTGGAACTAACCGACGATCCCAAAGCCGCCGCCCAGGGAAGTCATATTCTCTACACCGACGTCTGGGCCAGCATGGGTCAGGAAGATTTGGCCGACAGCCGCATTCCCATTTTCCAGCCCTACCAAATTAACCAGGAACTCCTTGCCCTGGCTGATCCCGAAGCCATTGTGCTCCACTGTTTGCCGGCCCACCGGGGGGAAGAAATTACTGATGCTGTGATGGAAGGACCCCAATCTCGACTGTGGGACCAAGCAGAAAACCGGATGCACGCCCAAAAAGCCCTCATGGTGGCCCTGTTGGGTTTGGTATAATGCCGCTCAATTTAGAACAAAATTAATGAAAACTAGTCATTTTCTCAGTTTAATTCGCCAGGAAAAACGGCAATTTGCGGTGATCGGCCTGGGTCGGTTTGGTCGGGCCGTGTGTGAAACCCTCCACGTCAATGGCTATGAGGTGTTGGGCATTGACCAGGACCCCAAATTGGTGGCGGAAGTGTTGGCTGATCGGGTGGTGGGCAACGCCATTAGTCTCGATTCCACCGATGACACAGCCCTGCGGGAGGCCGGCATTTTTGAAATTGAAACGGTGATTGTGGCGATCGGTAATTACCTCAAAGAAAGCATCATTACCTGTCTTAATCTCAAGGAAGGGGGCGTAAAATCTGTCGTAGCTAAGGTTTCTTCCGAGACCCACGAAAAAATTCTTAAGCGCCTAGGCGTAGATTTAATTATCTTTCCAGAGCATAAGGCCGGCCAGGACTTAGCCTATACTTTGACCACTCCGGCGATCGTTGACCGCTTCAAATTAGATCCCAACAACAGCATTGTCGAAATTCTAGTTCCTGAAGAATTTTGTGATAAAACTTTGGCCGAACTGCAACTGCGGAAAAACCATGGGGTCAGCGTTTTGGCAGTGGGCTATGAAGAAAAATTTAAAATCAACCCCCCTCCCCAGGAACGATTGCAACGGGGGATGATTCTAGTCCTCCTCGGTTCCAACGAAGATATTGGTCGTCTAGTCTAGTATTTAACAAATGAACAGTAACTAACTTAATTGCCCGTGATTCTGGCAATTCTGGGTGATCTTTGAAAAAATATGGAGGTCAGTCATCTGTCAAGTAAGCATTGAGTTTTCAGATTTCATCGAGGATTGCTATAGGGTATTTGGCGCTGACCAAAAACAGGTTACCAACTAGTCACCAGCAACAAAATTAAATAGTTTGCATCTTGATCCCCGGACCTTCACATCTTTAACGGTGCATGGGGGTGCCTTCAATTAAATTAAACCCACAGAGAAATAATATTTTTGATTAATGGGAAGAAAGTAGTGATAAAACATACGTTTTTTAGTTTAATTTTTCTGCTATTGCAGCCTGATTTAGCTTACGGTCAAGATAAAATCCTAGCTGATGTATTTTTTGTCAATTCTTCAGTCAAAAAGATTGATAATCTATCTATTGATTCAACTGTGGAGCATTTACAAAGTAGCAGAAAAAATTTAACCGACATCGATAATTTACAATACACTGAAAGTATTGTGGAGCTGGAAACCAGTTTTGAAAAGGTCGAGATAAAAAGTCCAAGCCTAGAATCTTTGACCAAATTTATTTTAGTCAATGAAAGCACCATTGGTCCCTCTGTTGTTGTTCCTAGCCCTAGGGCAAATCTAGACTTATCGTCGCCAACTTACCAACAAATACCGTTTCTAAAAGGAGAGGAGAATGTTAACTCTCCCAACATCGACACTTCTTCCCCTGTCAACGTTTGGCATTTAACCGATAAATATTTGACCCTTTCCCCTATTTCTTGGCACGTAGATTATACAGAACCGGATGTCAATAACTTCCCCTTTGGTATTGGGGCCGCCTACGATTTTGAAATTATTAATCCTAGCTACGGATTCTTAAATATTTTTGTTGAAAATTCCGTAGTTAGTGTAGAGTTTAATGTTTTTAGAGATTCAGATTTCGGCTATCCGTCGGCATATGCGGGTCTTAGTTTAAGAAGAAATATTTTTGCTAGTCCGATTCAAATTGGCTCTGCCATGGGGTTGCTTTATACCACACAACTCCAGGAGCTATCGGGAAGTCCGGTACTTCCGTTTATGTTGCCGTTTGTGCAAACCGACTTTGATAGTCCAATAAATTTACGGATAGTTTATATTCCATCCTTTGCAGACTACAATAGCCAACAATTTTTCTTTACCCTATTAATCAAAATTAATTAGTCCAATAGAATTGATCTTAATTTTTGGGATACATACCCCGCAGCTTGCTGCAACTACAAATGAAAACGATGTCCGAATGGCATTGTAAAGCGTAACTGAACCACGAAGTGTGTGAAGTGAAGCGCAGTGATACCCCGTTGCTTGCAGCGGAGAAGTTCATTCAATTCATAAAGATTTTTCTGAGTATTTTTTTGTCAACAAAGAAAATTTATTTATTTGTTATTTTCTGATACTGCTTGTATATAAAATTGAGGAATTAAGCAAAGAAAATAATAAACTGAATATCTAAAGAGCAAAAAAAACTTTGTGTAAATATTTAATCCCAGAAAAATTAAAGTCATTAAAAGACGGCATAGAAAATATCATCAATAAATATATTTCTATTTTTAGTGAGTCCAAAAATAATCCACTACCTTATCGGCTATATGTTTTAGAACAAATAAATTTATAAGGTTAAAATGCTCCTCGAAAAATTAATAGTAAATTACTTGTCACTGTCCACAATTAACCCCAGGCGATGAATCTGACCTAGTTGAATATTAACTCCACTCACTTGCTCAAACAAATAGGCTAAATTGCGGGGTTGCAACTGGGTGCCATCATTACGGCAGGTTCCGGTGTAATCCACAGTGATGCCCTCTGGTGTCATTTCAAGCAGAGACAAATCAAGTAACTGTTCCCGTAAATTAAGGTTTACTTTTTTGCCTCGTTTGGTAGTTTTTTCCCACAAGATTTCCTTTCGGACTAGAATCTCTTCCGTCCAGGCTTGCCATTGAGTCAATGTCACCGGGTCTTCAGTTATTAGTTGCACCCGATAACTAGCTTGGATTAAGGATTGGGTTGCTCCTGGAGCCTTAAGATCCACTTCCAAAACCCGATAAAGGGGTAAATCTGCTGGTAAAACAGCGGCTAATCGTTGGCGAAATTCATGGGGATCCAGTCTTTCGGCGAGGTCAAAATCGACAATTTCCCCACTACTGCTGGAACCTAACGGTAAGGCATTGGCAATGGAAATGCGGGGCCCTGGATGAAATCCCCCGGTAAAGGCAATGGGTAAACCAGTACGACGCATGGCCCGGTCAAACAGTCGCACTAAGTCGAGGTGACTAACTAAAGCCATGGAATTTTGTTTACCAAACCAGACCCTCAATCGCTGTACTCGGTCAGTGTTGGGTTTAAAGTCCCCATCAAAAACCGGAATGGGGGGCACTGGGGCAATAATGTTATGGCCAAAATCCACTCCACAAACACCGCAATGGGAACAACCATCAAAGGAACAGTCCGGGACGGTGGCCGCTTCCAGGGCCTTGAATAGGTCATTTTTGAGCCAGGTTTTATCAATGCCCGTATCAAGGTGATCCCAGGGTAGGGGGGCATCATAAACGTTTTCATCGGGGGTATCACCATGGAAAATATTCCACTCCCCATCTTCTACGAGGCGATATTTCCAGGTTAAGTCCGCTTCATCGATCGCCTGGGCCCAGGCCCCATAGGCTTTGTCCAAACTTTCCCACCAGGCATCCATGCCCGCCCCCAATTCCCAGGCCCGACGCACCACTTGCCCCAAACGGCGATCGCCCCGGCCGACGAAATCTTCCATGGCGGAAATGCGGACATCGGTATAGTTTACTTTCACTCCCCTCATCCCTTTAAAAGCCTGTCGCAATAAATCCTGCTTGCGGCGAAACTCACTGGTGGAAACAGAGTGCCATTGGAAAGGGGTGTGGGGTTTAGGGGTGAAATTGGAAATGGTCAGATTGAAATTTAAAGTTCGACGTTGGGGTAAACGACATTCCTGGCGCAACCATTGCACCGTTTCCACAATGCCCAACACGTCCACATCGGTTTCCCCCGGCAGGCCAATCATGAAATAAAGTTTGACCTTATCCCAACCCTGTTCCACCGCCGTTTTAATGCCCCGCAATAATTCTTCGTTAGTCAAGCCTTTATTAATAACATCCCGTAATCTTTGGGTACCTGCTTCCGGAGCAAAAGTTAAACTCCCCTGTCTGGTACCACCAAGAATATTGGCGATGTTTTCATCAAAGCGGTCTACCCTCTGGCTGGGTAAAGTGAGGGCAATGTTTTCATTTTTGAGGCGATTTCTAATTTCCAATCCCACCGCCGGCAAGGCCAAATAATCGGAACAACTGAGGGAAAGCAAAGAAAATTCGTTATAGCCCGTTTGCCGAATGCCGGTTTCAATGGCATCAATCACCGCTTCTGGTTCCACATCCCTGGCCGGACGGGTCAACATCCCTGGCTGACAAAAACGACACCCCCTGGTACAACCCCGACGAATTTCCACCGTTAGGCGATCGTGAACCGTTTCAATAAGTGGCACTAAACCAATGGAGTAGGCGGGAATGGGGGTGGCCACCCGGCGCATAATGCGTTTGGGCACATCTTCCCGATGGGGATGCACAGAACCATCATCAGCCATGTCATAAAAACGGGGCACATAAACCCCCGGCACTTGGGCTAAATCAAGCAATAAATCTTCCTTGCTTAGTCCTTGCAGTTTGCCTTCTTCGAACACCAAACCAATTTCTGGCAATAATTCTTCCCCATCCCCCAGGGCCAGGAAATCGAAAAAGTCGGCGTAGGGTTCGGGATTGGAGGTGGCAGTCTGACCCCCAGCAAAAACCAAGGGATAATCCCCGTCTTTTCTTTCTTGCCAAGTGAGGGGAATTTGGGCCAATTGCAACATTTCTAAGATATTGGTGGCCCCCAACTCATAGCTCAGGCTAAACCCTAAAATGTCAAATTCTGGCAGATAACGGCGGGATTCTAGAGCGAATAAAGGGGTATTAGTCTCCCTCAGTTTTATTGCCAGGTCGGCAGCAGGGAGATAGGTGCGATCGCACAATTGCCTGGGTTGGGCATTGATGATGTTGTAGAGCAAAATATGCCCCAGGTTAGAAGCCCCCAGCTCGTAAACTTCAGGATAGGTCAACACCCAGCGCACCGTGGCACTGTCCCATTCCTTATGCACTGTCCCCAATTCGTTGCCTAGATACCGGGCGGGCTTATGGATCTCGGCATTAATCAAGGTTTCGACGGGCACTGGCATGGTTTTCACTTGGGCGCTGGGCAGTTATCCATTATCGCACGGAGCTTTGGGGGAATAGCCCATTGGTAAGCTCAACCGCCTATGATACTCAAAAAATCTAGCTAGTTCGTTTTTTATAACAAAGATTATTTGACTCGCATTTCAGTAACCATTTTTTTGAGATGTTCGTAATAATGTAAATATGATACTGTTCACAAAATTTGGCGATCGCCGTTGTGTTCAAATCAATAGCTAAAGGTATTCATCGTATAGTTTTGATATTGTCTCCGGTAGACAAACGAAAAATTTCAAGGTTTATCATGGTGTTACTAGCATAATATAGGCAATTATTGTAAAGGGTAAGCTAACGAGCTAGACTGCGTTATGGCAATACTACAACTAAGTCCTAAACTTGAATCGCGGCTGGGAATTAACTCACAGCAACTGGTTGAATTTTGCCAGCGATGGCAGATTGCTGAACTGGCACTTTTTGGCTCAGTTTTACGAAGTGACTTTAATTCTAAAAGTGACATTGATATGCTTATTTCCTATCTACCTACTGCTAAACGGGGATTTTTTGAAAAGATACAAATGCAAGAAGAGTTATCATCTTTACTGAATCGTAATGTTGACTTAGTTAGCAAAAATGCTATTGAAAAAAGTCATAATTGGCTTAGACGTAAAAATATCCTCGATTCCGCTGAGGTGATTTATGTTGCGTGATCAAGAAGCATTAATAGACATAGCAGAATCCACTAAACTTGTTCTTTTTTATACAAAAAATATAGACTTTGAAGACTTTTCGATAAATATTGAAAAACAAGATGCCATTCTACGACGTATTACCATCATAGGCGAAGCAACAAAGCGACTTTCATTAGATTTTCGGGATAGACACTCCGAAATACCATGGAAACAAATAGCCGGAATGCGAGATATCATTACCCACGATTACAACGAGGTTGATATTGATGAGGTTTGGACTGTTATCAAGAAAAATTTGCCGGAACTTTTACGTTATATTGAGCCACTCATTGGGGACTGAACAGAATTTTGTGTAAGGGGATTAGAATCCAAGCAAAACGAGGAAACCCCTTATGGTACGCAAAAAACAAGAACCAAATCGCGTCGATAGCTTACTAGACGAGCTGCTCGAAGAACATCAAACCCCAGAAGAAATTCTGGGAGAGTCAGGACTACTAAAACAGCTAACCAAAAGTTTGAGTGTCATTGGCTCATCAGTGGAACCCTATAATTTTCTACAGGCTAAATTTACTATAGCGCTCGGGTTGACAAAACAGACGACAAGATTGTTAAAGAACTCTGAAGAATTTGGCTGGAGCTTGACCCCGGTCTGGAGAATTGCTTTACCCTGTAGGGAATTGTAATTTTTGTTGTTTTCCGAGAGATAGAGGTTTGCTGTGAAAATTCCCGGTAGTGTCATAACCCTTCTCATCGGTGTTGTGGTCACAGTTGTTAGCTTATGGTACGGACAGAATCATGGTCTGATGCCCGTTGCCGCCTCCGCCGATGCGGAAGAAGTGGATGGCATTTTTAATTACATGATGACCATTGCCACGGGATTATTCCTTTTGGTGGAAGGGGTCTTGGTTTACTGCCTGATCCGCTTTCGCCGTCGCAAGGGCGACCAAACCGATGGCCCTCCAATTGAAGGTAATGTGCCCCTGGAAATTCTCTGGACTGCCATTCCTACGGTAATTGTTTTTACCTTGGCAGTGTATAGCTTTGAGGTGTACAACAACCTGGGCGGATTGGATCCAACCATTTCTAGGGATAATGCCGGTCAGCAGATGGCCCATAACCACATGGGACATATGGGGAGTATGGGTAATATGGTGGCTATGTCTGGGGACGGAGATGTGGCCCTGGGTATTGGTTTGGATAGCGAAGAACAAGGAGTCAAACCCCTGATGGTGGACGTTAAGGGCATTCAGTATGCCTGGATTTTCACCTATCCCGAGACTGGAATTATTTCCGGGGAACTGCACGCCCCCATCGATCGCCCGGTGCAATTGAATATGGAAGCGGGGGATGTGATCCATGCCTTTTGGGTTCCCCAATTGCGATTAAAACAGGATGTGATTCCCGGGCGGGGCAGTACTTTGGTGTTTAATGCCAGTACCCCTGGACGGTATCCGGTGATCTGTGCCGAGTTGTGTGGTGCTTACCATGGAGGCATGAAATCGGTTTTCTACGCCCATACCCCCGAAGAGTATGACGACTGGGTAGCGGCCAATGCTCCGGCTCCGACGGAATCGATGGCAATGACATTGCCTAAAGCAACCACCGCCATGACTCCCGAAGAATACTTGGCCCCCTATGTGAAGGAAATGGGAGTGGAAACCAAGGGATTGGCCCAGTTGAAGGATCAAGTCTCTCCGGTCAAAGATCTGCTTTGATTTGGCTGGAGTACTAACCTTTGGTATGACTGGTCAGTTTTGCCCTAATACTCTGTAAATTTTGACAAATCTAGTAGAAAACTTTTTATGACTACTGCCGCTGAGAATCTAACGGCTAATCATCCCCGCCGCAAATGGACGGATTATTTTACCTTTTGCGTTGACCATAAGGTGATTGGCATTCAATACCTGGTTACATCCTTTCTTTTCTTTTTCATCGGTGGTTCTTTTGCGGAAGCCATGCGGACGGAATTAGCCACTCCCTCCCCGGACTTTGTCCAGCCGGAAATGTATAACCAACTGATGACCCTCCACGGCACGATCATGATCTTTCTCTGGATTGTGCCGGCCGGGGCTGCCTTTGCCAACTATCTCATTCCCCTAATGGTGGGCACAGAGGATATGGCGTTTCCTCGCTTAAATGCCGTCGCTTTTTGGCTCACTCCGCCGGGGGGCATTTTACTCATCTCCAGCTTTTTTGTCGGGGCACCCCAGGCCGGTTGGACTTCCTATCCCCCTTTAAGTTTGCTCAGTGGCAAATGGGGAGAGGAACTCTGGATTTTGAGTCTGCTTTTGGTAGGGACCTCCTCCATCTTGGGGGCAATTAATTTTGTCACCACCATTTTAAAAATGCGCATTAAGGACATGGATTTGCACAGTATGCCCCTGTTTTGCTGGGCAATGCTGGCCACTTCTTCCCTAATTTTGCTTTCCACCCCGGTGTTGGCATCGGCGTTGATTCTGCTTTCCTTTGACCTCATTGCCGGCACTAGTTTCTTTAACCCAGTGGGGGGAGGAGACCCGGTGGTTTACCAGCACTTATTCTGGTTTTACTCCCATCCGGCAGTCTACATCATGATTTTGCCCTTTTTTGGCGTCATTTCTGAGGTCATCCCTGTCCATGCCCGCAAACCCATCTTTGGCTACCGGGCAATCGCCTATTCGAGTTTGGCCATCAGCTTTTTGGGCTTGATTGTTTGGGCCCACCACATGTTTACCAGTGGCACCCCCGGTTGGTTGCGGATGTTCTTCATGGCCACCACCATGTTGATTGCTGTGCCCACGGGAATCAAAATTTTTAGTTGGTGCGGCACCCTCTGGGGAGGAAAAATCCAACTCAATTCCGCCATGCTGTTTGCCTTTGGCTTTCTGTCTAGCTTCATGATTGGCGGGCTAACCGGGGTAATGGTGGCATCTGTTCCCTTCGATATTCATGTCCACGACACCTATTTTGTGGTGGGCCACTTCCATTACGTGCTCTTTGGTGGCAGTGCCTTTGCCCTGTTTTCTGGGGTTTATCACTGGTTCCCTAAAATGACTGGCCGCATGGTCAATGAACCCCTGGGGCGTCTCCACTTCATTCTCACTTTTATTGGCATGAATTTGACCTTTATGCCCATGCATGAACTGGGTCTAATGGGCATGAACCGCCGCATTGCCCTCTACGATGTTGAATTTCAGCCGCTAAACGTGTTGAGCACCATCGGAGCCTACGTTTTAGCTGCTTCCACCATTCCCTTTGTGATTAATGTCTTTTGGAGTTTGTTTAAAGGGGAAAAAGCGGCCCGTAATCCTTGGCGAGCCCTAACTCTAGAATGGCAAACGGCTTCTCCTCCCATCATCGAAAACTTTGAAGAAGAACCGGTGCTCTGGTGTGGTCCCTACGATTTTGGTATTGACACGGAGTTAGTGGACGAGGAAGAAACAGTCCAAACCCTAATTGCCGATGCGGCAGGCAGTTAGCTTCCTGCAACTGCTGTACCTAGGGGGATGTTTAGTTCAATAATTTCCCCCATGGGCTCGTCAGCCAGAAGTTTTCGGCAAAATCCTAGAAATTCAGCAACGATAATTGTCAGTCCTATGCAAACCACTGCTATTAGCTCCGATTTAAACAGCGCCTATACCTCAGGGGAAGCCCATACCCACCACGGCCACCCCGATCTACGGATGTTTGGGGTTGTCCTCTTCCTCGTGGCAGAAAGTGCCATTTTTCTGGGCCTGTTCACCGCCTATTTGATTTACCGCAGTGTGATGCCCGCCTGGCCCCCTGAAGGTACGCCGGAGTTGGAATTACTCTTGCCTGGGGTCAATAGCATTATTTTGATTTCCAGTAGTTTTGTCATGCACAAAGGTCAAGCGGCCATTCGCAATAATGACAATGCTGGGTTGCAAAAGTGGTTTGGCCTCACGGCCATTATGGGCATTATCTTTTTAGCAGGCCAGATGTATGAATATTTCCATCTGGAAATGGGGCTAACCACAAATTTGTTTGCCAGTTGTTTTTATGTTCTCACAGGCTTCCATGGCCTCCACGTTACCTTTGGATTGTTACTAATTCTTTCTGTACTCTGGCGATCGCGCCAACCGGGCCATTATTCCAGCAAATCCCATTTTGGGGTAGAAGCGGCGGAATTGTACTGGCATTTCGTCGATGTGGTTTGGATTGTTCTGTTTATCTTGGTTTACTTGCTTTGATGGAAAGGCCCCCTTGTCCTCCGAGTTTGGGAGAAAATATACAAAAGCAAGTTCTCTGGTATTACCAAATCTGTAGGGGGTCGATGTCGGGGGCAAACTAAAACTATGCAGATCCAGTTCCTAGGAGCCAAAGCAAAACCAGTCTGGTGATAGGTTGATTTCGTGGCATGATGGAGAATCGGACTGGCACTCTCCCCAGTTTCGCGATCGCCTGAAGTCAAATAACCAAGAAAATTCTTGACCACTACCATGAGTTTACTGGAAATCACCGACGCTGAATTTGAGCAAGAAACCCAAGGGCAAACTAAGCCCGTGTTGGTCTATTTTTGGGCTTCTTGGTGTGGGCCCTGTCGGTTGATGGCCCCCGCTATCCAGGCGATTGCCAAGGATTATGGTGATAAGCTCAAAGTGCTCAAGTTGGAAGTGGACCCCAACCCCGCCGCCGTGGCCCAATGCAAAGTGGAAGGGGTGCCGGCCTTGCGTCTGTTCAAAAATAATGAACTAGTGATGGCCCACGAAGGGGCGATCGCCAAACCCAAATTACTGGAATTGCTAAAACAGGAATTAGATTTTATTTAAGACGGTGTTTGATTGCCCAAAGCGCCACCTAATAAATGACCAGAACTATTTCTTTACCATTCTTTTTCCCTAGCCATGGCCGCCGCAATTAAGCCCTTTTACTTCGACATCAGCGACGACGAAATTGAATTTTTTCTGGACGGGGCCAGGCAAATCCTCAAATCCGGCACCCTAATTCTCGGCAACCATACCCAGGAGTTTGAAACTGCCTTCGCAGAGTATGTTGGTACGAAACACGCCATTGCCGTTAATAGTGGCACTTCTGGTCTGGAAATTCTCCTGCGGCTGAAGGGAGCGGAAAATACCACCGTCCTCGTACCCACCAACACCAACTTTGCCACTGTCGCTTCTGTATTACGGGTGAACAGTGACGTGCAGTATTTGGACATGGACCCCAAAACCTTTGCTCCTTCCCTGGCCATGGTTAAGGAAGCGGTGGAGGGCAAAAGTTATCCCAAACCCCTATCTGGAGTCTTTTGGGTGCATATTGGCGGTGTAATTTCCCCAGAATTCCCTGCAGTGGTGGAATACTGCCATAGTCAGGGGCTCCATGTTTGGGAAGATACGGCCCATGCCCACGGCAGTCAATTTCAGGGAAAACAGGCGGGCAACTTGGCCGATGGAGCGTCCTTTTCCTTTTTCCCCACCAAGGTGATGACCACCTTTGAAGGCGGCATGGTCACTCTCAATGATGACGAGGAAGATACCATTGCCCGTTCATTGCGCAATCAGGGCAAACGGGGCATGAACTTTGGTGGCCTACACACAGATTTTGGTAATAGTACCCGCATGACGGAAATCCACGCTCTGCTGGGACAAATTCACCTGGCCAAGTTAACGAAGATGTTGGCCACCAGACAAAAGGCCTACGAACTAATCACAGCTCCCCTGAGGGAAGCGGGCATTGAATTTGTGTCTACTGACCATATGGACAGGGCTAGCCAGTACAAATTAATGGTTCTACTGCCGGAGGGTAAAACCCCAGCCCAAATGAAGCAGGCTCTAGCGGCGGAAGAGATTTATTTGGGGGGTACGGTGTACGAAATTCCCTGTCATTTACAGCCAGTGTTTAAAGATGTGTGTCCCGGCCAATCTTTTCCCAATGCGGAAACTTGGTGTCCCCGTCACATCTGTCCCCCCTTAACCTCTGGCACTACTCCAGAGGAAGCGGCCAGGGTGGGGGAAGCGCTGGTGCGCCATTTAAAGTCATAAGATTAAGCTATAAATTACTGTTTATTGGGCGATCGCCTCTGCCTCCTCAGTGTGACTGCCCCTTAATAAACTGGAAATTTCATCGCTGTATTTAAAAAATTCTGGTTCCCGCTTGATTTTATAGGTGCGATTTTTCGGAGTTTCTTCATCCCCCGGTAGGTTGATAGTCAGTTCCCGTTGAATGGTACCTGGACGAGAGCTCAACACATAGACCCGTTGGGCTAAAAATACGGCCTCTTCCACGTCGTGGGTAATCATCAGAATGCTACATTGCAGTCTTTGCCAAATGTCGATTAGATATTCATGCATCCTTTCCTTGGTTTGAATATCTAGGGCCCCAAAGGGTTCGTCCATTAACAAGACCTTCGGATGGCAGGCCAAAGACCTGGCGATCGCCACCCGTTGCTTCATGCCCCCTGACAATTCCCTTGGATAGGCCTGGGCAAAATTCACTAAACCCACCACGTCTAAATAATAGCTAGCGGTGTCAAACCTTTCCTTTTGGGAACAGCCTTGGAGTTTCAAGCCAAACTCGACATTTTCCTGCACCGTCATCCAGGGAAAAAGACTGTAATGTTGAAAAACCATGCCGCGGTCCGCCCCTGGCCCCGTTACCTTTTGTCCATCAACGTTGATGGTGCCGGAAGTGGGAGTATCTAAGCCAGCAATCAACCTCAAAAGAGTCGATTTGCCGGAACCAGAAGCCCCCACTGCACAAACAAATTCCCCGGTTTCGATGTGCATATTGATATTTTTTAGGGCCACCACTGAACCTCGTTTGCCGACAAAAATCCGATTTAAGTCAGTTATTTCTAGATGCATAATTTTTACTAGTTACAATTAATTTGATGATTGGGCAATGATCGTAAAAAAGCCAAATTACTGTTCCAGAGACCATTTACAAGTGAGTCTGAGGATGAGGCGAAATGATAAATCCAAAGCAAAACCAATTAAGCCCAGAACTATTAGGCAAGCAAAAATTTCATCGGTTTTCAAAAATTTCTGAGCTAGCAAAATACGTTTCCCTAAGCCATTGTCCGCCGCCACCAATTCCGCCACCACCACCAAGTTCCAAGCTGCCGCCATATTGATCCGGAATGCGTCAAGAATATTAGGGATGATGTAGGGGGTAATAACCTTAAATAAAACTTGTTTCCGTAATCCCCCCAGGGTATAGGTAACTTCAATTAACTCCTTGGGGATAAACTTGACCGCATCCATAATCATCAGGGTATTAAAAAATATTGTCCCAATGAAAATCAAGGCAATTTTTGAAGCTTCATCAATGCCGAGATAAATAATTAACAGCGGGATAAAAGCTGGGGCTGGCATATAACGCACCACGCCAATAATTGGCTCCGTTAAGCTGCGTATGCTAGGAAATGTGCCCATTAAAATCCCTAAGGGAATAGCCACCAATCCCCCTAAAAAAAATCCCCCTACCACTCGACCAAAGCTAGTCAGGGAATCTTGGATTAAAAATCCATCATTAAACAATTCTATTAAGGCTTGAACTACTGACTGGGGGGAAGGGAGAAAAACATCACTCACAGTAGGTAAGGATGAAAGCAAGGCCCACAATACCAAGGGAATAATGATCGATAAGGACATTAAGGACCATTTGAGCGATTCCGGTATCTCTCCACCAATGCGCCAAAAAACTGTGGGTTGTAGAGATTTTTTAGGGGAATAATTTGGTAATTTATCTTGGGCAATAGTCATAATATTAGGGAAGTTGATTGGTTAACAGAGTGAACAAATTGTCACAAAGAAAAATCAAAATCCCCCCGATTACTCATTAAAGGAGGCAACTTAAACCAAAGGCTAAGCTTGGCCAGCTAATGTTTTAACAAACTGGGAGTCAAGGATTTTATTTAAGTCAGGAGACTGTTTAATAAAGCCGACTTTAATCATAAAATCTGCCATTTTTTGGGCGGCAAAGGGCATGTGGACCATGCTATCTCCGGGACTAAAAGCTTCTAAGTTTTCCTCCAGAGTTAAAAAGCGGGTGCCATCTTTAAATAGTTGCAGTTCCTCTTGGCTCACCCCTGCCCGTTTAGCCATAATTTCATCGGATTTTTCAGGATTTTCTTCCATGAATTTACGAATATCAAACCAAGTGTTGATTAAAGCTTGAACCTGCTCTGGCTTTTCTTGAATTAATTTTTCCGTCACCACTAAAAGATCGGGAATGGCTCCGGGAAATTCAGCGGAAGTGACTAATTCCTTGGAGCCTTCTCGTTTCAAAGCGGTTAACCAAAAGGGAGGAAATGCCCCCACTGCGTCCACCTGTCCCGCTGCAAAGGCTGCCGCTGCGGCCCCAGTTTCTAGGGGCTTGATCACGACGTCGTCCCTGGTCATACCTTCCCTTTCCAGAGCCAAACTAAGCAGAAAATCATCCACCACCCCTTCTTCGATCGCCACGGTTTTGCCTTTGAGTTCCTGGACGGAGTTAATGTCTGCGGTGACAATAATTTTGTCGTTGCCGGCGGAGTTATCGTTAACCAGTACGGCTACTTCTCCGTTGACTGCTTCCCCCGCAAAGGAAATGGTGTCGTTCAGGGTTTGGCTATTGCCGTCCAATTGTCCCGCCGCCAGGGCCTGCATGGATTCCAGGTAACCGTCAAACCATTTCATTTCTACGTTGACCCCGTTTTTGGCAAATAGGCCTTCTTCTTCGGCGATCGCCCAGGGCCACCAGCCGGCCCAGTTACTATAACCAATAACAATGGGGGGCCCTTCTACTGCGGGGCTAGGGGTCTGGGATTGCTCTGGGGTTTGGGCACAACTAACCGTCAACAATATCGTACTACAAAAAATTAAGATTAAAGAAATTAAACTACGTCTCGGCATCAGAAGTTTCTCCACTAATAACTGCTATTATTTAAAGCTAAAAAGCAAGATTTTACTGTGTTGATTTTGACCTTTTAAATAGGATTTAAACATTAGCTATGACTGGGGTTTTGATTTGCTGTTTAACCCAGCTAAGCCAAGTAGCCAAACCTTCTCCGGTTTTAGCGGACACAGGAATGATGGTCACATGGGGATTCATGGAACGGACATTGGCAGCTAATTTTTCTAAATCAATGTCTAAATGGGGCATTAGATCAATTTTGGTAATTATCAAACAATCTGCTTCCTGAAACATGATGGGATATTTCAGGGGTTTATCCTCTCCCTCCGTGATGCTCAACAGAGCAACTTTGGCATGTTCCCCCACTTCAAATTCCGCTGGGCATACCAAATTTCCGACATTTTCCACCAGCACTAAATCAAATTCCTGGGGATTATAATCCTCTTTAAAACGATGGATCCCCCCCGCCACCATTTTGGAGTCTAAATGACAGGAACGGCCGGTGTTAATGGCAATTACAGGACTACCATATTGCCGCAGACGATCGGCATCTAATTCGGTGGTCATATCCCCTTCAATTACGGCCATTTTTAACTCACCTTGGAGGGCCGCCAGGGTTTTTTCTAACAGGACGGTTTTGCCTGCTCCTGGGCTACTCATTAGGTTCAGACAAGTAATTCCCCAGTCATCGAAATGTGCTCTATTATGGTCTGCCCCAGCCTGGTTGGCATGGAGCAAATTCAGACCGATCACCGTGTCAATGGATTGGTGCATAGTTTCTTGGCAGTAACGGTGGACAAGTTAATAAAAAATTTGGTCTCGGTGGGTTAGGGACTAAACCGGAGTGCACTGATGATGTTCAATCCGGTCAATTTTTAGCTCTCGCCCAGAGCGAATATCCTCCATGGGCGATCGACAGGTTGGGCAAGAATATTGCAAACCAATTTCGGGGCGATATTCCGTTTGACAGGGATGGCAATAAGCAACCAAAGGCACATCTTTAATTACTAATTCCACCCCCTCCAAAAAGGTTTGCTTGGTCTGCACTTCAAAAGCAAATTGTAAACTCACTGGTTCCACGCAGGTGAACTGACCCACAAGAAGGTGGATCTTGGTAATTTGGGGCTTTTCAATTTGTTGATCAAACCAATCCTGAATAGTCATAATCAGGGCTTTGGTCATGTCTGTTTCATGCATTTTTACCTCTCCCAAAGGCGATCGCCGATTATTTTGGAGTCATAAACTCGACAATGATTAGTTAAGTTGCAGTTATTATTGCCAAGGCTCATCTACTTCCATATTGGCTTCAGCATTGATGTAGGAGGGCTTTTCCTTACGGGGTAGTTGTTCTGAGACTACGAGGTGGGCCATGGTGTCGCAAATTACCCTGGTGGCCATCAAGGAAGTCATATCGCTGATGTCGTAGGGAGGGGAAACTTCCACCACTTCCATACCACAAACATTAGTTTCGCGAATAATACGTTTCAATAAGTACAAAGCCTCCCGGGGCAGTAAGCCGCCGGGTTCTGGCCAGCCGGTGCCGGGGACAAAACCTGCATCAATGCAGTCAATGTCAAAACTAATCCAAACGCAGTCGGTGCCATCGGTGGCCCGGGCAATGGCGAAGTCCGCCGCCGCATCTAAGCCCATTTCGGTAATATCGGTGACGGTCAAGATATTGGTGGCCCGCTCTCGACAAACTTTGACCCCCTGCCGGGGTACTTGCCAACCGCCAATGCCCAATTGGACTAAATTCTTGGCTGGGGCGTTGGCCATGTTGGTGGCATGGAACCAGGGACAGGTATGCATCCGCTCGTCTAAATCCGTTTCCTGGGTATCCACATGGCGATCGAAATGGATGATGCCAACTTTTTTATCCCCCAGGTGGCGGCAGATGCCCCGCACGGTGGGAAAACCAATGGAATGGTCACCGCCCAGAATAATCGGAAAGGCCCCAGAGCTGAAAATGTGGGCAATACCTTTGGAAATTTGGTCAAAGGATTTTTCGTTGTTGGCGGGAATGGTGAAAATATCCCCCACGTCACAGAGGCTAATTTGCTCCCGCAAATCCACCCCCATTTCAAAGTTGTAAGGGGTATAAAGGGCGGAAATACGACGAATACCCTGGGGACCAAAACGGGTACCTGGTCGATAGGTGGTGCCGGAATCATGGGGAACTCCGACGATCGCCACATCGTAATTGCCGACGTTACGGACATCTTCCAGATAGGGCGCTTTCATGAAAGTGTTGATGCCCGCATAGTGGGGCAATTCCCCCCGGGAGAAGGTGGGAATGGAGCGGTCCTTAATGCTGGCAGCGGCTTCTAAGCCATAGGTTAGCCCTTGATCCACTTCTTGTTGCCAACCGGTTAGGGGTAACCGAGTTTCCTTCACTAGGGCTTCTTCGGCTTCAGAAGGGGGACGGAATGGGGTGGCATCGCTCATAGGTAATTACTAGCTAAACAACAAAATTTGCCCAGGAGTTATTAATGACACCTAAGCGCTGGTCATTAAAGTCTCCCGGGCTTTTGTCCCGCCGTGTAGCTAGTGGCAAAAATCTTTACAAAACCTAGCCTGTTTCTCTCGGACCAGCCATTCCCCACATCCGGGAATCGGAACCCTAGAAACAATATCCCCTACCCTAGCTAGGGATGCTCAACTTGACTGTGTTCTGTGCTACTTTTTGCCGGCGATCGCCAAACCGCAGTGTAAAGTTTTGCATCAGCTTTTGCCCCATGGCCAGGGATTGGTCATAACTTTGCGATAACCTGAATAGGGAGAAAAATCAGAAGTCTAACACCAGCGGTGTGGTTGCCAATTAACCTAACTACCCAGCAACACGAACTCAATCAAAATTGCCTAGCCAATGCAAGAAGCTGCCATCCCATCCAATGAACAGCAGCGCTTAGCCCATCTACAGAATCTCAACATTCTTGATACGCCAAGCGATGAGAAGTTTGAGCGCATTACTCGGCTATTGTGTCGGGTATTGGATATGCCAGTGGCCGCCATTTCTTTAGTTGACGAAAATCGCCAATGGTTTAAATCCATTCGAGGCTCGGACCTAACCGAAACTCCCCGCGGTATTTCCTTTTGTGCCCACACAATTTTGGAGGATCGCACCCTAATTATCCCCGATGCCCTATCCGATCCCCGTTTTGCCGATAACCCCCTGGTGATAGATCCGCCCCACATCCGATTTTATGCTGGTCATCCCCTGAAAATGCTGGATAACATTCATGTGGGCACCCTCTGTGTCTATGACACCAAGCCCAGGGAAATGTCCGACGACGATATTCAGTTTTTAGAAGACCTGTCAGTTACCGTAGCCAATGAGCTAAAGGCCTACATGCTTAAGAGCTTCTTTACGGTTTAGTAGGGTACAAATTCAGTCATAGCAAAAAAGTTAGGAACTGTAGGGATGGAAGCTAAATTACCGCAAAATGAGGAGCAACGCCTGACCGTTTTAAGGCAACTCAACATTCTGGATACTCCAATCGAAGAGAGATTTGAGCGCATTACCCGTATGGTCTGCCGGTCCCTCAAAGTACCCATCGCCGCTGTATCGATGGTTGATGAATCACGCCAGTGGTTTAAATCCATTCAAGGACTAAGCGCTGCCGAAACTCCCCGGGAAATTGCCTTTTGCGCCCACGCCATTCTGAAGGATGAATTGCTCTTGGTCAAAGATGCCACCCAGGATGAACGTTTTGCTGACAATCCCTTGGTAACCGATGAGCCTTTCATCCGGTTTTATGCTGGTTATCCCCTCAACTTGGGTCAAGACTTCCATGTGGGTACCCTCTGTGCCATTGATCGAGTACCCAGGGATTTGTCAACGGAAGAACAGGAAATCCTCTACGACCTCTCCAAAATGGTGGAGTCCGAACTAGCAGCGATCGCCCTGTCCGAGGCTCAAATGCAGTTAATTCAAGAATTGGACGAACTTGAAAGGGTGGCCATGCTCGATAGCCTGACCAGACTATGGAATCGCTTGGGTATCGAAACCCTACTACAACGGGAGTGGGACTACGCCACCCGCAAAGATTCCCCCATTGCCATTGTCATGATTGATTTTGACAACTTCAAACAGATCAATGATCAATACGGTCATCTAGTGGGCGATGAGGTTCTACAGGGTAGTTCACGTTTAATCATTTCTGCACTGCGTTCCTATGATGCTTTGGGAAGATGGGGAGGAGATGAATTTATGCTGATCCTGCCTGGTTCCAGCCGAGAACAAACCGCCCTACTCCTAGAAAGAATTCAAGCCGCCATTGCCCAAAACCCAGTGCCCACGTCCGCAGGGCCAATGACAATCAGTTTGAGTATGGGGGGAGTCAGTGTGTTTGCTAAGCAGAGTGACGAACTCAAGCATTGGGTGGAACAGGCAGATAATCAGTTGATGAAGGTCAAGCGCCTTGGTAAGGGCAATTTTCGGTTGGCAGAATAATAAATTACAACTAATTTGATGGAGAGAGGAGATAGATCTAGTCTATTTGTCATTGTTGGTTCAAGGCAATGGTCCAATGCGGGATAGGAGCGATCGCCTGTGCAGACGGAGACTAATCAACTCATCTATCCCCAAACCACCAATGATGAAGGCAGCAAACCAGGAGCCCATTCTGTTGGCCGGTGTGGATAACAGCAGGATGGCGATCGGGTTTGGTATCTAGTTATACTTCGACGCTAACGGACGTTTTTGCAAGCAATAGTAGACAAGAAAATATATTTAAACCAAGGCACAGAGATTGTTAAGATTATTTTCTTGAAGTATAATTTTCCTCAGCAACAATGTACCTTTATGAAAACTTCCTCCTAATCTGAAGCTTAATTCCTCTCAATGAAATTTCTCCATACCTCTGAATGGCATTTAGGGCGACAATTTCACAATGTTTCCCTGATTGATGATCAAAAGCATGTCCTCAATCAGGTACTTGACTACGTTGAAAGGGAAGCAGTTGATGTGGTCATCATTGCCGGAGATGTCTATGATCGGGCGATTCCGCCGACGATCGCCGTTGATTTGTTGGATGAGATTCTGAATAAAATTTGTTTAGAACTCAAGGTTCCGGTGCTTATGATCCCTGGAAACCATGACAGTGGCGATCGCCTCAAGTTTGGAGCCAGTCATTTTCGGCAAGCGGGGTTGCATATTTTGGGAGAGTTAACGCGAATCACTGAACCGATTACATTCGTTGGTGGATTTACAGCAGAGTAGGTGTATGATAGGCATTGTGTCCCATGTGACTGAGCTGAAGGAGTTAATGCCGTATCGTCTGGATGTGATCAGTTCCCGTGGGGGCAGTACGGTTAAGATTCAGGGGGTTTCGGTTCTCTAAATTGATTTTGGCAGCTCATAGCTAAAAAGTTAGAGCATGACAAAATGCAATGTTTTGTTTGATGCATAAATTTAAGATTCTTTCGTGTTTTTTAGAATAGAGGATTGAGATTAAGCATAAAGCCACAAACAAAACAACGAAACTTTGTTATTTGTTCACTATTAGCCGTGCTAGTTTGACTTAAATTTCGTAGCTGCCAATGAAAAATACAAAAGCACGTACATTATTAAATAAGGGGTTCAGTATTACTGGAGCTTCTATCGGAAGTGCTCTAGGTTTTCTAGCGGGAGGACCTGCTGGTGCTGCCGCTGCTGGCGCATTAGGCGTAGTAATTGACCAAACGTTATCTGAAGTAGCAAGCAGGTTACTTTCTGAGCGGGAACAAAGTCGGATTGGCGCAACTGCGCAAAGTGCCATTGTAAAGATTGAAACTCTAAAGAAAGAAGGCCGAAAGGTAAGAGAGGATGGTTTCTTTGACGGTGACAGAAGTAGTGCAGAAGAAGTTTTTGAGGGGTGCTTGCTAGCATCAAAGAACTCACATGAAGAAAAGAAAGCTATTTATTTAGGAAATTTGTTTGCAAGTATCTGTTTTAGCATAGAAATTGATAAACATCAAGCAAATAGATTGATTAGTATTGCCAATGGGCTTACATACAGTCAGCTCTGTCTTTTGAATATTTTTAAGAACAAAAATAAGTACAGACTGAAAGATACTAATTTTAGAGAGGCCAAGCTAACATTCAAGCATGTTGTCATTATTCAAGAAATTTATGCCCTAGACAGAGATGGAATAATCATATTTGAAGGACAACACGTTTTTGGGATTACTGACGTTAAGCCAAATGTAGCTAGAGTTCAGGGTATTGGTTTTGCACTATATGATTTGATGGATCTAGCAAGTATTCCAGATACTGAGCTTGCGGAACTTGTCAGTTTTATTAGTGTGTAACATTTTCCTTATTGGCGTTAAATACCATGGCAGATTAAAAGATAACCTAGTTTGAGATAAGTTTAAAGCTACTCTTCGATAGTATTACTTCTATGCTTATTCCAAATGCCGAAAAAGCTGTGGTGGATATTCGTAACCTACATTCCGCAGGCTCTACCAATAGTTACTAAATTTTCGGGAAAACACTACAGATAGCGTAGTTTTCTAGTATTGATTGACTGGGAGTCAAGAGGCAAACCCCGAAATAGGCTTGCCGTCGTACTCGATTTCAGACGAAGGTGTACTACGTGCGGAATGTAGGTTCGTAAACTTCGTGACTATTGCCTAAATCCGAGACATGAGGATGGAAAACATAAAGCTCGACTTTTTTTGTCAACGCTTGGGATGACTGATGACAATGCCGAAGAATTGCGTCAAATTCTACTGGATGTCGTTAGAAATCAGGAGGCTAAGTTGGGGAGACAAGACACATTTGGTCAACGCTACATTTTAGATTTCAATATTGAATGGCAAAATAGAAGTGGAACCTTGCGGAGTGCATGGATTATCGAAGATGGTTCAGAAATTCCAAGATTAACAACCTGTTATCCGTTATAGGCGGTGGAGATAGCTTAATGAACAGTGCACCAAAGTTATTGGATGTTGTTGCCTTGACGGTGGATCTACCTCAATACAATCTATGGCGAGGACAGGTAGGGACAGTGGTCGAGATCTTAGCCAATGGCAAAGCATTTGAAGTCGAGTTCGGCGATCGCCATGGACGAACCTACGAATCATTAGGATTACGGCCAGAGCAGATAATCGTTTTACATTTCGAGCCAACATCGCCTCATAAATAAGCTGGGATAGTTGTCGCATAGCGTATTGAATTTACCCAAAACCTAGACTGGTTTTTCCCTCAATCTCTTGATTTTCAAGCAAAATAACAGCCTGATCGCAAATATCAGTATAGGGGCAATATTGACAGGCTTTCACCGAAGGCGTTGGCTCAAACTTCTTATTGGCGATCGCCGTTAGTAACTGGTCTGCCTCTTGGGAAATGGCTTGTAAATCAGCCGTTGAGAAGTGACAAAGCTGGTTATGGCGAAGATAAGCGATATAAGCCTGGGATTTTTTCGTTGCCTTGGCATAGGCCCACAACTGAAATCGATGCTCCTGGGGATTTACCTCTTGCTCAGTTTTAATGTCCAAGACAAAATCCTGACCGACTAAATCCGCAAGGCCATTAAAGCGAATCTTACCCAGTTTTAATGATAAAAACCGTTCCCATTGTCCTGACTGGACTGCCGAAAAATTACGGTGATGACGGAATTGTTCTGCTAGGTTAAAAGCCTCTTGCATTTTGTCATCGGATAAGTTTAAATCCAGCGCAGAAACCTTATTAATAGTTGTAATTCCCTGTGCCAAAATACGATGAGTAAGAATACCAATTTCCCGCCCAAATTGTCCAGTCGTAATTGTCTCGCCG
Organism: Synechocystis salina LEGE 00031; assembly: GCF_015207985.1. Classification (GTDB taxonomy): domain Bacteria; phylum Cyanobacteriota; class Cyanobacteriia; order Cyanobacteriales; family Microcystaceae; genus Synechocystis; species Synechocystis salina. The sequence continues at coordinate 37,858 of NZ_JADEVV010000009.1, read as the reverse complement.
GGATGCCCTTTAATGTACTTATAATCAAACTGCTTGGGACAACGGGCATAATCTGTCAAAGCCGTTACAGGTAGCTGTAAGCCCCCAAATACAGGATTAATTAATATTTCCGATGGTAGTTCCGGCAAGGAGGGATCTGAAGGATTGAGATGGCTTAAACTGTCCAGTTGATAAACAATCTCCTGGGGGCTGAACTCTCCTTGCAAACCCACCTGTAACAGTTGCCATAAATGGGATTCATTCTTGCCTTGCCCAGTCGTAAAAATTAGGCGATCGCCAGCCCGAGTTGCAGCCACATAAAGCAGACGTTTCATTTCTTCCAGATCTTGCGCCTGTTGTCGTTGCGCTAGCAGCAAATATAGAGCCGATTTTTGGAGTTCACCGCTTTCATCATCTTGCTTAACAGCAACCCCTAATTGGGGATCAAAACGAATGGAGGAATGATCATTTTGAGATTTACGACTGAGATCGGGAACGATAACCACGGGCCATTCCAAGCCCTTTGCTCCATGAATCGTCATTAACGTAATGGCATTGCCGGCTTCCAGGGGCGGACGCTTAATTTCCACCTTCTTGTCCACCAGACGTTTGAGGCGACGCACCGCAATAAAGGTTTCATTAGACCCACTCTCCAGCCGCCGCACCGTATCCATGAAGCCTTGCCAATCGGCTAAACGACGCTCACAGTTGGGCAAATTGGCGATAACTGCGGTGTAACCCGTTAATCGATCAGCCAATTGTAATAATCGGCTCGGGGGATCAATTTGGCAATGGTGACGTAATTTTTTTAAAATTTCAACGGTTTGGACGGTTATTTGATCATTTGATGCTTGTAGTAGTTGCCACCAGTTTTGATCATCGGTCGCAGCTTGACGGAGGGTTAATAAATGGCGATCGCTCCAGGCAAAAAAGGGACTTCTCAATACAGCAACCAGGGCAATATCATCCCGTGCATCGGCTAAAAATCGCAGTAAAGCCATCCCATCCTTGGCTTCACGGGTATCCAGTAAATTACCGCCCCCCGCCTGTAAAACCGGAATTTGTAAATTGCCGATCGCCTGTCCATAGAGTTCCAGCGGTTCCCAAGTGCGGGCCAGAATGGCAATATCCCGTGGTTCAATGGGGCGGTGTTCCCGTGTTTTTTTATCCCAAACTGGGCGTTTCTCCTGCAACATTTGCTGAACCAAATGGGCAATGTGTTGGGCTTCATATTGGCGCAGTTGCTCAACACTGGGGTTAGTGTCACTGTCGGGATCGGGAATAATGACAAAACTTTCCACATGGGGGGCAGGATGGGGCGGTTCCTGGCGATCGCCATCCAGATCTTGGTGTAAGTCCGCCAAAATTGGCGCAAAGATTTGGTTAATGTTGTTTATTAACGGGGCATGGGTGCGAAAACTGGTGCTGAGGGGAATGGTGTTATTGAGGTGATCGCGCCATTGTTGAAAGACTTGAATATCTGCTCGCCGAAATCCATAAATCGACTGTTTTTCATCCCCCACTAAGGTTAAGGTTTTGCCCTGGGTTAAAATTTCCAACAGTTTGCCTTGGGTGGGGTTAGTATCCTGAAACTCATCAATTAAAAAGGCTTGCCAACGTTGCTGGTAATAATCTCTGATTTGGGAATCTTCTAAGGCTTTGAGAGCATGAATTTCGAGATCATTAAAATCCAAAAGACGCTGGTGATTTTTAGCATTACTGACAAAATCTCTTACAAAAATAAAGGCATCTCGAAGTGCGGGAAGTAGAACTTCAATTTTCTCGTCTAACTCTCCCCATTGCAATGTTACTAAGTCACTATTAGGAAAATACTTCGTAAAGTCTCGCCAGTCAATTAAGGTTCGCCTAAGTGTTTTTAACGTCTCTTCATCTGCCCAATTTTTTTTACTGCCAATGTTACCGACCTTAAACTTAAGCCATGCTTGAAATACCATTTGAAAGTTTTCATTTTGAATATCTTCTTGATGGCTTTCAATCGTTTCAATTAATATTAGTGCCTCTTGCCTAACCGTTTCTAATTTATCCCCCGCTTTCCCTTGATTTTGACTGATAATTTCATGGGCTTCCTGCCAAAAGGGATCATTCAGTAAAGTTTCAATCACCGCTTCTTGAGCTTTCTGAAGGATAGGCCACCAATCCTCTCGGGTGCGTTGCAATGCTTCCTCGGCACTGAGGGGATCTTGTAAAAAGACCTCCATCGCCGCTTTCATCAAGGAATAGGGAATTTGAGCGTAAAGCTGATTGGGTAATTGATCTAAGGCGATCGCCATCTGTTCCGTTTGCCATAACTGCCCTTCCCATTCATCCAGGGGGGTAAAATCTGCTGGCACTCCCGCCGCTTCGGGGTGTTCTCGACAGATCCTGGCCGCCAGGGAATGAAAGGTACAAATGGGAGCCGCTTCTAATTCCGCTAACCAATCAAAATGATCGGTCGCCTGTTGCTTAACCGTTTGCCGAATCCGAGACCGCAACTCGATCGCGGCCTTATCGGTAAAGGTCATGGCGACGATTTGCAATGACGATAGGTCTTGCGTTTGCAGATGGAATAAGTACCGCTCCGCCAGCATATAGGTTTTGCCCGTACCGGCCCCTGCGGTAATGGCGACGCTTGTTGCCGATGTAACTGCTTGTTCTTGTTGGGGGGTTAAAGCCATTTCGTTAATACCTTAATTGCCAATTTTTAGGTTATTTATGGCTGTTCAAAGTATGGAATAGGGGCTAAGGGAGGGCTTATCCAGCGTCCTCTTAGGAAGAGCAATGCTAGAATTGGCTCTATCGCCCAGTTAAGGAATAACTTACAATGTCTATTTCCCTGACCATTCCTGTTGATGCTAAAACAGCAGATGCTTTCGCAAGTTTATCAGTTCAGGAAAAGGAAAAGTTAACATTTTTTCTTAGTCTTCAGATGAAGAACTCGTTAAATTCTGATGTTTCACTATTAGAGATTATGGATGACATCAGCAAGGAAGCCGAAGAAAAAGGATTAACTCCTGCAATTTTAGAGTCGCTGTTAGACGATGAGTAGACGTTATGTTTTTGACACTAACGTTTTAGTCAGTGCGGTTCTTTCGGCCCACTCAGTTCCTAGGCAGGCCTTTAATTCGGCTTTTACTACAGGAACACTTTTGATGTCCTATTCTATCGTAAATGAATTAAACGAAGTGTTAAGTCGCCCTAAGTTTAGGCGCTACTTGTCTGCTGAGAAAAGAGATATTTTTATATGGTCTTTATTTCGTAAGGCAAGGTTTATTGATGTGATTAAGGAGAAAATAGATGTCTGTCGAGATGCTAAGGATAATCAATTTTTAGAATTAGCCGTTAATGGTGAAGCGGATTTTATTATTAGCGGTAATGACGATCTTTTGGTACTAAATCCATTTCGTAACATTCTAATTGTAACGCCAAGAATATTTTTAGACCGCTTCAGTTAAACCCCCTTCCTTTGTAGGCGATCGCCCTGACGGCAAACCAATTCATTTGTGCAATATCGGCAAGCATCCCGGTCTCGATCTGGGGAAACGGGGTAAGTTCCTGTCTGAAAGTGCTGCTTGAACCCTTCAAGAATTTCCCGGAGTTCTGTTTCGGAAATAACCTGTCTGGGAGAAATATCTTTAGCTTTACTGAGGGAGTAATACAGCGTTTTGGCAACGTGCTCACCTGGATATAAAGATGCTCCCCCTACGGCTTTGTAAAGCGGTAATTGCAAATCTATTTTGGCTTTGTCCTCTTGATCTTTGATGCCTTTAGGTAGTGTCCCCCCAGATTTGTAATCAATCAGAACAAGACCCTCCTCACGGCGATCAATTCGGTCAATATAGCCTTTTACTTTTAACGCTTCAATTTCACCAGCAAATTCTTGCTCTAGGGCTAATATTTCCACTGGTTCAGGTAAAAAGTCTGGCTGCAACATTGCTCGTTTGAGAATTTTGATTAATTCCTGACGTTGATGATCCCAAGCCCGAAAGTTCGTCACCTCTATTTTTTTCTCCTCGGCAATATATTTTTCTGCCTGCTGAAACCATTCCATAAGCTTGTCATCATCAATCAGGTTAATCGTCGAATCTTTTTGATAATCACTTAGGGCAATTTCAAGTACTTTGTGATAAAGCGATCCTTTTAAAGCGGAATCAAGCTCTGAGTCCGCCTCTTCAATTTCCCCTAACTTGAGCAATTTATTGGCAAACCATTTAAAGGGACATTGGCCCAATTGGGTTAGTTGGGAGGCACTAAACCAATGATCTTCATAATTAAAGGGCATTCCCACCACGCCGTCATATTCATTCGGTGGCTCACTGCTTTCCCGCTGTTGTTCAACTTGCCAAGCATGAATGGCTTTGGTTAAAACGTCATCTGTCCCAAGCGGATCTCCGTGAGATCGCCGGAGATAAATCTGTCGGGCAATTTCAGGACTGGGAATAATTGGCAAGGAGGTTGGCTCAGGGATAAGACCCAAGCGTTGAAAATAGGAAGATGGCTCAGATTGTTTGTAGGAACCATGACGGGGAAAGGTTTTGGCGTAGGAAAAAATGAAGGATTTTTTAGGGGTTTGGAGCAGGGTATAAAAATCAAACGTTTCGCTTTGAGCCGATTCCATTGCGCTGGCTAAATGAATACCCTGGCTTTGTAACTGCTGACGTTCATAAAAATCTAGGACTGCATCGTTAACAATCGGCTTGGGTAAATTGCCTTCCCGGCCATCAATGACAAAAACATAGTCGTACTGTGCCCCGACAATCGAACGGGGATTATGAAGTTCAATGCCTTCCCGTCCCGGCCCCGCAACGGTCTGCAGCAAATTCAAATGGGTTAACATTTCTTCCCGAAATTGGGCCCAGGTAATCGTCTCCGTTCCCAGTTCGGGCAATTCCTGTAACCCTTCAGTCCAATTTTTATAAGCCAGACTTTCCTTGGCCCAGCGCCTTGCCTGTTGCCGAACCTGAAACAGATCGAAGATGGTTTGAAAATGGGTTAACCACTCAGGGCGGGAAGCCTCCAAAGGCAACTGCATCGGGAAAATATCAATGTCATGTTCAGCCAGAATGAGTGATCGCCAAGTTTCAAAATCCGTGGGTCGAGATTGTTGGAATTGTGCCCACAGATTACTCCCCAAAGTGCGGCTTAACGGATGCTGAAAAAAGCGGGCCGCTAGCTCAAATGTCCATTGCTGATCCAAGACCTCTAACAGTAACTTGACCCAAGCCCCCACTCGGGTTTCCGCAATGGGAATGGTGTAGGGCAACCGCAAGGCAATGCCATATTCCCAGGCAATATCCATCAGGCGATCGCCCCATTCTGTATCATTGGCGGCTACAATCACCATGTCTCGGCTTAATACTCCTTGGTGTAGAAGCTGTTTAACTTGAGCTAAAACTCCCCGAGCTTCTGCCTCTTGGTTCGGATAAACCTGAGCTGATATTTGTGGTTTCTGGTCTGGCTCCGGGGAAATAGCAGACTCTCCGAGAAATACCTGGGAAAGAAATCTGCAAGGTGTGGATAGGTTTTCTTGATCAGTTAACTTTCTTTCTGCCCAACCATTTTGTTTTAGGTGTTGCCTAAACTTTTTCTGGGGCGCAAAAAAGTGTGATTCTCCATCCAGCAGATATAAAACACTATTTTCATCGGCGATCGCCTCGATAAACGCCAATTCATCGAGACGGAGATTAAAGTAACCATAGATCACTAAACGTCGCCGCTGAGATTGTTGTTTAATCGCCTCCCAGAAAAGTTGATTTTGATCAATCCAACCTTCACCACGTAAAAGTTTCTGATAAATCTGGGCAACGTTGAATACTTTCTGTGCTCGTTCAGACCAGTCAGACACTGGGCAAAAATCAGGTTGACTCCGCAGAATAGCTTCAATCGTTGGTTGCCAAGTTCTTGCCATTCCATCCAGATCCTGCAACTCGAGGGTCTGTTGTAACGTTTCCCGTAAATAATGTTGGACAACTAGGCGCGAGGCGACCTTAGCTTGAACTTGTCTAATTTTGAGAATATCCCAGGCCAATTGCTGCAGGGAAAAGGCTGGAACTTCTAAAGTATCGGCAGCATTGCGGTTAGGAGTAACAATTTGCCAGCCGCTATCATCGGTCAAATCCTGACTCAATTCCCAAGCGGCATAAAGCAGTGATTCAACGCTGTAACTGACATAAAGAGTCGACATTGGTTACAAAGACGATCAGGGCAAATTAGTTTGGTAAATATGGCTAATGAAAAATGTAACCCATATTCACATTGCCGATGTCTGCATCAACATCGAAAAAAGACCATCTCGACTAGTATTCAGACAGTCGCCGGGGGGAATTATCCTCAGTTCAAGGTAATGGCCCAATGCGGGATAGGAGCGATCGCCTGTGCAGACGGAGACTAATCAACTCATCTATCCCCAAACCACCGATGATGAAGGCCGCAAATAAGGAGCCCATTCTATTGGCCGGTGTGGATAACACCAGGATGGCGATCGCCAGAGCTACGAAAAACAAGCCAAAAAAAGATCTGATTACCAACTCTTGCTTTGACCTAGTAACTTGCCGGCCAGTACTTTTTTTCATGGTGCAATTCCTCCCCAAAATCAGGTCTAGGTGATAACAAAATTGACCAATTTCCCCGGCACCACAATCACCTTTTTGATGGTTTTGCCGGCCAAATAACGTTGGGCTAAATCGGAATTACGGGCCAATTCCTCCAACTGGGTTTTGTCGGCTCCAGCGGGAACGGTGATGGTACCACGGGTTTTGCCTAGCACCTGGATCACCAAAGTAATTTCGTCCAACACTAGGGCTGTGAAGTCTGCCTGCAACCAGGACTGTTGGTGAATGGAGTCAGTACGACCTAAACGGTGCCACAATTCCTCTGTCAAATGGGGCGCAAAGGGAGCAAGGAGTAACAGCAGGGTTTCAATGCCCTCTTGATAAACGGGGGAAGGGGTTAAGTCCGTGGCCGCTATCAGGGCATTACTGAGTTTCATCATTTCAGAAATGGCGGTGTTGAACTGATAATCGTCGTTCAAATCCTCCGCCACTTCTTTGATGGCCCCATGGATAGCTCGCCGTAGATCTTTCTCCGCTTTAGTTAAAGGGTCATTGCTAGTCAATGTTTCTGGGCGATCGCCAATGTAGTCGGTCACTAAGCGCCAAACCCGATTGAGAAAACGAAATTGCCCTTCCACGTCCGCATCATCCCATTCCAAATCCTTTTCTGGAGGGGCTTTAAAGAGGATAAACATCCTGGCCGTATCCGCTCCATACTTAGCCAGCACTTCCTGGGGATCAACACCATTAAATTTGGACTTGGACATCTTTTCGTAGAAAACCTGTAACGGTTCACCACTATCGGGATCTTTGGGATCCTTGGCATCAATTACCTGTCGCCCCGTTTGCAAATCCTTGGCCGGCACGTATTTACCTGTGGTGGGATTTTTGTAGGTAATGCCCTGCACCATGCCCTGGGTTAATAATTTTTGGAACGGTTCTTTGACCGCAATTAATTGGCGATCGGCCAAAACCTTAGTGAAAAAGCGGGAGTAAAGCAAATGCAAAATAGCATGTTCAATGCCCCCCACATATTGGTCCACCGGCAACCAGTGGGCAACTTTTTCCCCATCAAAAGGCAACTCGGTATTTTGGGCATCGGCATAACGCAGGAAATACCAGGAAGAATCAATGAAAGTATCCATGGTGTCCGTTTCCCGCCGGGCTGGTTTACCGCATTTTGGACAGGGCACATTCAGCCAATCCGTCAACTTCGCTAGGGGAGAAGGGCCCCGCCCAGAAAATTTCACATTATCCGGTAACTCCACCGGCAAATCTTGGCTTGGTACAGGCACCGCTCCACAGTCATCGCAATGAATAATGGGAATGGGACAGCCCCAATACCGTTGTCGAGAAATCAACCAATCCCGCAGACGATATTGCACCTTGGCGCGGCCATAATCATGATCTTCCGCGAACTTAATAATGGCTTCTTTTGCTTTGGGGGAAGCCATGCCGGTGAACTGGGCCGAGTTAACCATTACCCCGGCTTCCGTGTAGGCTGCCCCTAGTTCTACATCATTGTTATCAGCATCGTCGGGAACAATCACCACTTGGATGGGGAGATGGTTATCCTGGGCAAATTTAAAGTCCCGTTGGTCATGGGCTGGCACCCCCATCACTGCCCCGGTGCCGTATTCATATAAAACATAATCGGCAATGAGAATGGGAATTTCTTTACCGTTAAAGGGATTAATGGCTACTCCGCCGGTTCTAACGCCCCGTTTTGGTTTATCTTCCGCTGTCCGTTCAATTTCACTTTCCTTGGCCATCAAAGCCACAAAATCTGCCACTGTTTGCTTTTGAGCCGCTGTGGTCACTACTTTAGTTAAAGGGTGTTCTGGCGCTAAAACCACATAGGTGACGCCGTACACCGTATCGGGGCGGGTGGTAAAAACGGCAATTTTTTCATCACTGTCTTTGAGGGGAAATTCCAGATAGGCGCCCACCGATTTACCAATCCAATGGGATTGCATCAGTTTGACCCGTTCCGGCCAGCCATCAAGCTTATCTAAATCATTTAACAGGGCTTCAGCGTAATCGGTAATTTTTAAAAACCATTGCCGTAATAATTTGCGCTCCACCATGGCTCCCGATCGCCAGGATCGCCCTTCCCCATCAACCTGTTCGTTGGCCAACACGGTTTGATCAATGGGGTCCCAATTGACGGTGGCTTCTTTTTGGTAAGCCAGACCAGCCTGGAAAAATTGCAGAAATAACCATTGGGTCCAACGGTAATAGTCCGGGGCACAGGTGGCCACTTCCCGTTCCCAATCGATGGAAAGCCCCAACTGTTGTAATTGGGCCCGCATCTGGGCAATATTTTTTTCCGTCCACTGCTTGGGGGGAATCCCCCGCTCAATGGCAGCATTCTCTGCCGGCAAACCAAAGGCATCCCAACCCATGGGGTGGAGCACCTGATAACCCTGCATCCTTTTCAGCCGGGCAATGACATCGGTGATGGTGTAGTTACGCACATGGCCCATGTGGAGATTCCCGGAAGGATAGGGAAACATGGAGAGGGCATAAAATTTGGGCAAATCGGAGGCGACAGGGGTTTTGTCCAGTCCCCATTCAGCCCAGCTTTGTTGCCATTTTTGCTCGATTTCACCAGCGTTGTATGGGGATGCCACGACGACCAAGATCTCCTAAGCCCAGTTGATTACAGGCTTGTTAGTATACCATTCTGTCCTGGGCCTAGGTTTGGGCCTTTACCCTCCTAGACCAATGGCTTTGTAGAGGTTAAGATGCGCGATTATGGAAACCATTCAACTCAACGTACGCCAAACAATTATTGTCGCAATTTTAGTGCTTTACGTTGGCAAATATCTCACTAAAAAAATCAAATTTTTGCAGAGCTTTAACATCCCCGATGCCGTTTCCGGTGGGGTATTGGCTTCTCTCTTTTTCGGGCTAATTTATGGAATTTTTCGTACAGAAATAGCCTTTGATTTTCCCATTCGGGATGCTTTTTTAATTATTTTCTTTACCTGTATTGGTCTCTCTTCTAAACTCAAAACTTTGCTCCAGGGTGGAAAACCCCTGTTAATTCTGTTGGGGCTGGCGGTGGGCTTTTTAGTGGTGCAGAACTTAGTCGGACTTGCCATGGCTTCGTTGTTGGGACAGGCGTTACCGGTGGGCTTACTCTCCGGCTCCATCTCCCTCAGTGGCGGCCATGGTACGGCGATCGCCTGGTCTCCCCTTTTTTACCAGAGCGGCATTACCAACGCACCGGAAATTGCCATAGCCTGCGCCACTTTTGGTTTGGTGTTTGGGGGCATTGTGGGAGGGCCCATCGCCAAATTTTTAATCATTCGTAACCAATTACAACCGGATGCCAACGGCGAAGATTTAACCATTAGCATCCGGCGGGACCAGGAGAATGTGCAAATTGACTACAACACCATGCTCCAATCCATTTTGGTCATTGGTCTAACCATCGGCTTAGGCTTTGAACTCAACGTGACGATCGCCGGTCTGGGACTGATGTTGCCGGCCTTTGTCTCCTGTTTGCTGGCAGGTATCATTCTCACCAATACCATTCCCCTCGTGTTCAAACAATTTCCTTGGCCAGCGGAAACCCCTTCCCTAGCTTTAATTTCCGACGTTAGTTTGGGACTATTCCTGGCCATTTCCCTGATGAGCTTACAACTCTGGACTTTGGCTGGCATTGGTGGAGTGATTGCCATTATCCTCCTAGTCCAATTTATGGCCACAGTAATTTACACCGTTGTCGTTGTTTTCCCTCTCATGGGCCAGGACTACAACGCGGCGGTGATCTCCTCCGGCTATTCCGGTTTAACCCTGGGGGCTACCCCCACGGCGATCGCCAATATGACCGCAGTGACAGAAAAGTTCGGTGCTGCCCCCCAGGCCTTCATCGTTGTGCCCCTGGTGGGAGCTTTCTTCATTGACATTGCCAACGCCTTTGTCATCCAGCAATTTCTCAATTTCCTTGGCTAGGCCGAACTGTGGCGGCAAGGATGATCAGGATTATTAATGCTTAGCAACAGCCACCCCAACCCGGAGGCTAGAGTGGACTCAGTTGCCAAAACATGACAGGATCTGATCGAGACAGAGCTTTCTGGGTAAGAATGGAAACGAAAACTAACCACTCCTTCCTCCGAATTTAGGCAGAGTTTGTACCCAAAACCTACTTCGGATCTAACCCGCTAAGGAAAGTCAGCCCCAATAAAACCGATTTAGTCTGTTTTTGCCATTGCTTAGAAACCGTTCAGTTAACGGCTCCCAGCACCTACAGGGGTTTTAGTGCTAGGGGTGGGAAGTTGATACTCCCGCAGACTGGGGAACAGAAAATGATTCTCTTCCACATACTGGGCCCCAAACAATCCCTTCTCGGCCCAAAAATATCGATCAGTGGTGTGCTCGTTTCGTTTTACAATGAGCAAGGCCGGGGGCTGAATTTCGTTAGCTTGGATGTAGCGACGAGCGGCCGTGACGGGCTTATCCTCGCCGCTTTCAATATTAAACTGAGGAACAAGCTCCAAAATCTTACGACCTTCTTGACGACGACGACTCTTCCGTTTGCGTTTGCGTGCCAACCCAGTTACCTCCTATTTCAGCGATATGCTGTAATGATAGTTACAAAAGCCGTGTCGATTATATCCGGTCTAATTCTAAATATCAAGCCTCTCCAGCCCTTGCGGTGCTAAGGGGATCGCTGATTCTAAACACCATTTAGGTAGGGTTTCACCCCCAAAACTGCCCCCCAGGGCCATAAATAGACCAATTTAAATCTTAATATTTCTTAACATTTCTTCCGGGGCCTGGCCCCACCATAAGCTCCATGGCTGGTTCCATTTCATCAATGTATTCCCCCAGTGCTGGGTTAATTGCCCTTTGTCAGTCGCAGGTTAGGCTTTTGCAACAGGGATTGCAGGTGGACTGGTGTGGCGTTTATCTAAACCAAGAAGAAACGGAGCAGGGGTTGGTACCGTTGGTGGTTTCCCATAGTCCAACAGTAGCTGAATCGCAAAGTTATGGGTTAATTAGTCTACCACAAGGGGAATCGTCTCCCCCGACAGACGATTTGTCTTTGCCGGCGGTTCCCGTGGGGGTGGGTCAGTTAAGTCGCCGCAGTCGGTTGGAGCCTCCCCCCTTCGATGCGGACAAACGCTTGGTTTTACCTCTGGTTTACGGGGAAGAAATGGTGGGACTGTTGGTAATTCATCGCAGTCAGGGCCAGTGGCATGGGGAGGAAATGGTGCAGTTGGAGGCGATCGCCAAATCCTTAGCGGTGGCCTGCCTATTGGATCAACAACAGGATTGGTACCGCCAGGCCTGGGAGGAGCAAAATCAACAATACCAGTGGGAGCGACAACATTGGGCTGACCTCTTGCACCAACTCCGCAATCCCCTCACTGCCCTAAAAACGTTTAGTAAGCTACTGCTCAAACGTTGGCAGGGGGACGACAAAAGTCAACAGGTGGTGGAAGGCATTGTCCGCCAAGGGGAACATCTCCAGGAGTTGTTACAAAGCTTTGAAGCGAGCCAACATCAAGACCCTGAGACAGTGCCCCTTTTGCCAAGCGATCCAGCGGCCACAATCCAGGTTTTGCCTCCGGCGGATCATGACGAAACTATGTCCCTGGGCAGTTTTTCCCTAACGGAAGTTTTGCCCCCTATTTTGTTGGCCCATCAGGCGATCGCCGCCGAGAGAAATATTACTTTAACGGCCCAAATTGCTTTGATTGATGCCCTGGTGATTGCTAACCGTTTAGCTTTGCGGGAAGTGGTTAATAATCTTTTAGACAATGCCATTAAATACACTCCCAACGGTGGCCGGGTAGAAGTTAATCTTGCCTTAGAAACCGGCCGATCTTCTGGCACGGATTGGGTCACATTGGCGATCGCCGACACGGGTTATGGCATTCCCCAGGAGGATCAAGAAAGGATTTTTGAGCGCAATTATCGGGGAACCCAAGCCCAGGGGCCTATTGGCGGCACAGGTTTAGGCTTGGCGATCGTGGCGGATCTAGTAGCCCAAATGGGGGGCAAAATTACTGTCACTAGCCCCAATGGTTTATCTGCCAATAGGAATCGCCCAGGCTCCACTTTCACTCTTTGGCTAACCCCTGGGGAAGAGCCTAGTTGACATCGAACCCAGTTTTCTTGCCCTCACCCTAGCTCCAGTCCTGACTGGTATCACAAAGGAAATTTTCTTGTAAAACCCTTGCTAATGGATAGGGACAGACTTCAGGAAAGACACGAATAGGCAGGTTGGTCTCCCGTAAAGCTAGATCCACCCCCGCTTCAAAGCCATCCTCCAATGCTTGGGGTAAACGGGACTTTAAGCTAGGGTTCTGGAGTAGATGACGACGAATGGCCCGACGTTGCTCTCGAATAGTAAGAAACCAACTGCGGGAACGCTGTTCCGGCTGTAATTCCCACTTTAATAAATGACCCAGTAAAACGGCCAAACGGCTGACCAATTCACGATATTGTTGCCTTCCCAAAGCTTCTATCTCCTCTTTGAGATGTTGCCAATCCAGTAATGACGGCTGTTGATTATTCAAAGCTTGGGCTTGGCTCTGGGTCCAGGCATAAAAGTCCTGCTCGTACAAACCAGAATGTTCCATAACACATATCAATTCTGTGGTTTTTGGTTTAACACTTTGTCAATCCTACTTGTTCTCTCCAGTAACCCAAGCTCCACTTTCACTCCGTAGTTACCACCTGACAACTACTTCTATCATTTTTTCCAGGTGAGAATAATATTTTCTGATTTACAAATGGACTGGGCATGGCGCAGAGCCATTTTAGCAATAGCTCCAAACAAGTGAATTTTTGGCGTTGCATCCTAGTTAAAAACTGTCTTTCCTGGCAATTTTTGGCCGCATATCTCTACCCGTCACAGATTCGATTATTTTGTTACGGTGAGAAGTGGGTTGATAAAGCACCGTAAAATCAACTTCGACGACAATAATGGCGATCGCCAATGCCCATGTTAGAAAGCAAACTCGAAAATCTGCGGCAATTCTTTCAGGAGTTAGACAGGGCTTTAATTGCCTATTCCGGTGGAGTGGATAGCACCCTAGTGGCGAAAGTAGCCTACGACGTATTGGGGGCCAATGCCGTGGCCATCACCGCCGTTTCCCCTTCCCTATTGCCAGAAGAATTGGAAGATGCCCAGGCCCAGGCCGAATGGATTGGCATTACCCACGAATTGGTGCAAACCAATGAAATGGCCAACCCCAACTACACGGCCAACCCCGAAAACCGCTGTTATTTTTGCAAAAGTGAACTCCACGACACCCTCAAACCCTTAGCTTTGGCTCGGGGTTATAGCTACGTCATTGATGGGGTCAATGGGGATGATCTACGGGATTATCGCCCCGGCATCCAAGCGGCGAAGGAACGGGGAGGGCGATCGCCATTGGCCGAATTGCAAATTAGTAAGTTAGAAGTGCGGCAACTTTCCCAATTATTGGGCTTGCCTTGGTGGGATAAACCAGCCCAGCCTTGCTTGAGTTCCCGTTTTCCCTACGGCGAAGAAATTACAGTGGAAAAACTACAGCGGGTCGGCCGGGCAGAAATTTATCTCCGTCGTCTCGGTTATCCCCAGGTCAGGGTACGCTCAGAGCAAAATTTGGCCCGCATTGAATTGCCCCCAGAACAGATCCAACAGTTTGTGCAAGCTGTGTCCCTAGGGGAATTGGTGCAAACCTTTCAAAACTTAGGTTTCCTGTACGTCACCCTGGACTTGGAAGGCTACCAGAGCGGCAAACTCAATCGAGTTTTAACTAAAACTGATGGAATTCCAGCTTAGTTTTTGGGGGGAGAGCAAAAACCCAAAGCCCATGCTAAGCCCAACCCTGCAGTTTATAAATGACCAACCCTAGGTATTCCTTCAGAGCCATGGTGGTCAGTTGCAAGCTTTTGGCATCGGGCATAAAACCAAGGATAACGTTGGCAAGGTTGAAATTATTTCTGCCCAACGGTTGACTCAAAAAGTCAGTGGCGGCCGGGATGACATTGATACCCAACTTTTCAAACACTCTTTTGGCCCTGGGCATGTGGTAACCAGAGGTAACTAGGATAATGGTGTTTGTGCCCCGTTGCTGGAGGATTTTCTGGGTAAAAACTGCATTTTGCCTGGTATTAAGGGATTTCTCTTCTTTAATAATGGCTTCCCTGGGTACCCCCAGCCGTTGCAGCAGTAGGGCCATATCCTCCGCTTCTGAGCTGGCCACTGTACCCAGCCAAGGAATTCTGCCTCCGGTGGCAATGATGTAGGGTGCTTTGCCCTCTTGGTAAATTTGGGCGCCGTAAATAACCCGATCGCCAGCTTCGGCCACTTCCGGAAATTGGCGGGGATAGGTGGCTTGGTAAAGTCCTCCCCCCAAAACCACAATGACTGGAGCCTCGGGTAAATCCTCCGTCGGTAAATATCGGTACTCCAGGGTTCGTAGGAGGGCATCACTGACCCAGCTATTGGCGCTGACCAGCAAAATTGCCAATGCTGTCAAGGCGAGCCATTGCATCCCCGACTGTTGTCGCCAACTCCAAAAACCGATCCCCAGCAGTAGCAACGAAACCAACCCCAGGGGATAGAGGAATAGGGGCAAAAGTTTAGAGAGAAAAACGAACATAAACATTGAGGAGGACGTTTAAATGCCCATTTTTGCCAGTTTTACTCAATCAATCAGGGAAAAGAGCATTTCACCGCCACAGACCAGTTGTCCATCCACCCGGGCTTCCCCCTGCATTTTGGCAATGCGTTGCATTTTAAAGGATTGCAACTCCACCGTCATGATCAGTTGATCCCCCGGTACCACCGGTCGCCGGAACCGCACCCCGTCAATGCCGGCAAAGGCAAAAAATTTCCCCCGCATCCCCGGCAGTTGGGTTAAAATCACCCCCCCCACCTGGGCCATGGACTCCACAATCAATACCCCAGGCATAATTGGGCGATCGGGAATATGCCCCGGAAAAAACGGTTCGTTAATGGTGACATTTTTCAGACCGACGGCGGATTTACCTGGCTGAAAATCAATGATGCGGTCCACCAGGGCGAAGGGATAGCGGTGGGGCAATAGGTCACTAATTTCTTGGATGGTGAATTGGGTTTGGGCACTGGCTTCATTGCCATTGCTGTCGCTTAAATTGGGAGTCACCTCCGGAGTTGAAATTGCCATGGGAAAATTTTTGCTAAAAATCTAGGACAAACAGAAGTTGTTGGAAAGTTGGGGGAAATCTAGGGTCTGCCCAACAAAGCCTGGTTAATCTCCAGCATTCTGGCCGGGTTTTGCCCTCGATCGCCACCGAACACCAGTTTAAAGCCCATTGGACTCTCCCCTGGGCCCCGACCCCAGAAAAATCGGCCAATTCTTCTGCGGGGTTGGCCTACTACCGATAAGATGGGAAGGTTGTTCATTCCCCAAACAGTCCGCTGAATCCTGTGGAAATTTTTGTTTATCACACGCCGGAATTAACACCAGATCAGCCATTGCCCGATTGCGCAGTGGTTATTGATGTCCTGCGGGCCACCACCACCATTGCCACGGCACTCAAAGTTGGAGCGGAGGCGGTACAGGTTTTCAGTTCCCTGAATGATTTGTTGGCCACCAGTGCGGCTTGGCCAGAGGAAAAACGCCTCCGGGCCGGGGAAAGGGGCGGGGCCATGGTAGAAGGCTATGACCTGGGTAATTCCCCCCTTGATTGTACGCCAGAACTGATGATGGGGAAAAGATTATTTCTATCCACCACCAACGGCACCCGAGCTTTACAACGGGTGGAAAATTGCCCCCAACTCATCACAGCTTCTTTGGTTAATCGGGGTGCAGCGGCAGATTATCTGGTCAAAAACCAGCCCAAAACCTTGTGGCTGCTAGGTTCCGGTTGGGAAGGAGGTTACTCCCTAGAGGATACAGTTTGTGCCGGGGCGATCGCCGCCTACCTCACAGAAAAGGGGGTGGAATTCACCAAAGGCAACGATGAAGTAACGGCAGCTTTAAGTCTTTACCGCCAATGGCAGGACAATCTGTTGGGACTGTTTGAATTGGCTAGCCATGGCCAGCGGTTACTGAAGCTCGATCGCCTGGATGATTTGCGCTACTGTGCCACGGAGGATTTAATTGATATTCTGCCCAAGCAGGTATCCCCAGGGGTATTGACCGCCGCTTAAATCGACGATTGTATTTATATTGAATTTAGTTTTTCCAATTATTTCCCCGCTAAAATTCCATTTCCCAACCACTATGGATACATTTGACGCTATTTACCAACGGCGATCGATTAAGCATTTTGACCCTGACCATCGACTGACCCCAGAAGAAGAAAGAAAATTGCTCGAAGCGGCCATCCAAGCCCCCACTAGTTATAACATCCAACATTGGCGGTTCCTGATTATCCGGGACCCCCAACTACGGCAAACCATTCGGGACAAGTATGGCAACCAAGCCCAAATGACCGATGCCTCCCTGCTAATTTTGGTGGTGGCGGATGTCAATGCCTGGGATAAGGATCCCGCCCGTTACTGGCGCAATGCTCCCCCAGAGGTGGCGGATTATTTAGTCGGGGCGATCAGCTCTTTCTATGGTGGTAAACCACAGTTGCAAAGGGATGAAGCCCAACGGTCCATCGGCATGGCTATGCAAAATTTGATGTTAGCGGCCAAGGCCATGGGCTATGATAGCTGTCCCATGATCGGTTTTGACCTGGAAAAGGTGGCCGAATTGGTCAAGTTACCCGCTGACTACGCCATTGGCCCCATGGTGGCGATCGGTAAGCGCACCGAAGATGCCCGTGCCAAAGGGGGACAACTGCCCCTGGAGGAAGTGGTCAAAGAAAATTCCTTTGCCTAGGCCGATTGCCCGGTAAATGATTAGGAATTTGAGCGGCATCTTCCCTGCACCCAGCTAATCCCTTGATTTTCCCGTTTAACGAAATTTTGCTTGATTAACACCTCTATGCGTACTCATTATTGCGGCGACCTACGGACAACCCATCTGGGGGAAACTGTTACCCTCTACGGTTGGGTCGATCGCCGTCGGGATCATGGTGGCGTAATTTTCCTGGACCTGCGCGATCGCCGGGGCATAGTGCAAATCGCTAGTAGCCCCGACCAAACCCCCGTTTCCTATCCGGTGGCGGAAGGATTACGTAATGAGTATGTGGTGCAAGTTACCGGTGTGGTTAGTAAACGCCCCCCGGAATCGTTAAATGAGAAAATTCCCACCGGGGAGATTGAGATCTATGCGGACAGCATCATCCTGCTCAACGCCGTCAATCAACAATTGCCCTTTGTGGTGTCCAGCCACGAAGCAGAACAGGTGCGGGAAGATGTACGGCTCAAATACCGCTACCTAGACTTGCGGCGGGCCAGGTTAAGCCAAAATCTCCAACTGCGCCATCAAGTGGTGAAAGCCATGCGCCGTTTCCTGGAAGACCAAGAGGACTTTCTGGAAATTGAGACTCCCATTCTCACCCGTTCCACCCCCGAAGGAGCGAGGGATTACCTAGTGCCCTCCCGGGTTAACCCTGGGGAATGGTACGCCCTGCCCCAGTCGCCCCAACTGTTCAAGCAACTGTTGATGGTGGCGGGTATGGACCGCTATTACCAAATTGCCCGCTGTTTTCGGGATGAAGATTTACGGGCCGATCGTCAGCCGGAATTTACCCAGTTGGACATGGAAATGAGCTTCATGGGGCAGGATGAAATTCTCGACCTCAACGAAGCTTTAATTTGCCATATTTTCAAAGTCGTTAAAAATATTGATCTGCCCAGGCCATTTCCCCGGCTGACCTACCAGGACTCCATGGCAAAATACGGTAACGATCGCCCGGATACCCGTTTTGGTCTAGAACTGGTGGATCTATCGGATTTACTGGGCAATTGTGGCTTTAAAGTTTTTGCCGCCGCCGTTAGTAGTGGGGGATCCGTCAAGGCCATCAGGGTGCCCGGTGGCAATGAAAGCATCTCCAATGTGCGGATTAAACCCGGCGGAGATTTATTCAAAGAGGCAACGGAAGCCGGAGCGAAAGGCATTGCCTACATTCGGGTGCGAGATAACGGCGACATTGATACCATTGGTGCCATTAAGGACAACCTGGATGAAGAACAGGTAAAAACCCTGCTGCAACGTACCCAAGCCGAAGCGGGGGATTTGTTACTGTTCGGTGCTGGCGATACGGCCACGGTAAATAAATCCCTATCCCGTCTCCGTTTAGTGCTGGGGGAACAGTTGGATTTAATTGATGCCGATGCTGTTAACTTGCTGTGGATCACCGACTTTCCCATGTTTGAGTGGAATGCCGACGAAAAACGCTTTGAAGCTCTGCACCATCCCTTTACTGCCCCCCACCCGGAAGACTTGGATGACTTAAAATGCGCCCGGGCCCAGGCCTACGATTTGGTCATGAACGGCGTGGAAATTGGCGGTGGCAGTTTGCGTATTTACCAACGGGAAGTGCAGGAAAAAGTTTTTGCCACCATTGGTTTATCACAGGAGGAAGCCCACGAAAAATTTGGCTTCCTACTGGATGCGTTCGAGTATGGCACCCCTCCCCACGGCGGTATTGCCTACGGTTTAGACCGGTTGGTGATGTTGTTGGCTAAGGAAGATTCCATTCGGGATGTGATCGCATTCCCCAAAACCCAACAGGCCAGTTGTCTGCTCACGGAAGCTCCAGCGGCGGTGGATAAAAAGCAACTTAAGGAGCTGGAGGTAGCTTCTACCTACATCCCTAAAGTTAAAGTGGAAGACTAGGTAGCCCTGCTTTTTATTGGCCTCCATGATGGAACGTTTTTCCCCTACTCCAGATTTATGGAAAAAATTGAGCCTCTTTGATCGTACCGTGGGGGCGATCGCCATCATTTTGATTAGTCTAATTGTGGTGGTGCTACTGCGGGGCAATCAAAGCCCCCTGTCGGTGACGCAATACAGTTGGCGTAACACCAATATCGGAGCCCAGACCCAGGCCCTGACCATGACGTTTAATCACCCCGTCGACCCAGGAAAAATTGAGGCGGGTTTGACCATTGATCCCCCCTTGGCGGGCAAAACCATTTGGCAGGGGCGGCGTTGGTTTTATTCCCTAACAGAAATTCCCCGTTACGGCACGAACTATCAGTTGAGCCTACCTTTACCTGCCATGGTAAGGGGTCGAGGGGAACAGGATTTCACCAGTGTCATCACCAGTCGAGCCAGGGCTTTGGTCTATATCGGTGTAGGCGGCGAAGAAAGGGGGAGGTTAATTCTCTACAACATTACCAACCCCCAACAACCGCAAAAAATTATCCTTACCCCCAGGGATCTCACCGTTCGTCAATTTCAAATTTATCCCCAAGGCGATCGCCTGGTTTTTACCGCCACCGATCCCACCCGCCGGAGTGGACAACAGAATATTTTCACTGTCACCACCGGCATCAATAACCTCAATACCCAAACCAAGATTCTACCGGGAAAGTTGGAACGGCTTTGGGAAAATCAGGATTACGATAATCAGCGCATTGCCCTGGCCACCAATGGCAGCACCTTAGTGATTGCTAGGCAGAATGTCCAAAATCCTGCCGATGCTGGTTTATGGGTAGCTCCCAAGGGAGACAGCCCCCGGCCCTTAGGCATTAAAGCTGACCAGTTCATTGTCGGCCCCAATGGAAATTTCCTGGCGGTCACCCAGGAAGGCGGAGTGGGATTGATTCCCCTCACCCCCAACGCCGGGGCGCCCCAATTTTTGGAGGCCATGGAGCAAGCTTTAGATTTTTCTCCCAATGGCAAGGAACTGCTGTTAACCCAACAAAACCCAGATTTTAGCCATTCCCTGGTAATTTACGATCTGCAAGACCGCACCCAAAGGGAAATTTTACGGGGTCCTTATCCCCTATTAAGCTGTCGTTTTGATCCCCGCTCCCAACCCAGGGCCTATTGTTTGCAGGCGGATTTTATTCAACGGGAAGGGGAGCCTGTGCAACCAGAACCCTATCTGGCAGTGATTAATTTAACCGATGGCCAAACCCGCCCTCTGTTGGCCTTGCCCAACTACCCTGAAGTTGACCTCGCCATTGCTCCCGATGGTCTGGGGTTAATGTTTGACCAAGTGGCCACCGGCCCTAGCATGGGTTCCCATGATCTGCTCACCAATTCCCAAAGATCCATTGTGGATGGACGGGTTTGGTTACTCCCCCTACCTGGAGATCTGGCCACCGAAACCGACGCGGATCCCGATCCCCAAGAATTGACCGCCGGTTTTGCTCCCCGTTGGATGCCATAGCCTCTGATCCCCAGTGGATTAGGGTTATTCGGGTGTGGGAACGCACAAAGGGTCAGATTATTTGGTACGCTAATTTAAACAGTTTGGGAATAGTAAGTAAGCGTGAACATTACGATTGGACGGGGAAAAACAGCCCGTCGAGCCTATGGTATCGACGAAATTGCACTGGTTCCCGGAGTGCGGACTTTAGACCCAGCTCTGGCCGATACCCGCTGGCAAGTGGGCGCCATTGAGCGGGAAATCCCCATTATTGCCAGCGCTATGGATGGGGTGGTGGACAGCCGCATGGCAGTACTACTCTCGGAACTGGGCGCTTTGGGGGTAGTGAATTTAGAGGGCATCCAAACCCGTTATGAAGACCCTAATCCGATTTTGGACCGCATCGCTTCGGTGGGCAAAACGGAATTTGTGGGGTTAATGCAGGAACTCTACGCCGAACCCATTAAGCCCGAGTTAATCACCAAGCGTATTCAAGAAATTCAAGCTGCTGGGGGCATTGCGGCGGTGAGTCTGACTCCGGTGGGGGCGGCCAAATATGCCAGTACAGTGGCCGAAGCGGGGGCTGATTTGTTATTTATTCAGGCTACGGTGGTGTCCACAGCCCATCTCTCCCCTGAGTCGGTGGAGAGTTTGGATCTGGTCAAGCTGTGCCAGGAAATGCCCATGCCGGTGGTGTTGGGGAACTGCGTCACCTACGAAGTCAGCTTGGAATTGATGCGGGCCGGGGCAGCGGCAGTGCTGGTGGGCATTGGCCCCGGAGCGGCCTGTACCTCCCGGGGAGTGCTGGGAGTGGGGGTTCCTCAACCAACGGCGATCGCCGATTGTGCTGGGGCCAGGGATGACTATTTCCAAGAAAGTGGCCGTTACGTTCCTGTCATTGCCGATGGCGGCATCATTACCGGTGGTGACATCTGTAAATGCATTGCCTGCGGCGCCGATGCAGTGATGATCGGTTCCCCCATTGCCAGGGCAGCGGAAGCTCCCGGCCGTGGTTTCCATTGGGGGATGGCCACCCCCAGTCCCGTATTACCCCGGGGGACTCGCATTAATGTTGGTACCACTGGCACCATTCGGGAGATTTTGGTGGGGCCCGCCAAATTGGATGATGGCACCCATAACCTGCTGGGGGCATTGAAAACCAGCATGGGCACCCTGGGAGCCAAAGATATGAGAGAAATGCAACAGGTGGATGTGGTCATTGCCCCTTCCCTGCTCACGGAAGGTAAGGTTTACCAAAAAGCCCAACAGTTGGGCATGGGTAAGTAATACTTGCCATTGCAATTATTAATCCCCTCGGATCATTTCATTCTGGGGGGATTTTTATTTGGTCTGTTTGTTATCCTGGGCTGAACTTTGTTGACCAATCCCCAGTCGCTACCCCCTAGTCTCCTACTGTCGTGAAACACTGGAAAACTTATCTGGTTTTAGTCTTATTGGCGATCGCCATGTTGTTGCCGTTACTGTGGTTGGTAGCTACGGCGTTGAAGGCCCCGACGGAGGATGTCTTTGGTGGTTTGGGGCAATTGTTACCCCGACAACCCAACCTGGGCAATTTTATTAAGGTTTGGCAAGACTATCCCTTTGGCCGTTACTTATTTAACAGCGTGGTGGTTTCCAGCATCACTGTGGCCATCAATTTATTTTTTTGTGCCTTGGCCGCCTATCCCCTGGCCCGTTTGAACTTTGTCGGTCGAGACGTGACCCTAGCGGCGATCGTTGCTACGTTGATGATCCCTTTCCAGTTGATCATGATTCCCCTCTACATTCTGGCAGTGAATTTGGGACTCAGAAATAGTTACGTGGGCATTATCTTCCCCAGCCTGGCTTCTGCCTTTGGTATTTTTCTGCTCCGACAGGCTTTCCAAGGGGTGCCTAAGGAATTGGAAGAGGCTGCTCGCATCGATGGTTGTCGAGAATTGGGCATTTGGTGGCACATCATGATTCCAGCCATCCGCCCCGCCCTAGTCACCCTGGCTATTTTTGTTTTTATCGGTTCCTGGAGCGATTTTCTTTGGCCCCTGATTGTGCTCGATCAACCAGAATATTACACATTGCCTTTGGGCGTTGCCCAGTTGTCTAGCGCTTTGGATTTTGACTGGCGGCTAATTGCAGCGGCTTCCGTGATTGCCATTGCTCCCATTATTGTGCTGTTTCTGTTTGTGCAACGTTACATTATCCCCTCCGAAGCCAGCAGTGGGGTCAAAGGGTAAAGCCATTTTTCTACTGCCCACCGCAACCAGTCCAGAGTTAGGACAAGGAAAATGGGGAATTGGCCAGGCCGCCGTCATGGTCGTCAGGACTAAAAAAATTGTTATCGGGACGATCTCCAACAATATTTGGTCTGTAGCGGGGGATGGAGACCGCCCCAATGTTAATCAATTACAACATGAAGAACGGTTAGTATTTGCTCAGCTTGCCCGTTATAACCGCCAAATGGGAGGCTTCGGGGGGTAATTAATCAATGGACTCAGCTTCAGTTACTCTTCCCTGAATAAATGAGGATTTAATCGATTATTGACTTCTTTTCTCGCATCTATTTTCGTACCTAGTAAATAAGGCGATCGCCTTTGTCTTGTCACTCCCATCTTGACTGCTATTTAGGCAAAGTTAATTTCAGTAAACTTTTCTTTAATTTACCATAATCATTGCTATCCTAATTAATAATCATTGGAGATGTTTTAGTTATGGCTGTCAACAAAATTTCTATTTTGATGTTGGGAATAATATCCTCTGTTCTATTAGGTTTTTTGGGACAAAAAATTTCCCTAAGTGCTCCTGTTCAAGCCAAGGATGCTAAGCCCGATCAGGATCAAAATGCAGCATTACAGGCCGTTGCCAAAATGATGGAAGGCCAGCGTACCTACTACCAGAAAAATGGGCAATTTCGGGCAACAGTTGACAATATTCAACAAAATTTCGGGATTACTTTACCTCAGAGCTTCGATTATGCGGTGCGAACAACCTCGGAAGCCGCCTATAGTTACGCTATTCCTGCCCAATCTCCTTTCAAAGGCCAGTTGAAAGCCTATGTAGGGGCAGCATTTATCACACCGGATCAAAATCCTAAAATCATCACCATCATTTGTGAAAATAGCCAGCCAGGAACGATACGACCCGCCGATCCCCAACTCGTGCGAGGTACTGACTTGAATAATCCCACCAAGCTTGCTTTAATTTGTGGCGATTTTTCTGTGCAGGTTCCTGAATCTATGGTCAATGAATAGGGTGCAAGGCGTTATTCTCCAAACAATTAGGGATCTTTTATTTGGCGATCGCCCCTTAAAAATTTATCAACAAAAATAATGTCCATTTCAGTTTTTAGCGAATTATTTTTATGCAAATACTTTCTCAAAAAATAAGCTTTTGGCGATTTTTTATCTCCATTTGTTTGTTAAGTTTACCGTTAAATTATGGGCTGTCAGGTAAGGTTAGAGCCGAAAGTTTACCTAATTCTAATCGTCCCAATCCAGTTTTGATTTCGGCCAATCCCCAAACCAATCTGGAACCCAAGGCCATTGAAATTCTTAAGGCGATGAGCGATCGCCTAGCTGTGGCTAAGACCATGAAATTTACGGCGGTTACCACCTACGAAAACCCTAGTCGTTTGGGGCCAGCTTTGGCTTACCACACCCTTTCTAATGTCACTCTACAGCGGCCTAATAAATTGCAAGTGCTTTCTCCTGGAGATGGCCCTGCTTCGGAATTTTATTACAACGGCAAAACCCTACTGGCCTTTGCGCCGACGGAAGATTTAGTGGCGATCGCCGAGGCCCCCGGCACCATTGATGAAGCGTTGAAATTTGCCTATGAAACCGCCGCCATTTATTTTCCATTTACGGATTTTCTGGTGGCCAATCCCTACGGTGATATTGCGGGAGATCTAAAAACCGCTTTTTATATTGGTCAATCCCAAGTCATTGATGGCACAACTACCGACATGGTGGCGATCGCCACTGACAACGTCTTTGCCCAAGTGTGGATTGGGGCAGAGGACAAATTACCCCGCATGATTCGGGCGGTCTATCGGAATGATCCATCCCGGTTACGCCATCAAGTGACCTTTAATAATTGGCAGTTAGATATGCCGATCCCCACTGATACTTTTGGTTCCACCCGGGCCAATGCTGCCAAACCTATTCCCTTCAAACGTCCCGAACCCGAACCAATAGAGTAAAGGTCCATTGTTAAACCCTAATGTTCTACTTTTAAGGTGAATCCGATGAAAAATAAACTGACAAAAAGAACGGCAATTAGTTTTACAGGTCTCTTGCTAACTAGCCTTAGCCTAAATTTAAGTCCTGCCCAAGCATTTTTCCACGGCGGTGGTGGCTCATGGCACGCCAGTGGATTTCGGGGAACGGCTTCAGGAGGGGATGGTTCCTGGAGTGCTAGTGGCTATCGTGGCGGATCGGCCTCTGGGGGCGATGGCTCTTGGAGTGGCACGGGCTTTCGGGGGAGTACGGCATCCGGCGGTGACGGTTCCTGGAGCGCTAATGGTTTTCGAGGTGGATCGGCATCGGGGGGCGACGGTTCTTGGCATGGAACTGGTGCCTATGGAGCAACGGCCTACGGGGGTTATAACCACTATTACGGCGGAGCCTATTACGGGGGCTATCATCCGCCAACGGTTGTCAACACTTATGCAACGGGTTGTTACAGTTGCGGTGGTTGGTATGCTGCTGGAGCTGCTGCTACAGGGGCCGTTATCGGAGCAACAGCCGCTAATGCGAATAATGGCAATGCCTATGCCGAAGGTTACGCCGCCGGGGCTGAAAATACGGCCTATGCGATGGGGGCCATTTATCCGACCTTACCTCCAGGGGCCGCAATACAGACCATTGGAAATGCCACTTATTATCTCTATAACGGGGTTTGGTTTAGTCCGGCCTATGGAGCCAATGGCGTTTATTACCGTGTAGTTCCTACGCCTTAATTACCTTTAGTTAAATAGCAACATATTCAATTCAAGGTGATCGTCTGCTTAATGAATAGTTGAGCGATGATCACTAACTCATTACTGCGGGCTCTCTCAATTGGCAAGTAATTGCTTAAATTTGCCAAGTAATACGGGAAAATTATGCTAAAAAAGTCGACAAATCTTTACATTATTTTAATTATTACAATAATTGGGATTGCGATTGCAATTGTCGGCAAAAATACATTCGAGTTGTTTTTTGTAAATGTGACTTTTCTGGCGACTATCTTATTAATTGCTCTGAGAAATTTTTATTTTCATGATCGTGTTTATTCATATACAAGAGCAAAGCTTGAATTCACCTTAATCTTAATTTCTTTTTTAGCTGATATAATATTCCACTTCCAGTTAATTTCTCGTTTTAGTGTTTTTTTTCTTAGTTACTGCCACCGTCATTAAAATTTTAGTGTTTGGATATGAATGGATCTCAACAGTTAAGGTATTAGCCTATAGACAAAAAGTCACGGGTCATACCATTATGTTAGCAATCATCGCTTATCTTTTTATCGGAATTATCTGGTCATTTATTTATTTTATGATTTGGCAAATAGATCCCTATTCTTTCAAAATCAGTGACATCAGGGAATATCAATTAAAGCCGTGGAATTTGGCAATGTATTTCAGCTTAATTACTTTGACCACTGTAGGATATGGTGGCATTATTCCAACGGGAAGATGGGTGATGTTACTGGCTAATCTTGAGGCTATGGCAGGGGCAATTTTTTTAACCGTAATTGTTGCCCGCTTAGTTTCCTTATATAGTAACTCTGGGTAATTAATTTTGGGGATAATCCAAAATCACCAATGTTCAAAGAGGAACGGACTGAATATTTATTATTTTCATGGTTTCTTAGGTTATTATGATTTTAAATTACCCCGATAAACTTAATTATTTTATCGCTATCAATCACATCGATATTCGACCTCCCTATTTCTTCAAAAAATTATGAATCAGCTACAAAAATGCTTATTAAGCCTGCTGTCTTTTACCATTGCCTCAACCCTGATTCTCGGCTACAACCATCAGGCTAATGTCGTCCTAGCCTCACCCCAAACCCAGACGAAAGGTGATATTAAGATGCCCAGCCTTGAGGAAACAAAGGCGATCGCCGAAGCCGGATTTATCTACGGTTTACCGATTGTCATGAATTATGGCGTCATGTACGAATACGCCGTGGACAAAAATTCTGGACAATTCAAAGCCCCCTTTAACCAAATTAAGAATGAAGCCAGGGTCTTTACCTATAAAGATACGGCGATCATCACTCCCAACAGCGATACCCCCTACTCTCTCGCTTGGCTAGATCTACGAGCAGAGCCGATCATCTTATCCGTCCCCGCTTTTGACAAAGATCGCTACCACTCCATACAACTCGAAGACGGCAATACCTTCATCTTTGGCTATGTCAGTAATCGTGTCACGGGAAATGAAGCTGGGGACTACATGGTTGTCGGCCCCGACTGGAAAGGAGAAAAACCACCGGGTATCAAAAAGGTTTTTCGCTCCACCACCCAATTCGCGTTAGCGGCTTATCGCACTCAACTTTTTAACCCGGAAGATATGCCCAATGTGGTCAAAATCCAGTCTGCATATAAAGTACAGCCCCTTTCGGCCTACCTTAAACAATCACCTCCCCCATCAGCACCAGAGATTGATTTCCCAAAAATTGACAAGGAGTTATCTAAAACAAATTTCTTTGAATATCTCGATTTCTCCTTGCAGTTTGCTCCCCCTGGCCCCGAAGAAAAGGAAATCCGCGCCAAGTTAGCAAAAATCGGCGTCGGCCCCGATAAGACCTTTGAATTCAAAGATCTCTCCCCAGAACATCAAGCCCAAATCGTCCTCGGCATGAAAGCAGGGGAAGCCAAGATTGACCAGTACCTTAAAGATGGACAAAAGGTCATTAATGGCTGGGCAATGTTAGATGTTTTTGGTAACCGGGAGTTTTTTGATGGCGATTGGTTAAAACGGGCTGCTGGTGCCCAGGGCGGAATCTATGGCAATGAGGTGAAGGAAGCGACCTATCCCTTAACAAAGACCCTTGCCAATGGTGAAATTCTTGATGGCAGTAAGCACAAATACACGCTCACTTTTCCTGAGGGGCAGTATCCTCCCGTAAACGCCTTCTGGTCGGTCACAATGTACGATGGCAAGACTCAGTTGTTGATTAAGAATCCAATCAATCGTTACTTGATCAACTCGCCCATGTTGCCGAACCTGAAAAAGAATGCCGACGGTTCGCTGACTTTGTATATCCAGAAAGATTCGCCGGGATCAGACAAGGAAGCTAACTGGCTACCCGCCCCCGATGGCCCCATCTATTTAGTGATGCGCCTCTACTGGCCGAAGGAAAACCCGCCGTCTATTCTGCCCGTTGGTGAAGGAACGTGGAAACCGCCAGCGATTGAGGTGGTGAAATAGCAAATAATTTATGGCTGCAAAAATCTGTTGACTAGCAGCCTATTTGAAGCAATTTTCTTCGGTAAAAGTCAATCCAGCATGGTCAACTAACCGCTGGATTAAATCCTGACCAAAGCTAGATGCCGGAGTCCAGAAACCGCCTTGGAGAGATGATTGTGGTTTATCTTTGGCCAAACATAGTGCAGCTTGGGCTAATATTTTTGCCGTAGAACCATAACCGGGGTCTTGATCGCCTGTAACTTTGACCATGAGGGAATGGCCAGAGGCGGTTTGTCCCCAAAAGCGTAAATCATAAAAGCCTTGCTGTTGCTCTGCTTCGGTGGGGCCTTCCCCTGGTTGAGGTAAAACTTGGGTTAATAACCACCGACTAGGGGCGATCGCCAAAGCAAGGGCCATGAGGTCCAGGGTCCATTTCATGCCCTGGGCCCCTAGCCAACCGGCTATACCTGGCCCTGTCAAGATCCCTTCGTCATACTGAAAGCTTTCACCATAGGCCCCGTTTTGTAAGGCATTGGAACGTAAGACAATGGGGGTGTTAATGCCGGCCATCACAAAGGGCGTAATCCATTCATCAAAGAAGGAATCATTTTGCACGGGGATGAGGGTAGGGGGATGGTCAGACTCGTTATTAGGTTTAAAACAAAGGATATAGGGATTACGGAGGGCCTGGCGGGTGGCAGGATCGGCGATCGCCTCTTGGATCAGGTTGATGCCACTGGCGATCGTGCCCCCAGAAATACCACCCTGGACTGTTTTTACCCTCATTTTGACCCGGATGCAGGGTTCCCCCCAACGCCGTTGACTTTGTCGTTGCAAGTAGTACACACCTAGGTCAGAAGGAATGGAATCGAAACCGCAACAATGGACAATGCGAGCCCCCGACTGCTGGGCGATCGCCTCATATTTCTGAATCATTTGTTGCACCCATTGGACTTCCCCCGTCAGATCGCAGTAATCTGTGCCAGTGGTGGCACAAACCCGGACTAGAGTTTCCCCATAAAGGGCATAGGGACCCACAGTAGAAACCACAACTTTAGTTTGAGAACACAGTGTAATTACAGCGGCTTCATCTTCAACATCAACCACAAAGGTGGTCAAATGGGCAGCTTGAGGACCAAGGGATTGCACCAAATGGTCGAGTTTGGCTTGGGAACGGCCGGCGATCGCCCAGTTTTCCCCTGTCGCAGTTTCCCAGTGGGATAGCAAATATCGACAAACAATCCCGCCGACAAATCCCGTCGCACCCAAGATTATGAGGTCATATTGCAATGGTTTTGTCATGGAATTTAATGACTGTTAACAGTTCAGAATTTTATTATTAATCACAAAATTATTTCTTGGCAAGTTGGTAAATTTATTGCATCTGAAGCAAGCACAATAGGATTAATTTAAGATAACTAACTGACCACTAGCAAAGCTTTTTATAAAAAAGCTATTCGATGCAAGCAAAGTAGTTGTAAATTTAATCCTTGACACATTCTAAAATTGATATGTCCCTCCGGTTTTGTGGTGAGAGAACCCCAGCCATCTTGCCCCTTAAATTGTAAATTAAGCCAGGTTCTCCCCTGGGCATCGGTAGACAAATACATCGGTGAACCATCAATCATAATTTGAGAGCCATTTTCGAGTGTTTCCAGTAAGGTTGCTGCCAAGTTTGGACTGTTTCTGATGTTTATGCCGCCACCAATATTACTCTGAACTGTTAAGCAAGTGGGAAAGGGAAGATTACTCAGCACTGCTGTGCTGAAATGATAGGCAATAATTTCATCATTAATCGTGCACCGGTATTCCACATTGCCCGTGCCAATAGTTTCAACTAAATTATCCAAGCGATACCAAAAAATGGGCTCACTCTGGGCCGCTTGGGCTGCCTGTTCACAGGCGTGGGAATAATCTAAATATCCTCCCAATTCCATATTGGAAAAACCAGATGAAAAAGTTAAATCTTCTGCTGATTCAAGTTTTTGCCATGGGCCCCAGCCCTGATTTTTAGGCTTAGCTAAGTTTTCGTTTGAGGGGACTTCGGTAACATTTTGCCCCAGCGCAGGCGAGTTTAATTCTTTAACTCCCACTGAAAATCCAGACCATATTGCCACTAACATCAGAGAATAATGAAAATGGAAACTTGGCAAGGGCTGGTGGGGCATGGTTTTCCGGGCTGACAGCTTGAATGGTACAAAAAACTAACTATGGGATGGTCTAGATTGATATACTGGCGGTCGAGTCTTAAATTTACCTTGATGTCATTTGCTCATGAGGCTTTCCGCATGATGTGCCCCCAGAAATGGTTTAAACGCTTATTACCCATGCTTTTGGGCCTTTGCTGTTTGCTGACCGGCTGTGTCGATTATGATGTGGGCATTCATTTTCCTGAGCAACATTACGGAGAAATTGTCCAACATATTACCCTGGGAGAACAGCTAACCACCCTGAGCCAAGCGGAAGCTGACCGGTGGCTGAAAAGTTTAGACCAGCGGGCCAAGGATTTAAACGGTCATACCGATCGCCCGTCGGAGGAAACCCTCGTGGTGACCATTCCCTTTGGTAGCGGCCAAGAGTTGGTGGAAAAGTTCAATCGCTTTTTTAATCCCCAACCCCCCAAAGGAAGACGAGCGCCAGAACCTGACCAGTTGGATTTACTGAATTTGAAAGCGGAACTGGCACTAGAGCAAAGCAATTGGCTATTGGTGGATCGCAATCACCTGAAGTTGACCGTTGACCTACGGGCACTGGGAGTTTTATCCAACCAAGGCAACATTATCCTTAGTCCCGGCTCCCTAATTGACCTGAATTTTAATCTGCAAACTCCCCTAACTCTCCAGAGTTCCAATGCTCCAGGGGAAGAATTGGGCACAGAATTACCTGGGCAATGGCAGTTAAAACCTGGACAAATTAACGTTATTGAAACGAGCTTTTTTGTGCCTAGTTATTTGGCGATCGGCACTATTTTGATCGTTGTCCTTTGTCTAGGGGGTTTTTACCTCAAATATGGCCGCTGGCCCGGAGTGATTAATAATAAAGTTGAGGGGGCTTAAAGCCGAAATCCCAATAGCAAACTGCTAGGTAACCATTAGCGCCCTAGGGTTAACTCTTCTTTTTTCCCTAAAATGCCTTGGGGCCGCCATACCATTAACACCATTAAAATTAACCCGATCACCATGACCCGCAAAGCTCCAACCTGGCTTTGATCCAGGAAAGCAATTTGGGGTAACAAAAACCTAGTGAGGGAGTCATAGGCCCAAAAAATAATAGTGCCCAACACTGTGCCCGCATTACTGCCCGCTCCCCCCAGCACCACAATGATCCAAGCATTAAAAGTTAGCAAAGTATCAAAATTACTGGGGTAAATACTGGTTAATTGCCAAGCAAATAAGGCCCCTGCTAAACCGGCGATCGCCCCACCGGCCATGAAAGCTTGCAACTTATACCAAAAAACATTTTTGCCCAGGGCCCGGGGAATTTCTTCGTCTTCCCGAATCGCTTTAAGAATACGACCCCAGGGAGAATGGACCCAAAATTCCAAGCCAGCATAGGTAAGGGCCAGCAAAGTTAAAGCTAATAACATTAACCCAGCTTTACCAGAGTAGTTATACAAAGAAACTACCCCGGGAATATAGGCAGTTAAAATCAGCGCTGTGGTGATAATTCCCCAAACCAGCAAAGCCCAAGGTTTACGGGGCTGATAACTTTTGCCTTGAATTTTCTTGCCTTCTTTCCACTGTCTCAAGAGGCTTTTGATTAAAATACTTTCTGCATAAATAGCCAGAATTGTGAGCCAAATAACAAACACAATCCGGCTCAATAGGGTGGGGTTAAAGTCCATCGGCCAGGGAAAACTCTGAACCCCAAAAGTTCCCTGGGTTAACCATTCCTCGTTGTTGGCTATTAAACGAATTAACTCGGAAACGCCGATGGTGACGATCGCCAGATAATCTTCCCTCAGCCGCAGGGTAGAGGTACCAATGAGCAAGCCCAGCGCCATGGCCAATCCCATCCCCACCAACACAGCCAGGGGAATGGGCCAACCCCGTAAACTCAGCAAAGTGGTGGCATAGGCCCCTAGGGTCATAAAAGCCACATGGCCAAAATTAATTAGCCCAGCAAAGCCCCATTGTAAATTCAAACCCAGGGCGAAAATGCCATAGGTGGCGGCGGAAGTGATCAAAAAAATCAGATAGCCAAAGTTCATAGAATTCAAGGGAGCAATGATGTCCGGCTAATGTGCCTAGGGTTGATTTTGACCACCATTGGGAGCTAGTTCCGAGAGGGTTTACACCGTGGTGATGTCCTTTTCCTTCGCAGCCAACAATTCATCAATGCGCTTAGTGGATTGATCGGTTAATTTTTGGATTTCTTCTTGCAAATCCCTGGCTTCATCTTCGGAAATTTCCGAATTTTTTTCCTGTTTTCTCACTTCATCCACCGCGTCTCTGCGGATGTTACGTATGGCCACTTTGCCTTCCTCAGCCAATTTACCGGCCACTTTGACCAATTCTTTACGGCGCTCCGCCGTGAGGGGGGGAATATTCAAACGAATTACTTTACCATCGTTGTTGGGGGTTAGCCCCAAATCAGACAGGGAAATGGCCTTTTCGATGGTGCCAATACTGCCCATGTCGAAGGGTTGGATGACAATGGTACTGGCGTCGGGGGTACCAATGGTGGCCAAGGATTTTAACGGGGTTTCGGCTCCGTAATATTCCACAGAAATCCGGTCTAGCAGGGAGGCATTGGCCCGGCCGGTGCGGATGGTATTGAAGGACCTCTGGGTCGCTTCAACACTTTTTTGCATGTGGTCTTTGAGTTCAGCTAACTTCACAATTTTCTCCAACTAACGTACCGACTGCTTCGCCCTTGATGGCCCGTACAATGTTACCGGAAACCCCCAGGTCGAAGATCATAATGGGAATATTATTATCTTTGCATAAGGCGATCGCCGTGCTGTCCATGACTTTGAGATCTTCGGCCAAAACATGGCTATAGGTCAAAGTGGTAAAACGGCGGGCTTTGGGATTAGTTTTGGGGTCAGAGTCGTACACCCCATCCACCTTGGTGGCCTTGAAAACCACTTCCGCATCAATTTCCGCGGCCCGGAGAGCGGCGGTGGTATCGGTGGTGAAAAAAGGATTACCGGAACCAGCCCCAAAAATTACTACCCGACCCTTTTCCAAATGACGGATGGCCCGACGACGAATGTAGGGTTCTGCCACTTCCTGCATGGCGATCGCCGTTAGCACCCTGGTGGGAATGCCCATTTGTTCGAGGGCGTCCTGGAGAGTCATGGCGTTCATCACCGTGGCAATCATCCCGATGTAGTCAGCGGTGGCCCGGTCCATACCGGCGGCGGAGGCCTTCACTCCCCGGAAAATGTTGCCTCCCCCTACCACAATGGCCAACTGCACCCCAGCCTGGAGAACATCTTTGATTTCCTGGGCGATCGTCCCCACCACAGCGGGATCAATGCCATAGCCCAGGTCTCCCATGAGGGCTTCACCGCTCAATTTCAACAAAACTCGCTGGTAACTCATGCCGCCATCACCATTGATACATTGATATAAAGACTAAAGAAGAGGGGTTAAACGCAAAATTCCCCCCATACCATAGCACCCAAGGGGAACCTGCAACGACTTTTAAACACCCCCAACCTGCCACCAGCGGTTAGCAAGCCGTTTTATGACCCACTAATAGCCCTTAATTCAACGGGGATCTCTGCCAAAACAAACAGGTACTTCACGCAGCACTTAATGCCTTGATTTTGGCAATTTCTGCCTCCAAACTAGGCAGTTTTTGATTATGGGCTTGGGCGGTTTCTAGCCAAAGATCTTGAACTATCATTAATTCCTGTAGGGTTTCTTCCAGGGTTTCTCCTTGGGCCAGACAACCAGATAAGGCAGGAACTTCAGCAACAAAACCACCTTCTATACAGGGATAAATAACAATTGGATAATTCATTTATTTTTCCTCGATAATTTCAAGAATGCGGCGGATATAAATAGATTTGACTTTTTTATTGCGCACAGGTATGACCAAAATAATATCATTTCTTTTGAAAATATGATGACTACCTGTGATTCTCTCAAGGGAAAAACCGTCTAACTCCAATAACTTACGGACGTCGCCAAACCTAATGTTATTAGGGCTGCTTTTCAACAGGGCAATTAGTTTTTCTCTTTTTGGCACGGCTACAAAGTTTATCGGTTATGTTCTCGAAAAAATTGATGGGGTCTCAGCTACTTTTCAGAATTAAGCCTTGTGTGCAGAAAAACAGTTTTATTAATAACATTTCTGCGTAATCTGTCCAATTATTTAAGAATTTAAAGTCGCCTTTAAAACACTTGTAACCTCTATTGAAATAACTATAAAGGGACGATTGTTAGACAGCTAAATAAAAATTTCAAGGAAAAGAGTTGACCGAATGATAACTGGTAATAGGTTTGAAAAACCATGTCCCCGATAATCCTAATCAAAAATGAAAAGCTTGACAACTAGGAAAATGACTCAAGCCCCCCTTACAATAGATGAGCAGTTTTGCCCATATCCTTAAAGCCAATCTGAATGCAACCTACTGATCCAACCAAATTTACTGAGCAAGCCTGGGACGCCATTGTTAAATCCCAAGAAGTGGCCCGCCGTTATAAGAACACAAATTTGGAAGTGGAACATATTCTGCTGGCGCTCTTGGAACAGGATAAAGGTTTAGCTGCTCGGATTTTCCAGCGGGCAGCGGTGGATGGGGAAGGCCTCCGGCAACAGTTGGAAGTTTTCACCAATAGACAGCCAAAACAAGCCTACGTAGAACAGCTTTACCTGGGGCGTAGTCTGGATGTGATGCTAGACCGGGCCGATGCCGCCCGCAGTAGTTGGGAAGATAAATTTATTTCCGTTGAACATTTATTGGTGGGCTTTGCTGAGGATGACCGGGTGGGGCGCAAAACCCTACGCACGTTTAACCTTGATCCTCAGGATTTGGAATTGGCTATCAAAGCCATTCGGGGTTCCCAAAAGGTGACGGAACCGAACCAAGAAGAGCGCTACGAAGCGTTGGATAAATATGGACGAGATCTGACCGAGCAGGCCCGCCAAGGTAAATTAGACCCTGTAATTGGTCGAGATGAGGAAATTCGCCGAGTTATTCAGGTACTGTCCCGGCGATCCAAAAATAACCCTGTTCTGATTGGTGAACCGGGAGTGGGCAAAACGGCGATCGCCGAAGGCTTGGCCCAACGGATTATCAATGGCGACGTGCCGGAATCGTTAAAAAATCGTCAACTGATTTCCCTGGACATGGGCAGTTTAATTGCCGGGGCCAAATACCGGGGGGAATTTGAAGAAAGACTGCGGTCAGTGATGAAGGAAGTGACCAACTCCGATGGGCAAATCATCTTATTTATTGATGAAGTTCATACCGTGGTGGGGGCCGGGGGTCGGGAAGGTTCTGGGTCCATGGATGCGGGCAATTTGCTTAAACCCATGTTAGCCCGGGGAGAACTGCGCTGTATTGGGGCCACAACGTTGGACGAATACCGTAAAAATATCGAGAAAGATCCTGCTTTAGAAAGAAGATTTCAACAGGTTTATGTTAAGCAACCCAGTGTGGACGATACCATTTCCATCCTACGGGGCTTGAAGGAGAAATATGAAGTGCACCATGGGGTCAAAATCACCGACTCGGCCCTAGTGGCGGCAGCTACCCTTTCCCATCGCTATATCCAAGATCGATTTTTGCCTGACAAGGCGATCGATTTGGTGGACGAAGCGGCCGCCCGATTAAAAATGGAAATTACCTCTAAGCCCGTGGAATTGGAGGATATTGACCGCCGACTCATGCAACTACAAATGGAAAAGGTCTCCCTAGAAGGGGAGGAAAAACGTCCTGGCCTAGGGGCCGACAAATCGTCCAAAGAAAGACTGGAAAAAATTCAGCAGGAAATTACCGAATTAGAGGGCCAGCAACAGGAACTATCAGGACAATGGCTTTCTGAAAAACAAATGTTAGAGGAGATCAACACCCTCAAAGAAAAGGAACAGGAACTACGCCTCCAGGTAGAAAAAGCTGAGCGGGCCACCGATTGGGAAAAGGCAGCCAAAATTAAATATGGAGAATTGGAAGTCCTCCAACATGACATCGAAGAGAAAGAAAGTAAGTTGCTGGAAATTCAAGGATCCGGCAATACCCTGTTGCGGGAACAGGTGACAGAAGCAGACATTGCCGAAATTGTCGCTGGTTGGACGGGCATCCCCATGAATCGTCTGATGGAAACGGAACGGCAAAAGTTATTGCAATTAGAAGGTCATTTACATCAACGGGTAATTGGGCAAACGGAAGCAGTAGCAGCGGTTTCTGCCGCCATTCGACGGGCGAGGGCCGGCATGAAGGACCCCAGTCGTCCCATTGGTTCTTTTCTCTTTATGGGCCCCACTGGGGTAGGAAAAACAGAATTGGCCAGGGCCTTGGCTGGCTTTTTATTCGACAGTGAAGAAGCCATGGTGCGGATTGATATGTCCGAATATATGGAAAAACATGCTGTTTCCCGTCTCATTGGGGCTCCCCCCGGCTATGTGGGCTACGAGGAAGGGGGACAGTTATCGGAAGCAGTGCGCCGACGGCCCTATTCCGTGGTGCTTTTAGATGAAGTGGAGAAGGCCCATTTAGACGTATTTAATATTCTTTTGCAGGTGTTGGACGATGGCCGCATCACCGATTCCCAGGGACGAGTGGTGGATTTTCGCAACACCATCATTGTCATGACCAGTAATATCGGCAGTGACCATATTCTCAGCCTTTCCGCCGACGATGCTGATTACGACAAAATGCAGAAACAGGTGCTCCAATCCCTACGGAAACATTTCCGTCCGGAATTCCTCAACCGCATCGATGACCTAATCATTTTCCATACCCTGAAACGGGAGCAATTGCGGCGCATTGTGGTCCTGCAAATTAAACGCATTGAAAGGCTATTGGACGAGCAGAAAATTACCCTTTTCCTCTCTGATGCGGCCCTTGATCATATTGTTAATGTCGGCTACGACCCCACCTATGGAGCTAGGCCACTAAAGCGAGCCATTCAAAGGCAGTTGGAAAATCCCATTGCTACCAAGATTTTGGAAAATGTGTTTGTGGCTGGGGATAAAATTTTAATTGATTGTGTGGATAATCAATTAGTTTTTGATAAAGAAACAGAGCCGGAAACAGTTTCCCAAGAACCAGAGGAAATTGTCCCGGTAGCGGAAGTCGAGGTTCTTTCTCCGTAATCCCACTTCTTTATATCGTCTACTCTATCGCTCTTCTATTAGTGTAGTCAGGAAGTTTTCAATATCTAAATTTACTTGTCCAATGATAGCTCAAAGGGTTCCTTCTATAGCTAATTAGGATAATTATGAGACGTTAAGCTGTGCAATAATCTTGAATAACTTTATCTATGCTAGTACCCGGAGGTGCGTACATTCTCGCCCTCTTTAATGCACTAAAGTCATGCTCTATATCATTCAAATCTGGAGAATAAGTTGGCAACAATAACAC
The DNA here is from genome assembly GCF_015207985.1 of Synechocystis salina LEGE 00031. Lineage (GTDB taxonomy): Bacteria > Cyanobacteriota > Cyanobacteriia > Cyanobacteriales > Microcystaceae > Synechocystis > Synechocystis salina. The sequence goes on along the minus strand of NZ_JADEVV010000009.1, from coordinate 179 downwards.
AATGTGTCCTGCAGACTCTACTATTTCCCTAATCCTACTTTTTCTATGAATGGGGGCGTTATCCATAATCAACACCGACGTCATTGTCAATGCTGGTATTAAAAAGAATTCAAGCCATCCTTCAAAACCTGTTGCATTTAAGCTTCCGCTGAATAACATCGGCGCTATTAAGTCTTTTT
>NZ_JADEVV010000062.1 GCF_015207985.1 Synechocystis salina LEGE 00031 | reverse complement strand
GTCCATTACCCCAACCGATCGCCACTTGGGGGGGGACTTCTGGAGAGGGGGCAACACTACCGAGGGGATTGGCGGAATCAGCCTTATTGCTAATGGTGGAGTGGATACGGGCAATACGGGATTCGATAGTGCCACTTTGACTGGAGACCTTATTGTTGACCACGGCGGCTTCAGCAGGGGAAGATGCCACACTGGCGATCGCCACGAGGAAAGCAGTCCAGCCAAGTTGGTTAGAGTTCATGACAAATACCTACAAAATCGACAAAAACAATGGGGCTAGGGATTGGGACGAGGCAAGGTCGGAACAGCCCCCAAAAGGTACCAACCAAATTACCATCCATCAAAATCAACCTCATTTACTGGCCATTTTTGGGTTCCATCACCTGCTCGTGGGTAATCACCAAGTAATTAAAGAACTGACGGAGATTATCATTGTCCACTGGCACAATTCCCTCAGTACCAATCCATTTGTCAACGATTGCCACGTCTTCCGGATCGCCTTGCACATAGCCCTCCGCTAGCCGCACCAGAGCCCGATTAGCCAAACGCAAAAAGCTGGGATTGCCCTCCCGCACCATACAACCGACACCATACCTAATTTGCGCCGGTTGGGGAATAATTTTGGTGTCAGGCATATCCAATACCTGCCTTAGGCCTGCTAGTTGAATACCGTCCGCCGCCACTGCATCCACTGTGCCCTTTTTAAGGGCTTCCATGCCGGCCCGCACACTGGTAACGGGCACCACTTCGATGTCAGCTTGGGCAATTTTCACTGCATCCTCCACAATGGTGTTGGGCACCAGGGCCACCCGCCGTCCCATTAACGTTTCGGGAGAATTGATCGGGGTGTCATTGGGCACCAGTAGTTGGACACCAGCCACTGCATAGCTAGCGGTAAAGTCAACGTAGCGGTCCCGTTCCCAGGTAAAGGCGGTATTACAGACAATGTCCAGCTCACCGTTTTTGACCTTGGGCAGGGCATCTTTCATATCTTGCACTTCCACAATTTGCAGAACCACTTCCCGCCCCAATTCCTTACCCACTTCCTCCCGGATGCGATCAGCAATGTCAATGGAGTAGCCCACCACCTCATTGTTTTCGTTGATATAGGAGAAGGGCACAGTGTCCAGGTTTGCCCCAATGGTTAGATTACCCGTGCGAATAATTTTCTCCATTACGGTTTCGGCGATCGCCGCCTGGGCACCCACCGTGGCGAGTAACAGTCCAATGAAGGTGGCTGACAACTGCTTCAACATGGCATTAATTAACCCAAAAGTTTGCGTCCAGTCTAATATAGACCGGCTTTTGTCTGGGTAAAGTAAAGAACTATTACAAATAAAAAACTATATTTTTATTCCTATTTTTATCTTTGTCCATGACACTTGGTATTCTCTATGGCGTTAGTGTGGGCCCCGGTGATCCGGAGCTAATTACCCTCAAGGGGTTAAAAACTCTGCAAGCTTGTCCCGTGGTGGCTTTTCCCGCCGGACTCCAAGGGCGATCGGGAGTTGCCGAGGGCATTATTACCCCCCATCTTCTCCCAGAACAAATTACCTTACCCCTGACATTTCCCTATGTGCAAAAGGAAGAGATTCTAGAAAAGGCCTGGGAAGAGGCAGCAGCAAAAGTTTGGCCCTATTTAGAAAAAGGAGTAGATGTGGTCTTTGCCTGTGAAGGAGACATCAGCTTTTACAGCACCTTCACCTACCTGGCCCAAACTTTAAAAACTAACCATCCCCAGTTGGTGATCAACTACATCGCTGGGGTGAGTTCCCCCTTTGCCGGAGCTTCCGCCCTGGGCTTACCCCTCACTTGCCAGGAAGAAAAATTAGCAATTTTGCCGGCATTATATTGCCCAGAAGAATTGGAAAAAGCGTTGGATTGGGCAGAGGCGGTGGTATTGATGAAAGTGCGAATGGTGTATGAACAGGTGTGGGAAATTTTAGCTAAAAGGGAACTATTAGACCAGACCTGGGTGCTGGAAAAGATTTCTACCACCGAGGAAAAAATTTATCATCCCCTTAGGAATTATCCCCATTTGCCCCTATCCTATTTTTCCCTGATGTTGATTAAGCAAAACCAAAATAAAATTCGGAAAAATTAACGGAGAAAATTTTCGATCATAATGCCTTCTTTGCGGCCATGATCTGTTTGGCGATCGTAATCCAGATCCCTTTGGCGGTAACGCTGGACAATCTGTTGAGCAGTGCTTTCAGCTTTGGTTTCTAAACCCTTACAGTTGGGAAATGGACCCAGGTTCAGTAAAGCCTTTTTAATGGATCTAGCTGCATAAAGGCCAGAATTTTTGTGGTTTTCCTCATGCTTAAAGAGGGCGGCTAAGTAGCGATTAAAAACTCGTCGGGCTTCTGGATCAGTGGGGTGATTAGTAGGAATGCGGGGCAGGGTATAGGTAACATCAAGGTTGGTGGTAACGGTGGTGATTTGACATTGTTGGGCCGTGGACCACCATTGATACTGCCAGCGCACTAACCATTGAGTGTAACCACGATACCGTTTTCCCTGAAAAATAATCGGGCTACGGCGATTCAGTTCATCGTTTAAATCCCATTTAGTTTTTGGGTAAATGGAGTAGTATTTATACTCGATTTCAACAATTGGTTCTGCCTTTAATCTGGCCGTTCCAAATAGTCCCAAAACTATTATTAATGGGCCAAGCAATGCTGGTTTAACATACATTTTCCTCAGCCTGTCCACCGTTGGTAATGATTACCTCAATTTAGTAATGGTTGCGCCCTTGGTATCAATGGGCAAACAATGGCTTTCGGCCTCAATGCCGGCATTCTGCCAAGTTTCCACTAGGGTGGAAGCGACTTGGGGGGCTCGGACTTCGTCGGCGATCGCCAATAGGGTGGGGCCGGCACCGCTAATCACTAGGTTGTAGGCCCCGGCGGCCAGGGCGGCTTGGTGGAGTTGGTCGTAGGCAGGGATTAAACTCTGGCGATAGGGTTGATGGATTTGATCCTGGAGAGCTAGGGCCAACCAGTCCCCCCGATTTTGGTTAAAAGCCTGTACCAATAGCGCTAGGTGGGAAGCATTAAAAATAGCGGCACTACGGTCATACTGATGGGGAAGAACAGCCCGGGCGGCTTCAGTGGATAGTTCAAAATTGGGAATGGCCAACACCGGGACAAATTGGCTCGGCCAATCTAGGGCAACCAATTGCCAATGGTCACCATTTTTGACGGCCAACTGACAACCCCCCAATAGGGCCGGGGCCACATTGTCGGGATGCCCTTCCATGGCGATCGCCATCTGCAAAATTTCTTCCTCAGTACAAGGATTACCCGCCGCCTGATTGGCCGCCAATAATCCCCCCACAATGGCGGTGGCCGAACTGCCCAAACCCCGTGCCAAAGGAATTTCTAAGTCAATCTCCAGCTTTAGAGGGGGTACAGCCTGCCCAGTTTGTTGATAAAAATAGGCAATGGCTTGGTAGAGTAAATTGTCTTTGTCAGTGCTGATTTTTTCTCCATCCCTGCCCCGGGCTTCGATCAATAAATCAACTTCCGGATCCGTCGGGCTGGTCACCGTCACATGGTTATATAACCCCAGGGCCGCCCCCAAACAATCAAAGCCTGGGCCTATATTGGCGGTGGTGGCGGGCACAGAAACGGTGAAGCTGACCATGGCAAATAGCAGAAAAAATGGGGATTAATGCTCTGGCATTATCAGGCTTGGTCTGGGCCAGAGGCAATAGTGGGCTGACCGGCAGTCCAACCCATCGGCGATCGCCTAGTGGCTATGATTAATTTCTGCTGAGCCGAAAATAGTTCATCTAGGCTATGGCTAACTGGTTGGATGGCCATGTGGTAATGGGGTTAATGGGACTAAAATATCCATCTATTCAGCCAATGATGATTTATTAATATTTACTTATATTCATTTGGGGAGTAAAGCTTAGCCAATGGAATCCACTGGGAAAATATCGAACGTAGCAGAAAAAGTTTTTGCCATTGCGGATCAATTTGATCACCAGGGAAAAATTATCCAGATCAAATCCTTTGGCAACGGCAATATTAATGACACTTTTTTGGTGGATTTAGATGGCGAAACCCAGACTAGTTTTGTTTTGCAAAGGATCAATCACGAGGTATTTAAAAATCCTGCGGCGGTGATGGGCAATATGGTTTGGGTAACTAGCCATATTAAGCAAAAATTACAACGGCATCCCCTGGAACGTCCTTGGTTAATGCCAGAAGTGATTTTAACTAAAGATAATCAAGACCATTGGGATTCGGGCACTGGCGAATTTTGGCGGGCCATCAGTTTCATTGCCGGTTCAGAATCCTTTGACACCCTGACCAACCCAGCCCAGGCCAGGGAAGTGGGCACAGCCCTAGGCATTTTCCATCAACTGCTGAGCGATCTTTCCCCTAGCAAATTAGTCGATACCCTGCCCGGATTTCACCATACCCCTGTTTACCTGGAACAGTATCAGCAGGCATTGGCCCAGAGTCCAAGGCTAACGGGAGCATTAAGCCCAGAAATTAACCATTGCCAAAGGGTGATTGACACCTGGATTGGCCGCTGTGGCGTGTTGGAAAAAGCTAAAGCCAAAGGGGAATTACCCCTGCGTTTAATGCATGGCGATCCTAAAGTTAATAATATTTTGTTCGATCGCCAATCGGGACAAGCGGTCAGCGTGATTGATTTGGATACCACCAAACCAGGCTTAATCCATTACGATTTGGGCGATTGTTTGCGTTCCGGTTGTAACTTGTTGGGGGAAGAAACGGAAAATTGGTCAGCAGTGGAATTTGATCTAGACCTCTGTCGCGCAATTTTGGCGGGTTATTTACCCCAATGTCGGCATTTTCTCACCGCCGCCGATTATGATTATTTGTTTCCCGCCATTGCCCTCATTAGCTTTGAGTTGGGACTGCGGTTCTTCACCGATTACCTCAACGGCGATCGCTATTTTAAAGTTAAATATCCTGAGCACAATCTGATCAGAGCTTTGGTGCAATTCCAGTTAGCTACCGACATTCAAAACCAAGAGGATGCCATCGGTCGAATGATCAATGACATTAGGGGCTGAAGCCTTTTTCTGACAACGAGGCGTCCTTGCCACCGCTTAGTTTGCCACGGTTATGGGTAGTGAACTGCGGTTTTGCAAGCTCTTTTGGCTAATCGATAACTGTTAACTGTCTCCCAAATGGCATTGCACAGCGCTGGTGAGTTGTGCCGACCAGTGGGCTGCCGTCTCTGCACAGGCCGCTTCCACCATGACTCGAATCAGGGGTTCCGTGCCCGAAGCCCGCACCAAAATTCTTCCCGTGTCGCCCATGGACTCTTCCGCCGTGGCGATCGCCTGTTGCAAAGGGGCGCATTCCTGCCAATGCAAACGACGCTCCCGGTCTAGCACCCTAACGTTACGGAGAATTTGGGGATAGGGTTGGAAACTTTCCGCCAGCAGTTCCCCCAGGGATAAACCAGACTGTTGCACTAGGGTGGTTAAGTGCAGGGCCGCCTGTAGGCCATCCCCGGAATAGCTATGGTGATGACAAATGATATGTCCCGACTGTTCTCCCCCCAGCATGGCCCCGGTTTCCCACATTTGGGCTTGGACGTTTTGGTCCCCCACGGCAGTGCGAATTAACTTACCCCCCAACTTCTCCCAGGCCCGCTCGAAGGCCAAGTTGGCCATGACAGTGCCGACAATTAAGTTATCAGGCAGATGATTGCTTTGCTGGAGGGTTTTACCCCACAAAAAGAGAATGTAATCCCCGTCCACTGGGCGACCTTGGGCATCCACTGCCATCACCCGGTCCGCATCGCCGTCAAAGGCAAAACCTAAATCCGCCCCAGTTTCCCGCACTGCCCTTTGTAAACGGTGTAAATGGGTGGAGCCACAATCGACGTTAATTTGACTGCCATCGGCCAAATCATGCAGGGCAATAACTTCTGCCCCTAAACTACGAAAAATATGGGGTGCTAAATTCACGGAAGCCCCCCAGGCCAGATCCAGCACCACTTTTAGCCCTTGAAAATCTAAGGGTTGAGGCAAACTACTTAGCAAAAAATCCTGGTAATGCTGAACGCGCTGGGGTTGGCCGTAGCTGCGACCCCACTGGCTGGTATTGAGAGCAGAGGTTTGGCTTTGGCCCCGTAGTCCGGCTTCGATCGCCATGGCCAGGGATTTGGGCAATTTCAGTCCCTGGTGATCAAAAAACTTGATGCCATTATCTTCCGGTGGGTTATGGCTAGCGGAAATCATGATGCCCCCGATCGCCGCTGTCTTTCTGGTGAGGTAGGCCACACAGGGAGTAGGACAAAGCCCTAGCTGCCACACTTCCACCCCGGCACTGTTCAAGCCGGCGGCCATGGCGTTGGCGAGCATATCACTGGAAAGGCGAGAATCTTGGCCAATAATCACCGGCCCGGAAACATCAGCGTGGTGCCGCAACACCTGTCCCGCCCAAAAGCCCAAGGATAAAGCCAAAGGCGCTGTCAATAATTCCCCCGCCTTACCCCGGATACCGTCCGTACCAAACAATGGCGATCGGGGCAAGCTGAGGCCGAATTCTCCCATCGTTGAAGGCAAAGGCAGATCTAAACCACGGCTGTGGATGGGGGACGCAACCATCTGAAAATTTTCCTCACACAATTCTTCCTCTCAGGATAACTGCTTGGGGAAATTTCAGGTAAATCACGCTCCAGTGGATTGCCTCAGGGGTTGAACGTCCGCTACCCTTAGAACTGTGACGATTTGTAAAAATCCGCCAACTTTTGAAATTCTGATTCCGGCGAAATATGCCCCACACCATTGTTACGGAAACCTGCGAAGGCGTGGCCGATTGTGTAGAAGCCTGCCCCGTAGCCTGCATTCACCCCGGAGACGGGAAAAATACCATTGGCACTGATTGGTACTGGATTGACTTTGCCACCTGCATTGATTGCGGCATTTGTCTCCAGGTCTGTCCAGTGGAGGGGGCCATTCTGCCAGAGGAAAGGCCAGATTTACAAAAAAGTCCTGCCTACTAGGGTTGGGAGAAAGCCAACTGCCCTGGGCTAGCTTAAATACGACTAGTTGACTGATATTCACTGAGTTCCCCGGCCTGGGTCGATCAAACTTTTCTAACCTTTACCTATGTCTGACCTCCTCGTTGTTAAGGATGTGTTTGCTGGCTATGTGGCCGATGTGCCCATTTTGCAGGGCATTAATTTCTCCATTGCGCCGGGGGAGTTGGTCACAGTCATTGGCCCCAATGGAGCGGGAAAATCCACCCTAGCCAAAACCATTTTTGGTTTACTGACCCCCAGCCAGGGGGAGATTATTTTTAAGGGTAAAAACATTGCTGGCCTTGGTTCCGACCAAATTGTGCGCCGGGGTATGTGCTATGTGCCCCAGGTTTGTAACGTGTTTGGCAGTCTGACGGTGGCAGAAAATTTAGATATGGGGGCTTTTCTCCACCAGGGCCCCACCCAAACCCTCAAGGACCGCATTTACACCATGTTTCCCAAATTGGCCCAACGCCGTAACCAGAGGGCTGGAACTTTATCAGGCGGGGAACGGCAAATGTTGGCCATGGGTCGGGCTTTGATGTTAGACCCGGATTTGTTGTTGCTGGATGAACCGTCGGCGGCTCTGTCACCCATTTTGGTTAAGGATGTGTTCGCCCAAATTAAGGCGATTAATTCCACTGGTAAGGCGATTATTTTGGTGGAGCAAAATGCCAAACAGGCTTTGATGATGGCCGATCGGGGTTATGTGCTGGAAAATGGCCAGGATAAGTTGGAAGGGTCGGGGCAAAGTCTACTCAATGATCCTTTGGTGGGAGAACTCTATTTGGGAGCGGCCTACCACGCCTAAACTTTTCCCGCAGGGAGGGGTTTAGACCAGATTTTTTGATTTTTTGGGCAATCATTGCCGAATTAGCCGAGAAACCTGCCCATCATAATGACCCTAGTTGTGCCCAATGAGCTTTTGCTTACCAAGATCTTTTCAGCCCTGACCGATAATCGCCATTATTAATTACAAATTACTTTGCGTATTCTTTCCGCCACCAATGTTTTGCAAACCCCCACGGCGATCGCCCTGGGAAACTTTGATGGGGTCCATCGGGGCCATGGGGCGGTGTTGCGTCAGGTGATGGATTTTGCTCAGGGGCGGGAACATCCCCTACATTCGGCGGTGGTTAGTTTTAATCCCCATCCCCGTAGTTTTTTCAGTGGGCGCACCCAACCTTTATTGACCCCCTTGCCGGAGAAGGTGGAGCAATTGACGGCGATCGGCATGGAACAGTTGGTTTTGTTACCTTTTACGGAAAACTTAGCCAACCTTAGCCCCAGGAAATTTGTCCAATCTATCTTAGTGGAGCAGTTGCAAGCCAAATTTATCAGCGTCGGTCAGGATTTTTGCTTTGGTCATCAACGGCGGGGCAATGTGGAGGATTTACAAAATCTGGGGCAAGAATTTGGCATCACCGTGGCGATCGCCCAGTTGGAACAAACGGATACGGAAAGGATTAGTAGTTCTCGCATTCGCCGCGCCCTCAAGGAAGGCAAGTTAGCCATGGCCAATCAGTTATTGGGAAGGCCCTATGCCCTGCGGGGGACAGTGGTGCAGGGACAGCAATTGGGTCGTAAATTGGGCTTTCCCACCGCTAATCTTTGTTTACCGGAAGACAAGCTCTGGCCCAAGTATGGAGTTTATGCGGGTTGGGTCAACTTAGATGCCTTGGCTGTGCCCATACCAGCGGTAATTAACCTTGGCGATCGCCCTACAGTCAACGGGCAGGAACCTTCAGCGGAAGTGCATCTCCTGCAATGGTCAGGGGATTTATACGGCCAAGGCCTGGAGGTGGCTTTGACCCACTATCTCCGGGGCGAAACAAAATTTGCTAGCTTGGACCAGCTAAAAAATCAGATTAGTCAGGATTGTCGCCAGGCAGAAAAATTACTTAATCTGGATGGGGCTATGCCCTAACGGCCCTAATCTAGGCAAGGGGATCGGCACTGGGGGGAGTCGGAGGCGCGGAAAGTAAATTCCTCAGACCCAAAGCGCCAAAGGCGGCAAAACCGATGGAGAGCATTAAACTGCTCAGCCCTACCCGTAAACCTTGTTTGAGGGCTTGATTAGAGGCTTGGCTTTCCACTTTTTGCCGTTGCTCCGCCACCTGGGTTTCCAAATTAGTTTTAATTTCTTCCATCTTTGCCTTCAGGGCGGCCGGGTCTTTAGACATTTCCTGGAGACCTTTGAGTTCGTTCACCTGGCGCTCAATATTAGCTAACTGCTCTTGGTTTAAGGGATTCCCATTTGCCTGACCGGCGGCTAACAGTTGCTCCCCTTCTTTGATTTGTTGTTCCAATGCTTCTGGATTTTGAGACAGGGCATCAAATTGCCTGAGGGCCCCTTCCACCTGTTGTTGCCCCTGGCCGATCTGGGTTTCTAATTGGGCCAACTCCGCTGTCTTAATTTGGTTCACATTGGTCAAATGTATGGGGATCAACAATAAAAAGACTAATCCCAAGGCGATCGCCAGAATATAAACCGGCATCCGTAAATCAAAACCACCTTTGGGGGACGTCGTAGCGGTTTTCGCCATGGTATCCACCAAGTAACCAAGGGAAATCAACCCCATACCCAACATGGGCACTATGCCCCGGTCGACAATGCCCGTTATCGTTGTCAACTGCCACTGGGGATCAGCCATTTGCAGAGGGAAAATGAGGCTCACAAAATCCAGCAGGGCAATGAGGACGAAAATAACGCCGAACAACTTCAACGTCAGGGCGGTAAAGGCAGGGATATTCATAGATTCCAGAGAGCAACGCAATATACTATACGCCATCTTAGCTAAGCACTTTCCTAGCACGGGGGGCAATGGTAGCGTTGGTGCCGCCTCCCATTGGCGGTTCAAACAAGATCCAAGATCAAAGTTAGATGGTCTAGATTAGATTAGGCGAATTAAGCCAACGTCCACCAAATTATTTTCCATTTTGCCATTGCCCATGAGTCTCCCCGCACCGGAAACCCCCCTCTATAACCATCCCCTGCCCCAACTAGAACGCTGGCTCATGGCCCTGGGGTGTCAGCAAGACCGTGGCGATCGCCATTGTTGGATGCTTAAGCAAGGGGATTGGGATGCGGAACTGAGTTTGGACACGGAGGAATTAGTCATCTGCTACTTCCCCCAGCAACCCCAGCGCAAGGTGGTGCGGAGCTTTAAATATTCCCTCAGCCGGCAAGATGTGGAAGCCGCGGTACTGGAAGGGCCTTAGGCTTTGCCGCAGGGAGATATGGTTTACCCCCATCCCTCCAGCACAAACAGCAAAAAGCAGTAACAACCCCCAGGAAATTGTCACTGCTTCAACCAAAAACATCGTTTCGGGAATCCTGGCGATCGCCAGTTATGGTTAGTGGGTTGGGGTTACTGTCCCCTAGTCGTCATAGATACGGCACTCGGCGGCGTCGGGGTTTTCGTCACAGAATTTTTCTAGGGGGGTTTGGGCAGGATGTTGTTGACGTTGGTGGGCGGCTTCCGCTTCTAGCTCTTCCACCGCGTCCCAGGCCGCAGCGCACTCCGCCGGAGAAGCTTCATCGGCACCGCAAACTTGTCTAGCGTTGGCTAGCTCCTGTTCGATTTTTTCTTGAATATTGCTCATAAAGTTTAACCGCCTACGATTATCTACAGAGAGTAAGGCTCATTCATGTTAGCGAATTTGGTTGGCTTTGGGTAGAAGAAACCACAACGGTAATATGCGGTTTTCCTCACTTTGCCAACCCTAACTTACCCCATCGGGCCCAAGGGGGCCACCGCCGGGGATAGTATTAAGAATTGTGAAAATAATCACAACAGTTTCCTAGGGGAAAGCATTGGGTCAACTAAACCAATCCCCAGGTTTAATTAAGTTTAATTTCGCTCATAGGTCAACCACCACCATGAACAAGCCACGTATCCTTTCTGGAGTTCAGCCCACAGGGAATCTGCACCTAGGCAACTATCTGGGAGCTATCCGTAGCTGGGTCGAGCAACAGCAACATTACGATAACTTTTTTTGTGTGGTGGACCTCCATGCCATCACGGTGCCCCATAACCCCCAAACCTTAGCCCAGGATACCCTCACCATTGCGGCGTTGTACCTCGCCTGTGGCATTGATTTGCAGTATTCGACTATTTTTGTCCAGTCCCATGTGTCGGCCCACAGTGAATTGGCCTGGTTGCTCAACTGTGTCACTCCCCTCAATTGGCTAGAACGCATGATTCAGTTTAAAGAAAAAGCCATTAAACAGGGGGAAAACGTCAGCGTGGGGCTACTGGACTATCCCGTACTTATGGCGGCGGATATTTTGCTCTATGACGCCGATAAGGTGCCTGTGGGGGAAGACCAAAAGCAACATTTGGAACTGACTCGAGACATTGTGATTCGCATTAACGACAAGTTTGGCCGGGAAGATGCGCCGGTGTTGAAGTTACCGGAACCCTTAATTCGCAAGGAGGGAGCTAGGGTAATGAGCTTGGCCGATGGCACAAAAAAAATGTCTAAATCCGATGAGTCGGAACTGAGTCGCATTAATTTGTTGGATCCGCCGGAGGTGATCCAAAAGAAAATTAAAAAATGTAAAACCGATCCCCAACGGGGTTTATGGTTTGATGATCCGGATCGTCCGGAATGTCACAACTTACTGACTTTGTACACTCTGTTGAGTAACCAAACTAAGGAAGCGGTGGCGAAGGAATGTGCCGAGATGGGTTGGGGTCAATTCAAGCCCCTACTGACCGAAACGGCGATCGCCGCCCTCGAACCAATTCAAGCAAAATATGGGGAAATTTTGGCTGATCGGGGGGAATTGGACCGCATCATCCAAGCTGGTAACGCCAAAGCCAGTCATACGGCCCACCAAACCTTGACTAGGGTGCGGGAAGCCCTGGGATTTTTACCAGATCCCCACCAGCCCCAATAATTTGGGAAAACAGGAGCCGTGTTAGGATGAAGTTTGGGATGCGCCTCCACGGCCGAACATTTCCTGTGCAAACTTCCCGTAGCACGACGACCGCAACCGGACTCAGAAGTGGTCTGTAAACTATATTTCACGAGGAACAAACAATGGCAAAACGTCGTAATTTAAAGAAGGAAAAAGCTGAACGTAATCGTGCTTATGCCCGTCAGTTTCGCTCCGCCAGTCGCACCCAAAACCGCCGCTATTCCGGTGGTCAAAGGCAACAAAGTGACTCCAATGGCTCCAGCAATAACGGTGCCGCCAGCGACGTTTAACCTATTTTTAGCGCCCCTAATGGTGGCTAAAACTCTGCATAAAAAAACGGCGATCGGTGGGTTTCGGCCCGCCGTTTGTTGTCTGTAGATTGGGCAGGTCAAGCCTGATTGGGGAGCGATTTGTTTTCCCTAAGGCGAAGTTTTCGTCCTCAACCATTACTTTCGATTTCGGCGAACATTTATTTTTTGGCCATGGCTGAGTTAGACCGACAGGGGGTAATTCAATGGCTAAGGTGCAACGTTTCTCCCCAACGGTTAGACCACATTTTGGGGGTTGAAAAAACTGCGGTGCAATGGGCTCCCCTCCATGGAGTTGACCCAATCAAGGCTGGACAAGCGGGACTACTGCACGATTTAGCTAAGTTTTTCCCGCCGGCCAAATTGTTGGCGATCGCCGAGGAGCATCGGTTACCCCTCGATCCAATTTTGCAAGCCAGTCCCCATCTCATCCATGCCGATGTCAGTGCGGTTATTGCCTCCGAGGAATTTGGCGTTGATGACCCAGATGTTTTGACTGCCATTCGTTGTCATACTTTGGGGGCGGTGCCCATGGACCCTTTGGCTTGCCTGATTTTTGTGGCTGATGCCCTGGAGCCCACTAGGGGCAATAGCTTGGAGCTAGAAAAACTCCGTCAAGTGGCCCAGCACAATCTTTATCAAGCAGTGCGTCTTACCTGTGAGCAAACCCTGACCTATTTGATCAAACATCACAAAGTTATCCATCCCCGGGTGATTTTGACCCGCAATTGGGCTTTACAAATGGCAAAGTAAGCACAACATTGCCAGTGGTTCTGGCTACACTAGAAAAATATTCCTTTACCCACCCATCGTTCCTTTGGAGTTGACAAAATCCTACATGACTGAAATTTCCCGCTTCGATGCATCCCCCCCCACTTTGACCGTTAATCCCACCGTTCCCGTCGATGCCCCCGCCACCGAACATTTGGTGTGGACCATTGCCCAAGCCGCCGAAGAACGCAAAGCCGGGGATTTAGTCATTCTTAAGGTTACGGATGTGTCCTACCTGGCGGATTATTTTGTCATCTCCACTGGATTTTCCCGTACCCAGGTCCGGGCGATCGCCGACAATATTGAAAAGCAGGTGGAACTAGTCCACGGTCAACTGCCTACCCACACGGAAGGCAACAGTGAAAGCATTTGGGTGCTACAGGATTTTGGCGATGTTCTTGTCCATACCTTTATGCCAGAGGAACGGGAATTTTATAAGCTAGAAGCCTTTTGGGGCCATGCCCAGGAACAAACTTTAGCTGATATTGCCACGGCGATCGGCATTGCCTACAATCCCCCCACTTCTGCTTGAAGACTATTTTGACAACTTCGTGAAACCCTAAGTTTGGCGGCAGACTAGATAAAATTCCGCCGGCATTGGGTTACTAAGGAAGCACAGAGGGACTCCGCCAAAGGGTTCTGAGAAGTCCTCTGCATAACCATTCCTAGTCAGGATTTCAGCAATAAAAAGGTGACACTGCCCAGGCCGGCGATCGCCGTGTAAAGCCAACGGATCAACCGTGGCGTGGAAGCCATGGCCAGGATGGTTAGCAGAAATACGTCCAGAAAAACCCGACTGTAGTTGAGGTAATAATTCAAAATGTAAAAGCTGGCCACCAGTAACAGCCCGCCATAGAGCCAGCCGCCATAGGTCAGGGTGATATTGTCTCGACGCTGGGGCAGAGTGAGCCAAACTAACAGGGCCAGGGTAAACAGCAATAAAAACCAAAGGAAGGCTTCGTACAGATTGTTAGCGGTCAGCCCCGTTTGGATTAGGTTCTGAAATTTTTCCCCGATGCCCACCAATGGCCAACCAAAATTGCCGGTACCACTGCCCCCTGGTAACTGCCGCCCATGGATATAGCCCAACCAGAGAGTTAAGGGAAGCAAACTGAGTAGTAAGACCCCCATCGATCGCCATTGCCGTTTTTGCCCCAGGGTTAAAGCAATAGCCAGCCAGATAATTAGGGTCGTTTCCCTCGTTAATAATCCCAAAGCGAGGAGGAAGGGCACCAACCACCACTTTTTATTTTGATGGGGGGGAAATATTGCTTGGCAGACCACTGCCCCCAAACTAAAAATGCTGGCCAGTAGGTCCGCGGTGGAGAGAAATAACACCATCCACACCCCCGGAATTGCCAGCACGGCCAAGGCTCCCATGGTTTTCTGTTTTTGATCTTGAAAGTAAAACGCAGTTAACCCTGTACAAACGGCGATCGCCACAATGTTAATGAATACCAAAGCCCAGGGAATTAACACTGGATTGCCCAAACCGAGAACATAGCCCAGTAGAGGATAAAGAATGCGGCGGTAACGATAGCTGGGGTGATCCAAAGCGGCAATGGAGTCTGGATTATGCAAGCCCGGATCCAGGGCAATGGTCAAGAATTGCTGGCCGTCATAGCCCAATTCCCCTTGATAAATTAATGTTTCCGCCGGATTCAACAACGGGGACAGGGGCAACACCGACCCAATGCGGAAAAAGCCTGTAATCTGGCCGTCAAATTTAGCCCAATAAAAATAGCTCGCCACGGCGATCGCCAGCCCTAAGGCCACCAACATCGCTTGATAAATGTCTTTACGACCAATGTTTTGAGCAATCTTTTCCACGGCGATCGGGTTGGGATGGTAATAGCAACAGCCACAGTGAGTGAGTTTCCTCCTAGCTTTACAGAAGGAAAACCAAGGCCGATAGCCTCTGATGCTATGCTAGATCGAGTCTATTTTTAACAATATTTTTTAAGTTTCATGACTGTTTCGACCTCTGCTCCCACAGTTCGGATAGGCTCACGGAAAAGCCAGCTAGCCCTCGTGCAAACCTATTGGGTGCAGGAAGAATTGCAAAAGCACTTCCCCGATCGCCAATTCGATGTCGAAACCATGGAAACCCAGGGGGATAAAATCCTCGATGTGGCGCTAGCAAAAATTGGGGATAAGGGACTATTTACCCAAGAACTTGAAGACGGGATGTTGGGAAGAAGAACCGATCTCGCCGTTCACTCCCTCAAGGATTTGCCCACCAATTTACCAGCAGGCTTGATGCTCGGTTGCGTCACTAAACGGGTCAACCCTGCCGATGCTTTGGTTTTAAACGCCAAACACCAAGGCAAAGACCTGGCTTCCCTGCCGGAAGGGGCTGTGATTGGAACTTCTTCCCTCCGCCGTCTGGCCCAACTGCGCTACCACTTTCCCCATTTAACTTTTAAGGATGTGCGGGGCAACGTTAATACCCGTTTGGCTAAGTTAGATAGCAATGAGTACGATGCCATTATTTTGGCCGCCGCTGGTTTGGAACGGTTAGACATGGCCAATCGTATCGACCAACTCATTCCCCCGGAAATTTCTCTCCATGCGGTAGGTCAAGGGGCCTTGGGCATTGAGTGTCGGGACGGTGATCAGGAAATTCTCAGTCTGTTAAAAGTGTTGGAAGACGAAGATAGTCGAGATCGTTGTCTGGCCGAACGGGCCTTTTTACGTCAATTGGAAGGGGGTTGCCAAGTGCCCATTGGGGTTAATACCCATTTAGATGGCGACAATTTAACCCTTACTGGCATGGTGGCCAGTTTGGATGGCCAAAGGTTAATTAAAGATACCCTCAGTGCTCCTCGGAACGAAGCGGAAAAATTGGGTCAGGATCTTGCCTTCAAACTCCGGGAACAGGGCGCCGGGGAAATCCTAGCGGAAATTTTGGCCGAAGTGGGACGGGGATAGGCGATCTAGTTCTGGCTGGAGAGTGGGACTGTAAACTTGGAGGTACAAGGTTGCCCGTTGCTGATGGGGGAATGATGCCCTGACCTTTATTTATTAACGGTATTAACGGCAACAGCTTCGGTGACGAGATGCTCGTCTTTACTCCTCCCGGTCAAGCACCATGGTTAATTCTGATCGTCAAGAACGATTAGCCCAATTAAAAAGCCAATATCCCCAAAAGTTTGTCCCCACCGCTGAAATTTTTAGCCATCTTCATCGTGGCGATCGCCTATTTATCAGCACGGCCTGTGGGGAACCTCAATACTTGGTGCAGGAGTTGGTTAACTATGTGCAGGCCCATCCCAAATCCCTATTTGATGCGGAAGTGCTCCAGGTCTGGACCCTCGGTTTAGCGCCCTATACCGATAGCAAATTTGCCAAAAACTTCCGCCATAATTCCTTTTTCATTGGCCACCACACCCGTAGCGCCGTCAATGAAGGCCTAGCAGACTATACCCCCATTTTTCTTTCCCAAGTACCGGGATTATTTGAGCAGGGATTTGTGCCCATCGACGTGGCCCTAATTCAAACTTCCTATCCCGATGACCATGGCTACGTTAATTTGGGGGTGAGTGTGGATATTGTCAAAGCGGCAGTGGAGCAAGCTGCTTTAGTCATTGCCCAAATGAATAGCCAAGTGCCCAGAATCCACGGGGATGGGTTCATTGCCCTGGAAAAATTGGACTATATCATTGCCTATGATGAACCGCTGTTGGAATACCAAATGGAGCGGGACAATATTCTCGCCGGCCGCATTGGCAAATATGTCGCCAGTTTGATTCAGGATGGGGATACGATTCAAGTGGGTTATGGCAGTATTCCCGACGCAGTGTTGAGTTATTTAAGCAACAAGAAAAATTTGGGGGTGCATACGGAATTAATTTCCGATGGGCTCGTACAACTGCTTAAAAGTGGAGCGGTAAATAATAGTCAAAAAACGAGAAATCGGGGTAAAGTGGTGGCAACTTTTTGCATGGGCAGTCGGGATACCTACGACTATTTGAACGATAATCCTGCGGTGGAATTTCGCACCGTTGATTACACCAATCATCCCATTACCATTGCCCACCACGACAATATGGTGGCCATCAATAGTGCCCTAGAAATTGATTTGACAGGACAGTCCACCGCCGAATCCCTGGGCAGTAATTTTTACAGTGGCATCGGTGGCCAGGCCGATTTCATGCGGGGAGCGGTCATGGCCAAGGGGGGGCGCACCATTTTAGCCCTGGAATCCACCGCCGAAAATGAAACTATCTCCCGCATTGTGCCTTTTCTCCGGGAAGGGGTGGGCATTACCCTCAATCGGGGGGACATTCATTACGTGGTTACAGAGTATGGCATTGCCTATCTCCACGGTAAAAACATTCGGGAACGGGCCATGCAGTTAACGGCGATCGCCCATCCCAAATTTCGCCCTTGGTTAATTGAGCAGGCGAAAAAGCATCATTTAATTTATGCTGACCAGGCTTTTATTACCGGACAACAGGGGGAATATCCTGAACATCTGGAAACCTATCGCACCACCCGCACCGGGCTGGAATTATGGCTTAGACCAGTGAAATTTAACGATGAACCTAACTTAAAAGATTTCTTTTATGCCCTTTCCGACGAAAGTTTGGTGCGACGTTTTATGTCTGTGCGCACTGATATGCCCCACCAAAGACTACAACAGTTTTCTGTGATTAACTACAACGAAGAAATAATTATCCTGGCGATCGTCAAGCAACAACATCAAGAGGTCATTGTCGGGGTTGGTCAGTATGCCCTTAACGAAGATAGCCACACAGCGGAAGTGGCCTTTGTTGTGCGGGATGACTACCACCAACAGGGCATTGGTACTTTATTGTTGAATTATTTGACCCAATTGGCCAAAAAACAAGGTCTACTCGGTTTTACCGCCGATGTTTTGCTGGAAAATCGGGCCATGTTGCGCCTATTCGAGAAAATGAATTTTCGCCTAGAACGATGTATGAGTGACGGGGTTTATGAATTAAAAATGTTTTTCAATTAGGAAATTTGCTCGTCATTGCAACTTCTTGCGGTTGACTTCGTCCCCATCGTCTCACTGCTAGCCAATCTTTTGATCTGATTAATCCTGAAGTCCACCATAAATTGGGCTAAACTCAATGGCAAAGTCATTTAGGAGTGAACAGAAATCGATGTTCTTTAATCTTTCTCTCAAAAGTATAAATATATTGACTGTGTTGGGTTTGATTACAACCCCCATGGTCATCTTTGCTCCCCCTAGTTATAGTCAGGAGAGACAAATCATCACAGCGGAGCAACGGCAGGAACTTATTGCTACATCCGAGCAGATTTTAAGCCTAATTAACGCAGGCCAGTACGCCGCCGCCCTGGATTATCTGGTGCCAGAGAGTAAGGATTACATTACACCCGAACAGATCAAGGCCATCTGGGAAAATGAAATCATCGCCAAGGATGGCGCTTTTGAAGAAGTTGTCACAGCCAAAGTAATCGATGTTGTCAATGCTGACATTGTCATCCTCAATGCTAGATTTGCTAACATCAGTGAAAATATTCAGTTTATTTATAATAAAGAACAGCAATTAATTGGTTTTGGTGTTCCAAGCAAACAGAGCATTGATGCCATCGTTACATCTTTTATTAATAACTTAGCTACGGGGGAATACGGCCTAGCTCGTAGGTATTTTAGTCCCCTGTTTAAAACAGAAATTTTTCCAGCTAAACTTGAAGAAGAATGGCAAATTGAGTTAAATCAATATGGTAAATTTAAGGGTATTAAAGATATTGTTGTCCGCCCAGGGGTAACATTAAGTGAGCCAGACTTGGCCATTGTTACCCTCGAATTTGAGCAGAGTACCAACGATTACTTTATTTTATTTGATAATCAAACTGCCATTATCAACATAGATTTTGTTACCGATTAATTTACCAAGGTGTAGATGAAGCTTCCCCCTAGGAGACCTATTCAATGCAGTGATGGGCAGCCTAGGGGAGACCGTTGTCAGCTCCGCACCCAGTTTATTAAATTAAAAATGTTGGTTAATTTTCCTCAAGAATGTATTTGAAAATTTCATCTAATTCTCCAAGCTTTGGAGAAAAATAGATACGAATATTGTCTTATTGTCAGACTTTTAGGGGACAAACTAAAACTTTCTAAGTAAGCTCAGGTCCCACTTGATAACAGGGAAAATTTTTCGAGAAGTGTGACTTTTTACACTGGGGCTTTAGGGTTAATTTTATCAGTCCGCTGGTCTCACTCCATAGCTCATACAGCAAATTCCGAATCAACTTGATACACACACAACAGTCGTTAAGATTATTATGTAAGAACTTTACTGTGCCAACCAGAAACGTAACCTCTGTAACAAAGACGTTAGATTTTGACATAACCAATTTTTTAAATAGATCTAAGGCTTGTCGGACAAGGGATTGAGAGATTTTAAGTTTTCTTTAGAAATCAGTTCTTAAATGCGTGGATTGAGTATGTAAAATTTATTGCTCTGAACTTTGAAAATGCACCCTTAGATTTATTAGAATTACTTTATAAAACTTTACTGAATTATAATTTATTTCCTGAAAAAAAGAGTTATTACTTAGGTAGATGGGGCAATGACAAGGGTTAATTGGTAGTGGTTAATACTTAATTGCAGGTCAAGATCTCCTGGAAAAAAGTTTTAGTTGATTTTCCCAAACAAAACCATTGCTAGCTATGTTGAGGCTATTTAAATTATGACTAGTTCCCTTTATTTGAGCACCACCGAAGCCCGCAGTGGTAAATCCCTAGTGGTATTGGGTATTTTAGACTTAATTCTCAAAAAAACTACCCGTATTGCCTATTTTCGTCCCATTATTCAAGACCCAGTTAATGGTAAACATGATAACAATATTATTCTGGTGCTGGAAAATTTTCGTCTTCAACAAACCTACACTGATTCCTTTGGTTTGTATTTCCACGAAGCGGTGAGTTTGGCCTCAGATGGAGCCATTGATCAGGTATTAGACCGAATTTTGGCTAAATATCGTCATTTGGCAGATCGGGTGGATTTTATCCTCTGTGAAGGCTCAGATTATTTGGGGGAGGAGTCGGCCTTTGAGTTTGATCTCAACACCACGATCGCCAAGATGTTGAACTGTCCCATTTTGCTATTGGGTAATGCCATGGGTAACACCATTGCAGATAGTTTGCAGCCCATTGATATGGCCCTGAATTCCTATGAAGAGGAGTCTTGTCAGGTAGTGGGAGTAATTATTAACCGAGTCCAGCCGGAATTAGCTACAGAAATTCAAGCCCAACTGGAACAGCATTATGGCGATCTTCCGATGGTATTGGGCACTATTCCCCAGGACAGCATGCTGAAAAGCCTACGTCTGAGGGAAATTGTCACCGGTTTAAATGCTCAAGTGCTGAGCGGTGCGGATTTGCTCGATAACTTGGTTTATCAGCATTTGGTGGTAGCTATGCACATTTCCCATGCCCTCCATTGGTTGCACGAAAAAAATACTTTAATTATCACCCCTGGCGATCGGGGCGACATTATTCTGGGGGTGATGCAGGCCCATCGCTCCCTCAACTATCCCAGCATTGCCGGTATTTTGCTCACTGCGGACTACCATCCCGAACCGGCCATTATGAAACTAATTGAGGGGTTACCCGATGCCCCTCCCCTATTGCTAACCAGCACCCACACCCACGAAACCTCTGCCCGTTTAGAAGCTCTCCACCCAGCCCTAAGCCCCACGGATAACCATAAAATTCGCCACAGCATCGCCCTATTTCAACGGCAAATTGATGGAGAAAAATTACTCAATTACCTCAAAACGATCCGCAGCAAGGGCATTACTCCCAAACTATTTCTCTACAATCTAGTTCAAGCTGCGACCGCCACCCAACGGCACATTGTCCTACCGGAAGGGGAAGAAATTCGTATTCTCAAAGCCGCCGCTAGTTTAATTAACCATGGCATCGTCCGTTTGACCTTACTCGGAAACATTGAGGCGATCGAGCAGACAGTAAAAATTAATCACATTGACCTGGATTTGAGTAAAGTTCGCCTCATTGACCCCAAAACTAGCCCTGATCGGGAACGCTACGCCGAAACCTATTATCAGCTACGTAAACATAAGGGCGTAACCCTTGCCATGGCCCGGGACACCCTCACCGATATTTCCTATTTCGGCACCATGATGGTGCATTTGGGGGAAGCAGATGGCATGGTTTCTGGCTCCGTCAATACCACCCAACATACGGTGCGCCCTGCTTTGCAAATTATTAAAACCCAGCCAGGTTTTTCTCTGGTTTCTTCAGTCTTTTTTATGTGTTTGGAAGATCGAGTTTTAGTTTATGGAGATTGTGCTGTTAACCCCGACCCCAATGCGGCACAGTTAGCAGAAATTGCCCTTACTTCTGCCGCCACGGCCAAGAATTTTGGCATTGACCCCAGGGTAGCCCTATTGTCCTATTCTTCCGGCTCTTCTGGACAGGGAGCAGATGTGGAAAAAGTCCGTCAAGCCACGGCGATCGCCAAGGAACGGGAGCCAGATTTAGCCTTGGAAGGGCCAATTCAGTATGATGCGGCGGTGGATGCCACAGTGGCGGCTCAGAAAATGCCGGGGTCGGCAGTGGCCGGTAAAGCAACGGTGTTTATTTTTCCCGATTTAAATACCGGTAACAATACTTACAAAGCAGTGCAAAGGGAAACAAAGGCGATCGCCATTGGCCCCATTTTACAGGGACTAAATAAACCAGTTAATGATCTAAGTCGGGGGTGTTTGGTGGAGGATATTATTAATACGGTGGTAATTACGGCTCTGCAAGTCAAATAATTTTACTTGTGACTAGTTAAAATCTCCCCTTAAAGCGTATTTACAAACTAATAATCATATGGCTAATTCAATTAAGAATAGGGCAATATAAACAACTAAGGTACTTCTAACACAAGCCTGGAAAAAATCCCTACTGTCTTAATTTTATTTCAAGTAGCTATACTCTTAATTTTTTTCACTAAAGCTCCTGATTGACTGACAAAAGTTTAAGAGGACTCGTAGGAATAGACCTGGAGAGTAAACTCAAGGGCATAAAGGCGGCGGTGATGCTGACGAAGGGAAGCCATAGCCGGTTCAGGGTCTTGATGGGAG
>NZ_JADEVV010000102.1 GCF_015207985.1 Synechocystis salina LEGE 00031 | reverse complement strand
ACAGTTTACTATACGTGTCTACACATTGTACTGTCTTTTTCGCTTCTCTTACCTTCGTCATACTCCCTCCAAGCTTTCCAGCCTTTTATCTCCATTCTAATTCACCCATTTTGATGAAAGAGGGATATTATAAGAAATCGGGCTAACTAATACTCCACACTGCCCCTAATAATGCCAGTCTACAAACCAGATGACAGTCTATAAGTTGTTGACTTGCAAGGATTTTTTAATGAATCTTAACTTGAATTCTGGTTAGTTGCTGTGCCTTATCCTGTTGTCGAGATTACAAACTGGATTCACCCACAGAAAAAATCAAGAAACCCTCCGTTTCCAGAGGGTTTTACCCAAAAATATGAAGTTAACTTTTAGCTAATTAAACTCAATCAAAGCATTAGCTTTTTTCAAGGAAATCAACCAAGGGCGGCAGAAAAAGCAATTCCTTCCCTGACAAAATTGGGGTTTCCTATCACAGAAGAAGTTTCCCCAGGAGCAGTAAAGAGATAAGTACCGGGAACACCTACACTCTGAAAACGAGTGAAATCAGCGGTGCCGTTGCCTGTGCCTGGTCCATAGGCATAAAAAGCAAGGCCTTCTTCTACAAAATTGCTCAGGTTGGGGTTACTGCGAATAGCTGCCGCTTCTCCTTCATTGGCAAACAGGTAGGTGCCAGGCAGACTAGTATTTTGAAAACGGAAGAATGCCTGTTGTAATGGATCTGTTTTTTGTAGAGCCACCCGAAAAGCAATGCCTTCCTCTACGAACTGACTTAAGCCAGGGTTACTCCGAATAGATGAAGCTTCACCTGCACTGACAAATAAATAGGTGCCAGGCTGATTGGTATTCTGAAAACGGAAGAAAGGAGAGGTTAAAGTATCGGCAGGACTTGGATTCGGATTGGGAATAGGACTTGGATTCGGATTGGGAATAGGACTTGGGTTCGGATTAGGGATAGGGTTTGGATTCGGATTGGGGCTAGAGCTAGTAGAAACACTAAAAATATTCAACGTCCCAGCAGTAGTGGGCATACCTAATGTCGTAGATCGGGATTGAAAAGATACAAATCGTCCATCCGAACTTATTATGGGGTTACTAGCAGGAGCATCAGCTTGTTCTCCATTTGTTCCTAAACTCACACGTTTGATGGAGTTGTCAATGCCGTCCCAGACAAATATGTCAGTTACACCATTAGTGTCATTTGCAACAAGGCTTGAATCATCAGATGCAAAGGCAACAAAGCGTCCATCCGCACTAATGCTGGGAGTACGGCTAGCGCCTTGGGTTTGTATGCCCCCTGGGCGCAAATTAATTCGCTTATTCGTGCCATTGTTGACGTTGTATACAAAAATGTCCCGCTGACCGTTGGTATCACCAGCAACTAAATTACTTGCGTCTGATTCATAGGCGATAAAGTTACCATTGGCAGAAATTGAGGCATTAAAACTACCACCATTCGCCCCCACCAAGGGAGCAATATTTTGATTGAAAGATACTAATGTTAAAGTCTCACCTGCATTAGATGCACTAAATAGGAAAATGTCTGAGAATCCATTGTTCCCAAATGCCGGACCAGGCATTAATTCATTTTCAGGAACAAGAGACTGAAAAGCAACAGTACCCACTTCGCTAACCGTGCCATTGGTACTAGAGCCGGGGCTGAAAGGATTACCACCAGAGTTACTTATTTGGCTAACCCATGTATTAGAATTGTTGACAGTATCAAATAAAATTATATCAAAATCACGATCGGCATCATCTCCTGAACCCGTTGGGATTGTGGCTGTAGTTTCATAGACTATAAACCGGCCGTTGCGGCTAATTTTAGGATTCCTGCTACTACCATTGATGTTATTGTTAGTGTTGAATGGGGTAACAAGACTGAAAGTTGGGGGATTACCAAATAAATTCGTTGCTAGGTAAATATCGATGGATCCCGTACTAGGATTACTGTATTGGAAAACCACTCTGGTTCCATCCCCACTAATCGATGGATTTTCATTTCCGTTAATGCTTATTGAGCCGACGGGTCCCCTCAGAGTTAAATTTATGTATGTCTTAGTAGAAATGTTGTAAATGTAGACATCGTTTAGGTTATTATCATCAATACTTCCTATCAAATTTGATGCCAAGGTATCAAAGACAATAAGATTGCCACTATCGTCAAACACCCCTCCCAAGGAAGATAATTTACTATTATCATTAGCGGCGGTGTTGTTACTTCCGAACGTAATTAAGTTAGTTACCATGAAATAAGATCCTGATTTAGAGTCATTAACATAAGCAGAAGTTTAATTTGGAGGAAGTTCTAATTTAAACTAAAGACCACAAAAACCTAAGCAGATAAGTTGACTTTCAATTAACAAGTTATATTACCTACGGCCGACATAGAACCTCAAATAAATGGACTAATCAGCGAGTTAGAGAATTTATAATATTGTAAGCTTATTATCGAAAACTGGACTAACTAATACTCCACACTGCCCCTAATAATGCCAGTCTATCCCTCTTTCATCAGACTGAGGGAATTAGAATGGAGGTAAAAGGCTGAAAAGCCCGGAGGGAGTATGACAAGGACAAGAGAGGCGAAAAAGACAGTACAGTGTGTAGACACATATAGTGAACTGTATAAAGATATATTTCCAAAAGTGAGAGCTTATGAGGGGAGCATCCCACTTTTGCAAAAATCCTACTGGGCAAACTGTAAAGCAATTCTCAAAGCCTTATTCTGAAAGGCATCCAAGGATGAGTATTTATACTTAAAATCATCGAACTGGAAAAAATGGGATGCACCCCTTATGAGTCATTTAAATATAAACCTCTTTCATCAAAATGGGTGAATTAGAATGGAGATAAAAGGCTGGAAAGCTTGGAGGGAGTATGACGAAGGTAAGAGAAGCGAAAAAGACAGTACAATGTGTAGACACGTATAGTAAACTGTATAA
>NZ_JADEVV010000061.1 GCF_015207985.1 Synechocystis salina LEGE 00031 | reverse complement strand
GGGTGGTGCACCGCGGGGGATCGCAGATGGGGAATTTCCGCTGCCGCAAATTGGTATTGCCAACGCTGGAGCCAGTCGCCACTGGGATCAAACACCAAAAATCGTCCCCGCAGGGGTTTTCTTTTTTGTAATAAATGGGTCACTAGGGTCAAGGCTTGGGGGCCCGCTCCGGCGATCGCCAAATCAATAAACTTTGGCAGGATTCTAGGCTCAGATACCATAGATGGCGAAAATGATTATCGTTATTTTTGATAACAGAACATCCTACGGGTGAATCCGGATTAAAATCAAGGTCGTTGACTATCCTCTGAATCTGAAATCTGATTATGGTTATTGCTAATGCCCTACGTTCGGTTCCAGTCACAGTGCTTACAGGCTATCTAGGGGCGGGTAAAACAACTCTCTTGAATCGCATTCTCACCCACGAACATGGGAAAAAGGTGGCGGTGATTGTCAACGAATTTGGCGAAGTGGGCATCGATAACCAACTGATCATTGATGCCGACGAAGAAATTTTCGAGATGAATAACGGCTGTATCTGCTGTACTGTGCGGGGTGATCTAATCCGCATCATTAGCAACTTAATGAAACGCCGGGACAAATTCGATCACCTTGTCATTGAAACCACCGGATTAGCTGACCCGGCCCCAGTGATTCAGACTTTTTTCGTGGATGACGAGGTACAAACCCAAACCAGCTTAGACGCAGTGGTAACAGTAGTAGATGCCGCCCACATTGCCCAGCATTGGGAAGCGGAAGAAGCTGTAGAGCAAATTGCCTTTGCCGACGTAATCTTGCTTAACAAAACTGACCTGGTTACGGAGGTCGAGTTGCAGGCTCTAGAGGAAAAAATCCGGGCTATGAATGCGATCGCCAAAATTTATCGCACCCGTGATGCCCAGGTGGAAATGGACTCTATCCTTGGTGTGAATGCCTTTGATTTGGGTAATGCTTTAAAAATTGATCCCGAATTTCTCAACGAAACTGCCCACGAACACGATGAAACCGTTCATTCCATTGCTCTAGTGGAACCAGGGGAAGTAGACGGGGATAAACTCAACCGCTGGCTGGGGATCTTGTTGCGAGACCGGGGGCCGGACATTTTCCGCATGAAGGGTATCCTCAATATTGCCGGGGAAGACTGCCGCTTTGTTTTCCAGGGGGTCCACATGTTGTTTGAAGGGCGTCAGGATCGTCCTTGGCGGGACGATGAACTCCGTAAAAATGAGTTGGTCTTCATCGGCAGAAATCTGGAAGCCATGGATTTGGAGCAAAACTTTCGGCAATGTTTGAAATAAGCATTGCCCATAACTTATCCTCTCTCTTCTATGACTAAATCCCTGCTTACCTTGAGTTGGCAAATCCTTCTTGCCGATTATGTAACGGCGATCGCCTGGTCACCCAATGGATCTTTTCTGGCGGTGGCTTCAGCAGCGGGGGAAGTGGTGCTATGGCAAATTAGGGGAAAAAGATTACTAACTTTACGGCAACAGCAGGGATTGTCCGTAGATGTGATCGCCTTTTCCGCCGATGGTCAATTTTTGGCAACGGGGGGCCAGGATGGCACGGTGCGCATTTGGCAGATAGTGGAGGATGGGGCAGTATTACTAACAGAACTGGAAAATAAGCGGACTTGGGTCGATTGCCTGCGGTGGCATCCTCAGCGTCCAGAACTGGCCTTTGCCCTGGGAAAATACACCCAAATATGGGATGGGGGCCTCAAGGCCGTGGTAGCAACGATTAACTTTGAAAAATCGTCGGTGTTGGATATGGCCTGGCATCCCAGCGGCAACTTTTTAGTCCTAGCCGGTAACCAGAGCCTCAAAGTTTGGAAAACAAAAGCCTGGGATGATGATCCACATCTGCGGGATATCAGTGGAGCTAGCGGGGTGATCGCCTTCTCCCTCGATGGGCAGTATTTGGCTTCCGGTAATAATGACCGAACATTGTTGGTTTGGGAATGGGAAAACCTTGACCCCTGGCAAATGCAAGGATTTCCGGGCAAGGTACGGCATTTGGCCTGGTCTATGAAAGCTCCGGACAGCTTACCCCTGTTGGTTTCTAGCAGTGGTAAGAGCATGGTGGCCTGGGTTCAGGCAGAAAATGGTAATTGGGTCGCTCAACCGTTGGATTTACACAATGGGACAATAACGGCGATCGCCTTTAAACCCCGTTCCAACCTATTGGCCTCTGCTTCGGAAGATGGTTTAGTCTGCCTGTGGAAAAAAGCTGCCCATGCCGCCCAAGTTCTGGAAGGAGTAGCCGCCGGATTCTCTACCCTAGCCTGGTCACCCCAAGGGAATCATCTCGCCGCCGGGGGCTGTGGCGGGGAAGTGCTTCTATGGGCAGAGAATATGACTGGCAAAGGGGATGCGTAGGCACAAGGGTTAGAAAGTTTCCTTTGCCTTTTCCATAGACTCTTCATTTTCCAGGGTTTGCAGAACCACTTGGATATCCTCTTCCGTTGCCAATTCTTGAAGATTGGCCCAGCAATGCCCTTCCACCGGGTCATTAAGCCGAGCCTGGTTTTTGCTAAAAAAGGATTTATCGGTAGTGGGGCGGTTACTGGTTAACCTTTGGGAAGTGTAGGGCTGATCCCGGAGTTGTCGCAAGGCACCAATACAAGCCGGACAATCACAGCCAAATAAAGCAACGGCCGCATCACTTTCCGCATAGCTAAAATCGAAGTCAAATTCCTGGGATTGACCGGGATCCTCCGCTGGAATGGGCACATTAGCCGCTGAAGCCATTAAAACTTCTCCGTGGGGCGATCGCCCTAGGGAAATAACCTCTTCTGGCAGGGGACAGGAAGCCAATGGAGATGGCGGATTCTGGCCGGAATAAGCCTCAAATGCCGACCCCTTGGGCAAATCAAAAATCCCCATGGTCGCTATGGACAGGGCAAAGGCCGGCACGGCTAAAAACTTGAGAGAAAAATTACTATTCATCCCACTATGGTTGTTTCACAAACTTAATCTAGGTACTCGCCAGTAACCATTTAAACAGACATTCCCCGATTATGGGGTTGCCGAGCAAGGAGGAACCGTTCGCCACACTACACCAATCCTTTTTTTTCATGGTTACCACTATTTTGCCGATTACCTAGTTTACCAATACCCTTAGGGGCAAGCTTTTGCTAATTACTTAAACTGGTGGGCTAGATTGGATCGATCCTGATGATTTCTAATCACTTGTTTATGCAATTTGCCGATCGTCTCAATTCCTTTGGTGGCAACGTTTTTGCTGATATGGATCTGGCTAAAGCCCAGGCCAGGGCCCAGGGACAAACCATCATTGATCTTTCCCTTGGTTCCTCCGATTTACCTACCCCCGCCCCCATTATTGCCACGATCGCCAAAGCCCTGGAAGACCCTGGCACCCATGGCTACCTATTGCACCAGGGAACCTTACCGTTGAGGAAGGCGATCGCCGTTTGGTATGAAAAGAGATTTGGTTTAGCCATAGATGCCGAAACGGAAGTATTGCCCCTGATTGGCTCCCAGGAAGGCACAGCCCATTTACCCTTGGCGGTGTTGAATCCAGGGGATGTGGCTTTGTTAATGGACCCCGGTTATCCTTCCCACATGGGGGGCGTGTACCTGGCGGGGGGAGAAATTTACCCGATGCCATTGAGGGCGGAAAACCAATTTTTACCGGTTTTTGCCGATATTCCCGGGGTGATTTTAAGCAAAGCCAAAATGATGGTGCTCAGCTATCCCCACAATCCCACCACGGCGATCGCCAGCTTAGAATTTTTCCACACAGCGGTGCAATTTTGTCGTGACCATGACTTAGTTTTAGTACACGATTTTCCCTACATGGATTTAGTTTTTGATGGGAGAGAATTGCCGCCATCAATTTTGCAGACCGATCCCCATAAAACCTGTACCATCGAGTTCTTCACCTTTTCCAAATCCTATAACATGGGAGGATTTCGCATCGGGTTTGCCATCGGTAATGCCCAGTTAATTTCGGCTCTGAAAAAAATTAAAGCGGTGGTGGATTTCAATCAGTATGAAGGCATTCTCCAAGGGGCGATCGCCGCCCTGGAAAGTCCGCCGGCCATTGTGCAGCAAACGGTGGCTATATTTTCCCAACGGCGGGCCACCCTGGTTGACGCTTTAGCTAAAATTGGCTGGGCTGTGCCCCTACCCACGGCCACCATGTACGTCTGGGCTCCATTACCCCCTAGTTGGTCTGGCAATTCCCTGGAATTTTGTCAAAAACTGGTGGCCAAAACCGGCGTCGCCCTTTCCCCAGGATCTGGCTTTGGTCAAGGCGGGGAGGGCTATGTGCGTTTTGCTTTAGTACAGGAACCGACCATTTTAGCCACAGCGGCCGAAAAAATTGGCCAATTTCTTAACCACAACTAGGCTGGGGGGAAACAAAATAAAATTACTGTTCCAGACTTATGGAAGTTTTAGATCATTACCTGGGTAACCTGGTCGGCATTACCAAGTTTTTCCTGGAAAGTTTTTCCGTACTCTGTATTATCCTTGGCTTAATTAAAACTTTGCACATGGTTTGGGCTGCCGATCGCCGTACCATGGGCACCCCGAAATTCTTTAATAGTGTTCGTCTGCAATTCGGTTTGTGGTTAGCCTTGGCACTGGAATTTCAACTGGGGGCAGACATTCTTTCCACCACCATCGCCCCCACCCTAGAAAGCCTGAGCAAGCTGGGGCTGATTGCTGTGATCAGAACCTTCTTGAACTATTTCCTCGGCAAGGAGCTGGAATCGGAGATCAGGATGGAAATGGAGCAACAGGAACGGAGTCATTAATATTTGCCCCATGGCGATCGCCATTCTCTGACTAAACTTTAGTAAAGGTAATTAGTCGTCGCCGCCACCAATACCAATGCCAGTGTTATAAATTTCGGCATTTTGGATATTCATGCCATCAACGGTGGCACCGGTCACGTCCACATCGTAGAGTTTGGCAAAGGCAAAATCAGCCTTGGTCAAATTAGCTTGGTTGAGGGTGGCATTGGTGACCATGGCTCCCCGCAGGTCAGCATTCTGTAGGTTAGCGCCGGTTAGATCGGCCCCTTCCAAATTGGCTTCGTTGAGGTTAGTACCCGCCAGGTTAGCGTTGCGTAAATCGGCCCCGATCAGATGGGCACCGGCTAGGTCCGCCCCGGACAGATCGCAGTTCATACAAGCATTGGTTGCCAACAGTTGCTGTACGTGATCAGCATTCTCGGCGATCGCCGTGCCTCCCCACATCAGGGGACTAGCAAAAATCAGACCAAGGGCAATGAATGGGCTTTTAATCGTTTTCATCATCTTTCTCCTCTCGCTCAGTTAACCTCACGATAAAGGGAAACTGCCCAGGCTGTCTTCACCCAAACGGGCTAATTTCCCTGGGGGATGGGGATTTCCGCCCTTGATCCGGAAGAATTGCCTCTAACTAATAGCAGCCTTGAGCTGGCGACAAAAATCCTCTAGGGATTGCAATCCTTCTGCTGGGGTTTGTTCTGCTAAGCGTTTGACCATGGCACTGCCCACAATTACTGCGTCTGCGCCCCAAGCTTTCACCTGCCGAGCCTGTTCCGGTTGGGAAATGCCAAAGCCGACTCCAATGGGCTTATCGGTTACTTGGCGCATCCCTGCCAACAATGTTTCCACCCTTGATCCTACTGCCGTTCTCACCCCCGTTACCCCCGTCACACTGACTAGGTAAACAAAGCCCTGGGACTTTTTGGCGATCGCCGTCTGTCTTGCTGGGGAACTGGTGGGGGCCACCAATAAAATTAACTCCAAGCCCCGCTCAGCGGTGGCCTCCAACAGGCGATCGGACTCCTCTAAGGGCAAATCCGGTACCACTAAGCCCTTTACGCCAGCGGCCTTAATCTTATCGAGAAAAACCTCGATGCCCTGGTAAAAAATGGGATTGTAGTAGGTGAATAAAATAATTGGCGCCTTAATCTCCCCGTGAACCTGCCGGACAATGTCAAGGACGTCATCCAACTTGACCCCTTTTTGTAAAGCCCTGGTGGCCGCCGCTTGGATAACAGGGCCATCGGCCAGAGGGTCGGAATAGGGCACCCCCAACTCAATTAAATCTGCCCCCGCCCGGTCTAAAACTCGCAACGCCTCGGCTGTGGTGGCTAAATCTGGGTCCCCCGCTGTGAGGAAAGGAATCAAAGCACATTCCCCCCTTTGACGGAGAGCAGTAAAACAAGCGGCAACAGCGTTCATGGGCAGGCGACCAAAAAGACAAAAAAATAAGCAAGCATCAGGGAATGGGACAGTTTCCCCAGACAAACCGGCAGAAAGGATGGCCATCAGCGGTTTGAGCCTCACATATTTTGCCATAGTCCCATGGCCAATCCCTAAAGGATTTTGCCCAACCCTAGCCCACTAGCCGCACCGGCATAACCAGATAGGTCATTTTCAGCCCCCCCAGGGGAGTAAAAATCACTGGCTGATTACCTTCATTGAGTTGCATTTGAATATCATTGCTAGGCAATGCCTTCAGACCGTCCATTAAATATTTGATATTGAAAGCAATTTGCCCACCTTCGCCAATAATTTCTGCTCCCATGGATTCTTCCCCATGGCCCAAGTCCTGGGCTTCCACCGCCAACTGGAGTTGGTTACCGGGGCTTTGGAGGGTGAAAGTGACCAAGTTATTTTTCTGATCCGCCAGCACAGAAACCCTTTCCAAGGAGGTAATTAACCGTTTTCGCTCCATGGTGACAGTGCGGCTAAACTGCCGGGGAATAAGCTGGTCATAGGCGGGATAGGCCCCTTCCAATTTGCGGCTGGTTAACCGTTGATCCCCCAACTCGAAAATTACCTGGGTATCGTTCACCACCAGGGAAACTAAATCACTATTGCCCTGGCTGGCCACCATTCTTTCTAATTCCCGTAGGGCCCGGGCCGGGATGGTGACAGCAAAATCCGCCAAGTCACTGCCAGTAACTACGGCTTCCCCTTCATCATTTTCAATTTGGGTAGGGGCTTCCACCACGGCAAGCCGGTGACCATCGGTGGCAGCAAATTCCAAACTGTCGCTACTACCTTTGATATGCACCCCGGTCAGCACCTGTTTAGTCTCATCGGTACTGGCGGCGAACAAGGCTCCCCGTAGCCCTTCATTGAGGGTTGCCACCGGTAACATTAATGGTTTGACTCCTTCCACGGTGGGTAGGGCAGGAAAATCGTCCGCATCTAGACCCCGAATTTGGAATCGCCCTGATTCTGAGGTGATAGTGGTTAAATAACTATCCCCAGCCCCTTCATCGGGATCGATCGCCAGGCTGATATCTCCGTCCGGCAGGCGGGAAACAATGTCATTGAGTAATTTAGCGGGCAAGGTGATGCGGCCACTCTGTTGCACGTCGGCGGTGAAACTAGTCTGGATACCGAGGCTGAGGTCAAAGGCCGTTAGGCGTAGATAATTTTTATCTGCATCGGCTTCGAGGAGCACATTGCCCAACACAGGATGGGTAGGCCGGGAAGAAACAGCCCGACTGACCAGGGATAGACCACTGCTGAGATCGCTTTGACGACAGATGAGTTTCATATACGCACGGGAAAAGGGGGGAAAGAAACCCTACCATTTTACGGATGTTAGGAAAAGGCTGGTTCAGGGAGAGATTTGCTTAAGGCAAGACCCAGCCCTAGGATTTTTGCGCCATAGCTTTAGGAGAATCACCTTTGTCGGTTAAACCCCGGAAATAAAGACTACCCATGACGCTTAAAAAGATGCCGTAGGCGATCGCCTGGAGGAGGTAAAGATGGTCCCGGTAGCCCGCCAGGGTTTTGAGCACAATGCCGGGAAATTGATTATCCGGTAACCAGGAGGCTAAATTCCACAATTGGGGCCCCAGCAGGCAGGAGTCGCCGGGGACAAAACAGAGATAGTCCAGGCCAAGATTGGTCAAACCCATCATGTTGACGGCCAAATCAAGATTTTTCAGCACACCAATCACTAATCCCCCCACAATAATCAGCAATAAAGTGCCCATTACCTGGAAGAAAAGCTTCAGGTTTAGTTTGACCCCAACACGGAAAATTAATAGGGCCATGGCCACCGCCGTAGCAATGCCGGCCAACGCCGCTCCGATCGCCGCCGGATTAGCCATATTTTGTTGGGCCGCAAGGAATAGGACCATTTCAAAGCCTTCCCGTACCACCGCAATGAACACTACCACGGCAATGGCCCTGCCTCCCCCTTCCTCGGCCAAGGCCTGGTCAATTTGTCCTTGGATTTCCCCCCGGATGGAACGGGCCTGTTTAGTCATCCAGAGCAACATCCAACTCAGCATGCCCACGGCGATCGCCCCCAAAAGAGCGGCCAAAAGAGCTTTGAGGATGGGAGTGTAGGGCCCCGGCAGACGATCTACCCCTTGGAGTACGCCCGCCAGTAGGCAACCCACCAACACACTGGCCACTACCCCAGCACTAATGCCCCGGTAAACCCAGCCTTTCAGGTATAATTGCTGGGCCTGGGCCAAACAAGCCAACACAATGCCCACCACCAAGGACGCTTCCAACGCTTCCCGCAGGGTGATAACGAAAATGGGTAAACCGGCGGCAAAATCCATCTTGATTAACGGGTTAGGGGGACTGGGGGACAGCTAGTTTCAGCTTGGTTAAGTTGGTCGGCAAAACCCTAATTTTTCCCCTCCATAGCCCCAGGAGGGGAGACTCCGATCCCATTGGCCCCCAACTGGGAAGCTGGGATAGTTTAGTCAACGGCATCTTAGGGGAATGACAGTCGGGCCCTATGTGCCGAGGTAGGCGGTGAGGGCTTCCTGGACAATTTGATTCATGGGGCAGTTATCCCGCTCAGACCGGGCCTTAAGCTGGGCATACATTTCATCAGACAGGCTAACCCGCCGTTGATTTTTGCGGTTTTTGTTGCCCTTGGTCGGCATAGTGTAACCCTGGCTAAATTCCCGTAGGGCAGGGAAACCAACCCGATGGCAAAAGTCCCCAAAACTCTCCTTAGCTTTGCGACTCTGTTTGAAGAAGACAAATAGGGGCTCAAAAAAGCTTTCTAGCTGTTCCAGGGGCATTTTTTCTGTGTAGGCAGCGGCCAAATGTTCCTGATGGGGACTTCCCCCCAGCCACACTTGGTAACTGTTGGGGGCACTGCCGACAAAGCCAATTTCCGCCATGTAGGGCCGGGCGCAGCCGTTGGGGCAACCGGTCATCCTGGTGACAATGCTCTCGTTGGGTAAATCTAGACTGTTTAACAGGTCCCGCAGGCGGGCATTGACGCTGGGCATAATCCTTTCCGACTCGGTGACTGCTAGGCCACAGGTGGGCAAGGCCGGGCAAGCCATGGAGTAACGCACCAGGGTATCGATCGCCTCCGGGTCGGTAACTACACCGTGCTGTTGGAAAATTTGCTCGATCGCCGTTTTATCCTGGGGATTAATTTCGTAGAGCAGAATGTTGTGGTTAGCGGTGAGGCGTAGGGGCAGTTGGAACTCATCCACCACTTTCCTTAGGGCGGTTTTCAGTTGGAAGTCCCCTTCATCTTTAATGCGGCCATTTTCCACCGAGAGACCGAAAAAGAGTTTGCCATCCCCCTGTTCATGCCAACCGAGGTAATCTTGGTAACGCCAGGCCGGGAGGGGCTTAAAGGATTGCAGGGGTTTACCCATGTAGGTTTCCACCTGTTTACGGAATTTTTCCACCCCCCAGTCCGCCAACAGATATTTCATCCGGGCATGGCGGCGGTTATGGCGATCGCCGTAATCCCGTTGGGTGGCCACAATGGCCTTCACTAGGTCGTAAACGTCATCTTTGCCCACATAACCAATGGGGTCAGCGGCCCGGGCAAAGGTTTCCTCCTTATTGTGGGTGCGGCCCAAACCACCACCGGCTAGCACATTGAAGCCCCGTAGCTCCCCATGGCGATCGGTGATTACCACCAAACTAATGTCGTGGGTGTAAACGTCAATGGAGTTGTCCCCCGGCACCGTGACGCTAATTTTAAATTTGCGGGGCATGAACTGTTGCCCGTAGATGGGTTCTTTGGGGTCATCCAGGTTGGTACCGTGGAGATTTTTTTGCCGAGCCGCCTTCACCTCCGGCGCTTCTTCCCCACTAATAACTTTTTCTCCGTCGAGCCAAATTTCGTAATAGGCACCGCTCTGGGGACTGAGCAAATCCGCCACCTTATTGGCGTAATCCCAGGCATAGCCATATTCGGGTTTATCCCGGAACGGAGCCGCCGGAGCCATCACGTTACGGTTAATATCCCCACAGGCCCCCAGGGTGGAGCCCAAATTATTTACCACGGTGGCGATCGCCATTTTCAGGTCTTTTTTGATAATGCCGTGGATTTGTAAACCTTGCCTGGTGGTCACCCGGAGAGTCTGGTTACCATGGGTTTTGGACAGATCATCCAGGGCGGTGTAGAGTTGGGCCGGAATTAATCCCCCCGGATTACGGGTGCGGAGCATAAACTGATAATCCTTTTCCTGGCCCTTAACCCGATTATCCCGATTGTCCTGCTGGTAGGAACCGTGGAATTTCAAAATTTGGACAGCATCATCCGTAAAATAATTCGCATTATTCAACAGTTCGGTGGCCAGGGGTTCCCGTAAATAATTGCTTCTTTCCTTGATGCCTTCAACCTTGGATGGTTTACGGGGGGCGGCGGTGGGGGTGGTTACCATTAACTCTCTCTATGTAATCGACGGGAAAATCGTCCGTGGTTAATCCACAGAAAACCCTATTTTAACTTTAATAGTGGGCGAGAGATATCATTCCCTTGGTCAAGCGGCGATCGCCAAATAGTTTTCTCTCCCCAAATTTGAGAACAGCAAAACCGATTAAGTTTCAGCCAAATAGCTTAATATTGACCCCAATCAACGGACTTTCTCTCCCTTGGACCCCAAGTTACTGCCCCTCGCCCTCCTCTCCACCAAATGTTAAAAATTCTGCAAAAACTGCTCATCGGTGCTCTCACATTTTTCCCCACCATAGCCCTGGCCGGGGTGCCCAACGGCACTTGGTTATCCCAGCCCCAAATCCGTTTCTACGCCAATCGAAACGCCCTAGATCAGGTAATGAGGGATATTCAAAGCCAGGGTTACCGCCTCGTCTTCCTGGATTTTCGGGGGGTAGCGGACGATGTACAGGAACAAGTTAGTCAACAAGCCCGCAACCATAATCTTATTCCCATTGCCTGGATCCAATCCCCCCAACTCCGTTCCCTCACCATCGGCCAAATTATCGAAGAAGCCCGCCACACCGATGGTTTACAGGTGGATGATCATTTCTTTGCCAACTACTCTGCCAGGGATTTTGAATACCTCGCTAATCAGTACAAAAAATTTATTTTTTGCTCCATCCAACCATTCCAAAAGAATCTTGTGCCCCGCTATGGTTGTAACCAAATTGATGTGCAATGTTATACTTCCCCCACATTTAAGCAATGTCTTAATTTGGCCAACCAACTTAATGCTGTGGTCAGTCTTTACGAAAAAGATACCTTCAAATACCGGACCCAAATAGGAGGCAAGAACTTTAATGTTTTCCTTTGGCCTTACATCAACCAACGAATTTCCGACACGAGCAACTTTCGCTAACCCAAACGCCGCCATAATAATGCGATCTGAGGCTGGGAAGCGTTCCCATGGGGGTTGTAATTGTTAGAGGCTCTTAACCATGAATATCCGGGATATTGGTGCTTTTTTGGTCGCCACTGTGATGTTAGGACAAGGGGGGTCAGTGGTGGCGGAGGTCCATTGGATTGTTAGGCCTTTGGTTGACTCAGCCAATAACACCGTTAGTTGCCTGGGCCTGTACCAAAACTATTCCCATCAGTTAACCAAAGACCAACTGATTTTATTTATTCCTGGGGAATTTGAGCAAATCGAACTAGAGGTTAGTTACGGTGACGCAAAGCCAACCCTATCTTTGACCGTGGGGGAAAAATCCACTTTTGGGGTGGTGATTACGGGGGAAATTTTTGCGGAATTACTCCAAGCAGAGCAGTTAACCATTAAAGGGCATCAAGCGAGTCCCACCACCAGGGAATCTGGTGCCGAGTTAATTATCGAGAGTCTCAATTTAGCGGGCATGGCGGAAGCAGTGGCTGTATTGCAAGGGGAAACCTGTGCCACGGGGGAAATTTATCAGTTGTTTAAAATTCATTCAAAGAGTTACTTAAAGCGGGGGAAATTTGATTTTTGTAAAAGTTCAAACTCTGGCTAGTACGTTTTCCCTTGGTCGTTTTGTCGGTCAATTCTTGTCCTTGAGGGTCACTGGCTAGAGAATCTGCCACATCATCAAGGATTGCGTAAAATCCGGAGGGATAGAAACCAATAAGAAAGCTAGACCGTACACAGAGGGTTTTCTCTAAATCATTAACCCGGCTTCCTCTTTCCAACAGAGTTTGATCTTCCGACACTCCCTTCGGCAAATACGCGACGGTACTTGGTCGGAAAATCACCAAAGGGATATGTGCATGGTGAAGAAATAGTGATTTCTCCGTACATTGGTTAATCACCTAGGATTATTCGACCACATTTTCCCCCTCCAGGGTGACCAATAACGGCATAATATTTTCCTCCAAGCGACCCATGCGAATTAGATCGGCATAGGTTTCCGCTTCGATGTCCAACACCGTCTGGTCAAACTTTTTGTTGGCCACTTCCTGCAATAGGGGATATTCCTGTAAAAGCAGTTTGAGTTTGTCGGTGACGCTTTGCAACTGGCCTTGGACTAATTCCTGCTTATAACGCAACCGTTCTGGATCAATGTCAGGAAATTCATCGGATTTTTGTATTTCCGCCAACACCCGCCGTAGGGCAATTTGTCGGGATACTAGCTCTGCATACTCCAACCGTTGGGGTTGATCGCCAATCAAATCCAAGCCTTTGAGCACAAATTGGGTGGTTAGTCCTTGCACCAATAGGGTGAACAGCACCACACCAAACACAATGTCGATGATGGCCTGTCTCTCGGCGATCGCCTGGGGCACACTCAAGGCCACGGCAATGGCCACAGACCCCCGTAACCCCCCCCACCACAGTACGGTTTGCTCCTGGAGGGTAATGTGGGTACTGCTAATTTGATCACTCACCTTGTTGCTAATAAGGCTCAGACCAAAAACGCTCACTAAGCGAGTCACCACCACTGCGGCAATGGCAATCAAAATCAGATTGAGGTGATCCGAAAGACTGCTTAGGCCAATTTGATCACCAATGAGCAGGAAGATAATGGAATTCACAAAGAAGGCAACAAATTCCCAAAAAATACTGACAATCAACCTGGTGCGGGGATTCATGCCAATGCGGGAGCCGTAGTTGCCCAACACCATGCCCACCACCACCACACCAATTACCCCCGACCCCCCCAGGTTTTCCGCCAGAATATAGGCACCATAGGCCGACACTAGGGTAAGGGATTGCTCCACAAAGGGCAGGTCAAATCGTTGGGTCAACAGGGATAAACTAAAACCAATCAGCAGGCCACAGCCCACCCCAATGCCGATCACTGTGACAAATCGAGCTAGGGTAGTGGACAAATCAAAAGTGCTAGTGCCCAGGGGAATGCCCACCAAAATAAGGAAGACCACCACCGCCACGCCGTCGTTAAACAGGCTTTCCCCCTCCATTAGGGTATTTAATTTTTTGCTAGCTCCCAACTCTTTAAACAGGGCAATTACCGATACCGGATCCGTGGCTGAAAGGGCCGCCGCTGCCAAAAAGGCGATCGCCAACTCCATGCCCCCCCAGTAGGAAAGGGGAAAGGCAATGCCCACCACACAGATGACCACCCCCAAGGTGGCAAAGAGAATAATGGGAAACCAATTTTCTTTGAGATTGCGCCACTGCAAATTCCACGCCGCTTCAAACAAGAGGGGCGGCAGAAAAATTTCCATGATCAATTCCGGCGACAGATTAATCAGTTTCACATCCACAAAGGCTAGGGCCATGCCCACAATTACCAACAGCAGGGTGTAGGGAATTCTCCGCAGAATTGGCACCGTCTTGGACAGGGTCGCAATACTTAGGGAAACCGAGAGCACAATTAGAAATTGCTCTAGGTTATAGGAAATCGAGAGGGATTCGTTGACCGCTGTATCCACGGTTTAGGCTCCTTTCTGGCTGAAATCTCCCCCATTATGGGGCCACTCCGGTCTGGGGGCAAAGTAAACCCTAGAGTTTGGGCCAATCCATGGCCGCCTCAGCAGATTTTTTCCGAGGCAAAAGTCCATTGATCCGGGGAATAACCAAAAAATAAACCCAGATGACCGTCCATTAATTCCAATTCACCAGACTAAGCTTGTCAAAATCATTGGTTTTATTCTATCATCAGTTATCTGATAACAATCTCAGGTCTATGCAAGTGAAGATCATGGCCATTAGTTTATCCCAGTTATTGACTCCAGTGCGGCCTAGACCAAAGCCCGGCCAGGACTGGCAACCAAAAAATTACTGAAATTTAGCTTCAGTTCCAGTCTGGGTTTAAAAAAATTTTAATCCGCCTCCTCAAATTGTCCCTCCCCATCTAATCACCATCTTCATCAAGGACATGCAAGCAACCTTACACCAACTAAAAGTTTTTGAAGCCACCGCTAGACATGGCAGTTTCACCAGGGCAGCAGAGGAACTTTACATTACCCAGCCCACCGTTTCTAGCCAAATTAAACAGTTATCTAAAACCGTAGGGCTTCCCCTGTTTGAGCAGATTGGCAAACGACTCTACCTGACGGAAGCGGGACAGGAACTGCTGGTCACTTGTCAAGATATTTTTCGTCGCCTAGATAACTTTGCCATGAAGGTGGCAGACATCAAGGGTACAAAACAGGGGCGTTTACGCTTGGCGGTAATTACCACGGCCAAATATTTTATTCCCCGTTTACTGGGGGAATTTATCCAAAAATACCCGGGCATTGAAGTGTCCCTCAAGGTGACTAACCATGAGCAGATTCGTCACCGGATGCAAAATAATGAAGATGATTTGTACATTGTTAGTGAGCCGCCGGAAGAAATTGACCTTAATTACCAGCCTTTTTTAGATAATCCTTTGGTGGTCATTGCCCGTCGGGACCATCCCCTAGCGGGAAAAAGCAATATCCCCATTACGGCTTTAAATGATGAAGCGTTCATTATGCGGGAAAAGGGTTCTGGTACTCGTTTAGCAGTGCAAAATCTGTTCCACCGCCACTATGTTGATGTGCGGGTGCGGTTGGAATTGGGCAGTAATGAAGCGATTAAACAGGCGATCGCCGGGGGCATGGGCATTTCTGTGTTATCCCAACATACCCTGGTGTCCGAGGGAGCCCGCAGTGAGCTGGCCATTTTGGACATTGATGAATTCCCCATTAAACGCCGTTGGTACGTGGCTAACCTGGCGGGCAAACAACTGTCGGTCATTACCCAAACCTTTTTGGACTATCTCACGGCAGTTACCAAAAATATGCCGCCCCCATTTGCGGAGCAGTTAACGGCATCGAAATCCGTGGTGGAAATTTCCTAGTCCCTAGCCCATGGCTGCTTAGGAACAGTAGGTCAAGGCTAACTCAGTTGATTTGAGTACGGCCTTGGCGATGGTTATTTGGCCTCGTTTCGCTTCTTTGTGCTAGCTGAAAGTTATTCCTGACGCAGAAGTAGTTCACTACTTTGGGATTGATTGCCCTGGGTGGCGGTCATTCTTACCCGATAAACGGTGCCCGAATCTCGATTAAATTGGGGAAGATAAACAATAAATCGCCCTGTTTGATCAGCCCGCACAGTGGATTGAAAAATAGTTTGGGAAAAATTTAACACTCCGATCACATTGCGGAAAGTTTCCAAGTTGACTTCCACATTGGCATCGGGGAGGGTTTGACCCATTAAATTATCCGGTAAACGAATCACATCGTTATCGTTAAAGTTAGTGATTTCGGGCCGCAGAACGTAACCGACATTGCCGGGATCGTAGGGATAGCTTGGATTATCGATATTAATGGCGATCGCCTGATTGAATTGTCGACTAACGGAGTTTTGTCCGGAACGACTCAGGAAGACCAGCGGTCTGGCGTTAATTTGTCGGTCATTACGACCAATGCGGTAACTAGTTTCGTAAATGCCAGACTGTACCTCATTCATAGTGACAGAACGATTCTGATTCAGCCCCTCCAATTCAAAACTGGCATTGGCCCCTGGGCTACCATAGACCCGGATTAGCAAGTCGTCCCCTTCCCGTAAAGGCTGGCGGGGATTGCTATTGGTTTCAATCCGTTCGATTACCAAACTGCTTAGGGGGGTGGGCGTAGGGCTTGGCGTTGGGGCACTGGGGTTATTAAGGCCGATATTAATGGGAGCAAAGCTGCCGTCCCCTAACTTAACTAAAGTTTGATAGACTAATCCGGCCACTTCCCCCCTGGTGGCCAAATTATTGGGATTAATTTGGTTGGTATTGGGAAAATTAACAATGATGCCCGCATTGGCCGCCCTCGCCACACTATCCAGAGCCCATTCTGGCACTGCTTGGCGATCGCCGTAGACATTTAAGCCACTGGGGTTGGCATTGGTATTATTTCCCAAAGCTTTGGCCAAAATTACTAAAGCTTGGGCCCTAGTAATCCTTTCTTCAGGGCGAAAACTACCGTCGGGAAATCCCGTTACTAAACCGGAACTACTCACTGCTAAAATTGCCGGCGCCGCCCAATAGTTACTAGGCACATCCCGAAAATTACGGGTGCTATTGCCAGGGGATAAATTAAAAGCTTTAACGGCGATCGCCGCAAATTGAGCCCTCGTAATTTGGGCATTGGGTTGAAA
Source organism: Synechocystis salina LEGE 00031 (assembly GCF_015207985.1). Classification (GTDB taxonomy): domain Bacteria; phylum Cyanobacteriota; class Cyanobacteriia; order Cyanobacteriales; family Microcystaceae; genus Synechocystis; species Synechocystis salina. The sequence continues at coordinate 7,311 of NZ_JADEVV010000061.1, read as the reverse complement.
GGATCCATCGGGAAAACCACCAATAATGCCCCGTTCAGCCAGGGTTGTAACATATTGTCCCCCCCAATAACCCTGTAAATCTCCAAAACTGGAGGACTGGGCCAAAACCCTCGGAATAATTGGAATAAATGCCAAAGCAATTAAACCGGAGCTAAGCAAGGTACGATTTAAAAAAATCATAATTACCTCGTAAAATAATTCAATATTTAAGAAAAATTGATTTTGAACTAGAAATTAATAAATAGACTAGCTAAAATTTACCTGGAAAAAATCAGAACACTATAGGGGCCAATGGAAACCAAACCATGCCAAGGAAAATTGTCATATCCTCCAGATTCAGCCCTGGTGTCAGTACTGGGAAAATTGCCAAAAATATTGCTATAGCCCTGCCAATCACTGTTAAAACGTAACGCCCAAAATCCCTCCGCCGGCAAGCCCAATATATAGTTATAACGGGGTTCATTGGCAAAATTGGCCACCACTACCACATCATCCTTTTCTCCCCCTTGTTCCCAACGGTGAAAGGCAATCATTTTTTGGTTTTCATTGAGATGAAAAACCTGGGTAAATTGCCCAGATAACCCCCTACTAAAACCATCTAAATTACGCCGTAAACGAATTAAATCTCGGTAGAGTCTTACAATGCCAAAAAATTCATGCCGCTGTTCCCAATCCACCGGCACGGTGTCGCGGAACCAACCCGATTCTAAAAATTCTTGGCCCTGGAATAACATCGGAATACCAGGAGCAGTGAAAATCATTGCAGCCGCTAGGGTAGAACGCTTTTGGGCATACCAGTCTTTGGGATTATTCGGGCTAATTTCCTGGGGAACCCGGGCTTGGCCATTGGCAACTTCATCGTGGGATTCACTGTAAATGACTCGATCAAAAGCATCATCGTTATAGCGGTAGGTAATGGCATCACCAACTGCATGTAATGAACGTTGTTCATCCACCGTAGTAATTACCGCCCGTCGAATGGGGTGAACAAACATGGGATCCCATTGACAACCAAATCCTGCTCCCCCTGCACCAATATCCTTAGTTACCCATTTATTATTCTGTAGGTCTTCTGCAATGGTAATTTTGCCGGGAAAACGTTGGCTAATTTCTAAATTAATCCGCTGTAAAAGACTCCAACCATCGGGTAAATTACGATCTTCAAAACCATTAACGGTGCGAATGAATTGGGTACAATCAAAACGTAAACCGTCAATGTGATATTCTCCTAACCACATCAAAATATTATCGACAATATATTGCCGCACTTCCTCTCGGCCATAATCCGGTCTGGTTTCGCCCCAGGGAGTATGGGAACGGTCATCGTTGTAGAAATAAATACCTCCCCGATCGCCTTCTGACCAACCATCAAACTGCCAAAGATCAAGGTCACTGGGGCCAAAATGATTGTAAACCACATCTAAAATAACCGCGATGCCATGGCTATGGGCTTGCTTAATAAATTGTTTAAAAGCCAAAGGGCCACCATAGGCTTTTTCCACAGAAAAAATATGGGCGGGATTATAACCCCAAGATCTTTCCCCCGCAAATTCCCCAATGGGCATCACTTGAATAGCATTAATACCCAATTTTTTTAAGTAAGCCAGTCGGGCAGAAATAGAAGAAAATTTTCCAGAGGTATCGTCATTATTTTGATCATTAAAGGTGCCGACATGCAATTCATAAATTATCAATTCATTCCAGGGAGCTATGGCAAAATCATCCCCCTGCCAATCAAAACTAGGATCATGGACAACGGCATTGCCAACAGAATGGGTTACTTCCCTGGCATAGGGGTCAATGCGTTCGATTTGTTTCCCGGGCGTTGCAATTAGGTATTTATATTCAGCACCTGCTTGAAGTTGGGGAATGTCCAAATACCAAAATCCGTTTGATTCCGATGCCATGGGACTTGCACCCCCATTCCAATTGTTAAAGGATCCAATTACAGAAACTCGATCTGCATTGGGAGCCCAGACCCGAAAAGCAACACCATTGGGATGTAAAATTGATCCCATTCCCTTAATTTTTATGTTGGTTATCATGACAATCTACCCTTAATTGATCACTCAATCATTAACTGTAATATTCATAATTAAGTCATCAATATATTGCTTAAGAAATTAGGCGAATTTCAACTAACACTAGAGACAATCCATAGCAGACTAAACAATACGGCGATCGCCCCTAGCCCCAAGAGTATTAATCGTTCACGGCTTTGTTTAACTCCGGTAACAGGGGGTTCCACAGAGTAATTATTAAGAACACCGGCCTCATCTTGAACATAACCAGAACCTAAATCAGACTCAACAGGTACCTCCAAGGGTACTCCAGAGGGAATTAGTTCACTGCCATTACTGTGGTGAGTAACTTGGGGAATTTTACTAGGAAAGGACATGCTAAAAGCTCCAAAAACTATTGATCAAAGATAAACATGAAAAAGATAATTATTAGCCAATACGACCTCTCAAAAATAAATTATAAATAATGCCAATTAAAACCAACACTAGGAGGAGGTGAATTAAACTCCCTCCAATATTAATAGAGAAACCTAATATCCAAAGAATAAAAAGGATAACAACAGCAGTCCACACAAGGTCAAACATATTTACCTCCAAGAATAATTAATTAAAGTAAAATTTGTCGTATTTGCGGAGCAAGGCATTATATGTAGTTTCCCGCTTATAACCAACAAATATATCAAAAGTCAATTTCTTTTCAATTAAGATTTTACGGTATCTTTGAGAAGGAAATGTCATAAAGATTAAACCAAAAATTAAAATTATTTGTCAAAATACTTCAATCAATATCGATATTATTAGATGTAATATGGATCGAAGTATTATTGTCTAATCAAGATATTTCCTAGACCAAGAGTTTGTCAGCTATTTAGCGAAAGACATCTTTTATATCCTCAGCTAAATTGCGAGCTTGACTTTCTGCTTGTTTGGCTTTACCCATCATTTTATCCTGGGTATTATCGGTTATATTGCCTTTCATTTCCTGGGCTTTACCCTCAAGATTTTTGGCAACAGCTTTGGCTCGTCCTTTCAATTCTGTGCTGTCTTTAACATCTTCGGCGGCATTCATCGCTTGGCTTTGCACTTGTTTGGCTTTACCCATCATTTGATTTTTAGGATCGCCGGTAAGATTACCGATCGCCTCTTGGGCTTTGCCTTCCACATCTTTAGACATAGCATCAATGCGATTCATGATGGCAATTTGGGGTTGGGGAGAATGCATTAATTGGTTAATGGGCATGGTAGCCCAGGACTTTTCAGCACCAAAACTAAAAATGACAATAATTAACAAAATTGCAGTCAGGCTTAACCGATAAAAAAAGCGATGGATTTGTTGCAAGGAAATCATAAAAAACTCCAAAATGATGTTTAGATAATTAATCAGGTCTGAAAAATTGATGGGTTTTAGCTAAGATTAATGAGCTTAACTATTGGTAATGGAACGATCCGCAGCAGGACTACTGGTAGTAGTAGTGGAAACTGTCGTCACTGTACGATTGGGGGTGTTGTAAACATACCAACCATTGATGCCGTGTTTATCAAGAATTGATTCAGCAAAAGTAATGTCAGAATTGGTGCCTTCCACCATGATTAAATAGTTCCCTAGGCTAATTTGATCACTATAAATTTTTGCCCGATCTTCAGGAATGCCAACCCCCACTAAGGCTCCCACTAATCCCCCCGTAATGCTGCCCAACACTCCCCCAGAAACCATGCCGGCGATCGCCATTGCTGAAGTTCCCGCTAGTATCAGTGGCCCTACACCAGGGATAATCAAACCCCCCAGACCCACCAGTAAGCCGGCAAATCCCCCCACCGTCACTCCGGCGATCGCCCCGTCTACTGCTTTTTCCCCCGCTTGATTATTCTGGGATTCTAAATTACCGAGGCTAACTAAACGATTGCTGGTGTTGGCTCCGGCCATTTCAGTGCGTTGATGAATATCTAGACCAACCACGGAAACTAGATCCATAGCAAAGTTATTAAGCCTTAATTCTCTTAAAGCTGTTTCAGTGACTTCATAGTTAGGAAAAGTACCAACGGCATGTTGCTGTGACATAATTATTTCTCTTGAAATGTAGGGAAAATAATCATCAAGAAACCAACCTTACTCAGCTTCTCGATGATCTATCACACTTTTTTATGGCGTGTTTAACTGACGATCAATTTAGTACCAACTCAAAATTCAGAGGCTATAGCAAGTAGTTAATCAATTGCTTTTTTAACTGCATCCTTAGCATCTTCAACGGAGTGATCAATACTAGCTTCCACTTGTTTGGCTTTGCCTGCCGCTTGGTTTTGTGTATCTCCGGTTAGGTTACCAATGCCTTCTTGGACTTTACCTTCAATATTCTTAGCGGTGGCTTTGGCCTTATCTTTCAAACCCATAACGTACTCCTAAAATTAAGAAATGAAATGGAAACGGCCAGAAACTATTTTTGCTAAATTTAGCGAATAATTTCCGTCCCTGCTCCAACTGTAGAAAATGCCTGGTGGATTTTTGGGTGGATTTGTTTGAATACGATATAAATCTTTAAAAACAACAGACTCTTGGATTTACTCAACCACCATTAATCAAACAATTTGCCACTAACATAGCTCCCCCTGGTCATTTATGCCCCAAATCAGCAAAATCTCGGGAAACTTGAAACAGAATCCCCCCATACTGGCAAGAATAGGGAGAAACCGAAAGCTAATTGGAAGAAATTTTTAGGGTAACTTCTACATTAATTGTCTTAACACCTTCCATCGACCGCACCAAGGGCTGGATTTGCTCCAATTGCCCTGGAGTGGTTACCGTACCGCTTATTTTTACATTGCCTTGATTGACATCAACTAACAGTTGACTATTGGAAAATTGCTCATTAAGCTTCTGAACAATATCCTCCTTTAGTTGTACATCAGTTTTGTTTAGACTGGAGACAGTGTTAGGAATTGGGGTGTTAGGGGATAGCACCACTGGAGGCATGGAAGCCATTGGTTTGGGGGCAATGGGTTTTACTTCGGAAGGAGAGGGCCGGGCTGGAGCTTCAACTGCGATGGTAGCTGGTTTTACTGGTTGAACTGTTTGAGTCACCTTGGGGATTACTTGAGGAGCGATGGTTGCGGCCGGTTGAGCTGCCTTAGATGGGGTTGTAATTGTTTGATTGAAATCCTGGGGTTCCAATTTAGCTGACTGGGCAGGAGTAATGTTGGTAACGGATTTTTCTACCAGCGTCGGAGACAAACTAGGTACGGGTTTAGTTTCATAAATAGGCATAGTCACCACCGTCATAGGGCTAGGACTATTTACTTGGAATAGATAGTAAGCCATGGTAGCAGTTATGCCAACAAGGCCGGCAATAATCAAGCCAACTAATAGATCCATGGAAATCTTCTTGTCTGCAACTTCCTGCTGTTTTAATTGCACACTTTGTTGGTGATGTTCCACCAAAGCTCCATCAACATAACCGTTTTGATAGATTTTAGCTTGCTGATTAGGATCTTTAGCTTCTGTATAGATTTTTCCTAAGGAGTCTCGATATTCTATGCGAATAACTCCCTCAGCATCTTGGTATTCTCGCTGAACAACCCAGTTGGATCTGTCACTGTCTTTAGTATTAAACATTTCATTTATTTGTTAACCTTAATCGGACTAATTCAAGTATGGCAGTTGCTCGTATTAAATACCGTTCTTTGAAAGGTTTTATTTGATTGAATAGCAATTCTCATTCGTTTTTAAACTCCAAATAATTGTTAACTACCTCGCCATTCGCGATCTTCCAGTTCTTTTTGGGATAGCAACATGGTTGTCTCGATTTCTTGTCGAATTGCCGGTGTTACTTCAGATTTACTATTCAAGCAGTCAATTAATAGTTGGTTGGCTTCATAATATTTTGCCAAAATTATCTCCTGATCTGGGCTAAAATTCCATTGGTGGTGAATATTACGGAAATTAGCGATCGCCTTTTTTAACTGAGCTAGCCAGGCAATATAATGGTCTTCCCACCATTGATCTAAAGTTTCCCTACTGTTACTATCCGGCGGTATTTGTGCCCGTAACTGTTGTAAGGATTTGTAAAAACCAGCATCTAAAACCATTACTAAAATATTACCTAGAGCTAAATTGCAAACTTTGGTCTGGGCTAGTTCTTGATCGTTTTGGATCGTGCATTCTAGAAGTAAATTTTCCAATGCCGCATCTAAAAACATTCCCTGGTCTAAGGTACAAGCCAAAGCAAAATGGGCCGTAGCCTGGGGAGTTTTTGCCATGGCTAAATAAAATGCTCTTTTGGTAACAAGCTGGGTTTGATCGGAAATTTGTTGAGATTTTTGACTCCCCCACTGCAAAAAATCCTGCAGGTATGGATCCTCAGCGACCAAAGCGTCAATTTTTTGTTTCATTAACTGCACTAAGGAGTCCGCACTTCTTAACATGGCCATGGTCAACAAAAATACTTCTCGCCAATGGGCATCTGTTACATGATTGACTAAACCTTCTAAGGATTTTTCTAATGCTCTCAGATTGTAATCTGCCACAATTGTCCGAGCTGTTAAATATTCCTGAAAAGCTAAGTAAGAAAAAGAAAAGATCCCCCTACCCCGTTCGATTAACAAACCATGCTGAGCTTCGATTGCCTTTAAGATAGCCTCACTTTCAAACTGTAACTCCTCTGGTTCTAGATTTTCCCCTGGTAAATTTTGCAGATAATCACCAATATAATTTTCGATGACACTTTGTTCAAAAAAATATTGTTCTTGCTCAAAGGTAATATAGGCTAACTTACTTAGTAGTTTAATTTTTTGGGGCAATAAAAAGCCTCGATAAATGCTATCTCTAGCCACGCCCTTGGCTTCATCCCATTTACCCAAAAGTAAATCCAGTCCTTGTTTATAAAACTCTGTCCGCTTGATGGGAAATTTACCCTGATTTTGAAAAACCCAACAGGCTAAATGCAAAAATAGGGGAGTAACGACCAACTGTCGAAACTGCCAGTTTTCCGGTAGGTCTAACTTTTCGATGAATTGATTTGATTGATTTTTCCCCATCGACGAGGTTGTTTTCGTAAGGGCCACAAACCATTTTTGAGCAAAGGTTGTTATTTGTTCTTGGGTAAAGGGGGCAATTTCCACATCGGTAAAACCTTGTAACTGCAACTTTTGGGCAGCGGTACGACAGGAGACGGCACTGTCCTTTTAAGGAGTGAAGTGGCAAAAGCCTCTACAGGTAAGTATTTCTGCAATTTCGACAGGGCGGTCAATGAAGCCCATGGCCATAGCCGGAGTGGTATTTTTTCCCAGACTTCCATGA
>NZ_JADEVV010000060.1 GCF_015207985.1 Synechocystis salina LEGE 00031 | reverse complement strand
TCATGGAAGTCTGGGAAAAAATACCACTCCGGCTATGGCCATGGGCTTCATTGACCGCCCTGTCGAAATTGCAGAAATACTTACCTGTAGAGGCTTTTGCCACTTCACTCCTTAAAAGGACAGTGCCAAATTAATTGACTGATAAACTTTGCGAGTTTGATTCGTCCTTGTTTTAATCGGTTGTATGCCCATACATTCAAGGTGCCTGTAATGCTCACTCCACCGTGGTTGTCGTTTTGATTAGAAAACTCCCTAGGGCGTAATGGCCTGTAGATAGGGAGCAATGTACTTTTTCCCCCGCAGGATAAAATGGGGGGTGAACAGAGAGCTAAATTCCTTTTCCACTAGGTCTTGGGCCCAGCCGAGGCGATCGCCACCATAGGCAATGAATTGGGCGCTGGAATAGGCGTAATATTCCTGTTTAGCGGTTTGATTATTTTGTTTAAAAGCCTGACGATAAAGCTGGGTTGTCTCCTCCATTAATTGTTCGATCGCCGGGGTAAAAGTAATGATTTTGCCACTGGGACAGGTAATTTTTTTAATCTTAATAAAACCAATTACCGTTTGCATACATTCCCGAGTTTGTTCCACCGATAAACAATCTTCGTCCTGGCGACGGAAAGCCCACTGCAAACAACCGTTACAGACTTCTAGCACCCGCAAAACCGCTAAGTTATCCAATTCTGCCTCGGCGATCGCCATCAATCCAGGCAAATGTTGTTCAATTTGTTGCTGAAAGCCAGAAAAATCTTCAGCAAAATAGGGTTCCAACTCAGAAATTTCGGCCAGGGCCGACCAGTTAACATAGGTCATCGGCAAATTTAGACAGAGATTGGGAGCATTCTAACAAGGGCAAACCGAAAAAGTTAATTAGTTTCAGCCGTTAAAATCATCACCATGGTAACCTGTGGCATCGCTGGTGATCGATTATAGTAACTTGTAAGACTTATGAGCTATTCATCAAAATACATTTTACTAATTAGCATTCATGGATTGATTCGGGGGGGGGATCTGGAACTGGGCAGAGACGCGGATACCGGTGGGCAAACTAAATATGTGCTGGAACTGGCCCGGGCCTTAGTTAAAAATCCCCAGGTAGCTAGGGTGGATTTAATGACCCGTTTGGTGAAAGACCCCAGGGTAGATGAAGACTACGCCCAACCCAAAGAAATAATTGGCGATCGGGCCCAGATTGTCCGGATTGAATGCGGTCCGGAGGAATATATTGCCAAGGAAATGCTCTGGGATTATTTGGATAATTTTGCTGACCACGCCCTAGGTTATCTGAAAGAACAGCCCGAATTACCCGATGTCATCCATAGTCACTATGCCGATGCCGGTTATGTGGGCACCAGACTTTCCCACCAATTGGGCATTCCTTTGGTACACACAGGCCACTCCCTGGGGCGTAGTAAGCGCACTCGTCTCCTACTCAGCGGCATCAAAGCGGACGAAATTGAAAGCCGTTACAACATGGCCCGACGGATTAACGCTGAGGAAGAAACCCTAGGGTCAGCGGCAAGGGTAATTACCAGTACCCATCAAGAAATTGCGGAACAGTATGCCCAGTATGACTATTACCAACCAGACCAGATGTTGGTCATTCCCCCCGGCACCGATCTGGAAAAGTTTTATCCCCCCAAGGGAGACGAGTGGGAAAGCCCCATTGTGACGGAGCTATGTCGATTTTTGCGTGAACCCCGTCAGCCCATTATTCTGGCCCTGTCCCGGCCAGATCCCCGCAAGAATATCCACACGTTGATCGAGGCCTATGGCCAGTCACCGGAGTTGCAAGCCCGGGCTAATTTGGTCATTGTGGCGGGCAATCGGGATGATATTACGGATTTGGATATGGGGCCCCGAGAAGTGTTGACGGACCTACTGTTGACCATTGACCGCTACGACCTCTATGGCAAAGTGGCTTACCCCAAGCACAATCACCCGGAAGATGTGTACGATCTGTTTCGCCTCACCGCTTTGTCCCAGGGGGTATTTATCAACCCGGCGTTGACAGAGCCCTTTGGTTTAACTCTGATTGAGGCAGCGGCCAGTGGGGTGCCCATTCTGGCCACGGAGGATGGTGGCCCGGTGGATATCATCAAAAACTGTCGGAACGGTTATCTGATCAACCCTCTGGACGAGACGGATATTGTCAATAAATTATTGAGCGTATTAAACGAAAGCGAACAATGGCGAATTTTATCCACTAGGGGTCTGGAGGGGGTTAAGCGTCACTATTCCTGGCATTCCCACGTTGACAGTTACTTGGATGCCCTTAATGCTCTAATGCAACAGACTTCCGTCCTGAAACGGAGTGATCTAAAGCGGCGGCGGACTTTGTACTATAACGGTGCCTTGGTCACTAGTTTGGACCAAAATTTACTGGGGGCATTAGAGGGGGGACTACCAGGCGATCGCCAAACTTTGGACGAATTGCTGGAGGTGCTTTATCAACATCGTAAAAATGTCGGATTTTGCATTGCCACTGGGAGAAGATTGGATTCCGTGCTGAAAATTTTGCGGGAGTATCGCATTCCCCAACCGGATATGTTGATCACCAGCATGGGGACGGAAATTTATTCTTCCCCGGATTTGATCCCCGACCAGAGTTGGCGTCATCACATTGATTATTTGTGGAATCGTAACGCCATTATGCGCCTTTTGGGGGAATTGCCTGGTTTGGCGCTCCAACCTAAAGAAGAACTGAGTGCCTATAAAATTAGCTATTTCTACGACGGGGCGATCGCCCCCAGTTTGGAAGAAATCCGGCAACTGTTGCATAAAGGGGAACAGACCGTTAACACAATTATTTCCTTTGGCCAATTTCTGGATATTTTGCCCATCCGCGCTTCCAAAGGCTACGCAGTGCGTTGGTTAAGTCAACAGTGGAACATTTCCCTGGAGCACGTTTTCACTGCCGGGGGGTCGGGGGCAGATGAGGACATGATGCGGGGCAATACCCTTTCCGTCGTTGTCGCCAACCGTCACCACGAGGAACTCTCTAACCTAGGGGAAATTGAGCCAATTTATTTTTCTGAAAAACGTTACGCTGCGGGCATTCTAGACGGTCTCGCCCATTACCGCTTCTTTGAATTATTAGATCCCGTTTGACCAGATTCAGATTGATTCTGCCACGGCGGGCAATGCCTGTTGATAGCTTTTTAGCTCCCCACTCCGGGGGCCATAAACTCCTTCAATCTGTTCTTCACAGCAATGGCTAGCAAACTCGTCGAACTCCGCCGGAGCAATGGCAAATATCCGGGCAAAGTTATCCGGCTTCACCCGGCAAAAACTAGGCCGGTCTGGATAAATCTGGCAGAGGCGATCGCCGTGGTTGTAATTAATGCACCAACCATCCTCCCCCACTAGGCTGAGGTAAAGGGTCAACTCCTCCGGGGTAAGATACTCAGCCAACTCCGGCCGGTCCTCTGGGGTGAGATTACAACAAGCGCCACACCCCTGCATGCAATACCAAGTTGCCATGGCCAGTCTCCTTCTTGACATAACTTTATGTATTTTTATGACGGCAAGTCCAGGGGACGAAACCAACCCAGCTATTATAGACATTGGTTTTATTATCCTTGCTTACGTTGAGTCTAGCCAGCAGTTTTTAACAGGAGAAATTATGGAATTATTTGCCGCACTCAATTTAGAACCTATTTTTCAGTTGACTTTTCTGGGGCTGATTGTCATTGCTGGGCCCGCCGTGGTTTTTGTGCTCGCTTTCCGGGGCGGTGACCTGTAGGCTTAGCCAAACCCAGTTCGGTCAAGGTGGTGCTAAACCTTCCTTCGGGGAGGTTTTGTGACCTAAGCCCCCGTTGGTAGCAAGATTGACATCCAGGGCCAAAGAAAGATAGAGCATATCTACAGCACACTTCAAGCCATGTTTACCACCCATTCTTTTTCCGACTTCGATAGTGCGGCCCAGGCGGCTTTGACCTATTTGCACCAGCGCATGGGTCTTTCCCTGTGGATGATTACCCGCACTGAGTTGGACGATTGGATTGTGCTCCAGGCAGAGGACCATGGCTATGGGGTCCAAAAGGGGGATGTTTTCCATTGGCCTGATTCCTTTTGTTCCCGTATGGTGAGGGGAGAAGGACCCCATATCGCCCCCCAATCTGATTTGGTGGAGGTTTATCGCAACGCCCCTATCGCCCAACAGGTCCCCATTGGAGCCTATGTAGGGGTGCCCATCACCTACGGCAACGGTGCTCTGTTTGGCACCCTTTGTGCCATTGATCCCCAACCCCAGCCGGATAACTTGGCCGATGAATTGCCCCTAGTGGAATTGATTGCCAAATTACTCAGCACTATTCTGGACTTTTTCCTGAAGGCAGAGATGGCTTCCCGACGGGAGGAACAACAGCAATTTTTAACGGAGCGGGATGAAGTTACTGGATTTTACAGCCACTTAGGTTGGGAAAAGTTATTGGCCAGCGAGGAAGCCCGTTGCCAAAAATTTGGCTTTCCCGTCAGTGTGATTATTGTTGATCTAGAAGAAGGACAAAGACCCCCCGCAGAGGTTGATCGCCTGATGGGCCAGGCCGCCAAAATTATTCGTACCATTTGCCGTCAAGAGGATTTATGTGCCCGCATTGGCGCCAGGCAATTTGCCATCCTTTGCATTGAGTGCCACATCAGCCAAGCGGATTTTATTCGAGAAAGACTAGCCCTCGGTTTCCAGCAGGGAAATATCACTGTGGACCTGGGCATTGCAGAGCGTTCCCCCCAACAAGGGCTCCATGCCGCAGTGGATATGGCGAAGTCGGCCGCCCACGAACAGGGACGGTTCCGCACAAAAGTCAAAGTTTAAGTGCTCAAAACCGTTTTTCTTGTCATACCGCCCATCCATCGGCAAGTGGTTCCCCTATCGCCAACAAATTTTTGACAATGGAACGGATATTGGCGGAGCTGTAATCGTTAGGCCAGGCTTCATCATACCGCCATGGCGATCGCCAGCGATTCACTCAATCGGGTGAGTGGAGGGCCCTAAATTTTAGTTTAGAATCGTAAATACAGTGAGGTTAAGAAATAAGCAGAACTCGACGCGATTTCCTCCTCACACACGAAAATCTGATTACCGTCCTCCGGGGCGGTTTTTTTCTGAGAAGAGGGCAAAATGGGAAGGTGTTTTCCTGTGAGTATTGCCCAGCATGGCCGCCGATTCTCCTTCCCCTCCTGTTAGTCTCCCTTCATCCACTCCCCCTTCTAGTAACCCAGGACGATTGTTGGGGCTATTGACGGCATTACTTTATGGCTTATTTACCCTGTTGCCCAATAGCAATAGTTTGTTGGTGAGTTGGCCCTGGGTCTTTGTTTGGCAAACTTGGCTTTGGTTGACTGTGCTGTGGTGTCTGTGGCAAATCGGGCAAAATAAACGCTTAATTTCCCTCGGACTGGGGTTCGACTGGTTGCTGTTGGCATTGGCGATCGCCGTAGCGGTGGGTAACATAACGGCCCAATTTTCCGCCCAGGCCCATTGGCATAGCTGGACATTACTAGCTTTTCTAGCCGGTTTATATGGATTACGAGGTTGGCTAAAAAGTCAACCCCAACCCTTGGTAACTATCAATAAACTATTAACTTGGCAGGGCTATGTCGGCTTTGCTTTTATTGTCATTAGCCTATTGCTTTGGTTTACCCAAACCCTAATTCCGTTCTGGCAATCGGCGGCGATCGCCAAGGAAATGGGTATTACTAAAACCTTTAGCTTTGGGGTATTGGAATTACAAAATTGGGCCCCCATTGGCCACCAAAATTATGTGGCGGGTTACTTGGTGTTAATTTTGCCCCTGCTAAGTGTTTTAATTTGGCTCAATCAAGGCAAAAAACGCTGGTTTTGGACCATGGCTTTAGCACTGGGTTTAATCGATTTTTACACCACTAGCTCCCGGGGCGGCCTGTTAGGTTTGGCGACCCTATTACTACTAGCTATTATTGGCGTTGGTTTACTGCGCAGGTTGCCTTGGCTTTGGTGGTTGGGTCTAAGCAGTATGGCGATCGCCGTGGTGGGAATTTTTATCGGCACCAATGACCGTTTACTAACTAGTTTCACGGGCATAATGGGAGGGCAAGGGGCGGGACAGTTCGCCTATCGTTTAATTAATTTTGAAATTGGTTGGCGCATGGGTTCAGCCCATCCTTGGACTGGCATTGGTCTGGGCAATGTGCCCCTGCAATATCAAGTTTATCGACCGGTGTGGGCCGGGCGGGAATCGGAATTTATTTACCAGCTCCACTCCACCCCAGCCCAATTATTGGCGGAATTAGGAATTTGGGGTGTATTAATTCCTTCGCTGTTAACCGTTGGTTTAATTTGGCAGTTAATTCGCAGTTTAATGAATAGGGATTTAGTTACTGCCAAGGGCAATAGCGTTGATTTAAACACAGTAAAAATCATAATTTGGACCCTCACTAGCGCTTTGATAGCCTACGGGGTGACTTGTTGGACAGACTATCAATTGGACAATGTTTGCATTAGCGGCATTATTATTATTTATTTTGCCTGTTTACTACAGCTTTATTCTGCCGATCCAGTAATACCAAAACCCAGTCGTTTCGCCCGGCCAGTGTTCTTGGCTGGCATTGCTTTCCTCTTGGCGATCGCCGTGTGGTTATTTCCCATTTTGCGGGCTTGGCAACTATCAGAAGTGGCTTTCCGGGCTTTGGCGGCGGAAAAGGTGCCGGCCTTTACCCAATACCTCACCCAAGCGGAAAATCTTGCCCCCTGGGAAGCCTATTACCCCACTCAGTTGGGTTGGAATTTGGGCAACATTGCTTTAACCACAGCCGATCCCGGGGAACGGGAGGAATTGATCAATAGGGCGATTGCCGCCTTGGAGCGGAGTATTGGAGCTTCTCCCCACCAGGAATTTACCCATAACAATTTGGGATGGTTAGCCCTGGGCCAAGACCCCCCCCAAGCTAGTCAATCCTTTGCCACTGCCAGCCAATTGGTGCCCGCCAAGCGGGGAGTTTTCTACGGTCTAGGACTAAGTCTGTTGGTACAACAAAAGTTAGACTTGGCGATCGAAGCTTTTAGTTTGGAATGTCTGCGGGATCCTCTGTTTATCACCAATCCCCTCTGGCGCAATCCCAATTTTGCCCCGCTTTACCCACCCTTGATGGCAAAAATCCAGTCTACCCTCAGTCAACTGCGGCAAGACCATGATGATGATGGGGATTATCAAAAACTGTTGGGGCAAATCCAGGGGGGAATCCATTGGTGGTTGGGACAATTTTCCCAGGCAGAGGCAGAGTTGAATCAATTTGGCGATCGCCAGGCCCAGGCCGTGGTGGGATTAAGCAAAAATCCGACTCAACTAGAGGAATATCTCCCTGCCTTAGGCAACGTCGCCGTCCAAGTGGTGCAAGCTTGGCAAAACCCCGCCCGGGCCAGGGAATTAATCAATCAAGCTTGGTTACAGGTTAATGGAACCCCCATGCCAGAACCCTTGTTGCAACAAACCCTCGGTTCCCTGCAACAGGCCCCCGACTTCTACACTTGGTTGACGGATTACGCCCCCATACTCCAGTACCGTCGTCAGAGATTAGGTTTTGGGGTCAACTCAAGGCACATTGACGGCCCCAACCCCAGCGATTTCTATCAAGTGACGGAAAATCTTCCCCTGGTAACTTGGTTTCCCTTTATGTTGCCCTCCCCCATCCTGGCCCCGGCCTTGGACAATGCCCTCCAGCCTTTGCGGTCAGAACTTTGGCAGGCGATCGCCAAGGATTAGCAGAGATAGTTTTGAGATGCAAAATTTACTGAGCGTAATTTTATGTGGCTAACCCAGGGATGGGCCAGTCCGAAAAATATCAGGTGGGAAAATAATGAAACAAAATAAACTGGCTTGGTTTTGGCTCCTTGCTTTGGTAGGTTTATTGACGGTGGGGGTAATGGGCAAAGTGAATCAGTCATCCCCCAGTCCAGAAAGTTTTATCCCATCAACCAAGGAACCCATTATCCTAACTGTGTCGGCGGCGGCCAGTTTGCAGGATGCCATCGCAGCATTGGATCCCGTCTTTGAATCGACCCATCCAAACATTGGGGTGAACTATAATTTTGCCGCTTCCGGCACATTGCAACAGCAAATTGAACAGGGGGCCAAGGTTGATTTATTTATCTCCGCCGCCGCCAAACAAATGGATAGGTTGGAAGCCAAGAATTTAATTGACAAAGATAGCCGTCGCAATTTGCTCAGCAATCGTTTGGCTTTGATTGTTCCCCAGAATTCCACCCTGAATATTAAGACGTTTGAGCAACTGGCCGATGCCCAAGTTAAGCGTATTGCCATGGGGGAGCCTCGCAGTGTGCCGGCCGGACAATACGCGGAAGAAGTATTCCTCAACCTCGGGATATTGCCGCAGTTACAGCCTAAATTTGTCTATGGCAACTCTGTGCGGAGTGTGCTCAGTGCCGTTGAGAGTGGTAATGCCGATGCCGGGGTTGTCTATGCCACCGATGCCCAAATTTCAAAACGGGTGAAGACGGTAACCATGGCCCCCCCCAATTCACACGCTCCCATTGTTTATCCGATCGCCGTGATTAAGGCCAGTGACCACCCAGACGCGGCCCATACCTATGCGGCATTTCTGGCCAGTCCAGCGGCACAGAATGCTTTTAGTCAATATGGTTTTGGCCCCGGTCAATAATTTGCCTGCCCCTCCAACCTGTCCCCCATATCCCCTTGATGGTCACCGAACTGACTCCCCTCTGGATTTCCCTTAAAACCGCAGGCTTGGCAACAATCGCCACGTTTATCCTTGGGATTACGGCGGCCTATTGGATGCTGGGCACCCAGAGTCCTTGGAAATTAGTTATAGAGAGTATTTTCATCGCCCCTTTAATCCTGCCCCCCACGGTCGTCGGCTTTTTATTGTTGCTATTGTTTGGGAAAAATGGCCCAGTGGGAAAACTAACTGCCGAGTTGGGTTTCACCATTGTATTCACCTGGTATGCCGCAGTGGTAACGGCAACGGTTGTCTCTTTTCCCCTCATGTACAAAACCGCCCTGGGAGCATTTGAGCAAGTCGATCGCCATCTCTTGCAAGTTGCCCAAACCCTGGGGGCTTCGAAAAGATATATTTTTTGGCGGGTTTTACTGCCCCTTTCCATCCCCGGCATTGTAGCTGGTACGACCCTCGCCTTTGCCCGTTCCCTAGGGGAATTTGGGGCCACCCTGATGCTGGCGGGGAATATTCCTGGTCAAACCCAAACCATCCCAATGGCGATTTACTTTGCCACGGAAGCGGGGGCCATGCAGGAGGCCTGGCTATGGGTCAGCATCATTCTGTCCCTTTCCCTGTCCGGTATTGTGGCCGCCAATATGTGGCAAAACCACTATGAAACTAGGGTTCAGGGCCGACATTCCCCGGTGATCGCCTCTTCTCCGTCGGCACATCCATCCATCGGGGCGGTGACTGTTTCACAACAAGAACCAGGGCAAAGCCTTCCCTTTTGTTATCCAGAGCAACGAAAAAATGCTCCAGGGATTGAGGTCAAACTACAAAAACAATTGGCCCAATTTACCCTAGACGTGGCCTTTACCGCCCAGGGAGAAACGGTGGGATTATTGGGGGCATCGGGCTCCGGGAAAACCATGACACTGCGTTGCCTTGCGGGGGTAGAAACGCCGACCCAAGGAAGAATTATCCTGAACGGTCGCACCCTGTTTGATTCACAACGCAATATCAATGTGCCCAGCCATGAACGGAAAGTTGGTTTAGTGTTGCAAAACTACGCCCTGTTTCCCCATCTGACAGTGGCCGAGAATATTGCGTTTGGGTTACGGCACCTCCCCGCCCACCGGAGATCGATCCGGGTCAGGCAGCAATTACTTTTAGTAAATTTAGAAAAAATGGGCGATCGTTATCCCCATCAGCTATCCGGCGGCCAGCAACAGCGAGTCGCCCTGGCCAGGGCTTTAGCTCCCGAACCAGACATACTGTTATTGGATGAACCTTTTTCTGCCCTAGATACCCATTTGCGCCATGAACTGGAAAAGCAACTGCTGAAAACCCTTGCCAGTTACCAAGGATTTACCCTATTTGTCAGCCATAATTTGGAAGAAGCCTATCGGCTTTGTCAGAAATTACTTGTACTCAATCAAGGCAAACTGGTAGCAACGGGGGATAAGCAGGCCGTCTTTGACCACCCCAATACCCTCACCATTGCCCAACTGACTGGCTGTAAAAACTATTCCCCCATTCAGCCCATTGACCGCCACACTGTCTGGGCCTTGGATTGGCAATGCACACTGCAAACCATGGCACCGGTTTCTTCTTCCCAAACCCACATCGGCGTCCGGGCCCATCAAATTAGATTTTTGGATAGTTTTGATCAAGAGCATTCCCCCATCAATACTTTTCCTGGTTGGGTGGTGTGGACCAGTGAAACCCCCCATCGCATGACTGTCTATCTCAAGTTGGGCAAGCCGCCCCTCAATGAAGATGATTACCACCTACAGGCGGAAGTATTCAAAGAAAAATGGGAAATATTGCGCCAGCGTCCCCAGCCCTGGCCTGTGTGCCTGGAGCCCCGCCGACTGATGTTGTTGCATCCCGGTTGAGCAGGAATAGTTTGATGGGAATTTCTAGATATTTTTGTGTTGCAATGTAAGAGTTTGATGTTGCGTTGAAATTATCAAATCTTAAGAGGACACAACATCCCTAAAATTCCAATGTTAAACTAGAAACCAATGCCTGCCCCCCCGATGATTGGGAGAACAATTATGAATCCGCTCAAGATTAAAATGGATTCTTTGAAGTTATCCGACGAGCAGTTTTATAAACTTTGTCAAAGTAACAATGATTTACGGTTTGAGAGAACTTATCAGGGAGATTTAATCATTATGCCCCCTACGGGTGGAGAAACAGGAGAACGCAACTCTGAAATTAACTACCAATTAAGACATTGGAATAAACAGAATAAGCTTGGCAAAGTATTTGATTCTTCCACGGGCTTTAAACTTCCCAATGGTGCGGATCGATCCCCCGATGCGGCCTGGATTCCCCTAGAAAAATGGACAGCATTAACGCCAGAAGAAAAACAAGGGTTTGTGCCCCTTTGTCCTGATTTCGTGATTGAGTTGCGATCGCCGAGTGACAATTTAAAGCCCCTACAGGAAAAAATGGCAGAATATTTGGAAAATGGCACGCGTTTGGGGTGGCTGATTAATCGACAAAGTAAACAAGTGGAAATTTATCGTCAAGGTCAAGGGGTTGGAGTAGTCGATAATCCCAGCAGTTTATCAGGGGAAAATGTTTTACCAATGTTTATCTTGGACTTAGACTTGATTTGGTGAAGTGGATACAGAGAGGATTGATTGTAATAAAAGTTTTGAACTAACGTTGTTTGCCATATAGTTATTTTGTTTGTTGGTGACAATTAACTATCCCCAGGCGAGCGGGAATGGCTAAACGGCGATCGCCAGTGAGGGGAACAGTTCAACATTGCTGGCGAGAGGGGAAAATGTGGGACAGGGAGCTTTAAAAAAACTTCTTAGGGCTAATTTCTTGGAGAAATTGCTGAAATTTGATCAACTAGTCGATCCGAGTGAAGTCAACAATCAAGTTAATATTGCCGCTGTCATGACAATCCCAACAATAGCTAAGGCAAAATCTTTTGCTTGGCACGGATCAATTACAAAACTTCACAGTATTTAATCTCGTTAAAAAACAATAAGAAATTGTTCCATTTTCTGATTTTGGGTTCAAGATAAAACTAAGCCCCAGAGGGAACGTCATGTTCAACCACCATTGGTGACCGCTCAATCCATAGCTTCATTTCTCAGCTAAGATTTTGGGAAATTTAGTTCAATCAATATCAACAAAAACAACTCTAAAGTTGTTAAATCTCCGTTGACCTATAGCTATTTTTAGTGATTTTTTCGATTTTTATAATTGTCCGGCAGTGTCTTCCCACCTAGAAAAATTAACTGCCTTTTTCCACATTTTGGGTATTGTTTGCCCTTGCTAAATCCTTTGAGGACGATTCGTTTATGAGTTTACCTACCTATGCAACCCTCGATGGTAATGAAGCGGTGGCCCGGGTGGCCTATCAGTTGAGTGAAGTCATTGCCATTTATCCCATTACTCCCTCTTCTCCCATGGGGGAATGGGCGGATGCTTGGGCTTCTGAACATCGTCCCAACCTTTGGAAAACGGTGCCTTTGGTGGTGGAGATGCAGAGTGAAGGGGGAGCCGCTGGGACAGTACACGGTGCGTTGCAGTCGGGGGCTTTGACCACTACTTTCACCGCTTCCCAGGGCTTGATGTTGATGTTGCCCAATATGCACAAAATTGCGGGGGAATTAACCGCCATGGTGTTGCATGTGGCGGCCCGCTCTTTGGCAGCCCAGGGTTTATCTATTTTTGGTGATCACAGTGATGTGATGGCGGCCCGTAACACTGGCTTTGCCTTGCTAAGCTCCAATTCTGTACAAGAAGCCCACGATTTTGCTCTGATTGCCACGGCGACAAGCTTTGCCACCAGGATACCGGGACTGCACTTTTTTGATGGTTTCCGCACTTCCCACGAAGAACAAAAAATTGAGTTGTTACCGGAATCCGTTCTCCGCAGCTTAATTAAGGATGAAGACGTAGTGGCTCACCGGGAACGAGCGTTAACTCCCGATCGCCCGAAATTGAGGGGGACAGCCCAAAATCCCGATGTCTATTTCCAAGCCAGGGAAACGGTGAATCCCTTCTATGACGCTTATCCGGCAGTGCTGGAGCAGGTGATGGCAGAGTTTGGCCGGTTAACCGGCCGCCATTACCGTCCCTACGAATATTTTGGCCATCCAGAGGCGGAAAGGGTAATGGTACTGATGGGTTCAGGCGCAGAAACGGCCCAGGAAACGGTGGATTTTTTAACGGCCCAGGGGGAAAAGGTCGGTTTATTAAAAGTGCGTCTCTATCGTCCCTTCGCTGGCGATCGCCTAGTTAAATCCCTACCTAAAACCGTCCAGAAAATTGCCGTATTGGATCGGTGTAAAGAACCGGGAAGTATTGGGGAGCCCCTTTATCAAGATGTGCTGACAGCCTTTTTTGAAGCGGGTATGATGCCGAAAATTGTCGGCGGACGTTACGGTTTATCTTCCAAGGAATTTACCCCGGCCATGGTCAAAGGGGTGTTGGATCATTTGCAACAGGCTGAGCCGAAAAACCATTTCACCGTAGGTATTAACGACGACCTCAGCCACACCAGCATTGCCTATGATCCCAATTTTTCCACTGAAGCGGACTCGGTGGTGCGGGCTATTTTTTATGGTCTTGGTTCCGATGGCACCGTGGGAGCCAATAAAAATTCGATCAAAATCATTGGGGAAGATACGGATAATTACGCCCAGGGATACTTTGTTTACGACTCGAAAAAGTCCGGTTCGGTGACCGTTTCCCATCTCCGCTTTGGCCCCAAACCGATTCTTTCCACCTATTTAATTAGCCAAGCCAATTTTGTCGCCTGTCACCAGTGGGAATTTTTAGAACAGTTTGAGGTGTTGGAACCGGCCATTAATGGCGGTGTGTTTTTGGTGAACAGTCCCTACGGCCCGGAGGAAATTTGGTCGCAGTTTCCCCGCAAAGTTCAACAGGCCATCATTGACAAAAACCTGGCGGTTTACACTATCAATGCCAATGAGGTGGCCAGGGATGCGGGCATGGGTCGCCGCACAAATACGGTGATGCAAACCTGTTTCTTTGCCCTGGCAGGGGTTTTACCTCGGGAAGAAGCGATCGCCAAAATCAAGCAATCGATCCAAAAAACCTACGGCAAAAAGGGTCAAGAGATTGTGGAGATGAATATTAAAGCGGTGGATTCCACCCTGGCCCATCTTTATCAAGTGCCCATTCCTGCCGCAGTGGATGACAATGCTACGGCAATGAAAGCGGTGGTGCCCGACCAAGCTCCGGTGTTTGTACGGGAAGTATTGGGCAAAATCATGGCCCGCCAAGGGGATGACCTCCCAGTGAGTGCCCTACCCTGTGACGGCACCTATCCGACGGCCACCACTAAATGGGAGAAACGCAACGTCGGCCACGAAATTCCCGTTTGGGATCCCGATGTTTGTGTACAGTGCGGTAAATGTGTCATTGTTTGCCCCCATGCCGTGATTCGGGCGAAGGTTTACGAAGAGGGAGAATTGGCCAACGCTCCGGTGAGTTTCAAATCCACCAACGCCAAAGACCACGATTGGCAAGGTTCTAAATTCACGATCCAGGTTGCCCCAGAGGATTGCACTGGTTGCGGCATTTGTGTCGATGTCTGCCCAGCGAAAAATAAATCCCAACCCCGATTAAGGGCCATCAATATGGAGCCCCAGCTACCTCTGCGAGAACAGGAACGAAACAACTGGGATTTCTTCTTAAATTTACCCAATCCCGATCGCCTAGGGTTAAATCTCAACAAAATTAGCCATCAGCAGATGCAGGAGCCATTATTTGAATTTTCCGGTGCCTGTGCCGGTTGTGGAGAAACCCCCTATCTAAAACTTGTCAGTCAATTATTTGGCGATCGGATGTTGGTGGCCAATGCCACGGGTTGTTCTTCTATTTATGGCGGCAACCTACCTACCACCCCCTGGGCCCAAAATGCCGACGGTCGGGGCCCTGCCTGGTCCAATTCCCTGTTTGAAGACAATGCTGAATTTGGCCTTGGTTTCCGAGTGGCGATCGATAAGCAGGCCGAATTTGCCGGGGAATTACTCACAACCTTTACTGAAGAATTGGGGCAAACCCTGGTAACGGAAATTTTAGAAAATCAGCAAACCACGGAAGCCGACATTTACGAGCAACGACAATGGATAGAACAGGTTAAGAACCGCTTACAAAATCTGGAAACTCCCCAAGCAAAAATGTTTCTTTCCGTAGCGGACTACCTGGTCAAAAAAAGCGTTTGGATCATCGGTGGGGACGGCTGGGCCTATGACATTGGTTACGGCGGTTTAGACCATGTACTGGCCAGTGGTCACAACGTCAATATTCTGGTCATGGATACGGAAGTCTATTCCAATACTGGGGGTCAAGCATCGAAGGCCACCCCCCGGGCCGCCGTGGCTAAATTCGCCGCTGGGGGTAAAGCCTCTCCCAAAAAAGATCTGGGTTTAATGGCCATGACCTACGGCAACGTTTATGTGGCCAGCATTGCCATGGGCGCTAAAAATGAACAATCCATCAAAGCCTTTATGGAAGCGGAAGCCTATCCCGGCGTTTCCCTGATCATCGCCTACTCCCACTGCATTGCCCACGGCATCAACATGACCACCGCCATGAATCATCAAAAAGAATTGGTGGACAGCGGCCGTTGGTTACTGTATCGCTATAACCCATTGCTAACAGACCAAGGCAAAAATCCTCTCCAACTGGATATGCGATCGCCCAAAATCCCCATTGATAAAACGGTGTATTCGGAGAATCGTTTTGCCATGCTCACCCGTAGTCAGCCGGAGGAAGCCAAACGCTTAATGAAACTAGCCCAGAGTGATGTCACTACCCGTTGGGCCATGTATGAATACCTGGCGAAACGTTCCCTAGGTGCTTCTAACAGCAATGGGAATGACCATGGTGCTCTTTTCCCCGGCAAAGCTCCTGCTCAATCTATTTAGAATTGATATTAGGGGGACAAAATCCTACCTGTTCCCCTATCAGTTGAACAACATTTATTAAGGATAAGTCGATGGTTAGCCAAATTGAGACTAAAACTCTTTACGAGCAAGACTTTTGTCTGTGGGCTGAAACTATGGCAAATTTTTTGAAAAATCGTCAACTCGATCAGCTTGATTATGAAAATCTAATTGAAGAAATTGAAGACATGAGTGGGAGCCAAAAAGATGCATTAGAAAGTAATCTTGAAGTTCTTTTAGTGCATCTTCTCAAATGGAAATACCAACCTAATAAAATTAGTAACAGTTGGCGTCGTTCCATTTTTGAACACCGCAAGCGTATTTTCAAAGCTTTTCGTAAAAGCCCCAGTTTAAAACGTCATTTTGAGCAAGTCCTAGATGAGGTTTATGATGACGCACGAAAATCTGCATCTGTTGAAACTAGATTGCCATTAAAGAATTTTCCTGAAAGTAATCCGTTTACCAAAGAAGAAATTTTAAATGAAGTTTATCCCTCAGATTTAATACCTGGTTAATTAAGTTCATTTTAATGAAGATATCATCTAAAAAATAATTTTAGACATGATTATTTTCCAGAATAGTTTCCCATCAAACCTATCCCCTTAACATCATGGATCTCACTACCCAATACCTCGGCTTAGACCTGAAATCTCCCCTCGTGGTCGGCTCCTGTGCCCCATTGACAGAAGATTTAGACAATCTCAAAAAAATGGAGGATAGTGGCGCGGCGGCGATCGTACTCCACTCCTTCTTTGAAGAACAATTGCGGCAAGAAAGATTGGAAATGCATCACCATTTAACCCATGGCACCAACAGTTTTGCCGAAGCCCTGACTTATTTTCCTGAACCTCAGGTTTTTCATGTTGGTTCCGAGGAATATCTCAACCATATTCGCCTAGCTAAAGAGAGTTTAGATATTCCCATTATTGGTAGCTTAAATGGCTCTACCTTAGGAGGCTGGTTAGACTATTCCCAACAAATGGAGGGGGCCGGGGCTGACGCCATTGAACTCAATATTTACTACGTACCTACAGACCTAGATGTGCCTGGTACCGAGGTGGAAAAGAATTATCTTGACATCGTAAAAACTGTCAGAGCTGAAGTTAAAATTCCCATTGCTGTTAAGATTGCCCCCTTCTTTAGCAATATGGCCTATATGGCGAAAAAATTTGCCGATCATGGCGCTGATGGACTAGTTTTGTTCAATCGTTTTTACCAGCCAGATTTTGACCTAGAAAGCCTCGAAGTTTATCCCCATATTTTGCTCAGTACCCCCCAAAGTATGCGCCTTCCCTTACATTGGTTAGCAATTTTATATGGGCGCATTGACTGCGACTTGGCTGCTACTAGTGGAATTTTACACACAGTAGATTTGGTCAAGGTGTTAATGGCCGGGGCAAAAGTCACCCAATTGGTCAGTGCCTTACTGCGCCACGGCATCGGCTATATCCACACTTTAGAAAATAGTTTAGCCCATTGGATGGAAGAGCACGAATATGAATCTGTGCGGCAAATGCAGGGTAGTATGAGCCAACTTAATTGCCCCGATCCCACTGCCTTCGAGCGGGTGCAATATGTCAAAGCTCTACAGACCTATGCCCCCATTTGGAAGGCGCTTGATCCCTTTGAACCAGTAGGTTAATAGACTAGCGGATTAGTGATTGCCGATAGATTTGGGTTTGATTTTGACCATGGATCAGCCATTGAAGAACTTAAATTACGGGTAAATATAAGGGGGTTTGTTATGGACATAAAACGGATTGGAATTTTAACCAGTGGTGGCGATTGTCCTGGCCTCAATGCCATTATTCGATCAGTGGTTAAGGCCTCAGCTCTCAAGGGGTGGGAAGTCTATGGCATTCCCTACGGCACCGATGGTTTTGTTGAAGTCGCCCACGGAAAATACCAAGCAGAAGATTTACTGTTGACCAAACATGGTTATGCTCTGCCCGGAATGCTCAAAGGTTTGGATGTGTTGCAATTTCTCAGCGGTAGCGTTTTAGGTTCCTTGAGTAAAGGGCATCCAGAACAGCCGGATATCGCCGCTGCCATCCTGAAAGGTTATGCCATGCTTGACATTGAAGCGCTCATTGTTGTTGGTGGCGATGGCAGTTTAGATATTATTTATGACTTAGCTACCAAGGGAAATTGGCATATTATTGCTATTCCTAAAACCATTGATAACGATGTGCCTTTTACCGATTTGGCGGTGGGGTTTAGTACTGCAGTGGACATTGTTACCCAAGCTTTATACGACCTCACTTTCACCGCCGCTAGCCATGAACGCATTATCATTGTCCAGGTAATGGGAAGGGATGCGGGGCATTTGACTCTCCATGCGGGTATTGCCGGTGGAGCTGATATCATTTTAATTCCCGAAATTACCCCCTGCCTAACTCCAGAAGTTATCCGTGGCTGCTGTGACCAATTGGTGAATTTGCGTCAATCTGGCCGCCATTTTGCTCTCATTGTTATTTCTGAAGGTGTCCATGATCAAAATGAACAAAAGAATAAGTATATTGCTGACTATCTAGCGGAAAAAATTAGTCAAACCAGCCAGCATCTGTGTGAAATTAAAGATCCTAGTTTTTGTGATTTAATCGATTTGGATATTCGAGCTACCACCCTGGGCCATTTACAGCGGAGTGGCACACCTCTATCTTTTGATCGCCTATTGGCGACGGTGTTTGGCATCAAGGCAGTGGAATTGATTGAACAGGGTATTTATGACCAAGTGGTGATTTGGCGCAATGGCCAAGTGGAGCACACTGATTTGCAGCCTATTATCGGCATCATTAAAAAATGTCACCAGGAAAACCGCTGTGCTTTCCCGGTGGACAAGGATGGCTTTATGGTTAAAACCGCCAAATCGTTGGGCATCTACCTAGGAGAGGTCTGAATCCCGGGAACACT
Organism: Synechocystis salina LEGE 00031; assembly: GCF_015207985.1. Taxonomy (GTDB): domain Bacteria; phylum Cyanobacteriota; class Cyanobacteriia; order Cyanobacteriales; family Microcystaceae; genus Synechocystis; species Synechocystis salina. The sequence continues at coordinate 5,635 of NZ_JADEVV010000060.1, read as the reverse complement.
AACTTTCCGCACTGGATTCAAGCGCACTAAAGGGAGGGTTGGCGGACGCATTAGTGGTGTATATCTGCCGGGGAACACCGATTTCGATGTTATTTTCCGTCAGGGCCTGACGCACTCGGAAACGCAATTCTCGCCCCACTGACCACTGCTGAGCGGGGGCTGTTTGAATCCAGATGGTGATGCTCATGCCCTCATGGGTAAGACTATCAATGCCCAACACATCGGGAACTGCCAGCATTTTGTCGTGCCATTCCGGGTCGTTGTACAGGTCTTCCCCCACCTGGCGCAGGACGTTAATGGCTTTTGCTGGGTCAGTGTCATAGGCCACATTTACACTTAAATTAGCCCGAGACCAAGAACGAGTCAGATTTTTAACCTGGGTGATGGCGCTGTTGGGAATGGTGACCAATTCCCCTCCGGCACTCCGTAATTGGGTTACCCGTAGGTTTAAATTTTCCACCCCTCCGGCGGCGAAGCCCACATCAATTACATCCCCGATGGCATACTGATCTTCCGCTAACACCAAAAATCCATCCACCAAATCCTTGACCAAGCTTTGGGCACCGAAGGAAATGGCCAAGGCTAATAAACCCCCGATCGCCACCACGGAACCGGTGGGAATCCCCACGATGGTCAGGGCTGTTAACAGGCCGCTGGCGGTAATCACCACGGTCACCATGCCTTTGATAGCTCCAGCGATGGTAGAAATGCGCAGATCTCGCCGTTGGTTATCCCCTAGATTGATAAATTTATTCAGTCCGGCAGTATTATTATTCTGCCAATTGTTTTTTAACAGTTCGATGAGGCGATGGCTAATGCGAATAACTAAGCCGATGAAAAACCATAGCAGTAGTAATTGCAATGGCCTACCTAAAATTGCGCCACTGAGGGTGGCTAGGCCAGGAATTTCCCGGAAGATGGCAAATAAGCCAAAGTACCAACCGAGGATAATCACCCAAAATAATAGCCACTGGACAAACTTCCAAAAACCAATTTTGCGGTCGATACTAAGTATTTGGGGTAATCTTTGCCAAAAGAGCCGTTGTTGTTCCCCTAGCACTTCCGGGGTAGTATAGCTAACTTCTATGGGGTCTTGATCATGGTTAGCCAAGCTCTCCGACTCCGCTTGTTTTTCAGCGGCGATCGCCTGTTTCTGCTTGAGAAGCCTTTGATGATAACGAGAAATTAGATATTTAATGCCGCCAATGATGACCGTTGCCACCACAAGCACTGCAAATATTTGGAAAGCTTTAGTAAAAGATTGCTGTAAGGCTTCTTGGGTAGTGCTGGCCTGGCCCCGACGAATTTCTTTATCCAGTTTGTCCCGCCATTGCTCTGCTAAAACATCGATAGGTTGCCCGTTAAAGTCGGCATCATTTTCCGTAACGGAGGCCAGCACCAGGGGAAGGGGATAATCATCATTGCTAACAGTAACCACCACCACATTATTAAGCCGAGATGTTTCTACCCTTAGATCATCGGGATTCATGTCCCGTGTGAAAATGGCCAGTTCCAGTTTGCTTTCAATGTCCTGGGCTCTCTGCTCTACGGGGACCTCGCTGGTATTCTCTTGGCGGTTATACACGGTGGGAGATGCCACATCAAACAAAAAACTGTTATCAACGGGCGATCGTACGGGGGCCACTTCGATGGGGCCATAACGGGAAACTCCGGGGGGTTGATAATCACCCTGGGTGCTAAAGCCTTGGGGCATCACAAACTGAGCTTGGCTGGGATGGGGAATAATCAGTAGTAGGGCTAAAACAACACAACCGAGCCAGAAGAAGCGTTGATATTTGCGTCGATATTTTTTTAGTTTGGTAATTAAGGGCATGGTTCTTGATACTTACAATCTGTCAGCAAAATCGACAGCCAAAGGCCAGCAACCTTGATGCTAGTCTGATGGAGAAAACGTCATTGATCAACCCCTGAACTAATTTTTTGACTATGGCCAACGCAAAATCTTCGTCCCTTCCCAGTTGGAAAAATCCCAGCGGTAAAACTTTGCTAATCCTGCTCTGGGCCTTGGCTTTAGCCCTGATGGCCCTGTTGAGTAGCTGGGCAGGTCTGCCTTGGTTAGGCAATGGGAAATTACTGATTGCCTTGGGTTTTACGGCCTTGGTCACGGCCTTAATTGGTATGGCGGTGGTACCAATGTTGATAAATCTGAAAGCAAGCCAAGTGATCCAGTCCGACGGCCCCCAAAGCCATCTAAAAAAAGCGGGTACTCCTACCATGGGAGGAATTTTCTTTGTGCCGGTGGCGGTGGTGATCGCCGTGGTGGGCACCCAGTTTAACCCTGATGTCATGGTGGTAGGTTTGGTAACTTTGGGTTATATGGCGATCGGTTGGGTAGATGACTGGCAAATTTTAAAATACAAATCCAACAAAGGTTTAACCCCTAAACAGAAATTATTTTTACAGGTGGCGATCGCCGTTATTTTTTGCGCTTGGCTATTTTTTTATGGGCCAACGGACATCACCAACATTCGCATTATGCAATTTGTCTTACCCCTGGGTTTCCTTTTTTGGTTAGTGGCAACCTTTGCCCTAGTGGCGGAGAGCAATGCCACCAATTTGACCGATGGGGTGGATGGTTTAGCCGCAGGCACCGGGGCGATCGCCTTTGTGGGATTGGGTTTGTTAGTGGCGAAGGACAATCCCGCCTTAGCCTTTTTCTGCTGTGCCATGGCCGGTGGCTGTATTGGTTTTGTACACCATAACCATAATCCTGCCCGGGTATTTATGGGGGATACGGGGTCCTTAGCCCTGGGCGGTAGTTTAGCGGCCGTAGGCATCATGACCGGCAACCTCTGGGGATTGCTATTGATCAGCGGCATTTTCCTGGCAGAATCCCTCTCCGTCATTGCCCAAGTGGGTTACTACAAAGCCACCAAAGGCCCCGATGGTGTAGGCAAAAGGTTGCTAAAAATGGCCCCCATCCACCACCATTTAGAACTAAGCGGCTGGACCGAAACCCAGATTGTGGGCTCCTTTTACCTTATCAATACCCTCTTGGCGATCGTGGCTATGGCAACGGTATAACAGTAGAATAGAAGGGTAGGAACTGCAAAGAATAGAAGATACCATAAATTATCTTTCCGAAAATTCTTTCTCCCTGCCCACCTAAATCGCAAATTCTATCAGGTATTTACGATGTCAAAAAGTACCACCATCGAACAGCGTTTAACAAATCTAGAGCAGGTAGTTTTTGAGCTTCAAAATAAAGTTGACAGCAGCGATAGTTGTGAAAACTGGCTAGAAAGGATGGTGGGATCAATTTCCGATGATGCAGCTTTTTTGGAAGCATTAGAATATGGAAAAATGTTTAGACAGTCTGGAAAAATTATTGATGATGATGGTAAATAAAGGTGCGATATTTGCTTGACACTGATCATATAAGTTTTCTACAGCGTCGTTCTAGTCCTGAATTTCTACGGTTAAGTTCTCGGATGGCTCAACACAAAATCTCAGATTTTGCTCTTTCTATTGTTAGCTTTCATGAGCAAGTAATGGGTGCCCACAGCTTTATCAGCCGAGCCCAGACGAGTAAAGACATAGCTCGTGGTTATGGATTGTTATTTGAAATTGTTAGAAGTTTTTCAGATGCCCCAATTTTGTTGTTTGATTCTTCGGCAATCCTAATATTTAATACCATGCGTAGTCAAAAAATTCGATTGGCTACAATGGACTTACGAATTGCGACTATCGCCATTTCTCACAATTTAATATTACTTACTAGAAATATCTCTGATTTCAATCAAGTTCCGAACTTAGTTGTGGAAGATTGGACGGCATAGTTGCAGGCTGAATATTTATCCAAAAATTAATGGAGCTTATTTTGTGGAGTCTAAACTGAATTCTGTGCCAGGGGATGCCTTGGGTTATCTACTACGTTTAGATCAGCGTTGGCAAGCCCTATGCCAGGGAAATTCACCTCCCATTGTGGAAGTTGCTCAAAAAGTCAATACAAACTTGGGGGAAACGGATTTTGACGCAGTAATTTGCGGTGGTACCCTGGGAATTTTATTGGCTGCCAGTTTACAAACCAATGGTTGGCGCATTGCCGTCCTAGAACAGGGCAAATTACAAGGTCGCGCCCAGGAATGGAACATTTCTCGCCAGGAATTACAAACTTTTGTTGAATTAGAGTTACTCACCCCAGAAGAATTGGAAACGGCGATCGCCAGTGAGTATAATCCCGGTCGCATTGCTTTCCATGGCGGGCAAGAGTTTTGGGTGGAAAATGTTTTAAATGTGGGTGTAGACCCAGTTTATTTACTAGAAAAACTTAAGCAAAAATTCCTCCAGGCTGGAGGTACATTATTAGAGCATAGTGCCTTTCAGAAAGCAACTATTCACCCCGATGGAGTTACTATTAATTATCAGCATAATGGAGAAAATCAAGTCGACCAAAAACTCACCAGCCGTTTGCTCATTGATGCCATGGGCCACGGTTCTCCTTTAGTAAATCAGGTTCGACAAGGGGAAATCCCCGATGGAATTTGCCTTGTTGTTGGTAGTTGTGCCCAGAGGTATTCTGACAACAGCACTGGAGATTTAATTGCCACCACCACGGGGATTGCCAACAATTGCCAATACTTTTGGGAAGCTTTTCCTGCTCGGGATGGCCGCACCACCTATTTATTTACCTATGTAGATGTGCATCCAGACCGCATCAGTTTAGAATTTCTTTTTGAGGAATATTTTCGTCTATTACCTGAGTATCAAAAAATCAATCTAGACCAACTGCAATGGCAACGGTTTTTATCTGGTTTTTTCCCGGCTTATAAATCTAGCCCCCTACATTTTCCTTGGGATCGAGTACTAGCCGTGGGGGACAGTGCCGGCAGTCAATCCCCTGTTAGCTTTGGTGGTTTCGGCGCCATGGTCCGCCATTTACAGCGGTTAACTCGGGCCATTGGTGAAGCTCTGGCAGGGGATTATTTGACCGCGGCGGATCTGGCTCTTTTGCAACCCTACCAACCTAATATCGGGGTTACTTGGTTATTTCAACAAACCATGGGGGTTAAAGTTGGACAAAAATCAGATCCAGATCAAATTAATCGCTTAATGAATGCGGTTTTTACTGTCATGGATCGGCAAGGTCAAGAAGTCATGGGACCTTTTTTACAAGATGTAATCCAATGGTCTGGTCTAACTCAAACTTTGCCGAGGGTAAATCCGCTCATAGTGTTACCTTTATTACCTCAAATTGGTCTACCAGCTTTGCTAGAATGGTTAGGTCATTATGCCAACTTAGCGGGTTACAGTTTAGCTTATCCCTTGGCTAAAAATATCCTATTTACTAACCCTAATTTTGGGCAAAAACGTCGCCTAGAGGCTTGGTATTATGGCTCTGGCTATGATTTTCATCATTGAAGATTTATCGGTTATAACGTGATGGAACTGAGGATGGCATTGCTAATGTACTAGTTGTTAATGGCACTCCTAAAGAAGCTATTTTTCTTGGCTTCCACGAGCCGGCGAAGTTATTTATGTACTTAAAACCCACATTCCGGAGTTTAGAGAGGAGGGAAAATAATTAGCAAGTAGGTACTGGAAGAAGATAGTAGCGACGGCAGGATTGAGTAAAAAAGCGGAGAATATGGAGTCGCTCATCAGTCAAATTAAC